>WRPF01000029.1 GCA_009773335.1 Caulobacteraceae bacterium
CCCGCCACGCTCGGCATGCCCACGCTCGACGGGCTGGTGCTCGACGCGGGGCGCACGGCCGGCGATCCCGTCTGTGACGGCCCCACGCCGAAGCGCTTCTACTACACCACGAGCCTGACGCCGCTGGCGTTCTACTCCGCGCTGCACCCGAACATTCGCCGTCGCACCGAGACGGACGGCATGAATCGCACGTGGTTCAAGAACCCGCTGTCCGGCGACCGGCTGTTCCTCACGTCCGGCACGGAAATCACCGTGCAGACGAGTGGGAACGGCGCCATTTCACTGATAAAGATCGTGCCGGCCACGCCGGTCGCGCCGCTCACGGCGGAGCAACAGCCCTACGCCGCAAGCGAAATCGCCGACTGGACGCCGTGGCCGGGCGGACGCTCGGGACCGCGCGAATTCGTGCGCGCCGATGGCGGCGCCGGCGCGCCCGCAGCCGCTGCGTCGCCTGTTCAACAAACGGGGCAACAGACAGCGCAGCAGACACAGGCCCCGGCGCAACCGAACTGCCCGGCGCAACCCGGCTCCGCCGAAGGCTCGCAGGCCGGCGCGCAGATCGGCGGCGCGGTCGGCGGCAGCTACGGACGAGCGGCAGGCGCGATGCTCGGCGGCCTCATGGGGTCGCGCCGCAGCGCGCCGGCGCAATCGCAGCCGAACTGTCGCTAGCCCTTCAACCCGCCCATCGCGCACACGAGCGCCCACTCGGCATCGGTTACGGGCTGCACGGAGAGGCGCGAGTTCTTCACCAGCACCATCCCGGCGAGCTTGGGCTCGGCCTTGATCGCCACGAGCGTGACAGGCGTCGGCATCGCTTCCTTCGCCTTCACATCGACGCAGACGAATTTCGCACTCTCGTCGGTCGGGTCGGGGTAGGCGGTCTTCGTCACCTCGACGATGCCGACCACCGCGCGCTGGTCGTTGGAGTGATAGTAGAAGGCGCGGTCGCCCTTCTTCATGGCCAGGAGGTGCAGTCTCGCGCCGTAGTTGCGCACGCCCGTCCAGGGCCCGCCCTTGGCGCCGAGTTTCTTCTGGTCGTCCCAGGAGAACACGTCGGGCTCGCTCTTCACCAGCCAATGGGCCATGCTGCCGTCTCCGAAGCGCTGCGTCATCGATCGGTCCGTGATGTACGCATTTGCGGCGCGCCGGAACAGGGTTGGGCCGAACAGGGTTGAGGCAAGGTGATGTCGAAACCGAAGCTCGCGTCCGCCGTCTGCGCCGCTGCGGTCCTCGCGACGGGGTTTGCGACGGGGCTTGCGGCTGCGCAGGGCCCGCGCGCTGCTGGCGGCCAGTGGAGCGGCGCATACACCTGCTCGCAGGGGCTGACGGGCATGACCGTCGACCTGCGCCCGCTGCGCGGCGAGGAGATGGAGGCCACGGTCACCTTCTACGCGCACCCGGACAATCCCGGCGTCGAGTCCGGCTGCTACGGCGCGCGCGGGACGCTCGATCGCGAGACGGGGCGCCTCGTGCTCAGACCCACGCGCTGGATATCGAGACCCGGGCCGGGCTGGAGCATGACCACGCTTGAGGGCCGCATCGACGCGAACGGCGCCTATGCGGGCCGCGTGGTGTATGCCGGCGACCCGAGGGCCTGCCGGGGGTTTGCGCTGCGTCGCAACGCGCGACCGCTCAATCCGCCGCCGCCCGCGTGCGCCGCGGATGCGCCGATGTCGTGAACGAAGGCGGCGAAAAATGGCGACGGAACCGAAAACGAAGAAGACGACAGCATCCGTGACCGCCTTCATCGACGCCGTGGAAAATGAGACGCGGCGCGCGGATGCGAAAGTCGTGTTGAAGATGATGAAGGAGGTGACGGGCGAGAAGCCCGCCATGTGGGGCCCCTCGATCATCGGCTTCGGCTCCTACAAGAGCCCGACTGGCGACTGGCCGATCATCGGCTTCTCGCCGCGCAAGGCCAACCTCGTGCTCTATGTCCTCGGCGACTTCGCCAAGCGGGACGCGCTGATGGCGAAGCTCGGCAAGCACAAGACGGGCAAGGCCTGCCTCTATCTCAACAAGCTCGCCGACGTGGATGAGGCCGTGCTCAGGGAAATCGTGACGCGTTCCGTCGCGCACATGCGGTCCAGACACGGTTGAGGGAGTGGGGGCCGCCCGGCGCCTCCCATCCGCGAAGCCGGTTGACCGGGCCCATTCGAGCGCCTTTCGTCGCCGCTCTCCGGCGGGAGCGGAGCACCATGGCGGACACGTCGGCCGGCACTGCGGCGTCACGCGAAAAACCGAAGAAGCAGGCCGTCGTCCTCATCCACGGGATCGGCGAGCAACGCCCCATGGCCACGCTCTGGAAGCTCGTCCAGACGGTCTGGCTGAACGATCCGCATCCCGACGGCAAACCGCGCGCGGTGTATTCCGAGCCCGACGAGATGAGCGGCATCTTTGAATTGCGCCGCCTCTCCACGAACGAGAACACGCACGGCAAGCGCACGGACTTCTTCGAGTACTACTGGGCGCACCTGATGCACGGCAACAGCTTCGGCCACGTGGTCGGCTGGATGGCGCGCCTTGCGATGCGCAAGCGCGAGCAGGTGCCGGACTCGCTCCTCAAGCCGTGGCGCGTGCTGCAGGCGCCGCTGCTGATCGCGGGGGCGCTGTTCATCATGCTCGCCGCGACCGCCGTGCAGGCGCTGCTCGACCACACGATGACGGCGCCGTTCATCTCGATGGTCACGCTGATCGCGCTGATCTGGATCGTTATTCTCGTCGCGGAAAAACTTTTCCTCACGCCCGTGCTCGGGGACGCGGCGCGCTATCTCAGCCGCGAGGCGGGCGACATCCAGCGCCGTCAGGACATCCGCGCGAAGGGGCTCGCGCTGCTGGAGGAACTGCACGCCTCGGGCAAGTACGATCGCATCATCATTGTCGGCCACTCGCTGGGCGGGGTCATCGGCTACGATCTCATCACCCACATGTGGGGTCGCGCGAACCGGCGGATGGATCGCGCCGGGCCGATCCAGGAGGCGCTTGCGGAAAGCGAGGCCGCCGCAGCGGCGCTGCACCTGAAGCCGCAGGACACCGAGGTGCGCGCGCGCTGGCGCAACGCGCAGCGGTGCGTGTTCGATGCGTTGCGCGATGCGCCGGTGGGCGAGGAAAAGCCGCTCTGGCTGGTCAGCGATTTCGTCACGCTCGGCGCGCCGCTCGCGCACGCGCAGACGCTGCTCGCCGAAACGCTGGAGGAATTCACACAGTCGCTCGAACGGCGCGAGCACGCGACCAGCCCGCCGCAGTTCGAGACCTTCGCCGACGGCGTGCAGCGCTACAGCTACTGCCGCCAGTACGGCCTCGCCGATGATCCCCACGCCGGCCCGCGCGCGCCGCACAACGCTGCCGTCTTCGCCGCCGTGCGCTGGACCAACGTCTTCTTTCCCGCCCAGGGCATCTTGCGCGGCGATCTCGTCGGCGGCCCCGCGGCGCCCGTGTTCGGTCCGGGTGTGGAGGACGTTCCCGCGCGCGCGCCGAAGTTCGGCGGCTGGACGCCGCATCTGCAGTATTTCCACACCGAAGCCGACGCGACGCCCTGGGGCGATCCCGCCTGGCTCGACCATCGCGAAGCCCTGCGCCGCGGCCTCGCCATCGAGGACGACGACGTGTGCTGGCCGGCGGCGAAGCGGGTGCGGTGAGGCGCCGGACCGGCCGGAAGTGCGTTCAATCCGGGCGTTCGCGCGCTGTCGGTCGAAGGGACGTTAGCCGCCGATTTCGGCCGTAGCCGGTGTGGCTCCCTGGCCGTCTTCCTTGTGATCGGATATCTGAAGGCGTAGGCGGCGTAGAGAGGTCCCAATGAGCAACGCACTCGCCGACACGCTTCGCAACGCCGCCGCCGCTGGGGACGCCGATGGGGTGTTGGCCGCCATGAACGCCGGCGCAGACGTCAACGCGCGCGGCGAGTATGGCGACGCCGCGCTCAATCTCGCGGCTGAGAACGGCCATGCGGACATTGTCGCAGCTCTCCTCGGCGCCGGCGCCGACGTTGAAAACCTGGGCGGCGCCGACAAAACTCCGATCATGAATGCTGCGTTTGCCGGCCATGTGAACATTGTCCGTGTCCTGCTCGCAAATGGGGCACGCGTCAGCAATGGCTTGATCAGCAGCGTCGCCATGAAGATCAGCATTCTGGAAGAGAACGCCGAGATCGGCATGGTTCGCGCCGAAGCCGTCGAAGCGTGGCGCCAGTTCCTGGACGCCATGATCGCCGAACAGCGCAAGCAACAAGGTCGGTAAAGTCGCGAGCGGCCAGTCCTGAGGAACTCCGCCGTTACCCGGCTGGATGATGTCGCGGCAGATTCTCGCCGCTAGATGTCGTTTCCGATCCGATTGAATCGGATCGGGCTCCAGCTTCTTGTCTGAACGCATTTTCTGGCGACGAACCGGCGCCCACTTTGTCGGAAAATGCTCGAGTGGTCACAGAGCCAGTGCGAGGCGCTCGCCCACGATGGATTGGCAGCCGTCATTCTCATTGACCACTGGCGAGCACTCCGCCGGGATCGTGAGCGTAAACTTCGAGCCGGCCCCGAGACGGCTTTCCGCGCGTATGTCGCCGCCCATGTGCAGCATCAAGCTGCGGGTAATCACCAGTCCCAAACCAGTGCCGCCAACCCGGCAGGCGATCGAAGAGTCCGCATGCATGAACGGCTGGAACAACTGATCGACGTGAGCCTCGGTCATTCCGACGCCTGTGTCGCGTACTTCGATTTCAACCGAGGTTGCATCGCGCCGACGCAGCGTGACGTGGATCTCCCCGTTTTCGGTGAACTTGGCCGCGTTTGAAAGAAGGCTTAGCAGGCACTGTCGCAGTTTCGTCTCGTCAGCCCGCACAACGCACTCGGGGCATGCCTCGTCGAAGGTGATGGTCGTGCCATTTTTGACCGCGGCGGGGGTTATGAAGTCCTTGGCGTCGTCAATAAGGCGGGACACCCAGATCGGCCCGACGACAAGCTCGGTGGGTCCAGATTCGAGCTTGGCCAGGTCCAGCACATCGTCGACCAGGGCCAGGAGATGCCTGCCAGCTCTCTGAATGCGCTGCAGGTCGGCCGTGGCCTCGCGTGACGCGTCCGTTTCCTCAAGCATTTCCGAATAGCCGATGATGGCGTTGAGCGGCGTCCGCAGCTCATGACTCATATTGGCGAGAAAACGTGATTTGGCACGGTTCGCTTCTTCGGCTGCATCAAGCGCGGTGGTCAGTTGCGCAATCAGCTGGGTGCGCTCTTCCTGCAATTGCACCCGATCGGTGATATCGCGAAACGTGCCAACGACGCCGATGATCTGGTCGGATGGGTCGCGCAACGGCACCTTGTACAACTCCAGCCAGCGGATTCCGCTCGGTGTCGTGACGGACTCGATGATGCCTAGCTTTGGCACGCCTGTTTCAATGACCTGACGATCGTCGGCGCGGATGGCGTCGGCCTGTTCGCGTGCGAAGAGATCGTAGTCGGTGAGGCCCACCAGCGCCGCAGCATCAGGCAGGCCCGCATGCATCGCGGTATGACTATTGCCGCCCAGGTAGACCGAGTTGCGATCTTTCCAGAACAGACCCAGTGGAAGGGCGTTCACGACACTCGATAAGGTTTCGTGATTGGCGATGCGGTGCAGCATGGGAGACCCCAAAGCGAGCGCCACAATGCCGCGCCCTGGGTTAAGGCGGCATTAATCATGGAAGCAACCGCTACAACGAGCGCAATGGAACCTGGTGGCGTACGCGCCGACACGCCGTGCGCATTCGCACGTCTAGTTCGCGTTGGGCCATGACTCGCCGCTTCGCTGTGGGGGTGCGAGGCCTCGGCGCCTGAAACCAGCCATCCCGCCTGGCCGAGCGCCCGCATCGCAAGATCGCGCTCCCCACCCCATACGAGAGCGCCCTTGGCCTCCACCCCGGCGCGGGCCATAAGGCGCGCCATGTTGCGTTTCGGACTGCTTCTCGCCGCCGGGGTCTTCGTCCTCGATCAGGCTTCGAAATACTGGGTGCTGGAGGCGCTGCAGTTCAGCCCGCCGGGGTGTCTGGAAACCCACTTCGGCTGCCGCAAGATCGAGATCTCCGGGATCTTCGATCTGACCATGGTCTGGAACTACGGCGTCAGCTTCGGGATGCTGAAGGCCGGCGACGGGCTGGCGCGCTGGGCGCTGGCGGGGCTCTCGCTCGGGATCGCCGGGTTTTTCGTCTGGTGGATGCGCACCGCGACCCGGTCGCTGACCGGCTGGGCGCTGGGTCTCGTGGTCGGCGGAGCGCTCGGCAACGTCGTCGACCGCATCCGATTCGGGGCGGTGGCGGACTTTCTGGACTTCTCGGGGCTCTACTTTCCCTGGGTGTTCAACGTGGCGGATGCGGCGATCACAGTGGGCGCGGCCTTGCTGGCGCTCGATTTTCTCCGCAACGGGGAGGAAAAACAGCCGACCAAGGCTCCCGGCTGAGCGGGCGCCTTGGCGCTGCCCGATTTCAGCGGTTACAAGCGACACAGAACAAGCGGAGGCCCGAGGGCTATGCAAAAGACGATGACCCTTATGGCCGCGGTTGCGGCGTGCGTCGCGGTGACGGGCTGCGGAAGCGGCTTCCGGCAGGCGATGGGCGTGGAGAAGGTCGCGCCGGATGAATTCCGGGTCGTGACCCGCGCACCCCTCGTGGTGCCGCCGGACTACGCGCTGCGTCCCCCGCGTCCGGGCGATCCGCGCCCGCAGGAGCTGCGTCCCGACGGGCAGGCCCGTGCGGCCGTGTTCGGTCAGGATGTCGGCGCGGAAGCGACGCCGGGCGAACGGGCGCTGGTCTCCCACGCCGGCGCGGACGCGGTCGATCCGGCCATCCGCGCGCAGGTCGATCTTGAGGGCGCAGCCCTGGTGCGCAAGCCCGAAGGCTTCTCCGATCAGGTGCTCGGCTTCCAGGGCTCTGCGGCGCCGCCCGCAGCGGCGCTGACCGAAGAGCAACGCCTCGCCAACGCCGAGACCGTCCGCCGCGCCACTGGCGGCGCGACCGTCGTGATCGAGCGCCGCGAAGGCGAACAGCGCCCCAAGCTGCCCGGCCTCTGACACTTTTACCCATCGGGTCGAAAAACGCGCAGGCTTCCGGGCCTGCGCGTTTTGCGTTCGTGCTATCGTGGCGACTCGATGACGATCCGCCGACTGCCCCCCGAAGCCGTGAACCGCATCGCCGCCGGCGAGGTGGTCGAGCGCCCTGCTGCGGCGGTGAAGGAGCTTGTCGAGAACGCGCTCGACGCGGGCGCGACGCGGGTGCGGATCGCCATCGAGCGGGGCGGGCTTTCCTCCATCGTCATCGAGGATGATGGATCGGGCATTCCCGCCGACGAACTGCCGATCGCGGTGGAGCGTCACGCGACATCGAAGCTTGTCGCTGAAGACGATGGCGCGGTCGATCTGCTCAACATCTCCACCATGGGCTTTCGCGGCGAGGCGTTGCCGTCCATCGGCGCGGTCGCGCGGCTGACGATCACTTCGCGCTCGCGGGGGGCGAAGGATGCGTTCGAGGTGAACGTCGAAGGCGGTGCGCTGTCGCCCGTGCGGCCCGCCTCGTTCGCCAGTCCGCACGGCGCGCGCGTGGAGGTGCGCGATCTCTTTTACGCGACGCCCGCGCGCCTGAAGTTCATGAAGTCCGAGCGCGCGGAAAGCATGGCGATCACCGACGTGGTCAAGCGCCTCGCGATGGCGCGCGCGGATGTGGCGTTCACGCTGGAAAGCGACGGCCGCACGACCATGCGCCTGCAGCAGGAAGAGGACGCGTCGTTCGAGGGCCGCCGTCGTCGACTCGCAGCGATCCTCGGCGGCGATTTCGCGCCGAATTCGCTCGAACTCGATCAGGTGCGGGGAGAGGCGCGACTCACGGGCTTTGCGGGTCTGCCGACGCTGCATCGCGGCACGCGCGATCACCAGCATCTCTTCGTCAACGGCCGCCCGGTGAAGGACAAGCTGATCGTCGGCGCGGTGCGGGCGGCCTATCAGGATCTGCTCGCGCGTGATCGCCATCCGGTGGTCGCGCTGTTCATCGACCTGCCGCCGGAAGAGGTGGACGTGAACGTCCATCCGGCGAAGACCGAAGTGCGCTTCCGCGATGCGGGGCAGATGCGCGGGCTCATCATCGGCGCGCTCACGCATGCGCTCGCGGGCGCCGGCCATCGCGCGTCCACGACGACGGCGGGCGCAGCGCTCGGCGCGTTCAGACCCGGATACGGCGGATATGCGCCGCCGAACCAGGGAGCGCTCCGTGCATGGGGCGTGGCGGAGCAATCCGTCGCGCCGGATTTCTCGTGGCCGAGCGGACGGGTTGAAGCGAATGGCGAATGGCGAGTGGCGAATGGCGAGGTCAACGGTGAGCCCCACTCGCCACTCGCCACTCACCATTCGCCAGAGTTCCCCCTCGGCGCCGCGCGCGCGCAGGTTCACGAGACCTACATCGTCGCGCAGACCGCCGACGGCCTCGTCATCGTCGACCAGCACGCCGCCCATGAACGGCTCGTCTACGAGAAGATGAAGGCCGCGCTTTCCAACGGCGGCGTGAAGCGGCAGGCGCTGCTGATCCCCGACATCGTCGATCTCGACCCCGCCGAGATCGACGCCTTGCTCGCGCGCGCCGACGAACTCGCCGAACTCGGCCTCGTGATCGAGCCGTTCGGCGTCGGCGCAGTGGCGGTCCGCGAGACCCCGGCGCTGCTCGGCCAGATCGACGCGAAGGGCATGCTCCGCGATCTCGCCGACGACATCGCCGAACTGGGCGCCGCGCATGCGCTGAAGGAGCGGCTGGAGGAAGTCTGCTCGTCCATGGCCTGCCGCGGTTCGGTGCGGGCGGGGCGGCGGCTGACCGGGGATGAAATGAACGCGCTGCTGCGCCAGATGGAGGCCACGCCCCATTCCGGCCAGTGCAACCACGGCCGCCCGACCTACGTGGAACTCAAGCTCGCCGACATCGAGAAGCTGTTCGGCCGGCGCTAGCCCTTCGGCGGGACCGAAATGCTCTTGCCAGAAATTGCGCGCGGGGTGATGCTCCGGCAAAAGATGACGCCTGCGTCAGTAAGATGAATCGGGAGAGAGCGATGAGTGACGGCATGCACGGCCCGGCGGCGGATCCCTGGAAGATGCCGCTTGAGGAAATCAACGTCGCCGATCCCGAACTCTTCCGCACGGATTCCCACTGGGCGTATTTCGAGCGCCTCCGGAAGGAAGACCCGGTCCACTACTACGCCGGCGGCACGGCCGAGAGCGGCGACGAGATCGGCCCGTACTGGTCGATCACCAAGTACAACGACATCATGGCCGTGGACACAAATCACCAGGCCTTCTCCTCGGACGCGCACCGCGGCGGCATCACCCTGCGTAACTTCGACGAGGACTTCGTCCTGCCGATGTTCATCGCCATGGACCCGCCCAAGCACGACGCGCAGCGCAAGGTGGTTTCGCCGATCGTCGCGCCGGACAATCTCGCCAGGCTTGAGAGCGTCATCCGCGAACGCGCCGGCAAGCTGCTGGACGCCGTGCCGCGCGGCGAGGTGTTCGACTGGGTCGACGCGATCTCCATCGAACTGACCACACAGATGCTGGCGACGCTGTTCGGCTTTCCCTGGGAGGAACGGCGCAAGCTCACCCGCTGGTCTGACGTCGCGACCGCCATGCCCCATCCCGGCGGCATCGTGGAGACCGAGGACGAGCGGCGCGCGGTCCTGCTGGAGTGCCTCGAATACTTCACCAATCTCTGGAACGAGCGGGTGAATTCCTCCACGCCCGGCAACGATCTCATCACCATGCTCGCGCACGGGGAATCCACGCGCAACATGGAGCCGATGGAATATCTCGGCAACATCATCCTGCTGATCGTCGGCGGCAACGACACGACGCGCAATTCCATCAGCGGCGGGCTCTACGCGCTCAACAAGTTCCCGAAGGAATACGACAAGCTGCTGGCGAACCCTGCGGTCATCCCCAACATGGTCTCCGAGATCATCCGCTGGCAGACGCCGCTGGCCTACATGCGCCGCACGGCCGTGGAGGACGTGAAGATCCGCGACAAGACGATCCGCGCCGGCGACAAGGTCGCCATGTGGTATGTCTCGGGCAACCGCGACGAAGAGGTGATCGAGAACGCCAACGAGCTCATCATCGACCGTCCCAATCCGCGCCGTCACCTCTCGTTCGGCTTCGGCATCCACCGCTGCGTCGGCAACCGGCTCGCGGAAATGCAGCTGCGCATCGTGTGGGAGGAAATCCTCAAGCGCTTCAAGCGCATCGAGGTGGTGGAAGAGCCCCGTCGCGTGCCGAACTCGTTTGTGAAGGGCTATGAGCAGATGATGGTGCGCGTGGTCGACTGATGACCGCCCACCACATCCGTTATGCCGTCGACGGCGACGGCGTCGCCACCATCACCATCGACCGCGCCGAAAAGCGCAACGCGATGACGTACGCGATGCTGTTTGCCTTCATCGACGCGGTGAAGCAGGCGGGCGCCGACGACAACGCGCGCGTGGTGATCGTGACGGGTGCGGGCGGGACGTTCTGCGCCGGCACCGATCTCGCCGATCTCGCCACCATTCCCGGCGAGACGCGCGGCGTGCGCGGTGAAGCGCACGAGGAGTCCAAGTGGTGGCCGCTCGTGGCGTGCCCGAAGCCCGTCATCGGCGCCATCGACGGCTACGCCGTCGGCATGGGCGCGGAATTCTCCAGCCAGTGCGATGTGCGCATCGTCACGAACCGCGCGAAGTTCGCCTGGAACTTCGCCCATCGCGGCCTCGTGCCGGACACGGGCGCTGGATCATGGCTGCTGCCGCGGCTCATCGGCCCGTCGCGTGCGCTCAGGCTGCTCTATTCGGGCGATTTCCTCGACGCCTCCGAGGCGCACGCTATCGGCTACGCCAACCAGATCGTCGCTCCAGAAGTGCTGATGGAAACCGCGCTGGCGGAAGCGCACCGCTATCTGAAATCTTCGCCGTTTTCGCTGAAGCGGATGAAGGAACTCGTCTGGCGCGGCATGGAGCGCGACGTCGGCGAGCACATGGCAGCGCACGTGACCGCTCTCTCGGCGTGCTTCAAGTCCGCCGACCACAAGGAAGGCGTCGCGTCCTTCCTTGAGAAGCGCCCGGCGAAGTTCACGGGAAGCTGAGCGGCCGGGCTGCGGTAGGGCGGATGAAGGGCGAAGCCCGCAATCCGCCGCCGCCACGGCGGATTGCGCGCCGCTCCATCGGCCCTACGGGAGCTGGAAATGCGGGGAACGCGCGCGCTCCTTCCCGCAGAATTACGGGGATAGATTCCCACCCGTTTGTTGGCGCGCATGGCGCGCACGCGCGCGAAGCGGGGGAAAGAAATAAATCTATCCGACCGGACTCCGGGCCGTGGGACAATCGCTCCGTTTTCAACAGGCCACGGAGCCCGAGCCATTCCCATGCAGATCCTCAACCCCCTCCACGACGCCTTCGCCCAGAGCATGAAGCTCTGGCTGCTCGAACTCGCCGTGTGGGTCGTGGCGTTGATGGACAGCCGTGCGGGGCGGATCCAGCTTCAACATCTCATCATCGAAGCGCGACAGAACATCCGTGTCCTGATCGCGCTGAAGACGGGATTGAGGTTGCGTATCCATACCGGGCGCCGTCCTGCGACCGGGCATGGACAACCTTCCGCGCCGCCGGGTTTCCGGATGCAGAGGCGCAACGGCAGGCGCCTGCGCCTGTTCACGCGCGGCATCGCGCTGGGAAGCATTCGCGACATGCAGCGCGTGCTCAGCAACATCGATGATGTCGTGACACGCGCGCTGGCGCGATTGCCGACATGCATTACGCGAACGTCTATCGTCAAGGTTGGGGCGGTGACGGATGCGCCCGGACTCCCCGCACCCGCACCTGCGCCCGAAGGCGCCGACACGTCATGACTCGTGAAACAGGACCGCGCATCTCCCGGTGCGCACTTTGGTCTTCAGGGCACGCGAGATTCGTGCGGAGTCTGGCGCTGCCTGCCGATGCGCACCAGGAGGTGCGCGGTCCTGCTCGCCTACAGCGTCAACCGGATTTCCCGGCGGAACAGATCGATCGGCGCGCGGCCGTTGTCGGTCTCGATGTGCCAGTAGGTCCAGCCGTTGCAGGCGGTGGCGCCCATGGCGGCCGCGCCCATGCGGTGGATCGAGCCGGTCTGGTCGCCGAACGAAAGCGATCCATCCGGGCGCACGCGGGCGCGGCGCTTGCCGTCAGGCGAGACGAGCGTGTCGCCGGGGTGGATGAAGCCGGCCTCGACCACCTGGCCGAACGGCACGCGCGGTTCTTCCTTCCTGGAACGCGTGATCTTGAGATCTTCCGGCGCGCCGGGCGCGATCATCTTCAGGCGCTCTTCCGCCGCGCGGATGTAGGTCTCGTCGCGCTCCATGCCGATGAAGTGGCGGCCGAGCCGCTTCGCCGCCGCGCCGGTCGTGCCGGTGCCGAAGAAGGGGTCGATGACCAGATCGCCGGGATTGGTGGTGGCGAGCAGCACGCGATGCAGCAATGCCTCGGGCTTCTGCGTGGGATGGACCTTCTTGCCGTCCTCGCCCTTCAGCCGTTCGGCGCCCGTGCACAAGGGCAGCGTCCAGTCGCTGCGCATCTGCAGGTCGTCGTTGAGCATCTTCATCGCGTCGTAGTGGAACGTGTATTTCGACTTCTGCGATTTCGCCGCCCAGATCAGCGTTTCGTGCGCGTTGGTGAAACGCGTGCCCTTGAAGTTCGGCATCGGGTTCGTCTTGCGCCAGACGATGTCGTTCAGCACCCAGAAGCCGAGATCCTGCAGGATCGCGCCGACGCGGAAGATGTTGTGGTAGCTGCCGATCACCCACAGCGCGCCGTCGGGTTTCAGCGCATGGCGCGCGGCGGACAACCAGTCGCGCGTGAAGGCGTCATAGCTTTCGAAGTCGGAGAACTTGTCCCACGCATCATCGACGCCATCGACCTTCGACTGGTCCGGTCGCGTGAGCCCGCCGCCGAGCTGGAGGTTGTAGGGCGGATCGGCGAATACGAGGTCCGCGCAACCGGCAGGCAGGGCGTTCATCGCCGCGACGCAGTCGCCCGCCACGATGCGGTCGGAGGGGGTCGGCGTCTGCGGGCGGCGGCGCATGGAGGTCTCGGATCCTTGGATGAAGGGGCACCTTCACCGGGGACCGTAAACAAAGGATTCACGGGAGGGAATCGGTGCGCGGCCGAAATATTCACAGCGCGACCCGATGACTCAGCGGCGCGCCGCCTCCGCCACGGGTTTGAAGCTCATGCGATGAATGGCGCAGGGGCCGAGTTTTGCGAGCGCCGCCTTGTGCTCGGGCACGCCGTAGCCCTTGTGGCGCGCGAAGCCGTAGCCCGGATAGCGCGCGCAGGCCTCGATCATCATCCGGTCGCGCGTGACCTTGGCGATGATGGAGGCGGCCCCGATCAGCGGCACATGCGCGTCGCCGTCGATGATCGCTTCGATCGGGCAGTCGAGATCAGGCGGATCGTTGCCATCCACGAGCGCGGCCGTCGGCGGCACCGTGAGCGCGGCCACCGCGCGGCGCATGGCGAGCAGCGTCGCCTGGCGGATGTTGAGCGTGTCGATCTCCGCCACCGTCGCGACACCCACGCCGACAATGCCGTGCGCGCGAATTTCGAGGTAGAGGCTGTTGCGCGTCGCCTCGTCCAGCACCTTGGAATCCGCGAGGCCTTTCGGGCGCCTGCGTGCAGGCAGGATCACCGCGGCGGCCACGACCGGGCCAGCCAGCGGCCCGCGTCCGGCCTCGTCGATACCGCAGATGCTCATGGCGCGAGAAGGCACAGAGTCCGGCGCGAAGTCACGCGCCGGATCCAGCGCCGCCTAAAGGCTCCGCGCGTTGAACGTGTCACACTGCGCCGGCTCGCCGGTCTCGAAGCCCTTCGTGAACCAGCGCTTGCGTTGCTCCGACGTGCCGTGGGTGAAGCTGTCGGGCTGCACGTAACCGCGCGCCTGACGTTGCAGCGTGTCGTCGCCGATGGCGTTGGCCGCAACCATCGCCTCGTCGAAGTCGCCGGCTTCGAGGCGCGGCTGGCCGGAGGCGGTGCGCTGTTCGGCGAACTTCTTGCCCCACATGCCGGCGAAGCAGTCAGCCTGCAGCTCCATCCGCACCTGCAGCGCATTGGCCTCGCGCTCGCCGCCGCGCGCCTTCATCTGCTGCACCTGATCGGAGATGCCCACGAGCGTCTGGATGTGGTGGCCGACTTCGTGCGCGACGACATACGCCTGCGCGAAATCGCCGGCGGCGTTGAAGCGTTCCTTCATCAGCTGGAAGAAGTCGGTGTCGATGTAAACATGCTGGTCGCCGGGGCAGTAGAAGGGGCCGACCGCCGCCGTTCCCGTGCCGCAGCGTGTGCCGGTCTGGCCGCTGAACATCACCAGGCGCGTGGGCGTGTATTCGCGCCCCTCATAGCCATAGTGCGCCATCGCGCCGCTCGCGAAGGTCTGCGCCCAGACGTCTTCGGTGGAGCCGAGGACGCCGGCGAGGAAATCGCCGGATGCATCCTTCGGCGCCCCGACCGCGCCCGGTTCGCTGGAGGTCTGCTCCACGCCGCCGCCCTGGCCGAGCAGCATCGGCAGGAGCTGCCGCGCGGGCGGGAAGAACAGCATCACGAGACCGATGATGATGATGCCGCCGAGTCCAAGGCCGCGGCCGCCAAAGCGCAATCCGCCGCCGCCGCCGCCGAAACCGCCGCCGCTCTGGCCGCGCCGGTCCTCGATGTTGTCCGAACGTCGCTGGTCGTCGAGCCGCATGGTCGCCTCTTGGTCTGGAGCCAAAGCCATAGCCCGCCATGGCCTTGTGGAGCAATGGCGCCCGGCTGCGGGTCAGACGTCGCCGAGGATCGCGCGCCGACGCGCCAGACTCTCGGCCGGCCACAAGGTCTTCATGTCGTAGTAGATCTCGAACGCGGGCGCGCCGGCCGGGAGCGCGACCCAGGGCAGCTTCGATCGCGTGAAGATATGCGCGTCTGGCGGCGCGGCCGCGGGATCATCGAGTGCGCCGACGCGCACGAAACGCAGGGCGGGCCTGCGGCCGTAGTCGCTCCACAGCGCTGTCGCGCAGGTTTCGCACCGATGGATGTCATGGGGGCGTCCGCTTTCGCTCGGTCCCGGCGTCACGACGGTTTTTCCCGAAAGGATCTCGATCCTGTCGGTCTCGATCAGGGCGTTGATGACGAAGGCGCCGCCCGTCAGCCTCTGGCACTGCGTGCAATGACAGCAATTCACGAACATCGGCCGGCTCATCAGGCTGTAGCGCACGGACCCGCAGGAGCAGCCGCCATCAAGAGTTTCGCTCATCCGTTTCTCCCATTACCCTCACAAGAGATCGAGCTGATCGCCTGCGCGCGCCGGTGTGCGAAACTGGCCCGCATCGAGATCGAGCTTTCGCCTGTTGAGCCCGAGCCGTGCGCACGCCTTGCGGAAACGGTCCGCGATGAGGCGCGCATAGACACCCGTGCCGCGCTGGCGCGCCCGCCATTCGGGATCGTAGTCGCGGCCGCCGCGCATGTCGCGTACGAGCTTCATCACCCGTTGCGCCCGGTCGGGGTAGGCCTCGGCGAGCCATTCGCGGAACAGGTCCTTGATCTCGAGCGGCAGCCTGAGCACCACATAGCCCGCCTCAGTGGCGCCCGCCGCAGCGGAGGCTTCCAGAATCACCTCAAGCTCCGCGTCGTTGAGCGAGGGAATGAGCGGCGCCGTCATTACCGCCACAGGGATGCCGGCGTCGGCAAGCGCACGTACGGCGTCGAGCCGACGCTGCGGGGTGGCGGCGCGCGGCTCCATGCGGCGCGCGAGTGTGCGGTCGAGCGTAGTGATCGAGATCGCCACCTTGGCGAGACCCTTCGCGGCCATCGGCGCGAGAATGTCGATGTCGCGCGTGACGAGCGCCGATTTCGTGATCATCGCCACGGGATGGTTGTAGCGGCTCAGCACCTCCAGCACCGCGCGCGTGATGCGCCGCGTGCGTTCGATCGGTTGATAGACATCGGTGACGCCGCCGAGGACCATCACGGCGGGCCTGTAGTTTTTCGCGGAAAGTTCGACCTCCAGTCGTTCCGCAGCGTTGAACTTCGCAAACAGTCGGCTTTCGAAATCGAGCCCCGGCGAGAGGCCTGCATAGGCGTGGTTCGGGCGTGCGTAGCAATAAATGCAGCCGTGTTCGCAGCCACGGTAGGTGTTGATCGTGCGGTCGAAGCCGATGTCGGGGCTCGTGTTGCGGCTTATGATCGTGCGTGCGGTTTCGCGCGTCACGGTGGTCGTCAGCTTCGGCGGCGCCTCGTCTTCAACGCCCCAGCCGTCATCGAAGGCCTCACGCGCCTCGCGTTCGTAGCGGCCCGAGCGGTTCGTGGCCGCGCCGCGTCCGTTCGGGAGAGGGCCAATGGGAGCAGGCATGGCGACAGGATACCGCGCGCCATGAACAAAACAAGAACAAAATTTTGTGGGTCGTCAGGAAAAGGAGAGATCCCGCTCGCGCGACCGGAAACGCAGGCCGGCGTCCACGTAGATGGTCTGGCCGGTGACGCTTGGCGCCTCCAGCAGGTAGAGCGCGGCCGCCGCAACGTCTTCGGCGGTCACGCCGCGCTCAAGCGGCGTCTCCGCATGAAGCCGCGCGAAATCCGCTTCGGGCTGGCCTGGCGCGGGCAGCACATATCCCGGCGCCACGGCGTTCACGCGCACGCGCGGCGCAAGCGCCCGCGCCAGCAGTTCCGTCGCTCCGGCGAGCGCGTACTTGGACAGCGTGTAGGACAGATGATCGGGGTAGGGCTGCGCGAGCTTGAAATCGAGGAAATTGACGACTGCGCCCGTCGCGCCTTCCGGCAGTTGCTGAGCGAGCGTCTGCGCCAGCGTCACCGGCGCGAAGGCGTTCACCTGCATGTGGCGCGCGGCGCGCTCCGGCGTGAAACTCTCGACGAGGTCGTGCTCGAAAATCGCCGCGCAGTTGACGAGCGCCAGCATCGGCGCGCCGGCGCGTTCGGCGGCTTGTGCAACGACTTTGCCGGCGGCGTCCTTGAGGCTCGCTTCCACGCGCACTTCCGAGCCGCCCAGTACGATGATTTCCGCTGCAACCAAAGCCGCATCATCGCGCGAGGTATGATGATGCAATGCCACGTTCCAGCCGCGCGCTGCGGCGGCGAGGGCGACAGCGCGACCCAGACGCCTTGCGCCGCCGGTCACAAGCACCCATGGACGCGCGCTCATCGTCCGCCCTCTGCGATGCTGAGGCCCTGGCGTCGCCGTGCGGGGTCGGCGTGGCGCGTCAGGCTGACGGAAACCATCGCCGGCGCTGCAAGCACCGAGGGCTTCTTCACCCTCACCTCGACAGCCTCGATCCGCGCCGACAGGGACAGCACGAAGGCCGCGATCCGGTCGGCCACCGTCTCGATGAGCTGGATGGGCCCTTCGGCCGGCAGACCGTCGTGGAGGAAATGGATGATCGCGTCGTAGTCTATGGTCTGGGCGAGATCGTCGCGCGTCGGCGATGGCGGGGCTTCGACGGTCAGTGAGAGCGAGACGAGCACGTCCTGCAGGCGTGCGCGCTCCGCCTCCGGTACGCCCAGTGCGAGCCTCACGGGGATGTCGGACAGTGAAATCGTCTGGGTGTCTGCCATGGCGTCTCATTACCGCAATCAGGCCCGGACGCCACGGCGACAGCCCTCGGAGCGCAAAAATGGTCGTGTCCGATTCCGGCGAGACGGACCGGCCGGATCAGGGCATTCTCGCCTCATGATCAGCGAAGCAGACCAGCACGCCATCTGGCACGCCGCCGCCGAAGCCCGCGACTCCCGCTTCGACGGGGTGTTCTTCACGTGCGTGACGTCGACAGGGATTTATTGCCGCTGCGTCTGCCCGGCGCGCATGCCCAAGCGCGCCAATCGCATCTTCCACCGCTCGGCCGCCGCCGCCGAGAAAGCCGGGTTCCGGCCGTGCCTGCTGTGCCGCCCGGAAAAGGCGCCGGGCGCGGCGCCCATCGACCAGAAGCAGCGGCTCGCTGCGCAGGCGGTCTCGCGCATCGAGGCCGGCGCGCTGGAGGAACAGGGGCTCGACGATCTCGCCCGCGATCTCGGCGTCACCGGACGCCACTTGCGGCGCGTCACCGTGGACGTGTTCGGCGCCGCGCCCATCGACATCGCGCAGACGCACCGTCTGCTTACGGCCAAGCGCCTTCTGACCGAGACGCAACTTTCGGTGACGGAGATCGCCTTCGCCAGCGGCTTCCAGAGTGTGCGGCGCTTCAATGCGCTCTTCCTCGAACGCTACGGCTTTCCACCTTCGCGCATACGCCGCGCGCGCATCGCGACGCAGGAGCCGACCCTCACGCTCGATCTCGTGGCGCGCGGGCAGTTCGATCCGGCGTCACATTTCGCATTCTTCGCATCGCGTGCGATTACGGGCGTTGAGGCGCTGGGCGACGGCTACGCACGGACACTGAAGATCGGCGCGCATGCGGGATTCGTGTCGATCCGGCCGGGCCCGCGCGGCGTGAAGCTGTCCATGTCCCACAGTCTTTCGCCGGCGCTGCGCCAGCTCGTCGCCATGGTGCGCGGCGCCTTCGATCTCGATGCGGACGCCTCCGCGATCGACTCCCTCCTCGGCGATGACGCCGATCTCGATGTCGCCGGCGATCCGGGCGTGCGCCTTCCGGGCGGGCTCGATCCGTTCGAGGTCGCGATGCGCGCCGTACTTGGTCAGCAGGTGACGATCGGCGCGGCGCGCAAGCTGACGCAGAAGATCGTCGATACGTTCGGTTCGCCTATTGAAACCGGCGTGGCGGGACTTGATCGTCTTTTTCCTGACGCGGCGCAGATCGCGGCGGCGGATCCCGGCATGATCGCGGGCCTCGGCATGCCGTTCGCGCGGGCGCAGACGCTGCAGCGGCTGGGGGCGGCGGTGACGGAAGGCAAGCTGCTACTCGCGCGCGGCGCGGTAGCAGCAGGGCGGGAAGGCCTGATGGCGCTGCCGGGCATCGGCCCCTGGACGGTTGAGTACGTGGCGCTGCGCGGCCTCGGCGATCCCGACGCGTTTCCCGCAGGCGACAGCGCCATCCGCGCCGCGCTCGGCATGAAGATCGGCGTGGAGCAACGCGCCGAACGATGGCGGCCGTGGCGCGCCTACGCCGCCGTGCGCCTGTGGCGCAAACACGGGCGAACGATTGCCCAGAAGACTGCAAGCGAGAAGATTGGTGGAGAAGTGCGATGACCGTCGTCTACGTCCATGAAAGTCCCGTGGGGCCGCTGACGCTCGTGTCCGACGGCGCGGCGCTCGCAGGCGTCTATTTTGAATCGCAGAAGCACGGGAGCCCGCCGGCCGGTCCGCTCGGCACGGACAAGATCATCGACGCCGCGCGCAAGCAGCTCGACTCCTATTTCGCCGGCAAGCGCAAATCCTTCGACCTGCCGCTGCGTCCGCTCGGCACCGCGTTCCAGACGCGGGTGTGGAACGCGCTGACGAAAATTCCCTACGGCGAGACAACGAGCTACGGCGCCATCGCTGCATCCATCGGCTCGCCTAAGGCGGTGCGCGCCGTCGGCGCGGCGAACGGGCGCAATCCGATCCCGGTCATCATCCCCTGCCACCGCGTCATCGGCGCGAACGGGTCGCTGACCGGCTTCGGCGGGGGCATGGCGCGCAAGGAACTGTTGCTGGACCTGGAGCGCGGCGCGCTGTTTCCGGCTGGTCGCTGAGCCGAGGTGACAATCGGGCGTCTGCTCGCCATGGTGCGCGCAAACGCAGGAGTCCCCATGTCCTTCCTCTCCCTCGAAAAATCCGGCCGCGTGGCCACGGTCACCATCGAGCGGCCCGACGTCATGAACGCGCTGGGCGACGACGGCGACGGCGCAGCATTTGAGGCGGTCTGCGCGGAGATAGCGGCTGACCGCTCCCTCGGCTGCGTGATCCTCACCGGACGCGGGCGCGCGTTCTCGGCGGGCGGCAACGTCAAGGCGATGGCGGAAACCGGCGGAGCCTTCTCCGGCGCGCCGCACGTGATCCGTGATCGCTACCGCACCAACATCCACCGTATCGCGCGCGCGTTGCATGCGATGGAGACGCCGATGATCGCCGCAGTGAACGGCGCCGCCATCGGTCTCGGCTGCGACGTGGCATGCATGGCCGACATCCGCATCGCCTCCGAACATGCGAAGTTCGGCGTGACGTTCCTCAAGCTGGGCCTCATTCCGGGCGACGGCGGCGCGTGGCTCCTGCCGCGCGTGATCGGACAGTCACGCGCCTCTGAACTCTTGTTCACCGGCGACGTGATCGACGCGAAGACGGCGGCGGAGTGGGGGCTCGTGTCGCGCGTGGTTCCCGGTGACAAGCTGATGGATGAATGCATGGCGCTGGCGCAGCGCATCGCGCAGCAGCCGCCGCAGGCGCTGCGTCTTACCAAGACGCTGATCCGTCAGGGACAGACGACGACCTACGACACGCTGCTTGAACTTTCCGCCGCCAGCCAGGCGCTGATGCATCACACCGCCGACCACATGGAAGGCGTGCATGCGATCCTCGAAAAGCGGGCGCCGGTCTTCAAGGGCGAATAGGTGACGCTTGAGGCGACGGCGTCCGCGGCGCGTGCGCACTTTGCGGCGTTTTCCCGGCGCGCGCTTGCGGTGGAGGGGCGCAGGCAGGCGGCGGTCGCGATCGTCGTGTCACCGTGGCGCGGCGCGGCGACCTATCTGCTGACGCGTCGTGCGCTCACCATGCGTCGAAATGCGGGCAACTACGCGTTGCCGGGCGGTAATTTCGAGCCCGGCGAGGACGCCATCGACGCTGCGATCCGCGAGACGAAGGAAGAGCTCGGCGTGGTGCTGTCGCGCGACCATGCCATCGGTCTGCTGGATGATTTCGTGACGCTCGGCGGCCACGTGGTCACGCCGGTGGCGCTTGTCACGACGGACGCGCTGACGCTCAGGCCCGACCCGAAGGAAGTGCACTCCGTGTGGCGTCTGCGCCTGGCGCAGCTCGACCTGCCGGACACGCCGCGCCATGTACCGCGACCCGATGGCGGCCCGCCAATCCTGCAGATGCGCGCCCGCGGCGGCTGGATCAACGCGCCGACGGCGGCTTGGCTCTTCCAGTTCCGCGAAGTCGCCCTTCACGGACGCCACACCCGCCTCGACGGGGTCGGCCAGCCGGACTGGACGGCGGTGTGAGCGTGGGCCCTAACGCCTTGTCGCAGCGCTATTCTCTCGCCTAGAACGTTGCGGCAATCTGGACGCACCACAGACGGAGATTTCATGCGCCGTTTCCTCGCCGCCACAGCCCTTGCCGCCGTCGCCATCGGGCTGGCCGCCTGCGCAACGCCGACCACGGCGCCGACGCTGCCGCCGAGTTCGGTCACCTCCGCAGGCGTGTGGGCGTATTCGTTCGACGCCGGCCCCGGGATCGCCACGGCGATCCTCACCGGCGCTGATGGGCGTACGCTCGTGCGGCTGCAGTGCCAGGCGCCGCGGGGTGATCTCATCGTGACCGACTGGACGTTCTCGCGCGTGCGGCAGGGTGAGGTTGCGACGACCGTGACTGTCGGTTCAGCGACAAAGTCCTTTCCGGCGCGCGTCGCCGGCGATGGCGCGGGCCGTCAGGCGCTCGCCTTCACCCTCCCGACACGCGATCCTCTCTGGAACGCGCTGACACCGGCCGCAACGGTCAAGACCGAGGGCGGCGGGTTCACCCATGTCTGGGCCGCGGAGTCCGCGTCGCGCATCAACGATGTGCTGAATTCCTGCCGGGCGCTGGGGAGCTGACTGGAAAACGCCGGGTTGACGTAAAGGCGCGTGCTTGCGCGCGTCCGCCGCCGCTTCCATGATCCGCCCACCAGAAAACGGGAGGCGGACATGATCGGCATCGTCGCGAACATCAAGGTGAAGGACGGCCAGCAGGAGACGTTCGAGGCGGTGTTCCGCGAGCTTGCGCCGCTTGTGCGCGCCAACGAGCCAGGCTGCCTTCTCTACGCGCTGACGCGCAAGCAGGGCTCGACGACGGAGTATGTCGTCATGGAGCAGTACAAGACGCAGGCCGATGTGGACGCGCACGGCAAGTCCGCGCACTTCACCACGTTTGCGCCGAAGATGGGCCCGTGCCTCGACGGGCGTCCCGAAATCATCCGTCTCGACGGCATCGATCTCTGAGAGGACGTACGCCATGGATCTCGCTTTCTCCGCCGAAGACCTGAAGTTCCGCGACGAAGTGCGCGACTGGATCGCCAAGAACTTCGACGCCGAGACGAAGACGATGCAGGCGCAGTCGAAGAACGGCTATCTCGACAAGGAGACGATGGTCCGCTGGCAGAAGAAGCTCTACGAGCGCGGCTGGGTGGCGCCGGACTGGCCGGTCGAACACGGCGGGCCGGGGTTCACCCCGACGCAGCGCTATATCTTCAACATGGAGATGTCCGCGGCGGGCACGCCGACGCTCTCGCCGATGGGTCTGAAGATGGTGGCGCCGGTCATCATGAAGTTCGGCACTGACGAACAGAAGGCCCAGCACCTGCCGGCGATCCTGAAGTCGGACGTGTGGTGGTGCCAGGGCTATTCGGAACCGGGCTCCGGCTCGGATCTCGCGTCCCTGCAGATGAAGGCTGAGCGTGACGGCGATCACTACGTGTTCAACGGCTCCAAGATCTGGACCACGCACGCGCAGTGGGCGGACTGGATCTTCTGCCTCGTGCGCACCAGCACGGAAAAGAACCGCCAGGACGGCATCTCCTTCGTTCTCGCGCGCATGGATACGCCCGGCATCACCGTGCAGGCGCTGCCGACGCTCGACGGGCCGATGAAGCACCAGCAGGAAGTGAACCAGGTCTTTTTCGACAATGTGCGCGTGCCGGTCTCCAACCGCATCGGCGAGGAAGGCAAGGGCTGGACCTATGCGAAATATCTGCTCGAGTTCGAACGTGGCAACGCCTACGCGCCGGGCCTGAAGAACGCGCTCGCCAAGGCGAGGCGCCTCGCGCAGTATGAGGGGGTCGCCGACGATCCCGATCTCGCGCGCAAGTTCGCCGAGCTGGAAATCCAGGTGGCGGCGCTCGACGCTACGGAGATGCGCATCTTCTCGTCGCTGTCGTCGGGCAAGTCGGTGGGCGCGGCGTCGTCGATGCTGAAGTGCGCAGGTTCGGAAGCGCAGCAGGCGATCAGCGAACTGGCGCTCGAGGCGATCGGTCTCTACGCGCAGCCCTTCGTCGAGGACACCTGGGCCGAGATCAAGGGCCGCTCCAACGAGCCGCGGCCGGGGCCGGAGTACGCAGCGCCCATCGCGCCGTCCTACTTCAACTACCGCAAGACCTCGATCTATGCGGGCTCCAACGAAGTCCAGCGCAACATCATGGCGAAGATGGTGCTGGGGTTGTGAAAACTTAGAGTCTCACAACATCAACACGATCTTCGCTGGAATGGGGTGTCCAGACATTCGCGAATTCGACAACTTCCTCCAAGCATTCACCTGGATGTGATGATGTCGTAACGTATCGCGTCTCATCGGAACCGTCGCCGACGACTATTTCGTCGATGATGTTTTCGACCAATTTACATCCGTCCCCTACGACGGCAATCAGTTCGACGCCCTCGGTGAGGCATTGCTCGACGAACGCCTCGAGCTTTTGAGATCGGGCAGGCGGCATTCCATCCGAAATGGGTAGCTCCAGAACCACTTTGCCGCCAAAGACCATGCGCTACCCCTTCGGCGTCACGATGATCCGCACCGCCTTGTCGTTGACGAAGGTGGCGCGCGCCGCCGCGACGAGTTCATCTTTCGTGATCGCCTCGACGTCACTCACGCGCGTGCGCATGAGATCGAAGCGTCGCGGGTTCGTCTGCGCATCCTGCAGCACCGCGACCCAGTAGCCGTTGGACCGCTCGGCGGTGCGTAGCCGGTCAACGACTGGCGCCCGCGCGCGGACGATGGAGTCCGCCGAGATGCGTCCCTCGCGCAGTTCCGCCGTGATCTTGTCGACAGTCTGCCAAAAGCGCGCGAGATCGGCCGGGGGCGTCTCGACCTGCGCGGCGACGTAGCCGTATCCCGTGAACACCTGCGAGAGGTCTTCCTCGGTCTGCGGCGAATACGTTGCGCCGAGCGCCTCGCGGTATTCTTCGGTCAGGCGATCGTCGAGGATGGTGAGGGCGAGCCGCACCGCGCGGGCCTTGCGTGCGTCCGTGAAATCGACGGACGGCCACGCGATGTACGCGACCGCCTGATCCGCGCGGCCTTCGTGGGTCCAGTGCAGCGGCTGCGATGCGCCGCGCGGGAAGGTGATTGTGCGGAGCGACGCTGGCGTCGCGGTTCGCGCCGGGAGCGCGCCGAAGGTCTTGGCGACCGCTGCGATCACCGCGTCGGCGTCGAAGTCGCCGACCACGGAGATCTCCAGCGGTTGGGTTGTCAGCGGTCCCTCGATGAGACGGCGGAAGTCGTCGATCTCGAGAGCCTTGGCCTGATCCAGCGTCGGGAAGGCCCAACGCGCATCTCCGCCACGCAAGTATGCGCCGGAGTCGCGATCGAGCACGCGGCCCGGTGCGGTGGCGTACTGGCGGATGAAGTTTTCCGCAGAGGCCTTGATGCGCGCGAGGCCGTCCGGCCGGAACGCCGGATCGGAGACCTGTGCGGCCAGCAGCTGCATCTGCAGGTCGAGATCTTCCGCCCGCGTCTGGCCGGAGAGCACGAATTCATCCTCGCCGAACCCGAACCCGGCGCCGACGACCTTGCCCGCCGTGGCGCGTTCGATGTCTTCGCGCGTCATCTTGCCGAGGCCGGCTTCGGCCATGACGAAGGACGCAAGGATCGGCACGCCCGGCGCCACGTTGTCTGCGTAGGCAAGGCCTCCGCGCAGTCGAACGCTCACGTTGATTTTCTTCTCGTCGAAGGGCGTGCGCTTTAGCGTCAGCAGGGCGCCGTTCTGGAAGCGGATGAGATCAACATCGAACTCGCTGTTGTGCGTCCGCTCGGCGATTGCGCCCGGCGCGCCGAAATCCGTGTAGGCGAAGACCGCCTCCGCCTCGGCCGTCGGCGCGGTCACGCGCTGTGCGGCGCTCCGGCGGTATGTCGCCAGGATCGCTGCGTCACCGCCGGCGATCTCCTCGCTGCCGGACACGAAGATCAGCGGCCCGCCGCCGTTGCGTCGCGACGGCCTGAACGCCGCGCGCAGCGCCGCGTTGGCGTCGGCCGCCGTAAGTCCGGCGGTGGCGGTGTTGAACAGTGCGAGATCGGTCGTCGGGTGGGAAAACACTTCGTCTTCGTCGAACGCGCTGACGATACCGCCCGCGAGGCGGCGGGTGTCGCGGGTGGCGGCGCTCGCAGCAGCCGATTCATATCCGGCCCTGTACTCGGCGATCTCGCGATCGATCTCCGCCTGACTGACGCCGTACTGGAGGGCGCGGCGTAGCTCCTGCTCGGCGGCGGTCAACCCCGTTTGCCAGCCGCCCGGCCGCACATCGACGTCGATCGAAGCGACCGTCGCGCTTTTCTCCACGATGGAGCGTGAGACGCTTGCGCTGATGAACGGCGCGTCCGCCTGACGCGCGATGCGTTCCAGCCGGCGGTTGACCACAGCGAACGCGACGCTGCGCACGATGTCGGCCCGCTGACGCGCGACGCTGTCGCGGGCGATGTCGGGCGCGCTCGCCCAGTTCAGTGAAAGGCTCGACGGCAGGCCGGCTTCCACGCGGTGGGTCGCTTCGGCGCGGCGACGCGCAACGACGCCATAGGTCGGCGCCTCGTCGGGCGCGCCGGGCTGGCTCCAGTCGGCGAACTGACTGCGGATCCTGGCTTCCATTGCGGCGACATCGATGTCGCCGACGATGACGAGCAGCGCGCGTTCCGGTCGGTAGTTGCCCTGATAATAGCTGACGAACTCGCTGCGCGGCGCGGTGCGGATGGTCTCCTGCGTGCCGATCGGCCAGCGGGTCGGCAGGGGCTGGTTCCTGAGCAGGAACGCGAACTGCGCCTTGATGTTGCGGTATTCCGGATTGTCGCGCGCGCGCTCCTCGGAAAGGATGATGCCGCGCTCGCGCTCGATGGCGGCGGCGTCGAGAGTGAGCCGATCGGCCGTCTCGCGCATGATCATCAGGCCGGTGTCGATGGTCGCCGCGTCGGTCTTCGGCAGATCGAGCATGTAGACCGTCTCGCCGAACGACGTGTAGGCGTTCGTGTCCGGTCCGAAGGCGAGGCCAGCGCGCTGCAGCAGCTTCACCATCTCGCCTTCGGGTACATTCTGCGACCCGTTGAAGTTCATGTGTTCGAGGAAGTGCGCGACGCCGCGCTGCGCATCCGTCTCCGACATCGCGCCGGCGCCGATGCGCAGACGGATGGAGGCGATGCCGGCGGGCTGGGTGTTGCGCATGAGCGCGTAGCGCATGCCGTTCGCCAGCACGCCGTAGCGGACGGCGGGGTCCGGCGCGATGTCCGCGCCGTCATGGGGCCAGACGTGGGCGACTGCGGCCGGCGCCTGTCGCGCTTCCGAGGAAACGGGCGTCGAGGAGAGCGCCAGGGCGGCGAGCGCCGCAGCAAACGCGACGCGAAGGGTCTTGGTCATGGCTGGGTCCCGACTTGGCAGGCTGGGGGGGTAGGCTGAAATTGATCGATTTTCGATATAGCCCGCGCGCCGGCCCCGTCAAAGGGCGCATAACGGTTCCGACCTGCGCGCCGGGCGCCTCAGGTCGCCGGAGTCATCGTCGTTTCAGGGGCGGACCATGGGGGGATCGCAACGATGTAGCGTTCGTCCGCTGTCTTCACATCGCCGTTCGCGTCGATCCAGCTACGGCTGACCTTGATGACGAACTGTCCGGCCGACTGTGATTCCAGCGCCCAAGTATTGAAATCCCCGAGCTTGAAGACCTTTGCTTCCTCCATCGGCGCGTCATCGGACTGGACGGTGAGAAACAGGTACTCGCCGTTGATCGCGGGGTCGCCGCCAACGGTGGAGAAGAGCTTCGCCGCGCCTTCGCCGAGAGGCTCCACGCGCGCCACGCTCACATCGTCGCCACGATCATTCTCGCCCCGCGCGGCGATCGTTACGGGCGGCCCGGAGGGAGTCGCAGGCGCTTGTGCAGCTGCTGCCGGCGCATCCTGTGTGGACATGTCCTGCGCGCCCGGCCCGCACGCGACAAGCGCAAGCATCGCGCACGCGACGCTGAATGATTTCCACATGGTCGTCCCCTCGATCAGTTCAGCGTGACAGCGTGCACCGCGCCGACGGCTACGTCCACCGGCCGCGGTCCCGCGCGATCCGATCCAGTCGCGCCGCATAAAGCGTGATGTCGTGCGCCCGGCTGACGAGCAACCGGCGGGAGAAGGGCCACAGGAATATGCTGCGGATCGACAGGATCACGACGGAGCCGGTGGGGCGCCTCCGGACCGGCTTCTTGCTTTTGTTCTTCAGCAGATAGGGTTCGCCCGTGTGCACATAGCCGTTGAGCCAGGATGGCGGCACGAGCGGCACGACGTCGCCTGAGTTCACGACGCGATAGTGCGGCGCCTTCACGATCGCCGGAAAATCTCGCCCGCCCACGCGCGGGCTCCCGAAGGTGTAGACCGCCGCGATGCGCGATCCGATGTCGTCACGTCCGCCAAGTGCGGCGGAAGCCACGAGGGCGACCGCGCCGCCGAGCGAGTGACCCGTCAGATAGACGGACTTGCCCTGCACGGAATTCAGCGCCTCGTGGATGCGCTCTTCGACCAGTTGGAACGCCGAATAGAATCCCGCGTGCACACGCACGTGCTGGGGATGGTTCTCCACCATGACCCGGTTCACGCTGATGCGGAAATCGGTCTTGCGGTCGGCTTTGCTGGTGGTGCCGCGAAAGGCGACCACGAGGAAGTCTTTGGCCTCGACCACGATCGCTTCGGTGTCCTCGACGGCGATGGCGGCGATGAGCTTGAGGCCGCCCTGTTCCAGCGCCGTGTCGAGCAGCTTCTTCTTCGCAGGCTCTTCAAACGCGATGTAGGAAAGCAGCGAGAGTTTCGCCAGCAATGCCGCCATCCGGTCCGAGTAGGCCGCGCGGCGGCGCGGGATCGCCTCGACGTCCTCTGTGCGAACAGGCGCCACTTTCGCAAGTTCGTCGCTCGGCTCCTTCATCTCGTCCGAGAAGGCGCCGAGCAGCTTTTCGTACTCGCCCTTCTGCTGGGCTTCCAGCGCCGCGCGTTTGCGTTTGTGGTCGTCCAGCAGGGTCTCGATCCGGCGCCGCTGCGTCTGGTATCGGTCAAACCACTCTTCGGGTTTCTCGAAGAGCGCCTTGATGTCCTCGTCAACCGTGCCCGGCTTGCGTCCGTCGTCCGCCATGTGCGCCTCTTCTTCTCCGGCGAGACTAGCGCCAGACGATGACCGTTTGGAGTCGTACTCGTCTGCGAGGCGAACAAATGTGACGGAAGTTACCCGCCAGCGAGCTTGCGCATGAACTTCTGGGTCTGGCCGCCGCCCTGGTCGTAGGCTTCCATACCCTTGGGGTCGGTGATCTTCGACCAGTTGTCGCGCACCTCTTCGGCGCTCACGCCGCCCAGGCCGAGGGACACGCCTTCGGTCTCGTAGATCTTGGCCACGGCGAAGACGCCGGCGCCGGCGGTCAGGATCGTGCCTGTGGGCGCCTCGTCGGAGGCGAGATAGACGACGCCCGGCGTCACGAAGTCCGGCTTCAGCGCTTCAAGCACTTGCTCGGGAATGCCGATATTCTGCGTCATCCGGGTCGCCGCCACCGGCGAGATCGCGTTGATCTTGATGTTGTTCTTCATGCCCTCGATCTTCATCGTGTTCATGAAGCCGACGAGCGAGAGCTTGGCCGCGCCGTAGTTCGCCTGGCCGAAATTGCCGTAAAGCCCGGTCGAGGACGTCGTCACCACGATGCGCCCGTAGTTCTGCGCCTTCATGATTTCCCATGCAGCCTTCACCGGCTTCACGGTGCCCATCAGGTGCACGGCCATCACCGCGTCGAAGTCGGCGATCTCCATCTTGGAGAAGCTCTTGTCACGCAGGATGCCGGCGTTGGCGATCACGATGTCGATGCGGCCCCACGTATCCATCGCCTGCTTGATCATCGCGGCGACGCCGGCATCGTCGGTGACGGACGCGCCGTTGGCGATCGCCTCGCCGCCGGCGGCCTTGATCTCGGCGACGACCTTCTGCGCCGCCTCCGAGCCGCCGCCCGAACCGTCCATGGCGCCGCCGAGGTCGTTGACCACAACCTTTGCCCCGCGCTTGGCCAGGTCGATGGCGTGGCACCGGCCCAGGCCGCCGCCGGCGCCGGTCACAATCGCGACTTTGCCGTCAAATCGAATGTCGCTCATCGGTGCTGGCTCCGTGGGGTGATCTTGATGGCGCGCAGCAACCATGGGGAGCTTCCGCGGGTCAAGACGAGGCGGCTGGCCGGCGGTCGTGGCGAATGATCGCGCTGCCTCCTTGACCCCTGCACTGGCCTGATTATGGTCCGCCCGCCCGGATCGGGCGCGTAGCTCAGCGGAAGAGCACTGCCTTCACACGGCAGGGGTCGCAGGTTCGAACCCTGCCGCGCCCACCATTTTCGGCATGTCCTCGACGAAGTCGGCGCTGCTTGATTGTCTGGTTTGCGGCAAGTCAATGCATTGGCGCATGGCGAATATGCATGATGGACTGGCTCGGCGTCCCAATTTGGACAACGCGGCGGGGTCTCGTTGCAACAATCTTCCTTCGAGAGCCGAAGTTTGTTCAGTGAACATGTTCAACGAACGCGATATGACGCCGCCGCGGCAACGCCATTGCCCAATCGGGGCCATTGCCGGTTTCCGCGTCGAATCTTGGCAATCGCGGCAGGCCGGAGGTCTTTTCAAGAACCCGGTTGCGTTGACCGAGCGAAACCATCATTTGCGGCGCTCGGTGATCGAAGGCCATCGCAGCCTTCAGTCGGCGTCTGAGGGGCTGAAGCCAGTGCAGGGGCTTTCCTGCGCGCTTCTGCGAAACCGCGGCCGTACACGCGGCATGCTCGGAGGAATATGATGGATACCGATTTCTGCAACGTCGACGGCGCCCGTCGCCTGAAGCAGAGGATTGAGGAATACTGGCGCGACAAGGGTTACAATGTCGACGTCAAGCTCGTGGAGGCGGCCTTCGTGGCGGCGATGCGTTCGGCGCGCACCGACGTGCGCAGCGACATGGTCAATGGCTTTCCGCGCAAGGCGCGCGCCGAAGACGAAAACAGCTCGCGCCGCTAGGCGCTTGGCTAAAGCAGACGGCGCACAGCGACGCCAAGTTCCGTGAACTCCGAGATCAGGACGTCGGCGCCCAGCGTGCCGACGTCCTCTTCACAATAGCCGAACCGGTAGACGATGACCGGAGCCCCGGCGGCTTTCGCGGCGCCCACGTCGGCGGCGCTGTCACCGACCATCACGGATCGCCGCGGATCACCGGCGACATGCGCCACGGCGGCCAGATAGTGCCCCGCCGCCGGCTTGCGTTGCGGCGCTGAGTCCGAGCCGACAACCGCCGCAAACTTGCTCCTCAGACCAACTGCCGACAGTAGCTTCTCCGACAATCCCGTTCGCTTGTTCGTGCAGACCGAAAGGACCGCGCCTGAGGTCAGGAGCGCATCGAGGGCGGCGGGAACCCCGGGAAATGGGCGACTGTCGCGGGCGATGTCTGCGGCATAAACATCCACGAATTTCTCCGTCAGCCGGATCAGCTTCTCCTCCGGCCACGAAATGCCGTGGCGCGCCGCCGCCCGGACAATGAGTCTCTGGGCGCCTTGCCCCACCATGCGTCGAAGCTCTTCCGCTGGAACACTGGGCAGTCCCTCGTCCGCCATAACCTCATCGAGCGCGCGCAGGAGGTCCGGCGCGGTATCCACGAGCGTTCCGTCCAGATCGAAGACGACGGTCGCTCCTTCGAGATCGCGCATCAATTCCGTTCCCGCACTTCTGATGTCCCAACCTCAAGGTCCGTCGGAAGTCTCGTCACGCCGAACGCCAGCGCGCAAGGTCGTCAGCGCTGCGGCAAGAAGCCCTTCGCCCAACGTCATTTGACATGTCTCAAGTGACTCCGCGTCATCATTCACTTACCTGAGGAGCAAGCAGGCCGCCGGAGAGCGACGCCGCGCCATGACGATGGGAGAAGCATGATGATACCGCAGGGCATCGCCGACACGATCGTTGATCCGAAAGCCTACGCAGATCAGGCGCGCATCGACGGCGCCTTCACCTGGCTGCGGGAAAATGCGCCGCTCGAAGTCGCCCAGCCTGAAGGCTTCGATCCGTTCTGGGTGGTCAGCAGGCACGCCGACATCCTCGAAGTCGAGCGGCAGAACGATCTCTTCCACAATGGCGATCGCCCGACGACGCTGATGCCCATCGAGATGGAAAAGAAGGTCCGCGCCGTCATGGGCGGAAGTCCCCACCTCGTGCGCTCGCTCGTGCAGATGGACAACCCCGACCACATGAACTACCGGCGCCTCACGCAGGGCTGGTTCCTGCCGCAAAATTTACGCTCGCGCGAGGCGCGCATCCGCGAGATCGCCAAGGGTTTCATCGACAAGATGGCCGCAAAGGGCGGTTCGTGCGATTTCGCCCGCGATATCGCCTTCCTCTATCCGCTGCATGTGATCATGGAGTTGATGGGGGTGCCGGAAGTCGATGAGCCGCGCATGCTGAAGCTGACGCAGGAACTGTTCGGCAGCGCCGATCCGGACCTGAACCGCAACGCCGGCGCGGTTACGGACATGGACGAGGGCCTCAAAGCGATCCAGGAAGTCGTCGGGGATTTCGTCGCCTACTTCAACGCTGTTACAGAAAACCGTCGCGCGAACCCGAAGGACGATCTGGCCAGCGTCATCGCCAATGGCACGATCAACGGCGAACCGCTCGGCACCTTCGAGGCGATGTCCTACTACATCATCGCCGCGACTGCGGGCCACGACACGACATCGAACACCACCGCAGGCGGCATGTGGGCCCTTGCAGAGAACCCTGACCAGTTCGCCAAGCTCAAGGCCGATCCGTCGCTCATCCCGACCTTCCTGGAGGAGTCGATCCGCTGGGTGACGCCGGTGAAGCACTTCATGCGCAGCGCCACGGCGGATGCCGAGGTCGCCGGCAAGAAGATCGCGAAGGGCGACTGGCTGATGCTCAGCTATCCGTCCGGCAACCGGGACGCCGCGGCGTTCAAGGACCCCTTCCAGTTCGACATCACGCGCACCCCGAACAAGCACGTCGCCTTCGGATACGGCGCGCACGTGTGCCTCGGCCAACACCTCGGCCGTCTTGAGATGCGCCTGCTCTGGGAAGAGTTGCTGCCACGCCTGGAGAGTCTCGAGCTCGCCGGCCAGCCGAAGCTCATGCAGGCCAACTTCGTCTGCGGGCCGAAGACCGTCCCGATCCGCTACGTCATGCATTGAGGGAGGTCGGCGATGGCGACGACGACCGAGGCGAAGGCCTTCCTTGTCTGGCAGTGCCGGACCTGCGGCTTCATCTATGAAGAGGAATTCGGCGCGCCGACGGAGGGTCTCGCGCCGGGCACCCGCTGGGCTGACGTGCCCGACAGCTGGATCTGCCCGTCGTGCGGAACGAAGAAGGCCGACTTCGACATGATCGAGCTTTAGGGCGTTCGCCAATCCGGGATCCCTGCGGTAGAAGCGGCTGAAGATTCTTGAGCCGCCGGAACCCCGCATGTCTGCTTCACGCGCCGCCGTCATCCTCGCCGCCGGACAGGGCACGCGGATGAAATCCGCCGTGCCGAAAGTGCTGCACAAGGTCGGCGGCAAGGCGATGGTCGACTGGGCCGTCGATGTGGCGGCCGGGCTCGGCTGTGAACGCACCGTCGTGGTTGTCGGCGCGCATTCGCCGGTCGTTGGTCAACATGTCGGCGCGCGGCTCGGTGAAGGCGCGGTTGCGGTGCAGGATCCCCCGCTCGGCACCGCGCACGCGGTGCGCGCGGCGGAAGACGCGCTGGGCGATTTCTCCGGCGACGTGGTCATTCTCTATGGCGACACGCCGCTGACGCGTGCGGAGACGGTCGCCGCGCTGTTTGCGAAACGCGACAGCGGCGCCAATCTCGTCGTGCTCGGCTTCGAGGCAGGGGATCCGTTCGGCTACGGACGTCTCGTGCTCGACGACAGTGGCGCGCTCGCGCGCATCGTCGAGGAGAAGGACGCTACAGACGAGGAGCGCGCGCTCACGCTGTGCAACTCCGGCGTCATCGTCGTGGACCGTGCGGTGCTCTTCTCGCTTCTGTCGATGGTGAAGAACGAGAACGCCAAGGGCGAATACTATCTGACCGACGTCATAGGCCTCGCGCGCTCGTCGGGCTTCCGCGCGGAAGTGGTCGTTGCGGACGAAGAGGAGATGATGGGGGTCAACTCGCGCGTCGAACTCGCGGAGGCCGAGCACGAATTTCAGGCGCGCAAGCGGCATCATTTCATGCTTGCGGGCGTCACGATGATCGATCCGTGGAGCGTCTATTTCAGTCACGACACGCAGATCGGCAATGACGTGACGATCGAGCCCGGCGTCTTCTTCGGTCCCGGCGTCACGGTGGAGAGCGGGGCGACGGTGAAGGCGTGGAGCCACCTCGAAGGCGCGCACGTCGGCAAGGACGCCGCCATCGGGCCGTTCGTGCGCCTGCGTCCCGGCGCGAAACTTTCGGCGAAGGTGAAGATCGGCAACTTCGTCGAGATCAAGAACGCGACCTTCGGCGAGGGCGCGCAGGCGAGCCATCTCACCTATGTGGGCGACGCCGAAGTAGGCGCGCGCGCCAATCTCGGCTGCGGCACGATCACCTGCAATTACGACGGCTTCGACAAGTACAAAACGATCATCGGCGAGGACGCCTTCATCGGCTCCGACACCGCGCTCGTGGCGCCGGTGCGCATCGGTGCGCGCGCGTTCACGGGTTCCGGTTCGGTGATCACGAAGGACGTGCCCGACGATGCGCTCGCGGTGGCGCGGGGCCGCCAGAAGGACATTCCCGGCTGGGCGAAGGCCTTCCGCGAAAAGAAACTGGCCGAGCGCGCCGCGCGCGGCGGCAAGCGGAAGGAAGCGGAATGAGCGCAGATATCGCGAAGATCAACGCCGCCGCCGCCGCACTCGATTTCGTCGAGGACGGCATGCTGCTGGGCCTCGGCACGGGCTCGACCGCCGCGCATTTCGTGCGCCTGCTTGGCGAGCGCGTGAAGAAGGGCCTCAACGTGCGCGGCGTGCCCACGTCGGAAGAAACGGACAGGCTGGCGCGCGAGGTCGGCGTGCCGCTGGTGCCTGTGGAGCGTGTGGGCGCGCTCGATCTCGCCGTGGATGGCGCCGATGAAGTGGACGGCCAGTTCCGGCTCATCAAGGGCGGGGGCGCGGCGTTGCTGCGCGAGAAGATCATCGCTGGCGCGGCGAAGCACTTCGTCGTCATCGCCGATGAATCGAAGATGGTGGAGACGCTCGGCGCGTTTCCGCTGCCGGTGGAAGTGACGCCGTTCGGCTTCACGCTCACCGCCGCGCGTATCTACGACGCGCTGAAACTCACCGGCTGCAAGGGCGCCGAGGCCAGTCTGCGCGAAAGCGCGCCGAACACGCCCGTCGTCACCGACGGCGGCAACTACATCATCGACTGCCGTTGCCTGGCGATCCCGCACCCGGAGGCGCTCGCCGACGCACTGAAGCGCATCACCGGCGTCGTCGATCACGGCCTCTTCCTCGGCATGGCCCGCACGGTGATCATCGGCAAGGCCAAGGGCGCGGAGGTGCTTGAACGGTGAGGCAAATCGGGCGGCAACTCGTCGTCGATAGCAATGCGCTTCGGTCAGGCAGCCTTCGAGATTTTCTGGCCCGCTCTCGCGCAAATGTTGCGGTGCTTACCGACTATGCTGCGATGGAGGCTTACAAAGGCGATCCGCTAGTCGGAATTTCAAATTCAATGGAGATACTTGGCGAATTTCCCGCACAGGTGTTGGTTTTGAAGGGAACTACTGCGGTTTGCGGTTTGAGCGGCCGTGCAGCCGGCCTTCGCAGACGCATGATTGACGGTAAGCAAAGCACGGGATTTGGCGAGTTTCTCCGCGATATTTTCAAGGCGAGGGAAGGCGATCAACGATATGTAAAATCTATCGAAAGGCTTGGCGAAGACGCGCGTGCTCAAATGGAAGAACTTCGGCTGATTGCCTCGGGTCTTGGGGCAAAAGTTGATGAGCTGATGAAGGCGTACTCTGATGAGGAGAGGCGAGTGCTTCGGTTGGATGCTCCGCTGACGCAGGCAATGTTGAGCAAGTTCGCAGCAAGTGTCCGGCATACCGCCGGAGTATTCTATGAGACCCACCCTTCCAGACCAAAATGGCCGTCCATCGAAGAGTTCGCGAACACATTTTTGTTTCGTGCTGCACTGTGCAGCCATCTTATGGCGCTGAGATGGGCGGCGGTTGGAGGGGTGGCGCAAAAGCGCCCGGATCGGGTGCGGAATGATATGGTGGACGTAGTATTCGCGACATACGCCACGTTTTTTGACGGAATTCTCACAGAAGATAAGATGCTTTCGGAGCTACACGCGAAGGCGCTCGTTGTTCTGAGGGCAATCGCCCGTCAGCCGCGATGATTTTCGAGGCAGACGAGCGATTGGTCTTCGGGCGGCTCCCCTACGCCAACATCTTCAGCGCGGCGGTCGTGTAGTCCAGCAGCTCGCTGTCGCGCCCGTCGCGGATCTTCTCGACCCAGTGGGGATCGACGAGGAGCGCGCGGCCGACGGCCACGAGGTCGAACTCCTCACGGTCCAGGCGTTCCAGGAGATTGTCGAGCGAGGCGGGCTTTGAACTCTCGCCGCCCATGCCGGCGACGAACTCGCCGCTGAGGCCGACGCTGCCGACGGTGATCGACGGTTTGCCGGTGAGTTTCTTCAGCCAGCCGGCGAAGTTGAGATCGGAGCCCTCGAACTCCGGCTCCCAGAAGCGGCGCTGCGAGCCGTGGAAGATATCCACGCCCGCATCCGCGAGCGGGGTCACCCACGCTTCGAGTTCCTTCGGCGTGACGGCGAGCTTCACGTTGAAGTCCTGCTGTTTCCACTGCGAAATACGCTGGATGATGACGAAGTCCGGCCCGACTTCCGCACGGATGGCCGCCGCCACTTCGGCGCCGAAACGCGCGCGCTCGGCGAGCGTCTTGCCGCCGTAGCGGTCCGTGCGCTCGTTCACGCCGCCCCAGAAGAACTGGTCGATGAGGTAGCCGTGCGCGCCGTGGATCTCCACGGTGTCGTAGCCGAGGCGCTTCGCATCGCCCGCCGCGCGCCCGAACGCGGCGATGGCGTCGGCGATGGCTTCAAGCGTCATCGGTTCGGCGACAGCCTTGCCGGGCGAGGAGAGGCCGGAGGGGCTGTCGATGGGGCCGGGCGCCTTCCACTCGCTGCGCGTGTTGCGCACCACGCCCACGTGCCAGAGCTGCGGGCCCATCTTGCCGCCCGCAGCATGCACCTCGTCGATGACCCGCTTCCAGCCCGCGAGCGCCCGTTCGCCGTGGAAGAACGGCACGTTCGGATCGTTGAGCGAGGCCGGCCGGGCGACGCCGACGCCTTCGGAAAGGATGAGCCCCACGTCCGCCGCCGCGCGGCGCCTGTAGTAGGCGGCCACGTTGTCGCCGGGGATGTGGCTCGGGGAAAAGGAGCGCGTCATGGGCGCCATGACCACGCGGTTCTTGAGCGAAAGCGATTTCAGCTGGAACGGACGGAAGAGCGGTGCGGCCATGGTTTTCCCCGGAAAATATCGCTCACACCTAAGCATGTCTGCGGCCCGGACCAGATAGCGGCGCTTGAGACATCGTGAAGCGGTCTCGCCCCGGCGCCGCGAACCGCCTAGATAGCCCCCATGTCCAGATACGATTTCGACCTCTTCACCATCGGCGCCGGCTCGGGCGGGGTGCGCGCCTCGCGTCTGAGCGCTCTCGGCGGCGCCCGCGTGGCCGTGGCGGAGGAGGACCGTATCGGCGGCACCTGCGTCATCCGCGGCTGCATCCCGAAAAAGCTCTTCGTCTACGCCTCGGAATACGCACAGGGGTTCAAGGACGCGGTGGGCTTCGGCTGGACCGTGGAGTGGGCGCGCTTCGACTGGTCCACGCTGCGCGACAACGTGCAGGGGGAGGTCTCGCGTCTGTCCGGCATCTACGAGGCCAATCTCGAGAAGGCAGGCGTCGAGACCATCCCCGATCGCGCCGAGCTGGTCGGCCCGCACACCATCCGCCTTGCGGCCAGCGGGCGCACGCTGACTGCCGAGCGCATCCTCGTGGCCACCGGCGGTCGCGTGGTGCGCCCCGAGATCAAGGGCGCCGAATACGCCATCACCTCCAACGAGGTCTTCCATCTCGAGCGCCTGCCGGAGCGCGCGATCGTCGTCGGCGGCGGCTATATCGCGCTCGAGTTTGCACACGTCTTCCACGGGCTCGGCGTGCACACGACGCTGGTGCATCGCGGCGAGATGATCCTGCGCGGGTTTGACGAGGACGTCCGCGGCCACGTGCAGGCCGAGATGAAACGCAGCGGCATCGACGTGCTGACGGAAACGATGATCACCGAGATCGCGCCGGCAGGCGACGGCTATCTGGTGAAGCTGTCCAGCGGTCAGACCCTCGAGACCGATCTCGTGATGTTCGCCATCGGGCGCGCACCGAACACCGAAGGCCTCGGGCTTGAGAGCGCGGGCGTCCGGTTGACCGATGTCGGCGCCATCGCTGTCGATCCGTATTCGCAGACGAGCGCGCCTTCGGTATGGGCGATCGGCGACGTGACGAACCGCGTGAACCTCACGCCCGTCGCCATCCGCGAGGCGGTCGCGTTCCACCGCACGGTGTTCCAGGGCATTCCGTCCGCGATGGATCACACGCAGATCCCGACGGCGGTGTTCGGTCTGCCGCAGGTGGGCGTTGTCGGGCTCACCGAGGCGGAGGCGCGCATCCGCTTCGGTCCGGTCGATGTCTACAAGACGAGCTTCCGGCCGATGAAGCACATCATCGCCAGGAACGAAGAGCGGATGTTCATGAAACTCGTCGTGCGAGCGAGCGACGATGTGGTTCTCGGCGTCCACCTCACGGGCCCTGACGCGCCGGAGATGATCCAGCTGGCCGCCATCGCCGTGAAGGCCGGGCTCACCAAGGCGCAGTGGGACGACACGGTCGCCCTCCACCCGACGGCGGCCGAGGAGTTGGTCCTCCTGCGCGAGAAGGCGGTCTCACCGACAGCCTGACCGGCCAGCGGGGCGGTTGAACATTCACCCGTCCGTTCACTTGTTTTTTGGACGTAACAGTCCATTATACCGGGCTGACGATCCCTTTCCTTGCCGAAAAGACTCCATGTCGCCGGTCAACCAGTTCCGAGACCTGCTCCAGCGCCCGGACGTGAAACGCCGGCTGCCCAGAGTCGCGGCCATTGGCGGGGGGCTTTTGCTCCTTGTCGTCGCGGGCTTCTGGGTTGCCGACAAGAACCGCTACCAGGCCACCGACAATGCCTATGTGAAGGCTGACACGGTCATCATCAGTCCGCAGATCGAGGGCACGGTCGCGCGGGTTCTGGTGGACGACAACGAGCCGGTGCAGGTTGGGCAGGTGTTGGTCGAACTCGATCCCGCCGAGGTGAAATCGCGGGTCGCGGAGGCTGAAGCACGGCTCGCGGCCTTGCGCGCCGGGGCCCGCTTCGCCAACGCCCGCGCCGCAGCGGGGCGCAGCCAGATCGTCGAGCGGCAGGCTTCCATCGCCAGCGCCGAAGCCGGCGCGCGGATCGCGCAATCGGAACTCACGCGCTACGGGCGTCTCGCCGAAGGCGGCTGGGTCGCGACGCAGCGTCTCCAGACCGTGCGCGCGCAAGCCGATCAGGCCGCGGCCGGCGTTCGTCAGGCGCGCGCCTCGTTTGACGCGCAGCAGAGAGAAGCTGCAGCCATGAGCGCCGAAGGCGCGCAGGCAGCAGCAGCAGCACAACAGGCCGAAGCCGCACTCACACAGGCGCGCATCGATCTCGACCGCACGGTGATCCGCGCGCCCGTCGCCGGCGTCGTCGGCGCGCGCGGCGTGCGTGCCGGCCAGTACGTGCGTCAGGGCGCCAACCTCATGTCGGTCGTGCCGCTCGGCGAGACCTATGTGGTCGCCAACTTCAAGGAAACGCAGGTCGCGCGCATGCGCATCGGCCAGACGGTCGAGATCCACGCGGACGCCTTCGGCTCCAAGCGCGTGCGCGGGCGCGTCGACAGCTTCTCACCCGCGACCGGCTCCGAGTTCGCGCTGATCCCCGTGGAGAACGCGACGGGCAACTTCACCAAGATCGTCCAGCGCGTGCCGGTGAAGATCGCCGTCGACCGCAGTGAACCGCTGGCGGCAGCGCTGCGCCCCGGCCTGTCCATCGCCGTGAAGGTGGATCTGCATTCGCAGGGCGGCGCGACATTCGCCGAGAGCGCCACCGCCGGCGCACGCGTGGTTCAACGACCCACGGCCGAGGCCGCCGAGTGACAGACGCAACGGCCGGCGCCGCGCCTGCCGCGTCGGCGATGCCTGTAAAATCGGGCCTTGCGCTCTGGCTCGGCTTCGGCGCGATGATCATCGGCCAGTTCATGGCCTTTCTCGACATCCAGATCGTTGCGTCTTCGCTGCAGCAGATCCAGTCGGGCATCGGCGCGAGCGCCGACGAGGTCAGCTGGGTGCAGACCGCCTACCTCATTCCCGAGGTGGTGATGATCCCGCTGTCTGCCTACCTGTCGCGCCTGTGGGGCACGCAACGCCTCTATCTCATGTCGTGCACCGGTTTCGTGATCGCGAGCGTGGCCACGGGGCTTTCGACGTCGATCGAGATGATGATCGTCACGCGCGCGATCCAGGGGTTCATCGGCGGCGCCATGATTCCGTGCGTGTTCGCCGTCGCGTTCACGGCGTTTCCGGGCGAGCGTCGCATTCTTGCGAGCACGCTGATCGGCATGATCGTGACGTTGGCGCCGACAATGGGGCCCGCGCTCGGCGGCTGGATCACGGAAAATCTCGACTGGCGCTGGCTGTTCTTCATCAACGTCGCGCCGGGCCTCGTCTCGCTGGCGCTCGTGGCGCGTTTCGGGGATTTCGATCGCGGCGACCCGTCGCTCGCCAAGGGCTTCGACTGGTGGGGCCTTGCGGGCATGGCGGTCTTCCTCATGAGCATGCAGTACGTGCTGGAGGAGGGCGCGGGCGAGAGCTGGTTCCGGAGCGACCAGATCATCGTGCTCACCGCCATCGCTGTCATGACGGGCATCTTCTTCTTGTGGCGGATGCGGACCTACTACAATCCGATCATCTCGCTCGAACCGTTCGCCAACAGGAATTTCGCCGTCGGCACGCTTTTCACGTTCGTGATGGGGCTGCAGATGTTCGGCTCCAACCTGCTGTTGCCGCTCTTTCTCGGGCGTGTAGGCGGTCTTTCCGCTGGCGAGATCGGCAAGATCATGGGCGTCATGGGGCTGACGATGTTCTTCATCGGGCCGCTGGCGGCGCGCATCGTGCGGGTGTTCGATCCGCGCATCGTGATGGTGTTCGGGCTGCTCGTTTCTTCGTTCGGCATCTGGCAGGCGCACGCGCTGACTGCGGAATGGGGGTTCAACGAGTTCGCGGCCCAGCAGGTGATCCGCGCCATCGGGATCATGCTGGCGATGGTGGGCAGCCAGCAGATTTCCATGTCGACGTTGCCGCCGCACCTCGTGAAGAACGCCTCCGGCATCATCAACCTCGCGCGCAATGTCGGCGGCGCCATCGGGCTTGCGATGTTGACGACCGTCGTCGGCGTTGCGACCCGCGAGCAACTTTACGCCCAGAGCGCGCGGTTCGCCGCCGCCGATCCGCAGAGCCAGAGCATGCTGGCCGGCATGATCCAGCGCATGGAGGCGATGGGCGTGGCCGATCCGGAGGGAGCGGCGCGCAAGGCGCTGGGGTTCATGCTTGAGCGCAACGCGATGACGGTGGCGTTCGGGGAAGGGTTCGCGCTGATCGCCGGGCTCACGCTGCTCGCGGCCGTGCTTGCCGTTCTGGCGCGGCCGTCCAGGCCGATGAGCCCGCAGGCACAGGCGCAAGCGGAGACGCACTGACATGCCGCGTCATTCCGGACAGATCGATCTGCGCAAGTCCGAGGACATCCTCGACGCCGCTGCGGAGGCTTTCTCACAGCGCGGGCTGGAGGCGTCGGTCGAGGACATCGCGCGGCGCGCCGGGGTGTCGAAGCAGACCGTCTACAATCACTTCGGCTCGAAGGAAAACCTGCTGCGCGCGCTGTTCGACCGCCGCCAGGAACTGGTCATGGAGCCGCTCGGCCAGGCCCACAGCGATGAACCGCTGGAGGATCGGCTCAGCGACTACGTCCGGCGCATCGTGGAGGCATATCTTGGCCCGGGGTATCGCAGCGTGATGCGTTCGGCGATCGCCGCCGCGACGACCCGCCCGCAGATCGCGGCGATGGTGTACGAGGCCGGGCCGAAGCTTGGACGGCGCAAGCTCGTCGAATTCCTCGCAAACGAGGCTGCGGCGGGGCGAATCGATGTGGCCGATGCGGACGAGGCGGCGGATTTCCTGTTCGGCATGGCGGCGGGATCGGTGCTGCTGCGCGTGATGCTTGACGCGCCGACGGAGCGGCGGCCGGAGAAGATCGCGGCGCGCGCTCGCGAATGCGCGCGGCGGTTCTTGCGGGCCTACGCGCCGGGCTGAGCCGCGCGCCGACAGGACGGACTTGCGTTGTGCGCCGCGTTCGGCCTTTCTGCCCCATTGCAGCCGCCAAGATCGAGTCGATGACCAATTCCGCTCTCGCCGCCGCCGCCCTGGCCGACCAGGCGCGGGCGTGGCCTTTTGAACAAGCCCGCATGGTCGTCGAGCGTCTGAAGAAGACGCCGAAAGAGGGCCCGGTCGTGTTCGAGACGGGCTACGGGCCGTCGGGCCTGCCGCACATCGGCACGTTCGGCGAGGTCGCGCGCACGTCGATGGTGCGCCACGCCTTCCGCGAACTGACAGACGACAAGATCCCGACCCGGCTTGTGGCGTTCAGCGACGACATGGACGGCTTCCGCAAGGTGCCGTCGAACCTGCCGAACCAGGAGATGTTGCAGAAGGCGCTGCATCTGCCGCTGACGAAGGTGCCGGACCCGTTCGGCAAGTTCGAGAGTTTCGCGCACCACAACAACGCGATGCTGCGCTCGTTCCTCGACGGCTTCGGTTTCGACTACGAGTTCCTGTCGTCCACCGAGCAGTACCAGTCCGGCGCGTTCGACCGGACGCTGCTGACCATGCTCGAGCGCTACGACAAGATCATGGCGATCATGCTGCCGACGCTCGGCCCCGATCGGCGCGCCACCTATTCGCCGTTCCTGCCGATCAGCCCGAAGACCGGCCGTGTGTTGCAGGTTCCCACGCTCGCGCGCGATCTCGGCGCGGGCACCATCGTGTTCGAGGACGAGGACGGCGAGCGGATCGAGACGCTCGTCACCGGCGGTCGCGTCAAAATCCAATGGAAGCCGGACTGGGCGCTGCGCTGGACCGCGCTCGGCGTCGACTACGAAATGGCCGGCAAGGATCTCATCGACAGCGTGAAGGTCTCCTCGCAGATCTGCCGCGCGCTGGGCGGGACGCCGCCGGAAGGCTTCAACTACGAGCTTTTCCTCGACGACAACGGCGAGAAGATCTCGAAGTCCAGGGGCAACGGTCTCACCATCGACGAGTGGCTCGCCTACGCGAACCCCGAGAGCCTCTCGCTCTACATGTTCCAGAAGCCGAAGACGGCCAAGCGCCTGTACTTCGACGTGATCCCCAAGGCGGTGGACGAATATCTTTCGTTCCTCGACGCGTGGCCGGGGCAGACCGAAGAACAGCGTCTGGAAAATCCTGTCTGGCACATCCACGATGGCCGCCCGCCGCAGTGGGGCGCGGGCGTCACCTACGCATTGCTGCTCAATCTCGTCAGCGCGGCGAACGCGGAAACAAAGGCCCAGCTCTGGAGCTTCATCGCGCGCTACGCGCCGGGCATGACGCCGGAAAGCCATCCGCTGCTCGATACGCTCGTGGGCTGCGCGCTGCGCTACTACGAGGACCGCGTGAAGCCGTCGAAGGTGTTCCGCGCGGCGACAGAAAAGGAACGCGCCGCGTTCGAGGATCTCGCCCGGCGCTTCGACGCGCTGCCGGCCGACATCACCGACGGCGAGACCATCCAGGCGGAGGTCTACGCGGTCGGGAAGGAGCACGGCTTCGAGCCGCTGCGCGACTGGTTCAAGGCGCTCTACGAAGTGCTCTTCGGCCAGGAGCAGGGGCCCCGCTTCGGGTCATTCGCGGCGATTTTCGGCGTGCGTGAGACCTCGGCGCTCATCCGCAAGGGCCTTGCCGGCGATCTGGCGAAGGCCGCCTGAACTTACCGAATTGCGACTTTACGTCGCGCTTTTGTGGCGGCATGCTCCGAACTCGCTGAACGGGTCGCGCCATGGGTCGTCTACTCCTCGCACTCGCCTTTATCTGCCTCGGATCGGGCGCGTCTGCGTGGGCGCAGTCGGCGCGTGAGGCGTATGTGGACGGCGCGTTCCTTGAGGCCGCATCACTCGGTGAAGCGCAGGGGCAGGCCGATGATCTTGCGCTCGCGGCGCGCGCGTTGCTCGCCGAGGTGGTGACCGGAGACCCCGCCGATATTGACGTGCTGCTGGCGCGGGCGGAGGCGAACGCCCGGCGCGCGCTCGCGGCGGATCGCTCCAACACGGAAGCGCGCCTGCAGCTTGCCGCCGCGATCGGCATGAGGGGGCGGCGCGCGACGATCGCAGAAGCGATGCGCAAGGGCTACGCCGGCGAAGGTCGCGCGCTGGTGCGTGCGGCGATCGTCGAAGCGCCGCGCGAGGCGTGGGCGCATGCGCTGGAAGGCGGCTGGAATCTCGAAGTGGTGCGCCGGGGCGGCGGCGTCGGCGCGGCGTATTACGGCGCCAGCGTGCGCGCCGGACATGCAGCTTTCGAGCGGGCGCGCGCACTCGCGCCGGACGATGCGATCATCGCGTACCAGTATGCGGTGGCGCTGCTCGAACTCGATCCCGAACGCTACGGCGCCGAGGCCGCGCGCCTGCTGGCGGCGGCGAGCGCGTGCCGTCCTGCGGACGCGTTCGAGACGCGCGTGAAGGCGAAAGCCGCGAGTGTCGCAACGGTGCTTTCAGCGCGTGGGCCGGACGCCGCCGTGCGCCTCGCTACGGCGCGCTTCCGCTAGAGTTACGGCGCCGCCGGCAGCGTGTAGGCGATGTCGTAGGCGTGCACGTCGTCGGCGATCTTCAGGTCCAGCACGCCGGAGATGCCGGTCAGGGCGCCGCTGCCGGAATCCGGCACGATGGCGATGGAAAGTTCCTGCGCGGTCCGGTTCAGGATCCCGCGGTGCACGAGCGAGAACGCGCCCTCGCGCCCGTTGAGCGCCCCGGTGACGCGCTCGATCGCGACATAGGCGCCGGAGTTGAGATCGCCGTCGCGTATTGCGATCATCTCGCCCTTGCCCATCGCCACGAGATCTCCGATGTAAACCTTGTCGAGCGACATGCGCATGTGCGTCGAGCCGGCCGGCGCATCCTGCGCGAGCGGCGCCATCTTCACCTCGAACGTGCCGCGCGCGTGTTGCGTCATGGGGGCGGTCTCCTGCGTCTGGATTGCGGGCGTCGCGCACGCGGCGACAAGGAAGACGCATGCGGCGCCGAAGGCTCTGGAAATCATCGTCGTCATATCACTGGCTCGCCCAGACGATGCGCGCGATCCAGTCGATCTCGTCGAGTGCGAGCTTGCGCACCGGGTACTGCGGGTTGAGCGAAATGAGTTCGATATTCGCCTCCGTGCGGCGGCCGAGCTCCTTCGCCGTCACTTCGCCCGCCTTCGTGCGCACCACGACGCGATCGCCGCGCCGCACCGCGCCGCCGGGCTGCACGATCACCACGTCGCCGTTGCGATAGAGCGGCTCCATGGAATCGCCGGTGATCTCCAGCGCATAGACGCGGTCGAGGCCGGTGTCGGGAAAGCGCACGGTGTCGTCGGCGCCGACGGGAAATCCCGCCTCGTCGAAGAAGCCGTCCGCGCCCGCGCGCGCGAGGCCGACGATGGGAATGGTGCGCCCGCCGCCCGAGCCGCCCGCGAGCAATCCGGCGAATTCGTCGAACGTCGAGCCCACCGCCGAAAGCGCGCGCGCGAGGCTTTCCGTCGACGGCCAGCGCAGGCGCCCGTCGACGCTCACGCGCTTGGACTTGTTGAACGTGGTGGCGTCGAGACCCGCCGCGCGGGCCAGGCCCGAAGGCGTCATGCCGTGGCGTGTCGCGAGCGCGTCGAGCGCGTCCCACAGGCTCTTGTGCTGGGCGTCGTCCTGCATCGGAGGTCTCCGCCGGGTCGCCGATGGACCCGCTTGGCGAACGCTTTATACTGCGGAACAAGGAAATACAACCTACAGATAGGCCATAAGTCCTCAATGGCGCGAAAAATCTACAAGATACTGAGCGGGGCGGACTGGGCGGCGGCCCGCAGCGCGGGCGTCTACGCCGGGTCGCCGCTCGATCTTGCCGACGGCTACATCCACCTCTCCGCAGGCGATCAGGTCGCGCAGACGCTCGCGCTGCACTTCGCCGGGCGCGACGATCTCGTGCTGGCGGCGTTCGACGCCGATGCGCTGGGCGCGGCGCTGCGCTGGGAGCCGTCGCGGGGCGGGGCGTTGTTTCCGCATCTCTACGCCGCGCTGCCGGTACGCGACGCGACGGATTTTGCGCCGCTCGCGCGCGACGCCGACGGCGCGCATGTGCTGCCGGATTTCGTGCGATGACGCTGCACGATCTCGCCACGCGCGCGCTGCGCACGCTCGACGCCGAGACCGCCCATCGCCTCGCCGTGGAAGGTCTCGCGCTCGGTCTCGGGCCGCGCACGCCGAATGATCGCTACGCGAACCTGCGCACGCGCGTGGCCGGTCTCGACCTGTCGAACCCGATCGGGCTCGCGGCGGGGTTCGACAAGAACGCCGAAGCGCCGGCGGCGCTGCTGCGTGCGGGCTTTGGCTTTGTGGAGATGGGCACGGTCACGCCGAAGCCACAGCCGGGCAACCCGAAACCGCGCCTTTTCCGGCTCACGGAAGATCACGCCGTCATCAACCGCATGGGCTTCAACAACGAAGGCCTCGATGCGTTCGTCGCACGTCTCGCGCGCCGGAAAGGACCCGGCGTCGTCGGCGCGAATGTCGGCGCGAACAAGGACAGCGCCGATCGTACGGGCGACTACGTGACTGGCATGACGCGCGTGTGGGCGCACTGCTCGTACGTCACCGCCAACATCTCCTCGCCCAACACGCCGGGCCTGCGCGGCCTGCAGGAGCGTGGCGCGCTGGAGGAACTGCTCGGACGACTGAACGTAGCGCGCGCGCCGCTGACGGCGGCGCATGGCGCGCGGCCGCTGTTCCTGAAAGTGGCGCCCGATCTCGACGAGACGGCGGTGCGCGACATCGCCGAACTTGCGCGTGCGCATGCGCTCGATGCGCTCATCGTGTCGAACACCACCATCGCGCGGCCGCAGTCCCTGCGAAGCGCCTCGAAGACCGAGACGGGCGGCCTCTCAGGTCGGCCGCTGTTCGAGCCGTCGACGCATATCCTGGCGATGTTCGCCGACGCGCTCGACGGCGCGCTGCCGCTCATCGGCGCCGGCGGCGTGGAAAGCGGCGCGACCGCGCTCGCGAAGATCAAGGCCGGCGCAAGCGCGGTGCAGTTTTACAGCGCCATGGCGCTGGAAGGGCCGGGGCTCGTCGCGCGGATCGCGCGGGAATTGAGCGCGATGTTGAAGACGGAGGGGTTTGCGAGCGTGGCGGATGCGGTGGGGAAGGACAGGAGGTAGGGGCGCAATCGTCAAACAACACGCCGTCATCAAGTCAGTGCGTGGCGATTGTGATTGGCTTTGAGCAGTGCGTTGGCGAAGACGACGAGTTTTCGCGCGACGGCGGCGAGAGCGAGACGT
>WRPF01000030.1 GCA_009773335.1 Caulobacteraceae bacterium
CGCGCCGCGATGACCGGGCTCGCGAGCGTGCGCCCGTGCGCCGCCCCAAGCGCGACCTGCTCTGCGCCGATCGCTTGCACCGCCGCGAGCATGGCCGCGCGCGCTTCGGCGACGCTCGTCACGGTTCAGCCCTGAAGCTGCCTGACGCGCCGCCGCTTTTCTCGAGCAGGCGCACGCCCTCGATCCGCATGCCGCGGTCGCGGGCCTTCAGCATGTCGTAGACCGTCAGCCCGGCCACGCTCACCGCCGTCAGCGCCTCCATTTCAACCCCCGTCTGTCCCGTGGCCCGCGCCCGCGCGGTGATGACGAAGCCCGGCAGGGTTTCATCCGGCGCCACCTCGACGACGAGGCTGGTCAGCGCGATCGGATGGCACAGCGGAATGAGTTCGCTGGCGCGTTTTCCCGCCATGACGCCGGCGATTTCCGCAATGGCGCGCACATCGCCTTTTCCGGTTCCCCCGGCGCGCGCCGCCTCGAAGGTGTCGCGCGCCATCACGACGCGCGCCTCCGCCAGCGCCTCGCGCGCCGTCGCCGGCTTGTCGCCGACATCGACCATGCGCGCGCGGCCTGCGGCGTCGAAGTGTGTCAGATGGTCAGGCACAGTCATGCGCCTCATGCTCACGCAGCCGCGGCATCAGTTCAACCATGTTGCAGGGCATGTGGCGGCTGTCGATCTGCCAACGGATGATCTTGTCCCAGCCGTCCTTGCAGGCGCCGTTCGATCCCGGGAGGCAGAACACGAACACGCCGCGGATGATCCCTGCGAGCGCGCGCGACTGCAACGTCGACAGGCCGACGCTTTCGTAGCTCACCAGATGGAAGATGACGGAGAAGCCCTCGATGCGCTTTTCCAGCAGCGGCTCGATCGCCTCGGGCGTCACGTCGCGCCCGGTCAGGCCTGTGCCGCCGGTGGTGAGGACCACATCGACGTCGCCGCCGTCGACCAGTCGCGTGACCTCTTGCCGGATCTGGCCGACATCGTCCTTCACCACGCTGCGCGACGCGAGCAGATGCCCATCCGCCTGCAACCGCTTGGCGAGCAGCGCGCCGGACGTGTCGGTGTCCAGGGTGCGCGTGTCGGACACCGTGATCACCGCGATGCGGACAGGCCTGAACGGCAGATCGTCGCGGAGCTCTCCGCCCGGCGAGAGCGTTACGGGGTCGGGACTCATGATCTTCCATCCTCACTTGCAGGGTCGTTCCAGCGACGGGCGGCGGCGACGTCCTCGGCGCGCGGCTCGATCCACCGGCGCTCTTCGCCGGTCTCCTCGCGCTTCCAGAACGGCGCATCGGTCTTCAGACGGTCCATGAGACAGTCCACCGCGGCCAGCGCATCCTTGCGGTGTGCGCTCGCGCACGCAACCAGCACGATGGCCTCGCCCGGCGCCATACGCCCGACACGATGGATGATGCATACGCCCATGAGATCGAAGCGCGCCCGCGCCTCGTGCACGAATCCGGCGATCGTCCTGTGGGTCAGGTCGGCATAGTGCTCGAGCGCCAGCGCCTCCGTCTCGCCACCGCGCACGCAGCCCGTGAAGCTCGCGATCGCTCCGGCGTGCGCGTGCGCAGCCCTGAAGGCGGCGATTTCTCCCTCCGGGTCGAAGGCCTCGCACACGATCCGGACCGCGCGTTCGTCTGTGGCGGGAGGTTCGCTCATGTGAACACCAGCTTGAGGCCTGCAATCGCCATCACCAGCGCCAGCGCACGGCGCAGCGTCAGCGTCGAATAACGCGACACGCCGAGCCATGTGCCCACAAGCGCCCCGAGCGCAACCACGCCGACCAGCAATGGCAGGTATGCCGGCAAGGCGCGCATGGAGGCGACATTGCCCGCAAGCCCTGCCGCCGAATTGATCACGATGAAGGACGCCGCGATCCCAGTGGTGTCCTTCGCGCGCGCCCAGTTGAGAAAGATCATCAAGGGCGAGAGGAAGATGCCGCCGCCTGTGCCCGTCAGTCCCGCCAGCAGTCCGATGCCGGCGCCCGCTGTTCCCGAGACGAGCGGCGACGGAGGTCTGGGCGCGGTGTCGGCGTTGCGCGCATCCGGCAGGGCGAGGCGCGCCGCAGCGAACAGCAGCACGGCGCCGAGCATCGGCCGGTAGATGTCTTCCGGCAGCTTGAGGGCGCCGCCCATGAAGGCGAACGGCGCCGCGCCGAGCGCGATCGGCCAGAAAAGCGCCCAGTCGAACCGGCCGGCGCAAACGAAGCGCCACGCGCCGAACCCCGCCACCAGAATGTTGAGCGCCAGCGCCGTCGGCCGCATGGCCTCGTGCGGGAGCGACAGGAGCGCCATAATCGCAAGATAGGCGGAGGCGCCGCCGTGCCCCACCGACGAATACAGCGTCGCCGCCACAAAAAACGCCACCGAGAGCAGCCCCAGGGTGGAAGTGTCTATGCCCATGCAGCATCAGACCCCGTCATCCGCCGGAGAACGGCGGCATGAAGGCCACTTCGTCGCCGGGGTGAATGACCAGGTCGACGGACCGCGGCGCGATTGTGGCGTTCACGGCCACGCGTGTCGACTCCGCCTGCAGCGCGCGGGCAAGATCGTCATCTCCCGACGCCACAAGCCGACGGAATGCATCCAGCGACAGGGCGCCGTCAAATGGCACGGGTCTTTCACTGCACTGGGCGATGTCGCGCAACCGCCCGAAGAACATCACCCGCGCCATGGCGCCCTCAATGCTTGCCGCCGCACCCGCAGACGCCGGCGCTCTCGCCGCCGTCGAACTTCGCAAACAGCACGTTGTTCTCAAGATGTATATGCTCACGCAGATCGCCGTCGAGCTTGGCGCAACCGGCATAGAGCGCGCGCCACGTCGTGCACGCGCCATCGGGCGGCGCGAAGGCGTTGGTCAGCTGCGCCAGTCTCTCGAGGCGTTCGCCGTGTTCGAGGTGTTCGGCGCGCATGCGCGAGATCGGCATACCCGCCATCGCGCCCCGCCCTGAAGTGAGCATGGGAAAGAGGACCGCCTCCTCCTTCGTCATGTGATCCTCAAGCTCCCCCGCCGTCTCCTCCAGGAACGCCGCCAGTCCCTTCGGACAGTCCGGGTGCTCGCGGTGAACCGCCTCTACGCGCCGCGCGAGACGGATCAGTTCGGGCAGCTCGCGGCGGTGGGTTTCATGGAAACGGCTGACGATCATCGCGATCAGGTCTTCCGTCGCCTCGGGAATGTCCTCGTCCGGCATGGGCGTCAGGGCGTCGAGTTCGGCGGCGATGGCCGCCGGGTCCAGCCCCCGCAGGCCCGCCGCCTCGGCCAGGGACCGCCCGCCATTGCAGCAGAAGTCGATCCGGTGACGGCGAAAGATCGCTGTTGCGCCTGGACGTTCCAGGGCGATGTCCTTGACTGCTTGTTGCTGTAGCATGTCCCGCCACGCCTCCTGATCTGAGCCTTCGGCCGCAACCTAGTGCGGCGGTCTCCCGTTGGGTTTGATGGATTTGAAGCGGCCGATTGAGCGAGCCCAATTCCCGACCGGACCTCCGTCATTAGGCTGGATCTCGAATCGGTCCCCTCTCAGGGTCTGACGCGGACCTCGAACCGCGCGCGAGGAACTTTACCCATGCCCTTCGACGCCGACATCGCCTCCGAGATCTGGTCCGCCAAGTACCGCTTCGCGCCGCCGGACGGGCCGCCGGAATCGGGCGTTGACGCCAGTTGGGCGCGTGTCGCGGCGGCGGTCGCCGAAGCGGAGGCGCCGCGCGATCGCAAGCGGATGAAAGTCCAGTTCGAGCGCGCGCTGGAGGATTTCCGCTTCCTGCCGGCAGGACGTATCCTCGCCGGCGCCGGCACCGGACGCCAGGTGACGCTCTTCAACTGTTTCGTGATGGGCGAAATCCCCGACCGTCTCGAAGCGATCTTCGCGCATCTGCGTGAAGCCGCCATGACCATGCAGCAGGGCGGCGGCGTGGGGATGGATTTCTCGACCATTCGCCCACGCGGCGCGCCCGTGCGCGGCGTCGGCGCCGAGGCGTCCGGTCCGCTCTCCTTCATGGACGCCTGGGACGCCATGTGCCGGACCGTGATGAGCGCCGGCGCGCGGCGCGGCGCGATGATGGGCTGCCTGCGGATCGACCATCCCGAGATCGAAGACTTCATCGAGGCCAAGCGCGACCCTGCGCGCCTGCGCAACTTCAATCTCTCCGTGCTCGTTACGGACGCCTTCATGTCAGCGCTCGCCGACGATGGCGACTTCCCGTTGCGGTTCGGGGATCAGGTCTATCGTACGATCAAGGCGCGCGACCTGTGGGGGCGCCTCATGCGCGCAACCTACGACGGCGCCGAGCCAGGCGTCATCTTCATCGACCGCGTCAACGCGCTGAACAACCTCGCGGAGGTCGAGACCATTTCCGCCACCAACCCCTGCGGCGAGCAACCCCTGCCGCCCTATGGCGCGTGCCTGCTCGGCGCCATCAATCTGGCGAAACTGGTGAATGCGCCGTTCTCTGCCGACGCTGGCGTGGACGAAACCGCACTGGGCGACCTGACGGCCACTGCGGTGCGCATGCTCGACAACGTCGTCGACATTTCACGGTATCCGCTGCCGCAGCAGGAAGAGGAAGCGAAATCCAAACGACGCATCGGGCTCGGCGTCACAGGCTTGGCCGACGCGCTGATCTTCTGCGGCAAACGCTACGGGTCCGATGACGGAATCGCAGCGACCGAACGCTGGCTCGCCACGATCAAACGCGCCGCCTATCGTGCTTCTGCGATGCTCGCTGAGGAGAAAGGACCGTTTCCCCTCTGGCGCCCGGAGATGCTGGACAGACCGAACCTCATGTCGCTGGACGACGAGACGCGCGCGCTCGTGGCCGCGCATGGCCTGCGCAACGCCTGCCTGACGACGATAGCGCCGACAGGCACCACATCACTCGTGGCGGGCAATGTGTCTTCAGGCATCGAGCCCGTGTTCGCCTTTTCCTATATCCGCAAGGTTCGCCAGCCGGACGGGTCTTCCCGCGAGGAGGCCGTGGAGGACTACGCACTCGCAAAATGGCGGGAGATGAACGGCGACGCGCCGCCACCCGCCGACACGTTCGTGAGCGCCCAGACGCTCGCCCCGATCGATCACCTCCGCATGCAGGCGGCCGCCCAGACGCACATCGACAGCGCGATCTCGAAGACCGTAAATTGCCCGGAGGATATTCCGTTCGAGGCGTTCGCGAACATCTACCAGACCGCATACGACCTCGGATGCAAGGGCTGCACGACCTATCGTCCGAACGCGATCACGGGGTCGGTCCTGTCTGCGGCGCCAACAGCGCCGTCCATCGAACCGACCGACGCTTCCCCATCAGCCCTGCCGAAGCGCCCTGCGCGACTGAGCGGCGCCACATACAAGGTGAAATGGCCCGACAGCGAACACGCGCTCTATGTCACGATCAACGACGTCGAAGAGGGTGACGGCATGCGTCCCTTCGAGATCTTCCTGAACTCCAAGAACATGGAGCACTACGCGTGGAGTCTTGCGCTGACGCGCATGATGTCGGCGGTGTTCCGGCGCGGCGGCGATGTGCGCTTCGTGGCCGAGGAGCTCAAGGCCGTGTTCGATCCCCGGGGCGGCGCGTGGATCGGCGGGCGGTATGTTCCCAGCGTCCTCGCAGCGATCGGGGACATCGTGCAGCAACATCTGGACGGCGTGGCAGTGGCGCCGTCGGCGGAAGCGCCCGTGTCGTCGGTCGCGCCGCGCATGCGCGGCTGTCCCAGATGCGGCGCCGCGGGCCTTGTGCGCAAGGAAGGCTGCGACAGCTGCCTTGAGTGCGGCTATTCGAAGTGCGGGTGAGCGAGCCGTCCCTCTGCGACAACCAGATCGTCAGGCGTGTTCACATTGAAGAACGGATCTGGCGCGCCGGGCGGCCACACCTCGACGGCATAGCCGACCGCCTCCGCCAGACCAGTGAGCGAGGCGCGACCGGATTGCGCATAAACCGACAGCGCGGGGCCGATGTCGGTACGCCAGAGGCCGCAGGCGAGGTGAAGGCGCCCCAGGCTTGAAGGTATCACAATGCGGGCGTCGGGCCGCGCGCGGGCGTACAGCCGCGACGCGAGATCATGCGGTAGGAACGGCGCATCACACGGAACGCTCAACATGTAGCGGCGCCCCTTGGCACGAGCCCACTGAAGGCCAGCCGAAAGCGCCGCGAGCGGCCCAGCGATCTCCGGGGTGTCCGCGATCATCTCCACGCCGTCTTGCGGGGCGATCTGATCCAGCCGTCGCACGCCAATGGCGATCGGCCCTCCGTGGCGACGTGCGGCTTCCAGCGCAACGCTCAGGAGCGGTCGACCGGCGAGCAGGCGCGCCGGCTTGCCGCCGCCCATGCGACGTCCTTCCCCGCCCGCAAGGACAAACACGGCGACATCGCTGACGTCGCCCATGGGCGTGAAGCCCAGCAGTTCCTCGCTGGCGCTGCAGGGCGAGGACGCCACTTCGATCGGCTCAACGTGCTTTGGCGTCATCACCTCTCACCCTTTCGCGAGCGATCGAACGAACCGACTGAGCCAGAGCACGGCTTCGATCATCCCTCCACACTGTCAGAGAGTAACGCCGCGTCGCGCCGCCAGACTCCGGCTCAAGGCCTCGAGGTCGGACGCAAGTAGACGTCGGCGCGCCATCGGCATGACCACGGCATTCTCGAGCGCCACATGGTTCTTCTCAAGCCGCGCGAGGCGCTGGAACGCATCTGCGCATCCCGGAAATGTCGATGGCGCGACCTTCTTTTCCAGCGCAGCGACAAGATAGGTGCGCACGATCCTGGCCTGATCCTGATCTGCGGCATGGTCGACGGAAAGGCGATCGAGAACGTCGTCTATTTCATCCTCCGCCTCACAGCGTCTCCGCAGCAGAGGAAACAGATCTTCCTCTTCGTCGAGGACGTGGAGGGTAAGGTCGTTGCGGATGAAGTCATCCGTTGTCGCAATCAGGGTCGCATCAAAGAGCGGCGCGGCGGCGAGATGCTCAAGAACCCGGCACATCTGACGGTGCCGATAGTGCTCAGCGAAGAGAAATTCCAGAGGTTCGCGAAGCAAACCGGGTGGCGAGGACTCGATGCCGCCAGGACTGATCGGCCCGCAGCTAGTCACATGTTCCTCGTTGGTCATGGGCCACTCTCCCCGAGAATGTTCAGCCCCTCGATGCGGGCTGAACGCACCAGTCGGGCGACGTACGCCGTGGAGGCGCCAACCCAGGCGCGCGCCATCAGCCGATCGCGGATCACCGGCTCCATTTTGTCGAACGACAGGGGAAACGCGCTGCGCCGCGCTTCATAGACCCGGCGGCATTCCTCCTGTGTCGGCTCCGCCGGCGGCGCTTCCTGTTCGAGCACCTGCCTCACCAGCGCCTCCTCGTCGCTCTCCCACCGGCCGAGCGCGTCGGTTTCCGGCGCCGGCGCTAGCGCGAGGTCCCAGGCCCGCCTCAGCAGGAGATGCCGGATCACCAGCGCGCGCGCTGCGGAAGCACGCGCCTCGTCGATATTCTCCGCGTCGTGGTGCTGCACCTCCCTCGCAATTTCGGCCTCGTCGATGAGAATGCCGTCGACGCGGATCGGCGGCGCATCGAGCGTCAAGCGCGCCGCCGCAGGCGGCGGCGTAGAGCACGATCCTCCGCATCCGGATGCGGTGTCGAGCAATGGATGGCGCACGCCATCACGGTCCGCGAGCGTATTGATCAGCGTGGTCGACATGGCCGTTACTCCGCCGGGGTGCGACTTGGCATCGCTGTTGAACGTGTGCGCACCAGCTGCCAGCCGCGACGACCGAGGTACCAGACCGGCGCCGACAGCATGTGCACAAGGCGTGTGAACGGAAACAGGAGGAAGATCGTCAGGCCGAGCAGCAGATGCACGAGGTAGGGCCAGTCCAGCCCGCGAAGCAGGTCCGCCGAACCGGGCTGGAACGTGAAGATGCCTTGCGCCCAGGCGGAAAGGCGCAACATCACACTCGCGTCGCCATGCTGCAGCGAGAACGGCACCGTGATCAAACCAAGGCAGAGCTGCACCCAGAGGATCAACAGAATGGCGTTGTCGCCAAATGTGCTGTTCCAGCGCACACGCGCGTCGAAGAAGCGTCGGTGCATGAGCATCGTCAGACCCACGAAGCACACGATACCGGCGATGCTGCCCGCGACGATGGCCAAGAGCTGTTTCGATTCCGCCGTGATGAATCGCGAATACAGCGCATGCGGCGTCAGCAGACCGACGGTGTGCCCGAGCAACAGGAACAGGATTCCCGCATGGAACAGGTTCGAACCCCACACCAGTTGCTTGCGGCGCAGGAGCTGGCTCGATCCGGAGCGCCATGTGTACTGCTCGCGGTCAAACCGCAGCACGCTGCCGACCATCAGCACAGCCAGACAGATGTAGGGATAGTAGCCGAACGCGACCTGGTGGAGCCAGTCGCCTGCGGGCAGACTCGGCAAATCGGGATGCATGGCGCAACTCCTTGGTCCTGACGTTTCAGTAAGTCATCTCAAGGGCGAGCCAGACCTTGGTGCGGTCCGCGTACCGCGGGTCGTCGCCGTCGTAGAACGCAGCCTTCGCCTCGATCGCCCAGTGCTGGTTGATCTTCGCCTGCGCCAGGAAATCCAGCTCCTGTCCGAAGTCCGCGCCGCCGGACTCCGCAGCGAAGTCATGCGCGCGGGCCGTCAATGTCAGCGCCTTGCCGAAGGCCGGCGTTTCGTCGGTCCACGATACCGTCGCATTGAGATCGCGAATGCCGTCGGATGGCGTCGTCAGGAAGACATCCGCCCACCCCTGAAAGGCGTGCAGCGTCGCCAGCGGCGTCGCAAATCCCCGCGCGCCGTCGCCTTCCAGCACCTCCGCACCGACGCCTCCCCGCCAGCCGCCGCGCGTCACGCCAATGTTCGCAGCAAAATAGGACAGATCGAACGCCGCGGGATTGGCGCCATAATCGCTCTGGGTGGCGAATTCAGCGCCGATCGCGAACTTGTACGGCGCGGCGGCGACCGTATGGGTCCAGCGGAGACCGTAGGTCGCGCTGGATTGCGCGGCGGCGTTGTCGAAATCAAGCAACAGGCCGTACGCGGAGAAATCACCGGCCCCGGTCTTCACGTCGGCCTGGACGACATGCGAGTCGCTGCGCCACTCGCCGTTCGGGCTGTCGTCTCCGAGAATGCGCCGCACCTTGTCGATGTAGATGTAGTTGAGACTCAACTTCTCGCCGGCGCGATAGGCGAGTCGCCCCGCATCGAACGTCTGTTCATTCTGGCGAAAACCGACATTGCCGATGAAGCGGGCGTTGTTGAGGATGATGCGCTGGCGCCCGACCGTCGCGGTCAGCCCGTTGTCGCCCGTCCACTGCGCCTGCAGCCGATTGATCTCCAGCGCTTCGGGATCAAGAACCACCGCCTGTCCGGGGCGCACGCGCACCGTATCCGCGAAATCGTCCTCCAGAAGGGCGACGCCTTCCACCTCGCCCAGCACCTTGAACTGCCGGGTCAGCGGCTGTTCATACCCGAGGCGCAGACGCAGCGTCACCGCATTCGCGTCGGACAGGTTGTCCTGCGCCACGTGCTCGTAACGCAGACGTCCATCAGCGATGAGATCGCCGTCGCTTCCCTGTTGCGCCCATGCCGCCGGCGCCCCCAGCACCGCGCCGGCCAGCCCGGCGACGCATACGCGCATTCTCACGCTCACCTGTCTCATGCCGCGGTCTCCCCTATTCTGGCGACAATTTCGGATGCTTTCGGACATCCGCCCTCCGCACCGGGCCCGAACGACACCGGCTCTTCCGCCCAGGCGCGGTCGAGCGCCTGCAGATCGTCCGGATCGTCTTCCGGTTCCGAAAGAAGTGCGCTCAGCGCGGCCGCGTCTGCCGATGTGTCCGCAAGGCCGACCAGCGCTTCGAGAACCGCAGCGTAAGGGGATTTGCGTTTTTCCAGCCTTTCCCGCAACGCGGCGAGCACATGGGCCGCCTCGCCAAGCAGCGCGGCGGCTTCCTCAGCGCGCAGCAAGGACAGGAACTCCAGGAACACCGGCAAATGGTCAGGCAGCTCGCGCGCGCTCAGGAGAACGCCGTGCGATGCGTACAGCTTTCCCAACTCCACCATCGCCTGCCCGCGATCGCGACTTTCACCGTGGACATGCTCATACAGATGCAGGGACAATGTCCGGCTACGATCGAAGAGCTGCACATACCGCGCCTGCAGGTCGAGAAGGTCTTCCGCGCCCAGTTCGTCGGCCAGACGCTTCAGCGCCCGCGATTTCCGCAGCAGTCCTTCTTCCTCGATCACTTCAATCGCTGCGCGGTAAAGATCGCGATAGGTTTCCTCCGGATAGGAGATCAGCAACGCCAGCGCCTTGTATGTTCTCGCCATAACCCCTCACTCCATTTCCGCTTTGGCCGGTCGCTTGCGGTTGGCGCCGAACAGACCGACCTCCGATCGCCCGCCGGACGCCTGATTGCCGAACGAAAATCCGCTCGCGCCGCGCATGTGGTAGGCGTCTTCGGCGCCCTCGCGGTGTGCCGATGGAATGACGAAGCGGTCTTCGTAGTTTGCGATCGCCATGATCTGATACATGTCCTCGATCAGGTCGACCGTGAGCCCCACGCGCTCGGCGATCGCCGGATCGATGACTCCGTCAATCGTTTTCGAGCGCATGTAGGCGCGCATGGCGAGCATCCGCTCCAGCGCTGAAACGATGGGCTTTTCTTCTCCCGCGGTGAGGAGATTGGCGAGATACTTCACCGGAATGCGCAACGACCGCACATCGGGCATGACGCCATCGTGCTCGATCGCGCCGGTGGCGGCGGCCGCCTGGATCGGCGACAGTGGTGGAATGTACCAGACCATCGGTAGAGTCCGGTATTCGGGGTGCAGCGGAAAGGCTACGCGCCAGTCGATCGCCATCTTGTAGACGGGGCTCTTCTTCGCCGCCTCAAGCCACGCTTCCGGCACGCCATCGCGCCGCGCCTGCGCGATCACCGCCGGATCATGCGGGTCCAGGAAGATGCCCAGCTGCCGCTCATACAGATCCTTCTCGTCTGCGCTTGCGGCAGCCTCCACGCGATCGGCATCGTAGAGGATCACACCGAGATAGCGGATGCGGCCAACGCACGTCTCGGAACACACCGTCGGCTGACCATCCTCTATGCGAGGATAGCAGAAGATGCATTTCTCAGACTTTCCGGACGACCAGTTGTAGTAGATTTTCTTGTACGGACATCCGGTGACGCACATGCGCCAGCCCCGGCACTTGTCCTGATCGATCAGCACGATGCCGTCTTCCTCGCGCTTGTAGATCGCCCCCGAGGGGCACGAAGCGACGCAGGTCGGATTGAGGCAGTGCTCGCAGAGGCGTGGCAGATACATCATGAAGGTGTTTTCGAAGGCGCCGTACATCTCCTTCTGGATGCCGTCGAAGTTCTGGTCCTTCGATCGCTTGGCGAATTCTCCGCCGAGAATTTCCTCCCAGTTCGGTCCCGCCTCGATCTTCTCCATGCGCTCGCCGGTGATCTGGGAGCGCGGTCGCGCCGTCGGGAACGCCTGAAGCTCCCCCGCAGTCTGCAGGTGGCTGTAGTCGAAATCGAACGGCTCGTAGTAGTCGTCGATCTCCGGAAGGTTGGGGTTCGCGAATATCTTGGCAAGAATACGCCACTTCGATCCCATACGCGGTTCGATCGCGCCGTTGGGCTTGCGCACCCATCCGCCCTTCCAGTGCTTCTGGTTCTCCCAGTCGCGCGGATAGCCGACGCCGGGCTTCGTCTCGACGTTGTTGAACCAGGCGTATTCGACACCCTCGCGATTGGTCCAGACGTTCTTGCAGGTCACCGAGCAGGTGTGACACCCGATGCACTTGTCGAGGTTCAGCACCATGCCGATTTGAGCGCGGATCTTCATGGCGTCAGTCCTCCGCTCTCTTCGCTGGACGCTCCAGCCAATCCACCTTCTTCATTTTCCGGATGACGACGAACTCGTCGCGGTTGCAGCCGACCGTGCCGTAATAGTTGAAGCCGTACGCCAGCTGCGCGTAGCCGCCGATCATGTGCGTCGGCTTGAGGACGGTTCGCGTCACCGAGTTGTGGATGCCGCCGCGTTGCCCGGTCATCTCCGAGCCCGGCGTGTTCACGATCTTCTCCTGCGCGTGATACATGAAGACCGTGCCCTCTCTCATCCGCTGGGAGACGACAGCGCGCGCAGTCAGGGCGCCATTCGAGTTGAACGCCTCGACCCAGTCGTTGTCGATTATGCCGGCCTTGCGCGCATCCACCTCCGATAGCCAAACGACCGGACCGCCGCGATTGAGCGTAAGCATCATCAGGTTGTCGGTGTAGGTGGAGTGGATACCCCACTTCTGGTGCGGCGTGATGAAGTTGAGCACGATCTCCTTTTCGCCGTTTGATCTCAGACCCTGGACGGGCGCGATGGTCTTCAGATCGACAGGCGGCTTGTAGACGCAGAGCTGTTCGCCGAATGCGCGCATCCAGGAATGGTCCTGGTAGAGTTGCTGGCGGCCCGTGAGCGTGCGCCAGGGGATCAATTCGTGCACGTTGGTGTAGCCGGCGTTGTAGCAGACGCTCTCGCTCTCGATGCCGGACCAGATCGGCGACGAGATGATCTTGCGGGGCTGGGCGACGATGTCGCGAAAGCGGATCTTTTCATCTTCCTTCGGCAACGCGAGGTGGGCGTGTTCGCGTCCAGTCTGCCTCGAAAGAGCTTGCCAGCTCCTTACCGCGACTTCGCCATTGGTCTCCGGCGCCAGCATCAGGACAGCTTCGCAGGCATCGATATCGGTTTCGATGCGAGGCATTCCCTTGGTGACTCCCTCCTCGCTGACGAGGCCGTTCAATCGACCGAGCGCATCGACTTCATGCTCGGTGTTCCATGCGAGACCTTTCCCGCCATTGCCGATCTTGCCCATCAGCGGTCCAAGCGCCGTGAAGCGCTTGTAGAGATTTGGATAGTCGCGTTCGATGACCGTCATCTGCGGGCCGGTTTTGCCGGGAACGAGATCGCACTCGCCCTTCCACCAGTCTTTTGGCTCCGCCCCCTGCGCCATCTCGCCGGGGCTGTCGTGCTGGATCGGCGCCAGCACAAGGTCCCGCTCGACGCCGAGCGCTTCCGGCGCGACCTCGGAGAACTTCCGGGCGATGCCCTTGAATATTTCCCAGTCAGATCGGCATTCCCATGCCGGATCCACCGCCGCTGTGAGCGGGTGGATAAAGGGATGCATGTCGGAGGTGTTGAGATCGTTCTTTTCGTACCAGGTGGCCGTCGGCAGCACGATGTCGGAGTAGACCGCCGTCGTGGACATGCGGAAATCGATGGTGACCAGCAGATCCAGTTTGCCTTCGGGGCCTTGTTCGCGCCATTTCACGTCGACCGGCTTTCTGCGACCCGTGCCGCCAAGGTCCTTGCCCATGACGCCATGAGACGTCCCCAGCAGATGCTTGAGGAAGTATTCGTGGCCCTTGCCCGATGAACCGAGCAGGTTCGAACGCCAGACAAACATGTTGCGCGGGAAATTCTCCTCCGTGTCCGGGTCCATGCAGCTCATCTCAAGGCGCCTGGCCGTGAGTTCGCGCACCGCGTAATCTTTCGGGTCGATGCCCTCTGCGGCCGCGAGCCGGCACACCTCCAGCGGATTGGTCTTCAGCGCCGGCGTGGACGGCAGCCAGCCCATGCGCTCGGCCTTGGCGTTGTAGTCGATAAATGTCTTGCCCCAGTCACCGTCGGGCGCGGTCGGCGAGAGGAGCTCATCGACATCGAGGGTCTCGTACCGCCATTGATCGGTGTGCGCGTAAAAGAAACTCGTCGAGTTCTGCTGGCGCGGCGGACGCGCCCAGTCTAGCGCAAATGCGATAGGCGCCCAGCCCGTTTGCGGCCGCAGCTTTTCCTGCCCTACGTAGTGAGACCAGCCGCCGCCTGATTGGCCGACGCAGCCGCACATCACCAGAAGGTTGATCACCCCCCGGTAGTTCATGTCCATGTGGTACCAGTGGTTCATCGCTGCGCCGATGATGATCATCGACCGTCCGTTGGTTTTCTCCGCGTTGGAGGCAAAGCCGCGCGCGGTGGCGATGATCTGGTCGCGCGGCACGCTGGAGACTGCTTCCGCCCAGGCCGGCGTATATGGCTCGATCTCGTCGTAGCTCTTCGGCAGATGCGCGCCGCCCAGGCCCTGATCCACGCCGTAATTGGCGAGGAATAGGTCATAGACCGAAGCGACAAGGGTTTCGCCGTCCTTCAACGCGAGACGCTTGACCGGAATGTTGCGCTTGAGCGTGCTGGGATGGTCTGTCGAGGCGAAGCCGTTGGTCGCCGCATTGGCAAAATAAGGAAAGAGAACCTCGGCGACGTCATCATGCGCGCCCTTGAGTCCGAGCCGCAGCTTCACATCGCGCCCGTTGGCGTCCTTCTCCTCAAGATTCCATTTCCCCTGCTCGCCCCAGCGGAACCCGATGGCGCCCGACGGCACGACGATGGAGCCGTCCGCCTCATCGACGGCCACCGTCTTCCAGTCGGGATTGTTCTCTTGCCCGAGCCCATCGACGAAATCGGCAGCCCTAAGCAGACGCTCCGGCACATAGGAGCCGTCCTTGGCGACCAGACGCACGAGAAGCGGCATGTCGGAATACTTGCGCACATAGTCGCGGAAGTACGGCACGTTCCTGTCGCGATGGAATTCGGTGAGGACGACATGCCCCATGGCCATCGCGAGCGCCGCATCCGTGCCTTGCTTCACGCTGATCCAGAGATCGGCGAACTTGGACGCCTCCGAATAGTCGGGACTGATAACGACGGACTTCGTCCCCTTGTAGCGCACCTCGGTGTAGAAATGGGCGTCCGGCGTTCTGGTCTGCGGCACGTTGGAGCCCCAGACGATGATGAATCCCGAATTGTACCAGTCAGCGGATTCCGGCACGTCGGTCTGCTCACCCCAGGTCTGGGGGGACGCCGGCGGCAGGTCGCAGTACCAGTCGTAGAAGGAACCACACGCGCCGCCGAGCAGCTGCAGGTAGCGCGCGCCCGCCGCGTAGGAGATCATCGACATGGCGGGAATGGGGGAAAAGCCGAACACGCGGTCAGGCCCCCACTTCTTCACGGTATAGGCGTTCGCCGCAGCGATGATTTCGGTGACCTCATCCCACTTGGCGCGCACGAAACCGCCGCCGCCGCGACGCGTCATGTAGGATTTGCGCTTGGCCGGATCTTCGACGATTGAGGCCCATGCCGCGATCGGCGCCAATCTTGCGCGCGCCTCCCGCCAGAGCTTCACCAGTCGCGCCCGCACGAGCGGATACTTCACGCGGTTCGAGGAATAGAGATACCAGCTGTAGGAAGCGCCCCGTGAGCAGCCGCGAGGTTCATGGTTCGGGAGATCGGGGCGCGTGCGCGGGTAATCTGTCTGCTGGGTTTCCCAGGTGACGATGCCGCCCTTGACGTAGATCTTCCACGAGCACGATCCGGTGCAGTTGGCGCCGTGGGTCGAGCGCACGATCTTGTCGTGCTGCCAGCGATGCCGGTAGGCCTCCTCCCATGTACGGTCTTCATTGTTCATGACGCCGTGACCGCCGGAAAAGGTTTCCGTCTTGCGCGAGAAGAACAGGAGTCGATCGAGGACGTGGCTCATGTTTCAGATCCCTGTCACTGTGCTGCTGCGGGACTGCGCGGGCCGCTGCGCTTGTTTTCCACATCGAACAAAATGCTGCCGGGCCGCACGTAGGCGAACCAGGTGAGCAAGAGGCACGACACGTAGAATGCGAGGAACGCATAGAGCGCAGCCTGCGCGCCGCCCGTGGCGGATATCGAGAAGCCGAAGCTCTTGGGAATGAAGAACGCGCCGTAGGCAGCGATCGCCGAGGTGAACCCGGTGATGGCGGCGCTTTCCTTTTCCGCCTGCTTGAGCTGTTCGGCAGCGTCGAGCTGCGGCTCAAGCCGTGCGACTTCCTTGCGCATGATGGCAGGGATCATCTGGAAGGTGGAAGCGTTGCCGACGCCGGTGGCGAAGAACAACAGCATGAAGCAGGCGAAGAACCCCGTGAATGCGCCCGGCTGGTCCTTGGCGTCGAGGAAGTAGAGCACCCCCGCCGTGCCCGCCATCATCATCAGGAACACGACGGCCGTCACCTTGGCGCCGCCGAACCTGTCGGCGATCCAGCCCGTGAAGGAGCGCGACAACGCGCCGACCAGCGGCCCGAGAAACGCGATCTGCAACACATTCACGTCCGGGAACTGCGTTTTCGTCAACAGCGGGAAAGCCGCCGAAAAGCCGATGAACGATCCGAAGGTGCCGGTGTAAAGCCAGCACATGATCCAGTTCTGCGTGCGCTTGAAGATGACCGCCTGATCCGAGAATGAAGCCTTCGCCGTCGACAGGTCGTTCATGCCGAACCACGCCGCAAACGCGCTTGCGGCAATGAACGGAACCCAGATGAAGCCTGCGTTCTGCAGGAAAAGTTCTTCGCCTTTGGCCGTGATCTGCGGAGCGCCGCCAAGGGCGCCGAACACGCCCATGGTGACGATGATCGGCACGATGAACTGCATGACGCTGACGCCGAGATTGCCGAGGCCCGCGTTGAGCGCCAGGGCGTTGCCCTTATCCTTCTTCGGGTAGAAGAAGCCGATATTCGACATCGAGGACGCGAAATTGCCGCCGCCGAAGCCGCACAGCAACGCAAGACCGAGCATCACCCAGTAAGGCGTTTCAGAGTTCTGCACGGCGAAGCCGATGCCTAGCGCGGGGACAAGAAGCGACCATGTCGTCAGCGTTGTCCACAGACGCCCGCCGAACACCGGGACCATGAAGCTGTAGAAGATGCGCAATGTTGCGCCGGAAAGGCCCGGCAGCGCCGCCAGCCAGAACAGCTGATCGGTCGAATAGTCGAACCCGATGAGCGGCAGCTTGGCGACCACCACCGACCAGACCATCCAGACCGCAAACGACAACAGGAGCGACGGAATGGATAGCCACAGATTGCGGTTGGCGACCGCCTTGCCGGACTTGTTCCAGAAGTCCGCATCTTCGGGGCGCCAGTCGACGATCAGCTTCGGCGCCATCGCTTCTGCTTGCTTCGGCGTATGGACCGGTTGCATTTCTGGCAATTGCGGCAGGCCTTTCAGGGCCTCCCCCGCCGCCTCGCGCTCCATGTGCTGAATGGCGAAATGCATCCACAGCAGAGACGCCGTGGCGACCGCAAACAGCAGCATGAAACAACTGGTCCACACGCCCGTCAGATCGTTCAGAACGCCGAACAGGATCGGCAGGACGAAGCCGCCGAGGCCGCCGATCATGCCGACCAGGCCGCCCACCGAACCCACGTCCTTGGGATAGTAGATCGGAATGTGCTTGAAGACGGCCGCCTTGCCGAGGCTCATGAAGAACCCGAGCACGAAGGCGACGACGATGAAACCCACGGGGCCGATGGCGAAACGGAACGCGATGGGCCCGCGTATGCCGTCGATCACATAATTTGTTGCCGGATAGGACAGGATGAAGGTCGCCAGCATCGAGACCATGAAGGTCCAGTACATCACCTTCCGCGCGCCGACCTTGTCCGAAAGAACGCCGCCGTAGATGCGGAACAGCGATGCTGGAATGGAGTAGGCGGCGGCGATCATGCCTGCCGTTTTCAGGTCGAAGTGATACACGCCGATGAGGTAACGCGGCAGCCAGAGCGCCAGCGCTACAAACGCGCCGAACACAAAGAAGTAGTAGAGCGAGAAGCGCCAGACCTGGACATTCTTGAGCGGTTCGAACTGCTCCGCGAGGGAGCGCGCCTTCACGCCCTGCTTCCGGCGTTGCGCGAGTTCGGGGTCATCCTTTGTCGTGACGAAGAAGAGCAGCGCCACCACGACAAGCCCCGCCGCCCAGATCTGCGCGACCGCTTCCCAGCCCATGGCGGCGAGAACGACAGGCGCCGCGAATTTCGTGACTGCGGCGCCGACGTTGCCGGCGCCGAAGATGCCCAGCGCCGTGCCTTGCCGCGCCTGCGGAAAGAACTTCGACACATAGGTGATGCCGACCGCGAAAGATCCACCGGCAATCCCGATGCCGAGCGCCGCGAAAAGGAACTGCGGGTAGGTCTCGGCGTAGGAGAGCAGGAACGTCGCGACCGCCGCCGACAACATCACGGCGACATTGACGAGACGACCGCCAAGCTGGTCGGTCCAGACGCCCAGCAACAGCCGGATAAGCGACCCTGTGAGGATCGGCGTGCCGACAAGCAGGCCGAACTGCGTTTCCGAAAGCCCCAGGTCTTCCTTGATCTGCACCCCGAGGATCGAAAAAATCGTCCACACGGCAAAGCAGGTCGTGAAGGCCAGCGTGCTCATCCCGAGGGCGGTTGTGGCTCCCGATGCCGGTCTGTCCGTCGCAGCGACCATTGTTCTTGCCCCTCCTGCACTGGAATCGAACGCCGCCGGTTTCTGGCGACACTCGTGTGCATAAGGAGGTGAGCCGAATGCAGCTCAATCGGTTTGACCTTTTTCAAGTCGTTCGACACGTGACGACGAAATAAGTGCGCGAGACAACTTCAACGGGTAGGCAACTGTTCTACTCAAGCAAGAGGATTGACCTGGTAGCATTCGTGAATTGATAAATGTCAAACGAGACCGACGGATACGCCTGACGTCTGGATCGTTTGATAAATGTCAAGCAATGAGCGAGAGTGCTGATACACTCGTGTCGGCGGTGCTGAGCACCTCCCCGCGGAATAAGGAAGCAACGAGCCATGCGCGCAAATGATATCCCGCGTGTCCGCGCACTTCCGATATTCGCGAACGTCAGCGACGACACCTTCAAGCGGGTCACGGGCACCGCCTACCTGCAACGGTTTCCGTCCAACACCACGCTCCTGATGGAGGGCGATGTCGTCGATTTCCTCTATGTCCTGCTCGACGGTCAGGTCGAACTCCAGGGCACATGGAAGGACAAGGAAACGACGCTCGCTATCCTGCGGCCGGTCTCCTCGTTCATTCTTGCGGCGGTGGTTCTCGATGCGGATGCGCTCATGTCCGCGCGCACCATCGAACGGTGCGAGATCCTGATGATTTCGGGCGACGCGATACGCAAGACCATGGCTGAAGACCCCGTCTTCGGCGTGGCCATCGCGCGCGAGCTTTCCGGCTGCTATCGTGGCCTCGTACGCTCGATCAAGAACCAGAAACTGCGCGGCGGCGTCGAGCGCCTCGCCAACTATCTCCTGACACTGCGCGCCAAGACGGAAGGCGGCGACACCGTGCGCCTGCCGCATGAGAAGCGCGTGCTCGCAGCACTTCTGGGCATGACGCCGGAAAACCTGTCGCGCGCCTTCTCGACGCTTCAGGGGTACGGCGTGGAGGTCAACGGCGCAGACGTTCGCCTCGGCAAAGTGCGCGACCTTGAACGGCTGGCGCGTCCGGATCCGCTCATCGACAACCACGCCCCGCGAGCGCCGGACATCCTGGCGGAAGCGGACGCAGAACTCTGGTCCACGGAACGCCAGCGTTCGGGCGGCGGCAACTAGAGCCTTTTCCGATCCGATTGAATCGGATCGGGGCTCTAGCTTGTTGTTTGAACGCATTTTCTAGCGACGAACCGGCGTCCACTTCGTCGGAAAAAGACGGCGCGTCGCGCCGGTGTCGCCGTCGCCGAGTCTGTGCCCTTGCGGCTTTGCCCCCAGCGCCGTCCGGATTCGCGCGATCAGGGCGTCCTGATCCGCATTGCTCTGCAGCAGATCGCGAAGGTCCAGACCGCCGTCCCCGAACAGGCACAGACGCAGGCGTCCCCGGGCCGTGACCCTCAGCCGGTTGCAGCCATCGCAGAAGCCCGGAGCGTAAGGCGCGATCAGCCCGAACCGGCCAAGGTAGTCTGGATGGGAAAACTCTACCGCAGGGCCGTCGTCCCCTTCGCGCGCGCGAGGCGACCAGCCGCGGACCTTGAGCCAGTCGCGCAGGACGGCCCCTGAAACATGCTCGGCGGCAAAATAATCCGCATTGTCGCCGGTGCGCATCAGTTCGATGAAACGCACCGAGACCGGGCGGGCGCGCACGTAGTCGGCGTAGGCGTCAAAACCATCCCCGACGGTTCCGCGCAGCAATACGGCGTTGAGCTTCACGGCGGTGAACCCGCCATCCAGGGCGCGCTCCAGCCCGGTCAGTATGGACGGCAGGCGATCATGTCCGGTGACCCGCGCGAACACGCCGGCGTCGAGGCTGTCGACACTCACATTGAGATGGGTGAGGCCGGCGGCTCGCCAGTCCGCTACTTTCTTTTCAAGCGACCATCCGTTGGTCGTCAGCGCAATTTTTTCCACGCCGGAGCGCGCAACCCGGCTGATGATCGCATCCAGATCCTTGCGAACGGCCGGTTCACCGCCCGTCAGCCGCACCTTACACACGCCCGCGCGCACGAAGGCGCCAATCAGACGCGAAATCTCTTCAGGTGAGAGAAAATCATGCGCGCCGCTGCGACGGTACCCGTCCGGCAGGCAATAGGTGCAGCTAAAGTTGCACGCCTCGGTGATCGAAAGCCGCAGATAGCAAAACCGCCGACCGAAGCCATCCTCAAGAACAGACACGCTACAGCCCCTTTCCAGATGGATCCGGTTCCACTGCGGCCCTCCGTGCGTGAGCGGGGGCACAATCGCCCCCGCCCACGCGCCCGGCGCTGTCGTCATGGCGTTTTCGTAGGGGAGCATCAGACGCCAGCGCTCGGAGCAAGATGACAGTCTCCTGAAACGGAGCGATGCGCATTGACCGATCAGCGCGCTCCGACTTGACGTTGATCAAGACGGATACTCTAGGGCGCCCCAAGCGCCTGGTGGGCCCAAACGCACCATCGCTACCGATTGGTTTTATTGGTCGGAGCGGCGGGATTCGAACCCACGACCCCCAGTCCCCCAGACTGGTGCGCTAACCGGGCTGCGCCACGCTCCGACCGGCCCCGGGCCAAGGCCCGAGGGAGGAGGCTTGTAGCGTCCCGCAACCAGCTGCGCAATCAGGGCGTGCTTCGCAACAGGTCCGGTCAGCCACCGCGACGGCGTGTGGGGCGCTCGACACGCTGCCGCATCAACTGGGACGGACGGAAGGTCACGACCCTGCGCGGCGTGATGCGCGCGGCTTCGCCGGTTTTCGGATTGCGGCCGATGCGCTCGTTCTTCTCGCGCACGATGAAGTTGCCGAAGCGGGCAAGCTTGACGGTATCGCCAGCGACGAGAGCTGCCTCCATGGCGCCTAGGAGGCTTTCAAGAAAGCGGCCCCCGAGCGTGCGCGACACATCGCAGCGCTTGTGCAGCGCTTCGACAAAATCCGCCCGTGTGATGGTTTTCTCGGACACCCTCAGCCCCAGGGAATCGTTCGAGAAACGGTACGAGCCGTCACCGGAAGCGTCAAACCCAATCTCGCGTTACGCCCTCAGAGACGCACAAGCGCTGCGCCCCACGTCAGACCGCCGCCGAGCGCTTCCATCAACACAAGGTCGCCAGCCTTCACACGTCCGTCCGACACGCCAGTGTTGAGCGCAAGCGGCACCGATGCGGCCGATGTGTTGCCGTGTCGCGCAACCGTCGTGATGATCTTGTCCGGCGAAATCTGAAGCCGCCGCGCGACGCCATCGAGGATGCGCTGGTTGGCCTGATGCGGCACAAACCAGTCGATGTCATCGAGGCTGACGTTACCCAGCCGGCACGCCTCGATCATTGCGCCCGAGATGTGTTCGACGGCCTGGCGGAAGACCGCGTTGCCGATCATGCGCAGATGTCCGACGGTCTGCGTCTGCGATGGCCCGCCATCGACGTAGAGCAGATCATGATGCCGGCCGTCGGTACGCAGGAACGTGGCGATGACGCCGCGTCCGTCGTTCACGTCTTCTGCGCGCAGCACGACCGCGCCGGCGCCGTCGCCAAAGAGCACGCATGTGCCGCGATCCGTCCAGTCGAGGATGCGCGAGAACGTCTCGGCGCCGATGACCAGCGCGTTCTTCGCCTGCCCGCGCACGAGCGAGTTGTCGGCAGTTGCGAGCGCGAAGATGAAGCCGGAGCACACCGCCTGGATATCGAACGCGGCGCCCTGCGTAATCCCGAGCGCCGCCTGCACACGCGCGGCGGTGGCGGGGAACGTCAGGTCCGGGGTCGCCGTCGCCAGCACGATGAGGTCAATTTCGGAAGCGTCCATGCGCGCGTTCGCGAGCGCGGCGCGCGCAGCGTGGATGGCGAGATCGGAGGTCTTCTGGTCGTCGGCTGCAATGTGGCGCTGGCGAATGCCAGTGCGCTCAGTGATCCATTCGTCGCTGGTCTCGACCCGCCCCGCCAGTTCCGTGTTGGTCAGGATGCGGTCGGGCAGATACCCCCCGACGCCCGCAAGAACAGAGCGCCGCATGGATCAGGACAGCCCGGGCATTGCAGCTGTCGCCGCCGTCACAGCGGTGGCCGCGCTCAGACGGGCGAGATTGGCTGCAACCTCATCGCGATAGTGACTCTTCGCCATCCTGATCGCCACGTCTGCGGCCGCCGCGTAGCCGAGACCGTCGGTGCCGCCGTGGCTCTTCACGACAATGCCGTTGAGGCCGAGAAACACGGCGCCGTTCACCGTTCGCGGGTCCATGCGATCCTTGAGTTTCTTCAGCGCGGGCAATGCGAGCAATGCGCCGATGCGCGCGAGCGGGCCGGCGGTGAGCGCTTCGCGCAGAAAGCCGGCCACGAGACGCGCCGTGCCTTCAGCGGTCTTCATCGCGATGTTGCCGGTGAAGCCGTCCGTAACGACGACATCGACTGTGCCCTTCGAGATGTCATCGCCTTCCACGAAGCCATAGAAGTCCAGATCGACGCCCGCTTCGCGGATAAGACGCGCGGCAGAGCGGATTTCCTCGTGCCCCTTCTGGTCTTCAGAGCCGACGTTCAGCAAGCCGACCTTGGGACGCGAACTGCCGCGCACGGCGCGATGGAAGGCCTCGCCCATGATCGCAAATTCGACGAGCTGAGAACCATCGGCCTCCACGTTTGCGCCAACATCGAGAACCGCTGCGAACCCCTGCGCCGTCGGCCAGGTCGCAACAAGCGCCGGGCGATGGACGCCTTCCATCTTGCGCAGACGCATCATCGCCATCGCCATCAGCGCGCCTGTGTTGCCCGCCGAAACGCACGCCTGCGCTTCGCCTGTCTCGACCGAGACGAGCGCGTTCCACATGCTCGTGCCCTTGCCCTGCCGCAGGGCCTGAGAGGGCTTCACGTCCATCGCGACGAATTTCTCGGCGTCGCGCACGGTGCTCGCCGCTTTCGCCGCAGGGCGTTGCTCAAGCATCTGGGTCAGCCGCGCGGCGGGTCCGTGGATCAGGAAACGCGCGCCGGGCGCCTTGCGTGCGGCGATTTCGATTCCGTCGAGGACGGACTCCGGAGCATGGTCGCCGCCCATGCCGTCCACCGAGATTACGAGGCCATCGGCCATCTTTGTTTCCGCTGAAATCGCCGAGCCTCCGGCGCGGCCGGACCTTACCGCCCGGTTTCAGGAATGCCAAAGGGGGAAATCACACACCCGTGAGCCACGGCTCGGCCGCCTCCAGCGCCTGAGGCGGCTCTCCGGACTGGCGGACATGCAATGCGCGCAAGCGGCCTGCCAGCTCGGGAGCGAATGGCGCAAATTCGTCGTTCCAGATGTTGCGACCCAGCGCCGTCGACAGACGCACCGCATCTTCCAGCGCCGATTCGTACGCCGCGAGCCGGCCGTAGAAAGCGCCAGCGAGCGCCTTCATGCGCCGCGCGACCGAAAGGTCGCCGACCCCTGCCTCGCGCAGCCCCGCATCGAACAGCCGGAAGAGTTTGTCGGTGTATGCCTGCGCCACGCGATCAGCGTCCGGGGCGACCTTGAGGCGCAACAGCGCCAGCGTCGCGAACGCCGTGGCCAACTCGAAGCGGCCGTCCATCGTGTCCGGCACGCGTCCCTCGCCATACAGCTCCGGCGCCCGCGCCGCCTGCATGGTGGCGACAAGAATGCGGTCCGCCGCCTCATTTGCGGCGGATTTTCCGAAGATTCCGAGTATGGACATTGGTCAGCCGGTCTCCTGCGCCGCCAGTCGCCGCTGTCCGGCTCCCGGGCTGCGGGCGCCCTCTTGCAGGGGGCCACGGCGCGGCCTAGGCGTTGCGCATAACATATCGCCGCAATGGCGTTCGAGGTGAAGCATGGATCGTACGAAGCTCCCGCTGCGACAACTGGGCATGGCTGTCGCTGTGGCCGCCGCCGGCATCGTCGTGACCGCCTGCAATCCCATCCGCGACACCCACGGCTTCACGGCCCAGGGGCAGGATCAGCTCAAGGTCGAACCGGGAGTCGATACGAAATCGACGGTGCTCGCGCGCCTCGGCTCTCCTTCGACGCAAAGCTCGTTCGACCAGCCGGCGTGGTACTACATCACGACGATCCAGGAGCGGTACGCCTTCTACAAGCCGCAGACGGTCAACCGCGAGATCCTTGTCGTGAAGTTCGACGCCGAGGACAAGGTCGCCTCGGTGGACCGTTATGGCATGGAGCGCGGCCGCGTCGTCTCCTACAGCGACGACTCGACGCCGACGCGCGGTCGCGAGCTCGGTCTGCTGGAGCAGATCTTCGGCAACGTCGGCGGAACCCCGCCTATCCGCACCGAAGAAGATCCGCGCGATCGTCGTCGCTGATCATCCCGCACCAGACGCAAACATGAACGCCCCGGTCGCAAGACCGGGGCGTTCTGCATTTCAGTCTGCCGTGAGCCGAAGCGTCAGGCGCCGATGTGAGCCAGCGCCGCAAGCAGCAGCAGGGCCACGATGTTCGTGATCTTGATCATCGGGTTCACGGCCGGGCCAGCTGTGTCCTTGTAGGGATCGCCGACGGTGTCGCCGGTGATCGCGGCCTTGTGGGCGTCAGAGCCCTTCCCGCCGTGGTGGCCTTCCTCGATATACTTCTTGGCGTTGTCCCACGCGCCGCCGCCGGAGGTCATGGAGACCGCGACGAACAGACCGGTGATGATAACGCCGACAAGCATGGCGCCGAGCGAGGCCAGTGCATCGGCCTTGCCCGCGATCGCCCAGATCGTGAAGAACAGGACGAGCGGGGAAAGCACCGGCAGCAGCGACGGCACGACCATTTCCTTGATCGCGGCCTTCGTCAGGATGTCCACCGCGCGGCCGTAGTCGGGCTTTGCCGTGCGATCCATGATGCCCGGGATTTCGCGGAACTGGCGGCGCACTTCTTCCACGACCGCCGCAGCCGCACGGCCGACTGCCGTCATGCTCCAGCCGCCAAAAAGGTACGGCAGCAGGCCGCCAATCAGCAGACCGACGACGATGAAGGGGTTGTTGAGCGCGAAATCCGGCGTCACGCCCTGGAAGAACGCGAACTCGGCATTGCTCGAGTAGAACTTGAGATCCTCGAAATACGCCGCAAACAGCACAAGCGCGCCGAGACCGGCTGAACCGATCGCGTAGCCCTTGGTGACCGCCTTCGTGGTGTTGCCCACCGCGTCGAGCGCATCGGTCGTGACGCGCACTTCCTTCGGCAGATCCGCCATTTCCGCGATGCCGCCGGCGTTGTCGGTGACCGGGCCGAACGCGTCGAGCGCAACGATGATGCCTGCAACCGAAAGCATGGTCGTGACCGCGATCGCGATGCCGAACAGACCCGAGAGCATGTAGGCGCCGATGATGCCTGCGACGATCACAAGCGCCGGCGCCGCCGTCGCTTCCATGGAAACCGCAAGGCCCTGGATCACGTTCGTGCCGTGGCCCGACTCCGATGCCTTGGCGATGCTGCGGACCGGATTGTACTCGGTGCTCGTGTAGTACTCGGTGATCACGACGATGAGGCCTGTGACCGCGAGGCCAATGAGCCCGCAATAGAACAGCTCCTGCCCGGTGATCGTGTTGCCCGCCGCGATGCCCGAAAGCGTCATGCCGGCGGCGATCGGGCCCCAGCCGATGGTGAGCTGGATGGCGAGTGCGAGAGCGCCGACGGACATCACGCCCGCCGCGATCAGGCCCTTGTAGAGCGCACCCATGATGTTCTTGTCGTTCGGGCCGGAAAGGCGGACGAACGCCGTGCCGACGATGGACGCGATGATCGCGCCCGCGCCGATCAGCAGCGGCAGCATCATCAGGTTCCACAGTTCCGCAGCTTCGCGGAAGAGGATAGAGCCGAGAACCATCGTGGCGACCATGGTCACTGCGTAGGTCTCGAACAGGTCCGCCGCCATGCCGGCGCAGTCGCCGACGTTGTCGCCCACGTTGTCGGCGATCGTGGCCGGGTTGCGCGGATCGTCTTCAGGAATGCCGGCTTCGACCTTGCCCACGAGGTCGCCGCCCACATCGGCGCCCTTGGTGAAGATGCCGCCGCCGAGGCGGGCGAAGATGGAGATGAGCGAGGCGCCGAAGCCGAGCGCCACAAGCGAGTCGACGACGATGCGGTCACTCGGGCCATAGCCCGCCACGCGGGTCAGCAGCAGATAATAGACCGAGACGCCGAGGAGCGCAAAGCCGGCCACCAGCATGCCCGTGACGGCGCCCGCGTTGAACGCGAGGGTCAGGCCTTTGCCGAGACTGTGGCGCGACGCTTCCGCCGTGCGGACGTTGGCCTGCACCGAAACGTTCATGCCGATGAAGCCGGCCGCGCCCGAGAGGACGGCGCCGATGACGAAGCCGAAAGCGACCTGCCAGTTCGGCCAGAAGACCACGGCCAGAAGGATCGTGATGACCACGCCGGCATATGCAATCGTCGTGTACTGGCGGTTCAGATAGGCCTTGGCGCCTTCCTGGATCGCGGCTGCAATTTCCTGCATCCGCTCGTTGCCGGGGCTCTCGCGCTTGATAGCGCCGACTTGCCACCAACCGTAAAGGGCGGCGATGACGCCCGCGATGACAGGCAATGCCAATAAGAGGTCTTGATTCATCTGGATGATCCTAACGGGTCCTGCGACGCGATCCGGGACGACGGGAAGAAAACGGGAACGCTACGCCAAAGAAAGCGCGTGCGCGAACCGAATCCGGTCCCGCCAAGTTGCGCGGGGTATGCCAAAGCCTGCCGCTCCGCGCAACGGCGACATTACCGGGAGGTTCATGAGCGGGCCGATCTTCCCTGCTTGAGAGAAGATGTGCTCATGATTTCAACGGAGCGGACGCTGTTGGGGCCGAGCACCTGGCGGGCGACGCTGGCGATGAGGGCCTGGGCCGCAGGCGTGTTGATGGCGTCGTCGTGGGTGGCGTCGACGACGGGCTGGCGGTGCACGGCCTTCAACAGCGCGTCGCGCAGGAAATGGCCCTTGTCGCGGGCCCGCCAGATATCGGTTCCCGGCGTGAGCTGGATCCGGGCGTTGATGAAGACGTAGTTCACCAGCCTGCCCCCGCGCACCACCGGCACGATGAGGTTCATCACGTCCATCGCCCGCGCGCTCTCAGCCTCGCCGCTCTTCTCACCGCCCCCCCCGGGGCCGGACGCCAGTACGGGTGCGGGCGCCGCCAGCGCCAGGAGGACGACAAGCGCGAGTGCGCGAAGCATGGAACTCTCCCGTGACGGACGGGAGACCATGCCCGCGCCTTGGTTTCCGACTCGTTACGTTCCGCTCCTACGACCCCAGGCGATGGACATGTCCGGACGCCGGAATGCCGCCGGCGTCGACCCCCTGGCCAGCCGCTACCGCGCCGATCTGCCGCAGTGGGACGCCCGCGTCGTCGGCGGCTTCCAGGAGGCGCCCGCGCGCCGAGGGCGCCGCAGTGAACAGGACCTCGTAGTCGTCGCCGCCATTGAGAAGCGCCGTCAGTCCCAGGCGGCGGTCGCCCTGCGCGGCGAGCCACGCTAGCGCCGGCGCCGACAACGGCGTCGCGTCCGGATCCAGCATCAGGCGCACGCCTGAGGCGACGGCGATCTTCCAGGCGTCGTCGATGAGGCCATCCGAAATGTCCATCGACGCGTGCGCGAAGGCGGCGATCGCCGGGGCGAACGCGAGGCGCGGCGTCGGAACGCGATAGCGCTCGACGAGCTGTGCGACTGCAATTGCATTCAGCATCGGCAGGCCTTCCGTCAACGCCAAAAGCCCGAGCCGGCCGTCGCCGATAGAACCTGTCACCCACACATCGTCGCCGACCTTCGCATCGCGGCGAGACGGCGGAACAGCGCCTAGCGGCTTGCCGAACATCGTGACCGCAACACCCAGCGGGCCGGGAGTCGCTGTGGTGTCGCCACCGAGCAGCGTGCAACCGAACGTCGCCTGATCGCGCGCAAGCCCCGCCGCAAATTGCCCGATTTCACTGGCTGGACGCGTGGCGGGCCACTGCAGCGTCAGCAGATAATGGGAGGGCGTCGCGCCCTTGGCGACGACATCGGAAATGTTCACGCGCAACGCTTTCTGCGCGACGGTGTCGATCGGATCATCCGGCAGGAAGTGCACGCCCTCGACGATCGCGTCGGCGGTGACGACAAGCGGACCGGCGTTTTCGAGGAACGCCGCATCATCAAGCAATCCGCGCGCGGCTGGCGTGCGCGCAAGCGGCGCGAAATGGCGGGCGATGAGAGCGAACTCGTCGCGCCCGTCGCTCATGCGGGTTCGCTGTCGCGCACCGACCGCACGCAGGCGTCGAGCGTTGCGTTGATGAAGGATGGTTCTGCACCATCGAAGAAGGTCTTGGCGATCTCGATGTATTCGCTGATCACCACCGGCGTCGGCACATCCCTGCGCCGCCAGAGCTCCACGAGGCCCGCGCGCAGGATGGCGCGCGCCACCGCGTCGATGCGCTCGAGCTTCCATCCCGATGCGAGCTTGCCGGCGATGATCGTGTCCATCGCCGACTGGTTGGCCACCGCCCCCTCCACGATCTGGCGGAAGAGATCGGAGTCCACGTCCGCGTCGATCACACCCTGATCGTCGACGGGCAGACGGCCGGCGAGCAGGTCGTCGGTCGCGGTCGCGGCGGACGAGCCGGTCATTTCCATCTGGTAGAGCGCCTGCACCGCAGCGAGGCGCGCGGCGCGCCGTGATGCGATGGCTTGCGCGTCGGGACGCGGGGCTTCGCTCACCTCGGGAACTTCTTCGAGAGCGCGAGAATGGCCAGACATGCGCGCGCCGCCTCGCCGCCCTTGTCACGGGTCGCGGGGTCCGCCCGTGCGATCGCCTGCGCCTCGTTCTCGACCGTGAGGATGCCGTAGCCGATCGGCAGGTGTTCGCGCACTGCGAGATCCATCAGCCCACGCGCGGATTCCCCGCAGACGTAATCATAATGGCTCGTCTCGCCGCGGATGACGCAGCCCAGCGCGACATAGCCCTGGTAGCGGCCGGTCCGCGCAGCGAGCGCGATGGTCGCCGGCGCCTCGAAGGCGCCGGGAATGTCGATGACGTCGCTTTCAGCGCCCGCTTCCGCAACGGCGCGCACGGCGCCGGTCACCAGTGCGTCCACCACGGTCTTGTAGTAGCGCGCAGCGACAATAAGGACGCGCGCGCCATCGGCCCGCTCCACGGCGAAACGTTCGAGGGTTTCCATGATCAAGGCTTCTGCTTGAACGGGCGCCAGCCTGCAAGCGTGAGGCCGTAGCCCTCAAGACCGATGATCCGCTGCTTTGCGTTCGACAGGAGAACCATGGACCGCACGCCGAGTTCCCGCAGGATCTGCGCGCCGACGCCGTATTCGCGCAACGCGCGATCTTCAGGCGCGGTATCGGGCTCGGCGAGGCCGAAGCGCTTCGACAGGCTCATGGGATCGAGATTGCGCAGTAGAACGAGCACGCCGCCCTCGGGCTCCGCTGCAATCTCCGCCAGCGCGCGATCGATCAGGCCGGCGCGACCGCCCGCCTCGCCGGCGATGTCGGCGGCGAAATCCACCCGGTGCATGCGCACGAGCGTCGGCTGGCCCGCCTTCGGTTCGCCGCGCACGAGCGCCACGTGCTCCTGCCCGTCGAGCCGGTTGGCGAACAGGACGAGCTTGAATTCGCCGTGCCGCGTCTGGAACGGCGTCTCCATGCGCCGCTCGATGAGGTGATCGTTCACGCGGCGGTAGCCGATGAGATCGGCGATGGTGCCGATCTTGAGATTGTGCAGCTGCGCGAAGCCGACGAGGTCGGGCAGCCGCGCCATTGTCCCGTCGTCGTTCATGATCTCGCAGATCACCGACGCCGGAATGAGGCCCGCGAGCCGGGCGATGTCCACGGACGCTTCGGTGTGCCCTGCGCGCACGAGCACGCCGCCGTCGCGCGCCGACAGCGGGAAGACGTGGCCGGGACTGACGATATCGTCGCGACCCTTGGTCGGATCGATCGCCACGGCGACGGTGTGGGCGCGATCGTGCGCGGAAATGCCGGTGGTGATGCCTTCCTTCGCCTCGATGGAGATCGTGAAGGCTGTCGAGTGACGCGTCTGGTTGCGCGGCGTCATCGGCTGGAGTCCGAGTTCGCGCGTGCGCGCATCGGTGAGCGCAAGGCAGATCAGGCCGCGCCCGTAACGCGCCATGAAGTTGACCTGTTCCGGCGTCGCAAACTGCGCCGGGATGATCAAGTCGCCCTCGTTCTCACGGTCTTCTGCATCGACGAGGATGTACATGCGACCGTTGCGCGCTTCCTCGATCACCTCGTCGATGGGCGAAATGTAGCGCTTGAGATCGTCGAGCGGGCTCGGTTGTGCAGTCATGGATCGCGGCCTCTTCGGTCAGTGCGCGCGCGCCGACAGGATGCGCGAGACGTACCGCGCAAGCATGTCGGCTTCAAGGTTTACCGCATCGCCGGGCTTGAGCCGGTTCAGGGTCGTCACGTTCCAGGTATGAGGTATGAGCAGCACGCCGAAGCGCGCGCCTTTAACCTCGTTCACCGTAAGGGAAACGCCGTCGATGGCGATCGAGCCCTTCGGCGCGATGAGCGGCGCGAGCGCTTCCGGCGCGTCAATCGACACCCGCCAGCCCTCGCCGTCCGCGCGGACTTCGGCGACCCGCCCGATGCCGTCCACATGCCCGCTGACGATATGGCCGCCCAGTTCATCTCCGGCGCGCAGCGCGCGTTCGAGATTGATCTTCCCGCCCTCGCAGAGGTTCCCCAGCGTCGTGAGCGCAAGGCTTTCCGGCGCCACTTCGACGACATGCCTCATGCCACCCTTCACGCTCGCGGTTTCCACCACGGTCAGGCAGCAGCCGTCGTGGCAGATCGAGGCCCCGATCGCGACGCCCGCGGGATCGTAGGGGCTTTCCACGGTCAGGCGTATGAGGCCGTTGCGGCGTTCGACGGCGACGACGTCGCCGACGGCGGTGATGATTCCGGTGAACATGGCTCAGTTCGCTCGCTCATATGTTTCCCAGAGATCGGCGCCTACTTCCTTCACTGCAACCCGCGTGAAGCGCGGCGCCGCGGAAAGGCTTGCCATCGCAATGGGCCCGATCGAAGGGCGGCCTTCCGCGCCGAGCAGGATCGGCGCGCGGAACCATTCCATGCGGTCGATACAGCCGGCGGCGATGCACGAGGCCGCCACCCGTCCGCCGCCTTCGATCAACAGCCGGTCCACGCCGTGTTCGGTTTTCAGCGCCTCGAACACCGCTTCGAGGTCGAGGCCGTCGAGACCACGCGGCGCGAGGTTCACCCGTGCGCCCGCCGTTTCAAGCGCAGCCACAAGCGAGCGGTCGGCGTCGCGGGCGCCGATCACGAGCAGCGGCGCGATGGCGAGCGTCTTCATCAGGCGGCTCGACGGCGACAGGCGAAGGCGCGAATCGAGCACGATGCGCAGGGGTTGCTTCGCCACGGCTTCGTCGAGACGCACCGTCAGTTCCGGATCGTCGACGACGGCGGTTTCCGAGCCTATCAGCACGCCGTCATGGGCCGCGCGCAGGCGATGCACGGCGGCGCGGGCGTCCTCGCCGGTGATCCAGCGGCTCTCCCCGCGCGCGGTGGCGATGCGCCCGTCGAGACTTGTGGCGATCTTGAGCGTGACCTGCGGGCGCCCGCTCATACCCGGCCTGGCTTCGGGCTTTCCAGCGGCAGTTCCTCCAGAAATTCGCGGAAATCGCCGGCGGCGCGGAAATCCTTGTATACCGAGGCGTAACGGACGTAGGCGACCTGATCGAGCGCCGCGAGCGCCTCCATGACCATCTGGCCGAGGGTCGCCGAGGGAATCTCCGCCTCGCCGATGCTCTCAAGTTGTCGCACGATCCCGGAAATCATCTGCTCGATTTTCTCAGGATCGATGGGCCGCTTGCGCAGGGCGATCATCACCGATCGTGTGAGCTTCTCGCGGTCGAACGGCACGCGTCGATCCGAGCGCTTAACGATGATGAGTTCGCGCAACTGGACGCGTTCAAAGGTCGTGAACCGGCCGCCACACGCGCCGCATTGCCGCCGCCGCCGGATGCAGGCGCCGTCCTCGGTCGGGCGGCTGTCTTTCACCTGCGTGTCTTCGTGCTGGCAGAAAGGGCAACGCATGCCGGCTCCGTGGCGCCCGCGCGGGTCTGCGCCGGGAGAACGCGGGAATGATTCTCCGCCGTGAGAGCATACAGATAGTGTGATGGAGGCGCCATTGGCGCCGCCGCTAGCACTCGCCCGTCCGGCGAAACCCTCAGGCGAGTTTCCCGCGACGCGGCGGTGGCGCAGGCTCGACGGGCGGACGCGGCCCCGCGAGGGCCCGCTCAAGCTTCTTCAGCGCCAGAAATTCAAGCGCCGCCCGCGGTCCGTGCGCCGGTCCTACCGCCACGGCCTCAAGGCCGGTCTCCGCATCGACAGCCGCGCAGCGCGCGACATCGCCGATGACCGCATACTCGAACAGGACCCGCCGGCCCGTCACGCCGCCGTCTTGAGGTCGAACTTGGCCCAGACAGTCGTCAGCGACTCGATCAGGTGCTCCATCAGCGCATCGTCATGGAAGGGCGACGGCGTGAATCGAAGACGTTCGGTGCCGCGCGGGACAGTCGGGTAGTTGATCGGCTGGACGTAGATGCCGTGATCGAACAGCAGCGCGTCCGAGATCGCCTTGCACAGCGCCGCATCGCCCACGAGCAGCGGCACGATGTGCGTGGTCGACGGCATCAGCGGCAGCCCTGCGTCCGCGAACAGCGTCTTGAGCTTTTCCGCACGTTCCGCGAGGCGCGAGCGCATGTGCGGACACGCGCGCACCAGGCGCACGCTTTCGAGCGCGGCGGCGGCCAGCGACGGCGCGAGCGAGGTCGTGAAGATGAAGCCCGGCGCAAACGAGCGGATCGCGTCGATCGCGGCCGCGGGCCCGGTAACGTAACCGCCCATGACGCCGAACGCCTTCGCGAGCGTGCCTTCGATGAAGTCCACGCGCTGCATGACGCCGTCGCGCTCGGCGATGCCGCCGCCGCCTTCGCCGTAGAGTCCGACGCCGTGGACTTCATCGAGATACGTCATTGCGCCGTAGGCTTCGGCGATGTCGCAGATTTCCGAGATCGGCGCGGTGTCGGCGTCCATCGAATAGACGGACTCGAACGCGATCAGTTTCGGCGCATCGGCCGGCGCCTCATTGAGCAAAGCTTCAAGATGCTGGAGATCGTTGTGACGGAAGATACGCACATTGCAGTTCGCACGCTTGATGCCCTCGATCATCGAGGCGTGGTTCATCTGGTCGGAGAAGACCCACAGATCGGGGAATATCTTTGATAGCGTCGACAGCGTCGCGTCGTTGGACACGTAGCCCGACGTGAACAGCAGCGCCGCTTCCTTGCCGTGCAGTTGTGCGAGTTCGGCTTCCAGATCGACGTGATAGCTCGTGGTGCCGGAGATATTGCGCGTGCCGCCTGAGCCGGCGCCAACCTTGAGCGCAGCATGGTGCATCGCCGCGATCACGTCTGGATGCTGGCCCTGCCCGAGATAATCGTTGGAACACCACACGACAATGTCGCGTTCCTTGCCGTCCGCCATGCGCAGCGTCGCGTGCGGGAACCGGCCCTGTTCGCGTTTGATGTCGGCGAAGACGCGATAGCGGCCTTCGGTTTTGACACCATCGACCGCGCGGGTGAAAACCTCGATGTCCTGCTCTCTCATGCGCTTCCCATGCCCGTACCGCAGTGCGCCGGTCCTTGATCGACCGCAAACCCGGCGTCCTGCTTGTATACTTTGCGTCGCCGCGCCTATGAACTGAGACCTTACCACGCACGGCGACAAGACCCATGAGCATGAAAGATTTCACACCCGGCGCCTTCCCGGCGCTGCGTCCGCGCCGTCTGCGTCAGGCTGACTGGACGCGTCGATTGGTGCGCGAAACCACGTTATTGCGAAGCGATCTCATCTGGGCGCTGGTCGTGCATGACGGAGCGGCGGCGCGCGTGCCCGTCCCGTCGATGCCCGGCGCGGACCGGCTGTCCATCGAAGCGGCGGTCGAGGCGGCCATCGAGGCCGAGAAGCTCGGCATTCCCGCGATCGCGATTTTCCCGCAGATCGACGTGAAGAAAAAGAACGCGCTGGGCACGGAAGCGGCGAACCCCGACGGGCTCGTCTGCCGGACCGTGAAGGCGATGAAGGCCGCCGCGCCGGGCGTCGGCATCATGGTCGACGTTGCGCTCGATCCCTTCACCGACCACGGCCATGACGGCGTGATCGAGGGCGGACGCATCCTCAACGACGAGAGCGTCGCGCGGCTCGTGGATCAGGCAGTGGTTCAGGCGGAAGCCGGCGCCGACATCGTGGCGCCGTCGGACATGATGGACGGCCGCGTGGGCGCCATCCGCGCCGCGCTCGAAAAGGCCGGCAAGACCGACACGCTGATCATGTCCTACGCCGCGAAGTACGCGTCGGCGTTCTATGGCCCCTACCGCGACGCCATCGGCTCGGCGAGCGTGCTGCAGGGCGACAAGAAGACCTACCAGATGGACCCGGCGAACACGGACGAAGCGCTGCGCGAATGCGCGCTCGACGTGGCCGAGGGCGCCGACATGCTGATGGTGAAGCCCGGGCTGCCCTATCTCGACATCATCCGCCGCGTGAAGGACGCCTTCGCGCTGCCGACCTATGCGTTCCAGGTGTCGGGCGAATATGCCATGATCCGCGCTGCGGCGGCGAACGGCTGGCTCGATGAGGACCGCGCGATCCGTGAAACGCTCGGCGCCTTCAAGCGGGCTGGCGCAGACGGGATCATCACGTACTTCGCGCCACGCGCGGCAGCGATGCTCGACGCCTGAACGTCAGGCGCCTTCAGGCGCCTTCAGGCAGCCTGGGACTTTTCAGCCGCTTTTTCAGCGTTCTGCAGGCTCTTTGCGACCACGGTGGTCAGCAACCGGCGCAGAGGTGCAAAAGCATGGTCGAACGTCGACTGGCTCGGCGCATAGACCACGAACTGACCGATCAGCGCCTGGCACTGGGCGGCGAGCGCCGTCTCGTCGATCTTGGAACCGCCCCGCGCCTCGGTAAGGTACACGGCGAGCTTCTGCGCCGCGTGTTCGACCCAGTCCGGCGAGGCGCCGCCGCGAATGGCGGCGTTGTAGACCGTGCGCAACACCTCCATGAGCGCCTCGCGCGCCTCGACCGCGCCGAAGTCCTCAAGCCGGCGAACGACCCCACTTCCCTGCACAAGGCCGCGGCGGCGGCACGGGCCTACATAGGTCGCAGAGCGCACAAACGGCCGCTTCTGCGTGGCGAGCGCGTACAGCATCTGGCGCATCTGGTTCGCCGACATCGGAAACGGAAGCAGGGCGTCAGCGCCTGCGTTCAATGCCGAGACGACCTCGTTGCGCTCCGGGGCCACGAACGTCAGGACAACGGAAACCTCGCAATCGCGCACGTTCGTCGCGTGGCGGAGCTTCCTGGTGAATTCAAACCCGTCCATCGGCGCCATGCGTCCGGCGCACATCACGACAAGCGGCGCGCGTGATTCCAGAAAGGCGAGCGCCGACTCCGGCTCCCGGACCACGATCACCTCGCTGCAATCAAGATTGCGCAGCAGATCCTGGATGAGTGCAGCCTTGGCCCTTTCGGGCTCGACGATCAGGCTGGACCACTGTCGGGGGAGAAACTTTGTCACCCCCAAACACTTAACCGCCATCCATTACTTTATGGTTTAGACCGCGACGATGCGTCGCCATCGAGGCGCGCGAGCAGGCTGGAGGTGTCCCAGCGTCCCCCGCCCATCCCCTGCACCTCCGCGTAGAACTGGTCCACGAGGGCGGCGACCGGCACGCGCGCGCCATTGCCTCGCGCCTCGTCCAGCACGAGCCCGAGATCCTTGCGCATCCAGTCAACCGCAAAGCCGAAGGCGAAACGCCCCTCGACCATGGACTTCCATCGGTTGTCCATCTGCCAGGACTGGGCGGCGCCCTTCGAGATCGCGCCGATCACCTTTTCCGCGTCGAGCCCCGCGGCACGCGCGAAATGCAACCCTTCCGCCAGCCCCTCGACGACGCCGGCTATGCATATCTGGTTGACCATCTTGGCGAGCTGGCCGGCGCCGGCGGGGCCGATCAGCGTCGACGCGGCGGCGTAGGCCGCCATGACCGGCTCGGCGCGCGCGAACGCATCGGCATCGCCGCCACACATGATCGCAAGGCGTCCGTTCTCGGCGCCCGCCTGCCCGCCCGAAACCGGCGCGTCGATGAAGTGACGACCCGCCTGCGCAGCGGCCGCGTGCAACCGTCGCGCGAGCGTCGCCGATGCGGTCGTGTGATCGATGAAAATCCCGTCCGGAACCATGGCCGCGAGCGCTGGACCGAAGACCTCGTCCACGTCCCGGTCCGCACCGACGCAGGCGAACACAAACTCCGCTCCGGCGGCCGCGTCCGCGGCGCTTTGCGTCGCGCGGCCGTTGTGGCGGCTCGCCCAGTCCTGCGCCTTGGCGGCGGTCCGGTTAAACACCGAAAGTTTGTGGCCCGCCCGTGCGAGGTGGCCGGCCATCGGAAACCCCATCACGCCAAGCCCGAGAAATGCGACGCGCGCCATTCAACCCTCCGTCCGCGCGACGCCATACCGGCCGCGAAAATAGGTCAGCGCGTCGCCGGACTGCGTATCGAACGCCTCCACCGCGCCGACGATCACAAGGTGGTCTCCCATCGTGAGACGATCCCGCGTGCTGCAGACAAAGCGGGCGATCGCGCCATCAACCACAGGCGCGCCGGCAAGGCGCTCGAATACATTGTCCTGCGACGCCGTCGAGCCTTGCTGCGCAAACCTTGCCGACAATGCCTGATGCGAGTCCGCCAGGATGCTCACGCCCCACCGCTCCGCGACGCTGAAGGTCGCAAACCTGTCGGACCGATCGCCTAGGCACCACAGCACGAGGCGCGGGGTGAGCGAGACCGACGTGAAGGAGTTGACGACAAGGCCTGCCGGTCCGCCCGGAGCGTCCGCGGTGATGAGGGCGACACCCGTGGCGAATGCGCCCAGCGCGCGCCGGTAGTCCTGCTCACCGTCCAAGAGACCCTCGTTCCGCTCGTCGCGCCCTGCCGCTCACGTGTTCTTAACACGCGCCGACGCAGTGTCGGCAAACGGGATTCCTGCACTCAAAGCCATGGCCGCCACCAACAAAGCCCCGATCGTCATCAAGAAGGTCAAAAAAGGCGGCGGCCATGGACACCATGGCGGCGCCTGGAAGGTCGCCTATGCCGACTTCGTGACCGCGATGATGGCCTTCTTCTTGCTGATGTGGCTCATCAACACGACAAGCCCCGAGCAAAAGCGCGGCATCGCCGACTTCTTCGCCCCCGCCAGCGTCTCCGAGACCACCAGCGGCGCCGGCGGCCTGCTCGCCGGCCAGGCCCTCGCCGAATCCGGCGCCCGGCAGGCGAAGGACACCCAGTCCAAGGAGGGTAGCGCCAACGGCGGCGGCATCCAGGGCGCGTCAGACTCGCAAGACGGCACCGCCGAGGCGAGCGAATCCGCCCTGGCCAAGGCCCGCGCCGCCCGCGAGAACGCCGAGTTCGAGCGCGCCGAGCAATCGATCCGTCAGTCCATCCAGGACATGCCCGACCTCGCGGAGCTGTCCAAGCACGTGCTGATGGAAGTGACCCCTGACGGGCTGCGCATCCAGCTTGTGGACCAGGAAGGCCGCTCGATGTTCGAGCCGGGCGGCTCAGCCCTCAACGCGCGCGCCAGAAAGCTCCTGTCCACGGTGGCTGGCGTCGTCGCCGAGCTGCCGAACCGGATCACGATCGCCGGCCACACAGATGGCTCCCCGCCCGGCCGCTCCGGCGTGACGAACTGGGAGCTCTCCTCCGACCGCGCGAACGCTGCGCGGCGGGTGCTGCAAGCGGCGGGAGTCGAGCAGGACCGGGTCTATCAGGTCGCCGGCAAGGCCGACGCCGAGCCGCTCTTTCCGGATGATCCCACCCTGCCGGGAAACCGGCGGATATCGGTCACGCTGCTGCGGGAGGCCCCGGTGCTGCCGCCAGACGCACAGCCCTGACGGCGGAACGCGCTTGACCCCGCCCCGCCCCGACCGGACCATGCCCCATCCCTCGGGACTCACGGACGGTTTGTGACGCGGCCATTTCCCACCAAGAACCTGCGCTTCTACCTGACAGCGCCCTCGCCGTGTCCCTATCTGGCGGACCGGAAGGAGCGGAAGGTGTTCACGGGTCTCGAAGGGCCTGACGCCACGTCGGTCAACGACAGCCTCACCCACGCCGGGTTCCGCCGTTCGCAGAACATCGCCTATCGCCCAGCGTGCGATCTCTGCGACGCCTGCGTTTCCGCGCGCGTGGTCGTCGGCAAGTTCGAGCCGCACCGCCGCTGGCGGAAGATCCTCGGCCGCAACGAGGATCTCGCGCGCAGCCTGCGCCCGGCCGACGCGACGGAAGAACAGTTCTGGCTGTTGCGCCGTTATCTCCTGTCGCGCCACGGCGAAGGCGGCATGTCGGACATGACGCTGCTCGACTACGCGGCGATGGTGGAAGAGACCGCCGTCAAGACGCATATCGTGGAATACCGGTACACTGCGCCGGGCGCCGATGAGGGCGAGCTTGCGGCGTGTGCGCTGATCGACGTGCTGCGGGACGGCATGTCGCTCGTCTACAGCTTCTTCGACACCCGCGACGCGCGCCGCAGCCTCGGCAGCTACATCATCCTCGACCACATCCGGCAGGCGCAGGCGGCGGGCTTTCCGCACCTGTATCTCGGCTACTGGGTGAACGGCAGCGAGAAGATGGATTACAAAGCCCAGTTCCAGCCGCTTGAGCTGCTGCGCGGCGGCGCGTGGCGCGCGTTTGAGGACTCCGGACTCGCGGACCCGACTGGCGAGGACTTCTACGTGCAGGAAGACTGAGGCCTCAGCCCCAAGGTCCGCGTTTGCGCTTGCCGAACTCGGGCGCCCCGTCGGGAGCAGCGCCGAGATCAAGCCCGCCGGCGAATGCCACCAGCGCGGCGATGCGCTTCTCGATCGGCGGGTGCGTCGCGAAGATCTCGCCGATGCCGACATGCGTGTTCTCGATGAACATCTCGCGTACTTCCGCCGGCGCACGCGGCACCTCGGCGTGGCCGGAAATCTTGCGCAGCGCGGAGATCATGGCGTCGGGATTTTTCGTGAGTTCGACGGCGCCTGCGTCCGCGAGATATTCGCGCCGTCGCGACAGGGCGAACCGGATGGCGATGGCGAGCGCATAGGCGATGGCGATCATCACCAGCGCTGCGACGATCGCGATGATCGCGCCGCCGCCGGAGTCCCGCGAACTCGATGAGGAGGACGACCTGCTGCGCCCGCCGCCGCCGCTCCAGCGCATGTTGGTGAGCCCGCGGAAGGTCATCTCGCCGACGAAGGAAAAGATGCCCACGAAGATCACGGCGATGACCAACAGGCGGACGTCGTGGTTCTTGATGTGCGTGAGCTCGTGCGCCAGCACGCCTTCGAGCTCCGCATCATCGAGGGTTTCGAGCAGGCCGCTCGTCACGGTGATGCTGTACTGCTTCTCGTGCAACCCGCTCGCGAAGGCGTTGAGTGCGGGCGTGTCGATCACGCGCAGCGAGGGCATCGGGATGCCGCGCGAGATGCAGAGGTTTTCGAGCAGATTCCAGACCCGCCCGTTCTCCTTGCGCGTCAGTTCGCGCGCGCCCGTCGACATGTCGATCAGCGCCTGGTGCGAGAAATAGGCGACGGTGAACCACGCGCCTGCGCCGCCAAGCGCGAACGGCCAGGCGTGTGTCAAAGAGTTCGCCGCCCACAGGAACGGCGAGGCGACGCCGTTCTCCGCGTAGGCGCCGCCATAGTCACCCGCCACGCCCGCATAGAGCAGGAACAGCGCGTACATCAGCAGCAGCAGCAGAACCGGAAAGCCCGCCAGCAACAGCACGGACTTGAAGTTGTTGCTGGCGATGTGGGTGCCGAGCCCGAAGGCGCGCATGGCTGTCTACCGCTCCGCCGCTGCGGGACGCCTCAGAACTTCACCGTGGGAACCGTTTCGACCGTCGCACGGCTCTCGCCGAGATCGAACGAGGTCTTCTGCGAAAAGCCGAGCATGCCCGCGAACAGCACCGCCGGGAACTGCTGGATGCCGGTGTTGTATTCGTTCACGGCGTTGTTGAAGAAGCGGCGCGAGGCGGCGATCTTGTTCTCGATATCGGACAGTTCGGCCTGCAGTTGCTGGAAGTTCGCGTTGGCCTTGAGGTCCGGATAGGCCTCGCTCAGCGCGATGAGCTTGCCGAGCGCGGCGCCCAGCATGCCTTCGGCCTGCGCCTGTGCGGCTGTACCGCCACCCACCGCCATCGCCGAATTGCGCGCCTGGATGACCGCCTCGAGCGTGCCCTTCTCGTGCGTCGCGTAGCCCTTCACGGTCTCCACGAGGTTCGGGATGAGATCGTGGCGCTGCTTCAGCTGCACATCAATGTCGGCGAACGACTGGTTCACCCGGTTCCGGAGCGAAACGAGCGTGTTGTAGATGCCGATCGCCATGAGCGCGAGAACGCCGACGACGATCAGAAGAATGACGATGCCAGACATGTGAGCACTCCGAATAGGATTACTTCCTTACCGCGCTGCGCCTCGCAGCGCCAGCGCCGCCTATTCGCCCTGGAATTTTCCGCTGCGCGAGAATCCGCGCGGCGCAACGCGGCCGGAGGACGCCCGCTTGCCGACATGCTCCTTCCACTCCGCCACCATGCGCCTGCGCCCGGCGGTATCGATCCAGGACAGGCCCTCGTCCTTTGCGAAGACCACCGCGTCGAGTAGCCCGCCGTCCTTGTAGGACTGCAGCTTCACCCCCTTGCCGCGGGTCATCTCCGGAACCTCGTCGATGTTGAAGACAAGGAGCTTCCTGTTCTCGCCGATCACCGCCACCCGGTCGCCGTCCGCTGGCGTGCAGACCACCGCCAGCGCCATGCTCGACACCGAAAGCACCTGCTTGCCCGCCCGCTTGGTGGCGATCATCTCGTCCTCGTTGACGATGAAGCCATGGCCGTCGGAACTCGCCACCAGCATCTTCGTGCCCGGCGAATGCGCAAACAGCGCGATGAGATCCTGATCCTCGCCAAGCTCGATCATCAGCCGGATGGGCTCGCCCATGCCGCGCCCGCCCGGCAGCTTGTCGGCGCCCAGCGTGAACGCACGGCCGTCGGTGGCCATGAGGATGATCTTGTCGGTGGTCTCGCACTGCAGAAGGAAAGCCTGACGGTCGCCCTCCTTGTACTTGAGCGTGTCGGTGTCGGTGGTGTGTCCCTTGAGCGCGCGCACCCAGCCCTTCTCCGAGAGCACGACAGTGATCGGCTCGCGCACGATGAAGGCGTCGACGGAGATCTCCGCCTGCCCGCTGACATCGCCGAACTGCGCGCGACGGCGGCCCCATGCGGTGGTCTCGGCGAACACGCCGCGCGTCTTGGTCAGCTGCTGGCCGATCTTGGTCCACTGGCGCGCATCGCTGCCGAGCAGAAGCGTGAGCGCTTCCTGCTCTTCGCGCAGCGCCTTGTCCTCGCGGCGGATCTCCATTTCCTCAAGTTTGCGCAACTGGCGCAGGCGGGTGTTGAGGATGGCTTCGGCCTGGATCTCGTTGAGCTTGAACCGCTTGATGAGGACGGGCTTTGGCTCGTCCTCATTGCGGATGATGCGGATCACCTCGTCGAGATTGAGGTAGACAACCAGAAGTCCCGCGAGGATTTCGAGGCGGGCGGCGATCTTGCGCAGGCGGAAGGCGGTGCGCCGCTGCAGCACGTCGCGCTGGTGATCGAGGAAGGCCTGCAGCACTTCCTTGAGGCTCATGACGCGCGGCACGCCCTGCGCATCGAGCACGTTCATGTTCAGCGGAATGCGGGTTTCGAGTTCGGAAAGCTTGAACAGGCTTTCCATGAGCACTGCGGGTTCGACCGTGCGCGCGCGCGGTTCGAGCACGATGCGCACGGTCTCGGCGCTTTCGTCGCGCACGTCGCCCAGCAGCGGCGCCTTCTTGTTCTCGACAAGATCGGCCAGCGCGCTGATGAGCTTGGCCTTCTGCACCTGGAACGGAATTTCCGTGACGATGATGCGCCATGTGCCGCGCGCCATCTCCTCCACTTCCCACTTCGAGCGCAGGCGGAAGCCGCCGCGTCCGGTGGCGTAGGCTTCGCGTATGGACGCTGTCGGTTCGACGACGAGACCGCCAGTGGGAAAGTCGGGCCCCGGCACGAAGCGCATGAGATCATCGACGGTGGCGTTCGGCGTCTTGATCAGATGCAGGCACGCGTCGATCAGTTCGGCGACGTTGTGCGGCGGGACGGCTGTCGCCATGCCGACGGCGATGCCGGTGGAGCCGTTGGCGAGCAGGTTGGGGAAGGCCGCCGGAAGAACGACGGGTTCCTGGCCCTGCCCCGAATACGTTTCGCGAAAATCAACGGCATCTTCCGCGATGCCTTCCAGCAGCAGCAGCGCCGCCTGCGTCATGCGCGCTTCGGTGTAGCGGTAGGCGGCGGGGCTATCGCCGTCGACGTTGCCGAAATTGCCCTGCCCGTCGACCAGCGGATAGCGCGACGAGAAATCCTGCGCGAGACGCACCATGGCGTCGTAGATCGCACTGTCGCCGTGCGGGTGGAAATCGCCCATCACGTCGCCGACGATCTTGGCGCTCTTCTTGAAGGCGGAGTCAGGAGACAGCCCGAGATTGGACATGCCGTAGAGGATGCGCCGGTGCACGGGCTTCAGCCCGTCGCGCACGTCCGGCACGGCGCGCGCGGTGATCGTCGAGAGCGCATACGACAGGAAGCGCTTCGAGAGCGCCTCGCCGATCGGTTCGTTGACGATGCGGCCGCCATCTTCCGGCGGTTCCCCATTCTTGGGGGGGGACATGTCGTCGGCCATTCTGCCTTCCACCTGATTCGTTCGGGAGCTTAATAGCTAGAGTCGGCCCCGATGGCCCAACGCCTCGATCAGGCGGCGGCGCGGTTCGGGCATGTTCTCGCCCCGGCGGTCGAACACCCGTCGCTCCAGGAACCAGCCGGCCAGGGCGAAGGCGTCCGCGATGTCCCCTGATTCGACCGGCGCGTCGGCGTTCACCAGAAACGGCGGCAACCGCAGCAGCTTGTCGGCGTAGGCCTCCCCCGCCGACCGGCTCGCCGCGCGCCCGGACCTGGGGCTCACAAACGCCAGATCGTCATTGACCCCGGTGAGCGCGCACTCGCGCAGATCGAGGCCGTAGCCCAGCTCCGACAGCAGACCGAGTTCAAAGCGCGTGTAGACCGCCGGCCAGAGTTCCGCCGCGCTGAACGCTTCGATGAGCACGAGCAGCGCATCGTAAATGCCGGGATACGGCTGCCGCTCCACCGCGCCTGCGCGGATGAGCGCGACAGCCGAGGACAATCCCGCAAGCCCCGCCGGATCGTCGAGCACGCGCGCGGCGTGCGGTTCGAGCAGTTCCAGCGGCGCGAAGAACCCGAGTTGGTCGGCGGTGCGCGCCTTCCATGTCGCGCGCACGAGATTGCCCGCCTGCAGCACAGGCTTCATGCGCCGCGACGCGCCGCCGTGGACGATGGCCGCCGCGCGTCCGTGCGTTCGGGAAAACACCTCCGCCAGCGCCTGCGTCTCGCCGTAGCCGCGCGCGCCGAGCATGATCGCGTCGTCGGTCCACTCGACGCTCATGCGCCATTCGCAAGGGTTCGTCTTGCATCCTTTGCGCGACTTATTTGTGCGCGATGGATGCTGCTACGACTTTTTGGTGCGCCAAACATCAGTCTTGAATTCTTCAGGGACATCTTGATGCATGGGGTCAATCCCCATCGCCTCGAGTTTATCGAACCATTCGTCTCGGTGCGAGACAGGAAGTTTGGCGCCGCACCAAAGACAAAAGAAGAGTTGTTGGCGGACCACGCCATGCGCATCCATGGGAATGAAGTATTCGTCGAACCTAGTGTCGTGTCCGGCGCCGCTGTTGGATCGTGTTAGATGACAGCGCTCAGAAAGACAAAATTCGCGTTTCTCATTCATCTGCTGTCGCCTATAGCGCGCCGATCACGGACTTCACTCCGCAGCAACCACGTTTGCGTGGTTGACCTCTGCCGCAGCATAGGCGGTCGCTGCCCGGATGTCGTCAGCCTCCAGGTAAGGAAAATCCTCCAGGATGGTTTCCGCACTCGCACCGCCCGCCAGCATGTCGAGCACGTCGCGGACGCGGATACGCATGCCGCGGATGCAGGGTCGTCCGCCGCATTGCGCGGGATTGATGGTGATCCGGTCGAGCAGGTTCATCCGGCGACAATACTCCAGAATCGGCTTGGATTCACTCTTTCTCCCACTCCAGCCCCATCGCCTCGTAGCGGGCGCGTTCCTCGCTCCAGTTTTCCTTGAGCTTCACGTGCAGGAAGAGATGCACCGGGCGTTCGAGGAAGACGGCCATGTCCTCGCGGGCGAGCTTGCCGATGGTCTTGATGGTCTGGCCCTTGTCGCCGATGGCGATTTTCCGGTGGCCTTCTCGCGCCACATAGATCGTCTGCTCGATACGCACCGAGCCGTCCTTCTTTTCCTCCCACGCATCCGTCTCGACAGCGATCTCGTAGGGGATTTCATCATGCAGGCGCAGCATGATCTTCTCGCGCGTGATCTCGGCGGCAAGCACGCGCACGGGCGCATCGGCGGCCTGATCCTCGGGGTATAGCCACGGGCCTTCGGGTGCGTTGTCGGCGAGATGTTTGGTGAGATCGGCGACGCCGTCGCCGGTGAGCGCCGAGATCATGAACACGTCGGAATAGACGCCCTCTTCGTGAAGCGACTGTGCGACGCCGAGCAACGCATCATGCGGCATGGCGTCGATCTTGTTGAGCGCAAGGATCGCCTTGCGGTTCGCCTGCTTCAGGCCCGCCACGATGCGTTCCACGTCCTCGACCTGGCGCACGTCTGCGCCGTCGGGTTTGCCGGCGATGGAGCGCGCCTGGCTCGGCGCATCCACGAGGTGGACGACCATGTCGGCGTCGCCCGCGCTGCCCCACGCGGCGCGCACCATGGCGCGATCGAGGCGGCGGCGCGGCGCGAACACGCCGGGGGTGTCGATGAGCACGATCTGCGCGGAACCGCGCATGGCGATGCCGCGCAGCGGCGCGCGCGTGGTCTGCACCTTCTGCGTGACGATGGCGATCTTGGAGCCGACGATCTGGTTGACGAGCGTGGACTTGCCGGCGTTCGGCGCGCCGATGATGGCGACGATGGCGGCGGAGGTTTTCACGGGATCAGACACGCACGCCTACCGCATTCAGCAGCGCGCGCGCAGCCTCGCGCTCCGCATCGCGTTTCGAGCCGCCTTCGCCGCGCATCGCGTCCAGTCCTTCCACACTTGCCTCCACAACGAAGCGCGGCGCGTGATCGGGCCCGCTGCGTTCAATCACATCATAGCGCGGATTGGGCTTTTTGCGTTGTGCTGCCCACTCCTGCAGCGTCGTTTTCGGATCCCGCGGCGCATCCCCGGAAGCTTCGAACTCCTCGGCCCAGAAGGTCTCGATGAAGCCCTTCGCGGCCTTCAGCCCGCCGTCGAGGTAAAGCGCCGCGATCAGCGCCTCGCAGGCGTCGGCGAGGATCGTGTCCTTCTCCCGTCCGCCCGTGCGCGCTTCCGAAGGCGACAGCACCAGCGCGGGCCCGAGATCGGCGCGCCTGGCCGCCCGCGCGCAGGCGTCGCGGTTCACCAGCGCATTGAAGCGTGGCGCGAGCTTGTCCTCGCCTTCCTTCGGATAGAGCGCAAACAGATGCTCCGAAACGACAAGTCCGAGCACCCGGTCGCCGAGGAACTCGAGCCGTTCGTAGTCCGCCTTGTTCGACCGCCCTTCCGCCGCGCTTGAGTGCGTCAAGGCTTCACGCAGCAGCGCCTTCTTGCGGAACGAGCGCCCGATGCGCGCCTCGATGGCCGCTTCACTCGACGCCATGGACGAAGCGATCGCCGCGGAAGCCGGTGATCAGCGTCCACGGTTTGATGAGCGATGTGGTGTGATCGAACGAGACGAACACGAACTGCGCCTTTCCGACCAGATGGTCGTACGGCACGAAGCCGAACCCGCCCATTTCGTAGCGGCTGTCGGCGGAATTGTCCCGGTTGTCGCCCATCATCAGATAGTGACCCTCGGGCACTTCGTAGGTCTGCGTGTGGTCGCCGGGGCCGTCGCCGTAGTCGAAGGTCGTGTAGGACACGCCGTTCGGCAGCGTCTCCACATACTGCTCGACAGGCTCCACGCGTCCGTACTGGTCGGTGAAGTCGCGCGTGCCGATATGCTCGCGCTTCACCGGCTCGCCGTTGATGTGCAGCACGCTGTCGATGACCTGGATCTTGTCGCCCGGCAGGCCGATCAGCCGCTTCACGAAGTCCTTGTCCTCGATGCCGCTCGGCCGGAACACGACGATGTCGCCGCGTGTCGGCTGGCCGCCGAGAATCCGACCGGGCGGCCCGAAGTTGAGCGGCGACAGCGAATACTTCGAGTAGCCGTAAGACCACTTCGTCACCACGATGTAATCGCCGACGAGCAGTGTCGGCTGCATGGATCCCGACGGAATGCGGAATGGCTGGGCGATCGCGAAGCGGATCACCATCGCCAGAAGCAACGCGTAGGCTATCGTCTTGAAGTTGTCCCAGATCGCGCTCATGCCGGAGGGCGCGGTGTCTACGGGGGCTCTCATTCAGGGTCTCGCATTCTCAAGGAAGTCCGGCCTCCGGAATCCCCTCCGGTTCAGCCGAGATCACCACAAAGGCCTGCGCGAGCGGAAAATCGTCCGTCAGGCTTACGTGAATGACAGGTCTATAGCCTTTCGGCGAGATTTCGGCCAACCGGGCAGCTGCACCGCCTGTCAGGGCCATGGTCGGCTGGCCGGAGCGCAGGTTGGTCACCCCCATGTCGCGCCAGTAGACCCCCCGCCGGATCCCCGTCCCCAGCGCCTTGGCGCAGGCCTCCTTGGCGGCGAACCGCTTGGCGTAGGTGCCCGCCCGCAGCACGGGCCGCCGCTCCGCCCGGGCCCGCTCCTCGGCGGTATAAAGACGGGCGAGCATGCGCTCGCCGTGCCGCTCCAGCGCCCGTTCGATCCGGCGGATGTCGATGAGATCGGAGCCGATCCCCAGGATCATGTGCGCGGACCCAGCCGCGCTTCGGCCATCAGCGCCTTCATCCGCCGCACCGAGGCGTCGAGCCCGATGAAGATCGCCTCGCCAACCAGAAAGTGCCCGATGTTGAGTTCGATGATCTCTGGGATGGCGGCCACCGGCTTGACCGTATCGAAGGTGATCCCATGGCCCGCATGGACTTCAATGCCCCGCGAGGTCCCCTCGACCGCCGCTTCCCGGATCAGCCGGAGCTCGGTTTCGGCGCGGATCAGGTCCCCCCTCCCGGCCGCGTCGCAGTAGGCGCCGGTGTGCAGCTCCACCACCGGCGCGCCGATCGCCTGGGCGACGGCGATCTGCACCGGGTGAGGGTCGATGAACAGCGAGACGCGGATCCCCGCCTCCCGGAGACGGATCACATAGGGCGCGACCGTGTTGTGCAGGCCCGCCACATCGAGGCCGCCTTCGGTCGTCCGCTCCTCGCGTCGCTCCGGCACGAGGCAGACGGCGTTGGGATGGGCCGCGAGCGCGATCGCCAGCATTTCGTCCGTGCAGGCCATCTCGAGGTTGATCGGCAGCGTGACGGCGCTGGACAGGCGCGCCAGATCCTCCTCGCGGACGTGGCGGCGGTCTTCGCGGACATGCAGCGTGATGCCGTCAGCGCCCGCCTCCGCCGCGACCTGCGCGGCGCGGATCGGGTCCGGGTGCGGGCCGCCGCGGGCGTTCCGGATGGTGGCGACATGGTCGATGTTGACCCCGAGGCGGGGGACGGCGGCGGTCATGGCGGCGGTATCTCCCGGGTCCGCCCCCTTTGTGCGACAGGAAACGGACCGGAGCCAGAGGAGGTTCCCTAGCTGGAGAGGTGGCGGCTGCCCGGTTTCTGGATCGGGAGCGCGGCGAGTTCCGACGGCAGCGCGTCCGCCGGATAGCTCGGCGCGGTGACACTGGCGAGCGCCACGAGCGGCGCGCCGACATCGGCCTTGCCGCCGGAGCGGTCGATGAGGCAGGCCGCGCCGACGAGATCGCCGGGATGGTTGCGGATCGCGGCGAGGCATTCGCGCGACGACAAACCTGTCGTCACCACGTCTTCGACCATGACGACCTTCTCGCCCGGTTCGATGCGGAAGCCTCGGCGGAGCTGGAACTCCCCCGCCTCGCGTTCAACGAACAGCGCGCGCGCGCCGAGGTGGCGCGCCGTTTCGTAACCGGGAATGATCGCGCCCACCGCGGGCGAGACAACCACGTCGATCTTGCCGAACTTCGCGGTGATCTTTTCCGCCAGCGCGCGACAGAGCCGCTCCGTGCGCGCGGGGTCCATGAAGATGAAGGCCTTCTGGAAGAAGATGGGGCTGTGCAGCCCCGAGGACAGCACGAAGTGCCCTTCGAGCAGGGCGTTGGCGGCGCGGAATTCGTCGAGGACTTCGGATTCGGTCATGGGAGGTGGATAGCGTCGTCGATCAAGATCGTCACCTCCATACGTGCCGTCATTCCGGGGCGACCGAAGGTCGAACCCGGAACCCAGGAGTTCAAGCGAGGCGTATCGCCCAGTCCCCTGGGTTCCGGATCACGCCTTCGGCGTGTCCGGAATGACGGAGCTCAATCAACGCAACTCCTACATGTGAATCGCGTGCCCCAGCGCCTTCAGCGCGCTTTCATGGAACGCTTCGCCCAGCGACGGATGCACATGGATCGTGCCCGCGAGATCTTCCAGCAGCGCCCCCATCTCCAGCGCGAGCGAGAATTCGTTCGCAAGCTCCGCCACGTGCGCCCCCACCGCCTGCACGCCGAGCACGCGGTGATCGGACTTGCGCGCGACGATGCGCACGAAGCCTTCGCCGCCATCCATGGAAAGCGAACGCCCGTTCGCCATGAACGGAAACTGGCCGACGACGATGTCGTGGCCTGCGGCTTTCGCCTCGTCCGGCAGCAAGCCCGCCGTCGCGATTTCCGGTTCGGTGAAACACACGGCGGGGATCGACGCGGGATCGAACCTGCGCTTCGCGCCGGAGATGATTTCCGCAACCATCTCGCCTTGCGTGGCGGCCTTGTGTTCGAGCATGGGCTCGCCGACCAGATCGCCGATGGCCCAGACGTCTTTCATCGACGTGCGGCACTGGTCGTCCACTTTCACGAAGCGGCCGTCCATGTTCACGCCCATGTTTTCGAGGCCCCAGCCCTCCGTGTTCGGCTTGCGACCGACGGTGACGAGGATCTTGTCCGCGGCGAGCTTCACCGTCTTGCCGTCGGCGGTCTCGATCGCGAGCGCCTTGCCGTCCATCCCCTTCGCCTTCGCGCCGAGATGAATTTCGACGCCGTTCTTCGAGAGCCACTTCGCGACGGGCGCGACGAGGTCCTTGTCGTAAAGCGGCAGGATGCGGTCCTGCGCCTCGACGATCGTGACGTCGCTGCCCAGCTTGCGGAATGCGATACCGAGTTCGAGGCCGATATAGCCGGCGCCGATGACGAGGAGCTTTTTAGGCAGCGTCTCCAGCGCGAGCGCCTCCGTCGACGAGATGACGTTTCCGCCAAACTTCAGGAACGGCAGCTCCACCGGAACCGAGCCGTTGGCGAGGATCACATGCTCGGCGCGGATCGTGACGTCGCCGACGACACAGCTCTTCGCGTCGGTGAACTTTCCCCAACCCGAAACCACGCGCACCTTCGCACGCTTCAACAGACCCGCGACGCCGCTGTTCAGCTTGTCGACGATGGATTCCTTCCACGCGACCGTCTTCGCGAAGTCGAGCGCGGGCGCGTCTTTCAGCGTGATGCCCGCATGCCCCGTGCCGACCTTTGCCCGCATCGCCGCGAATTCACTCGCCACATGGATGATCGCCTTCGACGGAATGCAGCCACGGATGAGGCACGTCCCGCCGAGGCGGTCGGCCTCGACGAGCGTCACATCGAGCCCGAGCTGGCCCGCGCGGATCGCGGCCACATAGCCGCCAGGTCCCCCGCCGACGACGAGGACTTTGGTGTTGATCGTTTCGGCCACTGCGCTCAGTCCATGAAAATCGTGGCGGGATGTTCGAGCAGCGCCTTCACGCGCTGGATGAATTCCGCCGCGTCATAGCCGTCGACCACGCGGTGATCGAACGACGAGGAGATGTTCATCATCTTGCGCACGACGATGACGCCGTTCTGCACCACCGGCCGCTCGATGATCTTGTTCGGCCCGATGATCGCCACCTCCGGGTGATTGATCACCGGCGTCGTCACGACGCCGCCCAGCGGCCCGAGCGAGGTGATCGTGATGGTCGAGCCCGACAGCTCGTCGCGCGTGGCCTTGCCGTTCTTCGTGGCTTCGGCGAGCCGCGCGATTTCCGTCGCCAGCGCCCACACGTCCATGGCTTCGGCGTGCTTCACCACCGGCACCACGAGACCGTTGGCGGTTTGCGCAGCAATCCCGCAATGCACGGCGTGATGGCGATGCACGACGCCCGCCTCATCGTCGAACGTCGCGTTGATCTGCGGATAGTCCGGCAGCAGGCGCACGAGTGCACGCACGAGGAACGGCAGCAGCGTGAGCTTTGGCTGGTCCTTGCGCCTAGTCGCATTGAGATGGGCGCGCAGCGCCTCCAGCTCCGTCATGTCGACTTCCTCGACATAGGCGAAGTGCGGGATACGGCGCTTGGCGTCCTGCATCTTCTCCGCGATCTTGCGGCGCAGGCCGATGACCTTGATGTCCTCGGCGCCCTCGCGCTGCGCGTAGAGCGCGCCGCCGCCGGACGAACGTCCGCCGCCGCCGCCATTTGCGACATAGGCGTCGAGATCTTCATGCTCGATGCGGCCTGCAGGACCGGAGCCCGCGACGAATTGCAGATGAACGCCAAGCTCGTGCGCGCGCTTGCGTACCGCAGGAGATGCGAGCGGCTTGTCGTCGGGACTTTCGCGCGTCGCGAAAGCGTCGGGCTGTTGGCGAGCAGGACCGCCGGCGCCCTCGCCGGCAACCGGCCGCGCGACAGGCGCGGGAGCCGCCTGTTTCGGCGCCGGTGCTTCCTTGGCCGCAGACTTTGCCGGCGGGGGCGCCGGCGGTCCTGCATCGGCGCCGTCCGTTTCAAACACCACCAGCACCGAGCCGATCGGCGCCATTTCGCCCGGCTCGCCGTTGCGCTCGACGATCCTGCCGCTGACCGGCGCGGTGATCTCGATGGTCGCCTTGTCGGTCATCACGTCCGCGAGCGGCGCGTCTTCCTCGACCATCTCGCCGAGCTTCACGTGCCAGGCGACGATTTCCGCTTCCGCGGTGCCTTCGCCGACATCCGGCAGTTTGAATACGTAACGCCCCACGCTCAGCCCTCCATCACGCGCTTCAGCGCCTTCGCCACGCGCTCAGGTCCCGGGAAATACTCCCATTCAAAGGCGTGCGGATAGGGCGTGTCCCAACCGGTCACGCGCAGGATCGGCGCTTCGAGATGATAGAAGCACTCCTCCTGCACCATCGCCGACAGCTCCGCGCCAAAGCCCGACGTGCGCGTCGCCTCATGCACGATCACGCAGCGCCCCGTCTTCTTCACGGACTCCACGATCGTGTCGATGTCCACCGGAACGAGCGTGCGCAGGTCGATGACTTCCGCGTCGACGCCCGCGTGCGCGGCGGCCGCCAGCGCCACATGCACCATCGTGCCGTAGCTGAGCACCGTCACGTCCGCGCCTTCGCGCACCACCTTCGCCTTGCCGAGCGGCACGGTGTAGTGCCCCTCCGGCACCTCGCTGTCGGCGTGTTTCGCCCACGGCTCGACGGGCTTTTCATGCCAGCCGTCGAACGGGCCATTGTAGAGGCGCTTGGGCTCGAAGATGATGACGGGATCGTCGTCCTCGATGGCCGCGATCAGCAGCCCCTTCGCATCGTATGGGTTGGACGGGATCACCGTCTTGACGCCGGCCACGTGCGTGAAGAGCGCCTCCGGCGACTGGCTGTGCGTCTGGCCGCCGAAGATGCCGCCGCCGTAGGGCGAGCGCAGCGTGATCGGCGCGGTGAAGTCGCCCGCCGAACGATAGCGCAGGCGCGCGGCTTCCGAGACGATCTGGTCGTAGGCGGGATAGATGTAATCGGCGAACTGGATCTCGACGACCGGCCGCAGTCCGTAAGCCCCCATGCCGATGGCCGTGGCGACGATGCCGCCCTCGGCGATCGGCGCATCGAAGCAGCGCGTGAGACCGTGCTTCTTCTGCAGGCCCTCCGTCGCCCGGAACACGCCGCCGAAATAGCCCACGTCCTCGCCGAACACGAGCACGTCGGGATCGCGCGTCATCATCACGTCCATCGCGGAATTGATGGCCTGAATCATGTTCATCGTCGCCATGATCAGTACCCCATTTCCTGACGCTGCCGGCGAATGTGCCAGGGCGTCTCCTTGAACACGTCCTCAAACATCTCCTTCACGCTCGGGCGCGACTGGCCCAGCGTGCCGATGGTCTCGGACTCCTTGCCCGCAGCACGCACGAGTTCGGTCGCTTCCTTTTCCAGCGCCTTGTGATTGTCTTCCGACCATTCGCCGATGGCGATGAGGTGCGTCTTGAGACGTTCGACCGGATCGCCCAGCGGCCAGCCTTTCGCCTCTTCCGCAGGACGATAGCGGCTCGGCTCGTCGCTCGTGGAGTGGGGCGCTGCGCGATAGGTGAAGTGTTCGATGAGGGTTGGGCCCAGATTGGCGCGCGCGCGTTCGCTCGCCCATTTTGTCGCTGCATAGACGGCGAGGAAATCATTGCCGTCCACGCGCAACGCCGGAATGCCGTAGCCGATGCCACGCGATGCAAACGTGGATTCCTCGCCGCCGGCGATGCCCTGGAAACTCGAAATGGCCCACTGGTTGTTGACGACGTTGAGTATCACCGGCGCATCATAGACAGACGCGAATGTCAGCGCGGAGTGGAAGTCGCCCTCCGCCGTCGAGCCTTCGCCGATGTAGGCGCACGCGATGCGGTTGTCGCCCTTGTACGCCGACGCCATCGCCCAGCCGACAGCCTGGGAAAACTGCGTGCCGAGATTGCCGGAAATCGTGAAGAAGCCGTGCTTCTTCGACGTGTACATCACCGGCAGCTGGCGGCCTTTGCAGGGATCTTTTTCGTTGGAATATATCTGGTTCATCATGTCGACGAGCGAGTAGCCGCGCGCGATGAGCAGCGCCTGCTGGCGATACGTCGGGAAGCACATGTCGTCGTCTTCGAGCGCGAGCGCCTGCGCGGACGCCACAGCCTCCTCGCCGGTGCACTTCATGTAGAAGGACGTCTTGCCCTGCCGCTGCATGCGATACATGCGGTCGTCGTAGGCGCGCGTGACGACCATCGTGCGCAGGCCGCTCTTCAGCGCCGGGACCGGAAGCTTCGGATCCCAGGGGCCGACGGCGGCGCCCTTCTCGTCGAGCACGCGGATGAGCATGAAGGCATGTTCGCGGATCGCGTAGCCGCTCGAACGGATATCCGGCCGCGGCGCCGAACCTGCCGGCGGCACGGCGAGCGCGCTGAAGTCGATCGGGTCGCCCGGACGCGCCTTCGGCTCGGGGATTCGCAGGCTCAGGGCCACGGCGTTCTTGATGGGCGCGTTCACGTCGGCGGACCTCCCTGGAAGGTTATTCGGGCGGCGGTTTCCCCCGCGCGCGCCGTTTCGAGGACAAATGTCCTGTTTCGTCAGACATTTCCAGTCGAAGTTTTTGATATTCAAGACGATTCGTGGGAAATTTTCCCGATTTTGTGCGAATCGGCACAGCATTTCTTCCACTAACCATACCAATGAGGGGACACGCCGACCCTGCCCGTCCTGCGCCCTCAGGGAAGTGCGGGGAACGCGCGCGTCCGTTCCCTCAAAATTGCGGGGATAGATTCAAACCCGTTTGTTGGCCGCCATCGCTTGCACGCGCGCAAAGTGCGGGAATGAAAAAAATCTATCCGGCCGGGGTCGGCGCGGTGGGAGACTGTGTTCGTTGCTCGCGCAACGGAGGGTGTCTGGGCCCAGTCATCAGATGGACGCGAGCAATGTGGTCGAGCGCGAAGCTGCGGTCGCGACTCTTTGAGTGC
>WRPF01000031.1 GCA_009773335.1 Caulobacteraceae bacterium
CGAAGGCGAAACCGCCAAGTGCGAGACCGGCCATGACGCAAACGCCCGCCAATGCCGCCGTGATCGTCCGGATCATCCCGCTCTCCGTGAGGTGTCGCCCGCGTCACCGATGCAGGCCAAAGTAGCCAATGCGCGAAATTAACCCTGAACGCACCCTTGGTCGCGTTTAAAGCGAGTCAGGTGGCTGAAAGTTCCGTCCGCGCCGCGAGAAGCGCGTCATCGATGGCGGCGTTCCAGTCGGACATGGTTCGGGCCGCCGTGGCCGCAGACGGGTAGAGGATGGATCGCGAGGCGCTGACAATGCCGCCGAAACCGCCGACCAGGCCGGCCAGCGCGTCCGCCGCGCTTGCGCCTTGCGCGCCGTAACCGGGGACCAGAAACAGCGCCGTCGGCAGGATCGTGCGCAGGCGCCGCGCTTCCTCCGGCCAGGTGGCGCCGGCGACCACCATGAGGTTCGACCAGCCTGAACCGGATGCAAGTCTGTCCATCGTCGGCTTCAGCATCTCCGCCACACGCGTCCACAGCGGCGCGCCGTCGACCAGGAGATCCTGCACGTCGCGCGCGCCAGGATTGGAGGTGCGCACGAGGACGGCGACGCCCTTGCCGGTCGCCTCCGCGAGGGCGAGGAACGGCTCAAGCGAATCGAGCCCGAGATAAGGGTTCACCGTCACGCAGTCCGCGTCGAAGCCCGGCGCAGGCCCAAGCGTCGCGCGGGCGTAGCCTTCTGCGGTCGTGCCGATGTCGCCGCGCTTGGCGTCGAGGATCACCGGCAGTCCGAGCGTGCGCGCTTTTGCGGTCAGCGCGCGCGCCGCAGCGAAGCCCTCAGGACCGTATGGCTCGAACAAGCCGATCTGCGGCTTCACCGCCGCGCATTTCCCGGCCGCGCGTTCGAGGATCGCCTCGCTGAATTTTTCCACCGCGCCGACATCGCCGCGCGCGTCGCCAAAGAGGGCGGGGATGCGATGGGGAAACGGGTCGAGGCCTACGCACAGCGGCGCGCCGCACGCGCGGGTCGCTTCGGTAAGGCGATCCGCGAACGCGCCGGACATCGCGTTCACTGCACCGGCTGCGCGGCGGCGTCCGCAGCCACGCACACAACCTGCGCCACGCGCAGCGAACGGCGCAGTTCGTCGGCCTCCTGGCCGTATTTCTGCCGCGTCATTGCGGGCCCCGGATCGCCTTCAGGCTTCAGGTTCGCCAGGCCTAGCAGGCGCGAGACGGATGCCGGCGAGGCCGTGTAGAGGCGTCCACGCCGTGGCGATTCCGCGATCGTCACACCGATGACATTGCCCTTTTCGTCGAACACCGGTCCGCCGCTCATGCCGGCAAGCGATCCACCCATGCGTTCGGTGTGGCCGAGCACCGCCCATGACAGCACGGGCTCCTCGAGATTGTAGCGGCCGCGCGCGATCAGCTTCTCGCGGCCATAGAGTTGCGAGACGGCCTCACCGGGGCGGCCCTGCGGAAAGCCCACGTGGAACGCGAGCTGGCCGACGTGCAGGTCCTCCTCCTTGAGGTGCAGCGCGAGCGCTTCCGGCGCGCGGTCCGTCTTCAGCAACGCGATATCGGCGAACGGCGCGACGCGAATGGCGCGCACCGGCGCGGCCGCGCGACGACCGACGATGATGCCCACGTCCTTGCAGTCGGCGACCACATGGCGCGCTGTCATCCACCAGCCGTCCTGGTCTATGGCGAATGCCGTGCCGACGCCGGACGCCACCGGTCCTACTTCGACGAGAACTTCAGGATCAAACACGGACGCCGGCTGCAACGCCGGGCCCTCGTACTCGACGCCGGGGATCTGCGTGGTCGTGGAGTCGTCGCGGCGATTGTCGAGCCGGAACATCGCCCAGACGATCGCGCTGATGACCAGCAGGTAGATGACCCAGTCGGGTATCCGCATGGGGTCAGCCGAGCGCCGGCAGCGTCAGGGCAGTGGTGCGAAAAAGGCTGAGCGAGGGGTCGGTCAGCGCGCCGGCGAGGATGATGCCGACGCCCAGCTTGACCGACATGAGGAAGATCGCCGCCGCCACGTCGCCTTCGGCGATGCGCCGGGGAAGGCCGCGCAGGAAGATGTCGGTGAAGCGGAAAGTGATGAGCTGCACGAGCAGCGTCACGATTCCCCAGACCACGAGGTCCAGCACGCTGTAACTGTGCGCCAGGCATGCGCCGAGCGGTATGGCGAGGCCCACCACCACGGCGCCGAACGCCAGCGCGGCGGACGCGTTGCCGTCACGGATGAGGGCCAGCTCCTTGTGCGGCGTCAGCAGTACGTAGGTCGTCAGCCCGACGACGAAGAGCCCCAGGGCGGTCCCCAACTGGATGAGGAACTCCGGGAATCCCGAAATGAAGGCTTGAATCTCGGAGAAATACATGGCGCCCACCTCGTTCGGGACGGGCGGGCGTATCGCCCGGGAGGCGCCGGCGTCAAGCCGGACTGTGAGTAGCCGTCAGCAGCAAGAGGTCAGAGGCCATGGGCACGCGTAAATCGGCAGTCGTCACCGGATCGACCAGCGGCATCGGCCTGGGCATCGCCCGGGCGTTCGCCCAAGCGGGCCTGAACGTGACGCTGAACGGCCTGGGCGACCCGGCTGAGATCGAAAAGATCCGCAGCGGGCTCGCCGCCGAGACGGGGGTGGAGGTGCGCTACGACGGTGCGAACCTGATGCGGGCCGAGGGCGGCGGCGAACTCGTCAACGGCGCGATCGCTGCGTTCGGGACGGTGGATGTGCTGGTCAACAACGCCGGCATCCAGCACGTCTCTCCGGTGGAGGACTTCCCGCTCGACAAGTGGGACCAGATCATCGCGCTCAATCTTTCCTCGGCGTTCTGGACCACACGCGCCGCGCTCGGCGGCATGAAGGCCCGCAAGTGGGGCCGCATCATCAACGTCGCCTCCGCGCACGGGCTCGTCGCCTCGCCATTCAAGTCGGCCTACGTGGCGGCGAAGCACGGCGTCGTCGGCTTCACCAAGACCGTGGCGCTCGAAGGCGCGCGCGACGGCGTGCGTTGCAACGCGATCTGCCCCGGCTACGTGCTGACGCAGCTCGTTGAAAACCAGATTCCTGATACGATGAAAGCCCGCAACATGACGCGCGAGCAGGTCATCAACGACGTGCTGCTCGCCGCCCAGCCGACGAAGGAATTCGTCAAGGTCGAGGATATCGCGGCCCTCGCCGTCTTCCTGACCACCGACGCCGCCAACCAGTTCAACGGCGCAGCGATCTCGCTCGATGGCGGGTGGACGGTGCAATAGCGGGCGCGCGATGTCCGCCCGCAAATCACCACCCAAGCGCATCAACCTCGCCCTGCAGGGCGGAGGCGCGCTGGGCGCTTACACATGGGGCGTGCTCGACCGCATACTTGAGGACGATCGCCTGGAGATCGCGGCGATCTCGGGCGCATCCGCGGGCGCGATGAACGGCGTGGTGGTGTGCGAGGCGCTTGTCGAGGGCGGCAGACCGGAGGCGCGCGTGGCGTTGCGCCGGTTCTGGGAAGGCATCGCACGGGCCGGCGCGGCCAGTCCGTTCCGTCGGTCGCCGCTGCACGCGATGATGCTGTCGTCTCTGGGGTCCGTCGTGGGTGATGCGATCACTGCGCCGTGGGCATGGTGGCTGAATGCGATGGCGGACGCATCCAGCCCCTACACGACCAATCCGCTCAACCTCAATCCCGTCGGCGACGTGCTCGACGGCCTCGTGGATTTCGATCGCGTGAGGCAATGCAGGACCATCCGCCTCTATGTGGCGGCGACGAACGTCGAGACCGGCCGCGCGCGCATCTTCACCAATTCAGAGATGACGGCCCGCCATGTGCTCGCATCTGCCTGCCTGCCGCAGATGTTCCAGGCGGTGGAGATCGACGGCGCACGCTACTGGGATGGCGGCTACATGGGCAATCCGCCGCTGTTCCCGCTGTTCGACAAGCCTGCCTCGCGCGATGTTATAATCGTGCAGATCAACCCCATCGTGCGGCCGGGCGTGCCGAAGACCGCCGCCGAGATCACGTCGCGCGTGAACGAGATCACGTTCAACGCCAGCCTGCTGCGCGAATTTCACGCCATCGATTTCGTCGCGCGTCTTCTCGATCAGGGACGCCTGGAAGAGGGGCGCTACAACAGGATGCTGATCCACGTTGTCAGCGACGACGCAGCGCTCCTGCCGCTGGGCTCCATGGCGAAGCTCAACACCGATTTCAGCTTCTTCGAGGAACTGTTCGCCATCGGCCGTCTCGCCGCCGATCGCTGGATCGACGACCACTACGGCGATCTCGGCGAGCGTTCGACGGTGGATTTGCACGAAATGTTCGCGGGCGAGATCGGCCCGCCGTCGCACGGCTGATGGCGTCTTTGCGCGGCGGGACCGAGGTGGATATAGCTGGCTCCATCGCGTCGCCAGCGGGCGGCCAACCCTGTTCCCGAGGTATTTCCCATGCACGCCACCCGTCGCGAAGTCCTTGCCGGCGCTGTCGCCGTCGGCGCGCTGTTTGCGGGCTCCGCGGGCGCGGCCCCGGTCGCCGATGCGCGGCTCGGCGCGCTGTTGTCCGCCATGGCCGATCAGATCCTGAGCGCGGCGCCGGAGCAGGCGACTTCGCTTGGCCTCGACACCGGCGCACGGGCCGGCCTGCGGGCCCGCCTGTCCGACCGCTCGATACCGGGTTCCTACGCCGACAAGGTCGAGGGCCGCGCGCGTCTGCGCCGTCTTGAGGCCTTTCCGGCGGCAGCGTTGAACGATGACGATCGCATCCGCTACGACGCCGTGCGTTTCGCCGTCGAACTCGGCCGTGACGGCGAGGGCTTCCACTTCGGCGAGAACTCCTACCTCGCGGCGATGGGCGGCGGCGCGGTTCCCTACGTCGTGTCGCAGCAGAACGGGGCATATTCCGGTATCCCGGAATTCCTGAACTCACAGCATCCGATCGGCACGCGCGCCGACTGCGACGCCTACATCGCGCGCATGAACGCGTATGCGCGCCAGCTCGATCAGGAAACCGAACGGGTGCGCCGCGACGCCAACGCCGGCGTGATCGCGCCGGACTTCATTCTCGACAACGCCATCGGCCAGATCACTGCGGCGCGAGCGCAGGCGGCGGCGGAAACAACGCTCGTCCAGTCGCTCGTCACGCGGGCGCAGGCGAAGGGGATCGACGGCGACTTCGCCACGCCCGCGCAGCGCATCGTAACGTCGAAGGTGCAGCCCGCGCTGGATCGGCAACTCGCAGCGCTCAAGGCGGCGCGTGCGCGCGCGACATCCGACGCTGGCGTGTGGAAGCTCCCCGAAGGCGAAGGCTACTACCGCTGGCTGCTCAAGATCGGCACCACGACCGGCATGACGCCCGACGACATCCACCGGATGGGTCTGAACCAGGGCGCGGCCATAGACGCAGAAATGGACGCGCTTCTGAAATCCCAGGGGCTGACGCAGGGCTCCGTCGGCGAGCGCACTAGCGCGCTGACGAAAGATCCGCGCTTCACTTATCCCAACACCGACGAGGGCCGCACGCAGCTTCTCGCCTACGTCACCGGCCGGATCGCGGCGCTGCGCGCCTTGGCGCCGCAACTTTCGCGCCTGCCGCTGAAAGCGGACGTGGAGGTCAGACGCGTGCCCGTCGACATCCAGGACGGCGCGGCGCTGGGCTACATGAACTTCGCCTCGCTCGATGGCGCCCGACCGGCGATCTACTACATCAACCTGAAAGACACAGGGTTGTGGCCGCGCTGGACCATCCCGTCCCTCAGCGCCCACGAAGCTATTCCCGGTCATGCCTGGCAGGGCGCCTATCTCGCCGAAAACCACGCCGAGGTTCCGCTCATTGCGTCGGTCATGGGCTTCAACGCCTTCATCGAAGGCTGGGCGCTTTACGCCGAACAGCTCGCCGACGAATTCGGCCTGTACGGCGAAGACCCGTTCGGCCGCCTCGGCTACCTGCAGGCGCAACGTTTCCGCGCGGCGCGCCTCGTCGTCGACACGGGCCTGCACCACAAACGCTGGACGCGCGAGAAGGCGATCCAGACTCTCGTCGAGATGACCGGTCGCGCCGAGGGCGCGGCGCGCAGCGAGATCGATCGTTACTGCGCTTCGCCGGGGCAGGCGTGCGGTTACAAGGTCGGCCATACCGAGATCGTGCGGCTGCGCGAGATGGCGCGTACGGCGCTCGGCTCCAGATTCGACCTGCGCGACTTCGACGATGCGGTCGTGCGCACAGGCGGCGTGCCGCTGACGGTGCTTGAAACCGCGATCAAGGGTTACATCGCGCGGACGGGCGCAGCGTAACCGGGCGCGGATTTACCCGGCATTAGCCGTTCGCGTCGATAAGCGGGCCATGGCTCGCATCATCACCGCGCTCGCGCTTTCAGGCATCATCGCGTTCACCGGCGTCAGCGCCGCCGAGGGCCCGCCGCACACCGACGCCGGCAAGGGCGGCACGCGCCTGACCAGCGCGGTGTCATTCGTGCCGATGCCGCCGTTGACTGCGGCCACGCCGCTCGGTCGCTCCATCGGCGGCATGATCTCGGCGGAGTTCAGCTTCGATATTCCCGACGCCCGGCTGCGCGCGCGCGCCCAGGCCATGCGGCCGCGCCTGCAGGACGTCTTGCGCGGTGCGTTGACGGAGTATGGGTCGTCGCACTATCGCGCCGGCGGTGCGCCGGATCCCACGCAACTTTGCGCCATGGCCCAGATCGCCGTGGATCGCGCCATGGGCGGGCCGGGCGTGCGCGTGCTGATGGCCAACGTCATGGTCACCGAGCGGCGATAGCCGCCTATCGGCCCCGGCTGCAGGCCGGGCCTGCGAGCGCTTCGACCACCCCGCCCGGCTGGATCGGCCGCATGTCCGGCTCCGCGCCCGACATCGGCAGCGTGCGCACCGAATCCTCCGGCGCATCGCCCATGATGCGGCGTTCCAGCATGGCGTATGTCCGGCCGACGCAATCGATCCGGTACTGGTAGCGGTCGCGGGTGTAGGAGATTGTCTCGATCGTCTTTTCGTCCTCGAACTTTTCCTGCTCAGGTCTCACCCGCAGGATCTGAACCCACACGTCGCGGGCGCCGGTTTCCGGGTTGCAGGCGATGGTGAAGGGATTGAACTCGATTCGCGAGCCGTCGCGCTGGTTGCGCAGGTGCTGCCAGTCCGACGACAGGCCGCGGTATTTCTCGAAGTGCGGGTTGGGCGCGCAGTCGACGATCTTCGACTGCGCGATCTCCTCGGCGCGCCGGTCGGTCGCGGATTTCGCCCCCGGCATCGACTGCGGCGCGATGAGGGCGAGCCCGCCCAGGACGACAAGCCCGATCGCGCCAAAGGCGAGCCAGCGGACGCGATTTTCCATGAAACGTTTCTCCCTGGCGTTAGCCTCCTAGATCGGATGTTTGCCCCGGTACGGCAAGGGCGACAGGCGTGGGCGGCCGGTTTGGGTCGTCGCCTGCGGGATCGGGGATTTCCAGGGGCGGCCTTGCGCGCCTAGCATCGTCTCCCGACCATCTGGCCGTCCGGCACGGTCTCCTTCGGAGCACGCGACATGGGTCTGCACATCGAACCTCTCGAAGGCGTCGGCGCGGAGGTGCTGGACGTGGATCTGGCGGGCGAGCTGTCGAACGCCGAGTTCAGCGCCATCCGCGACGCCTATGCCGCGCACGGCGTGATCTTCTTCCGCGACCAGGACATCACTGAAGAACAGCACATCGCCTTCGCGCGCCGCTGGGCGCCGATCAACATCAATCGCTTCTTCGCCGCGCACCCGAAGCATCCCGAAATCGCGATGGTGTCGAAGGAGCGCGAACAGCGCGACAATATCGGCGGCGGCTGGCACACCGATCACTCCTACGATCATATCCCCGCCATGGGTTCGATTCTCGTGGCGCGCGAGCTGCCGCCCGAAGGCGGCAACACGCTGTTTGCCTCCATGTATGCAGCTTACGACGCGCTTTCGGAGGGCTTCCGGGACATGCTCTCGACGCTGAAGGCCGTGCACTCCGCGCGCCACATCTTCGGCGAGGCGCCTGGAACTCATTACAGCCAGTCGGACGCCGGCGGCGGCAGGATCGGCAATGCGAGCGCCGCCGAACAGCTTCGGGATGCCGTTCACCCCGTCGTCATCACCCATCCGCTGAGCGGCAAGAAGGCGCTCTACGTCAATCCCGCCTTCACGATCCGCTTCGACGGCTGGACGGCGGAAGAGTCGAAACCCTTGCTCATGCAGATCTACGCGCACTGCATGAACCCGGCTTTCACGCACGAATTCGTCTGGCGTCCGGGGTCGATCGCCTTCTGGGACAATCGCGCCACCTGGCATTTTGCCCGCAACGATTATCACGGCCACCGCCGCGAGATGCACCGCATCACCGTGGAAGGCGAGCCGCTCGCCGGTGTGGCGCCCGCGGTCGCGTGAGTGAACACAAAAGCGGCGCCGCGCCGCTGCGCAGGCCAAATATCCGGCGCCCGGTCCCACGAGGGGAAACTCAAGGCGTCCCGGCTGGGCCGCCTAGCTGGTCAGGGCCTGAAAACTCCCCGACACTGGCCCCCGCAGCGCAGAAGGGCAGACCCGCTGCAGGGAGCGCCATGTTCGACGAGATGTACGGCTCCGACGGCGCGCCGCGCGCGCCCTACGCCGCGATCGCCAAGTGGCTCGAACAGCAGCCGCTGGAGACCCTGCGGGCCAAGAGCGATGAGGCCGAGCGGCTGTTCCGGCGCATCGGCATCACCTTCGCGGTCTATTCGGGCGGCGGCGATACCGAGCGGCTCATCCCCTACGATCTCGTCCCGCGGGTGATCGCCAAGCAGGAGTGGGGCTTCATCGAGCGTGGCCTGAAGCAGCGCACGCGCGCGCTCAACGCGTTTCTGGCCGACATCTACGGCGCCCGCGAGATCATTCGCGCGGGCAAGATTCCCGAGGCGCTGGTGATGCTCAATCCGGCGTTCGAGGCGTCGATGCAGGGGCTTGCAGCGCCGGGCGGGGTCTACACGCACGTGGCCGGCATCGATCTCGTGCGCACGGGGCCGGACGATTTCTTCGTGCTCGAAGATAATTGCCGCACGCCATCGGGCGTTTCCTACATGCTGGAAAACCGCGCAGTGATGATGCGGCTTTTTCCGGAGTTCTTTGCGCGGTCCGGCGTCGAGCCCATCGCGCGCTATCCCGAGATGCTGCTGCGGGCGCTGCAATCGGTGGCGCCGCGGGCGTGCGAGGGCGAGCCGACGGTGGTCGTGCTCACGCCAGGCCAGTTCAACAGCGCCTACTACGAACACACCTTCCTCGCCGACGAGATGGGCGTGGAACTCGTCGAAGGCGCCGATCTCGTGGTCGAGGACGGCGCGGTGTTCAAGCGCACGACGCAGGGGCTGCAGCGCGTCGACGTGATCTACCGGCGCATCGATGACGCATTCCTCGATCCGCTGACGTTCCGCAGGGATTCAGCGCTCGGCGTCGCGGGCCTCATGGCGGCGTATCGCAAGGGGACGGTCACGATCGCCAACGCCGTCGGCGCGGGCATTGCCGACGACAAGGCCGTCTACATCTACGTGCCGGAGATGATCCGCTTCTACCTCGGCGAGGATCCGCTCCTGAAGAACGTGCCGACATGGCAGTGCGGGCGGGAAGACGAATGCGGCTACGTGCTCGACCATCTTGAGGAACTCGTGGTGAAGGAAGCACGCGGCTCCGGCGGCTACGGCATGCTCGTGGGCCCGCAGGCGTCGACGAAGGAACGCGCCGCGTTCGCGCAGAAGATCCGCGCGACACCCGACGCCTACATCGCGCAGCCGACGCTTTCCCTGTCCACCTGTCCCACATTCGTCGACAGCGGCGTCGCCCCGCGTCACGTGGACCTGCGCCCCTTCGTGCTCGTCGGCTCCAACGGGATCGAGGTCACGCCCGGCGGGCTCACGCGCGTTGCGCTCAAGGAGGGATCGCTCGTCGTGAACTCCTCGCAGGGCGGGGGCACGAAAGACACCTGGGTCCTGCGCGGATGAGGAACTGAACATGCTCGCCCGCGCTGCAGACAGCATCTTCTGGCTCGCCCGCTACATGGAGCGGATGGACAACGTCGCGCGCCTCCTGGAGGCGACGCAATCCATGTCAGGCATGAGCGAGAGCGCCGAGGAGTGGCGTTCGGCGCTGGTGGCGTCGGGCTGCGATGAAACGTATCTGGAAAAGCACGCCGAGGTGACGCCCGAGAAGGCGCTGCTCTATCTCGCCTACGATCCCGATAATCCGTCCGCGATCATGTCGTGCCTCGACCGCGCGCGCACCAATGCGCGCTCCATGCGCACCGCGCTGACGAGCGACATGTGGGATGCGGTCAACGGGTCATGGCTCGAAGGGCGTCATCTGAAGGCGAGCGCCTTCACGCCCGAGCGCATCGGCGAAACCATCGACTGGGTCAAAACCGTCGGCAACCGCTTCTACGGCGCCTACGCCGGCACGATGCTGCGCAACGAGATCTACTGGTTCGCGCGGCTCGGCACCTTCATCGAACGCGCCGACAACACCGCGCGCATCCTCGATGTGAAGTTCCATCTGCTGCTGCCGCAGGACGAGGGCGTCGGCGGAGCGGTGGACTATTACCAGTGGACCTCCATCCTGCGGGCGGTTTCGGCCGTGCGCGCCTACCAGTGGGTGTATCGCACCGAGGTGAAGCCCTGGAACATCGCCGATCTGCTCATCCTGCGTCCGGAGATGCCGCGCTCGCTTCGGGCGTGCTACGATGAGATCGATGCCGTCCTGGCGCAGATCGCGACCAGCCACACGGGCCGTCGCGGCGAATGCCACCGGCTCGCGGGTGCGCTGGCCGCCCAACTCCGCTATGGACGCATCGAGGACATCTTCGCCCGCGGGCTGCACGAGTATCTGACGGACATGGTGGAACGCACTGGCCAGCTCGGCGTTGAAATCAACGCCTTCTACATGCGCTGACGGAAAGCCAGCTCATGCGCCTGCGTATCGATCACCGCACCTTGTACGCCTATGCGTCTCCGCTTGAGCGGGGTTTGCAGATCGTGCGGCTGTTTCCCAAGCGTCATGACGGTCAGGAAATCGTGCGCTGGCGCGTGCTCGGCGCGCGGGGCCAGGAACTTGCGCCGTTCGATGACGGTCTCGGCAACGAGGCCGCGCTCGCCGATGCGCCGCCCGGCGCGCGCCGGGCGTCCATCCATGTGGACGGGGAAGTGGAGACGCGCGATCTCGGCGGCTTCCTGAACGGTGCGTTCGAGCCGCTGCCGCCCGCCTACTACATGCGCTCCACCGATCTCACCGCGCCGGACCCCACGATTGCCGCACTCGGCGCCGACCTTCGTGGTGACGACGGCGCGCGCGCGATCGCGCTCATGCACGCCGTGCGCGACAGGATGGAGTTCCGTGTCGGCGCCACCGATGCGACGACGCCGGCGGTCGAGGCGCTCGCCGCGGGCGCGGGCGTCTGTCAGGACCACGCCCATGTTCTTGCCGCCGCATGTCGCGCGGCGGGAATCCCGGCGCGCTACGTGTCGGGCTATCTGTGGACGGGTGTCGAACAGGAGCCCGCGAGCCACGCCTGGGCGGAGGTGTTCATCGAAAACGCGGGCTGGTTCGGTCTCGATCCCGCCAACCGCATCATTGTCGGCGCGGCGCACGTGCGCATGGCGTCCGGCCTCGACTACGCGCAGGCCGCGCCGATCACCGGCGTGCGCGCGGGCGGGGGCGCTGAAAGCCTCACCGTGACGCTCGGCGTGCATTCGGCGGAACACGCGCAGCAGTAGAGCGCTTTCACATCGCCGAGATGCCGCCGTCGACCTTGAACTCCGCGCCGGTGACGAACTTCGCTTCGTCGCTGGCGAGATAGAGCACCATGTAGGCCACGTCGTCGGGCTCGCCGATCCGGCCCATGGGCACCTGGCGGGAGAGCTTGTCATGCACGGCCTGCTCGCCGATCTGCTTCTTGAACACGTCGAGAATGGGCGTGTCGATGAACACCGGATGCACCGAGTTGCAGCGGATCTGCGGCGTCATGCGTGCGCCGTGCAGCGCCACGGATTTCGACAGCATCCACACGCCCGCTTTCGCTGCGTTGTAGGCGGCGGAGTTGTGCGCGGCGATCAGCCCCGCGATCGAGGAGATGTTGACGATCGAGCCGGGAATGCCGCTCTCGCGGATCACCGGCATCGCGAAGCGGCAGCCAAGGAAGACGCTGTCGAGATCGATGTCCATCACGCGCTTCCAGCCGTCGAGCGTCTCGGTCTCCACTGATCCGGCGCTCGCGATGCCCGCGTTGTTGACGAGGATGTTGAGCCCGCCCATGTCGGCGGCGGCCTCCTGCAGCACGGCTTCCCAGCGCGCGGCGTCGGTGACATCGTGTTCGTAGGCGAAGGCCTTGCCGCCGCTCGCGTTGATTGATTCCGCCACGTCGCGCGCCTTCGAGATGTTGAGATCGCTCACCGTCACGCTCGCGCCGTCGCGGGCAAACATCCGCGCGATCGCCTCGCCGAGCCCCTGCGCGCCGCCGGTGATGAACGCCTTCTTGCCCTGAACCCGTCCCGCCATGTTGTTCTCCTGTGTTCCGGTGTCTGTCAGTCGCCCTTGAACGTCGGCGCGCGTTTTTCAAGGAATGCGCGGATCGCTTCGGCGTGATCGTCTGTGGTCGCGGCGAGCGCGAACTGGTCGAGGTCCATGAAGCTCGTCGCGCGATGCAGCGCTGTGGCGGCGCCGTTGATGCCGGCCTTCGCCATGCGCACCGGCACCGGGGGGAGCGCCGCGATCTTTTCCGCCCAGCCGCGCGCGGCCTTCAGCGCATCGCCGTCATTGGTGACGAGATCGACGAGGCCCCAGCGCTCGGCCTCCTCTGCTTCCACTTTCTCGCCGAAAAGCGTGAGCTTTTTCGCGCGCGCCGGGCCGATGAGCGTCACGAGACGCGGCAAAGTGCGCCAGCTCATGTTCATGCCGATGGGCACTTCCGGCAGGCGCACATGCGCGCCTGCGCCGATGATGCGGAAGTCGCACGCGACAGCCAGTGAAAGCGCGCCGCCGATGCAGAAGCCCTCGATGGCGCAGATCGTCGTCTGCTCAAGGCTCTCCCACGCGTCGCAGAGATCGGGTCCGGCCTTCAGCATCTCGCGACGTTCGATCAGCGGCGCGCCAGCGCGCGCGGCCATGGCGGGATCTTTCAGGTCCGCGCCCGCGGAGAACGCGCCGTCGCCCGTGAGGATGATCGCGCTCGTCGTCGTATCGCGCGACAGCGTGCGGGCGGTTTCAGTGAGTTCGGTCATCAGCGCGGCGGAGAGCGCGTTGCGCCCGTCGCCGCGCGAGAAGGTGACCTGCGCGATGCGGCCGTCGCGTGCGACAGAAACGAAGCTCATCGCGCCGCCTCGTCGCAGTAGCGTGCGAGTTCGACATCGAGCGCGGTCACGCCGTCGGCGTCATGGGTGGCGAGCGTCACGTCGACCTTGTTGTAGACGTTGAACCACTCGGGGTGATGATCCATCTGCTCGGCTTTCAGCGCCACACGCGTCATGAAGGCGAACGCCGTCTTGAAGTCCGCGAACTTGTAGGATTTCGCGATGGCGTCGCGACCGGGCGTCGCGCTCCATCCCTGTAGCTGCGCCGTGGCGGCGGCCGCGCCGATCTTCGTTCTGTCCATCAGGTGTCTCCGTGGCGCGAGCTTACGGCGTGGTGGCGCCAAACGCACCCCGTGTGTGATGTGACCGCGGGCAAGGCAGGCCGGGCGCCGCGCCGCTTTGATGGGGCCGTCAAAAGGAGCCGCCCCATGCACAAGCTCGTCCTCGCCCTGATCGCCGCGACGGTGACGTACTTCGTGCAGCCGGCGCCCGCGCGCCACGATGTGGCGGTCGCAAGCTTCACCCTGGCCCGGAACTGACGGGACGCCGCCGAAGGGGATCGGCGCGGACACAGGGTGCGGGGGAACGGGGGCTGCAGTTTCACGACTGCGGCCCCCGTCGTTTTTGGCCTCTTCGTTTTTGGCCCCGTCGTTTTCAGGTCAGATCGATGCCCGTCGCGGCGGCGAGATCGACGAGCGCCTGCGCCTCGCCTTCGACCTTGATGGTCGCCATGCCCATCGCGCGGGCGGGTTTGAGATTGACGCCCAGATCGTCGAGGTACACGCACCGCGCGGGGTCGACGTCGAGCGCCTCGCACATGAGCGCGTAGATGCGCGGATCGGGTTTGCGCAGGCCCGCCTTCGAGCTTTCGATCACATGGTGGAAGCGCGCCATGATCGCGGCGACCGCGTCGGCCTTCTCCATGCTGCCCGCCATCCCGGCGCCGGATCCTGATTTCACGTTGTTTGTGATGCAGCCGACCTTGAAGCGCGCGCGGCACGCTTCGAGAGCGGCGACCATCTTCGGGCGAATGTCGCCGGACAGCAGCGGCAGCACGTCGCCGCCGCGGACCTCGTGGCCCAGCGCGCTCGCTTCCGCGAGGAACTTCACGTCGAATTCCGCAGTGGTGATCTCGGCGCGCTCGAACAGCGCCCAGGCGTTCGCATCGGGGTTGGCAGCGTTGACGCGACGGATGAAATCGCGCGGCAGCCCGCGGGCCGCCTCATAGCGGTTGAACGCCTCGAACGGGGAGGAGGTCAGCACCCCCCCGAAGTCCCACAGTACGGCCTCTACGCTCACGAAACGCCTCTTAACGCCATGTTGATGCAGGCGTGCCTAGACTGCCCGTCCGGGGAGCGCAAACGCGCCCCTCACTGTTTCGGCCCCGGTTTTGGCCCCAGTTTCGCGAGGTCCCGATGACCCGTTTCCTCGTCTCCGACGAAAACCCCACCGGCTACAAGCTGGAGGACATCCTCTCCGTGATCCGCGCCGATGTGCTCAAGCGCTGCGCCAAGATCGCGCTCGACGAGCGCGTGGAAGCCCAGCATGTCGTCGCAAACAACATGGAAGTGCTCGCGCACCTCACCAAGGCGATCGAACTCGCCAAGAATTCCACCCACGTGCTCAACAAGGCGTTCGGGCCGTCGAAGGCCGGCGAGGGCGGGGCGCCCAGAATTGGGGTCGCCTGATCGGGGTCGCCTGATCTTTCCGACCGACGCGACAGGAAAAAGGGCGGAGCCGCGAGGCTCCGCCCTTTCTTTTCGTCCCGCTGAAGGACTCAGTCGCCCCAGTTCAGTCGCCCCAGTTCAGTCGCCCTTGTGCGGCAGTTCCATCGGCTTGGCCTCATGGCCGCCGACGGTCAGACCCTTTGCGAGCTTCGAGTTCTGCAGGCCGTACACGAAGTACAGCACGAACCCGCCCGCGAGGTAGATCAGGAAGAAGTTGCGCGTCTTGTCATGCGCCATCAGCGACATCAGCAGGAAGATGCACATCAGCGCGCCGAGCACCGAAACGACGAGCATCACCGGCATCGGCATGTTGAACGGACGCTTCATGTTCGGGCGGGCAAAGCGCAGGTAGATCACCGTGATGCAGATGATCGCGAACGCCGCCAGCGTGCCGACATTGGTGAGGTCCGCAAGATCGTCCAGCCCCATGAAGCCGGCGAAGCCGCTGGCCAGCAGGCCGACAAGGATCGTGTTGACCCACGGCGTCTTGAACTTCGAGTGCACGTTGGCGAACACCTGCGGAATGAGCCCGTCGCGCGCCATCGTGTAGAAGATGCGCGTCTGGCCGTAGAGCAGCACCAGCATCACCGACGAGAGGCCGGCGATGGCGCCGATCTTCACCACTGTGGCGAACCACGGCAGGCCCATCCTGTCGACCGCCATGGCGATCGGCGCGGGATTGTCGAGCAGGGCGTAGGGCACGATGCCGACCAGCACCGCGCAGGTCAGGATGTAGAGAATGGTGCAGATGATGAGCGAGCCGAGGATGCCGATGGGCATGTCCCGGGAGGGGTTTTTCGATTCAGCGCCCGCCGTCGAGACGGCCTCGAAGCCGATATAGGCGAAGAAGATCGTCGCCGCGCCCGTGATCAGGCCGGGCACGCCGTACTGACCCGTGTCTGCGCCCGTCAGCACGCCGCCGAGCGCGCGCGTGATCTGCGCGCCGATGGCCATGTCCGTGCCGGGGGCGGGCGCCGGAATCTGTTCCGGGATCAGCGGCGACCAGAGCGCCGGATCCACGTGGCTCGCGCCGATCACGATGAAGGCGATGACCACGCCGACCTTGATGAACACGATGACGTTGTTCACCGACGCCGATTCCGAAACGCCGAGCGTCAGCAGCATGGTGACGGCGCCGATCGCGATGAGCGCCGGGAGGTTCACCATGCCCGTGCCGATGACGGCGCCGGTGTCATGGTCGGTGACGGGAACGCCGGGCGCCGCCTGCAGCGCCGCCGGAATGTGGATTCCGTAGTCGGCGAGGAAGCTGACGACATAGCCCGACCAGCCCACCGCGACAGTGGACGCCGCAAGGCCGTATTCCAGCACCAGCAGCAGACCCATCACCCAGGCGACGATCTCGCCCATGGACGCATAGGAATATGAATAGGCGGACCCGGAGACGGGGATCGCCGCCGCCAGTTCCGCGTAGGCCAGCGCCACCAGCGCGCACAGCGTGCCGGTAATCACGAAGGAGATCATGATGCCAGGGCCGGCGAACTCCGCCGCCGCCCGCCCGGTCAGCACGAAGATGCCCGTGCCGATGATGCAGCCGATGCCGAGAAGGATGAGGTTCCATGCCCCCAGCGTCTTCTTCAGCTCGCCCTGTTCATGCTCGGCGTGCATCTGCTCGACGGACTTTCGGAGAAAAATGCGTCCGAGTCCGCCCGGTTTCGTCTGACCTGCCATTCCTGACCCCCGTTCCGCCCTCTTGAGGGGCCGGCGTTGCTTGATTGCACCGGACGTTAGCCGCGTCATCCGGTCACGGCAATGCGAGCGGGCCATTGTCCGGGCAGAGGAGGGCGCGGCGCCCTTTCGGGGGGCGCCGCGCGCCGAGTTACGGCTGGAGGTCCCGCAATTGGGCAGAGCGGGTTCGTCCAGGAGATGCAGCCGGGGGATGGATTGGATGCGAGCGGCCTGCTCCGGGCCGACCCGCCGAGCCCGCATGCGCCCTCAACGCGCCCCGGCGAACCAGATCACGTGCCGTGATCCCCGGCCGTTGCTGCGCGCGCGTACGGAGGCCTCCTCGACCCTGAATCCGGCGTCCTTCAACCGGCGCGAAAAGGCCGCGTCCGGCGCGGCGGACCAGATGGCGAGGATGCCGCCTGGCTTCAGCGCGGCCTTCGCCCTTGCGAGGCCCTCCATCGCATAGATGCGGTCGTTGGCGGCGCGCGTCAGCCCGGCAGGGCCGTTGTCGACGTCGAGCAGGATCGCATCGTAGCGGCCAGTTGCGGCGGCGATCGCCTCGGCGACGTCGCCAGCCGCCAGATCGACGCGCGGATCGTCGAGGCAGCCCGCCGTCAGTGTCGCCATGGGGCCGCGCGCCCAGTCGATGATGTCCGGCACAAGCTCGGCCACCGTCACCCGCGCGCCAGGGCCTAGCTTCGCCAGCGCCGCACGCAGGGTGAAGCCCATGCCATAGCCGCCGACGAGAAGGCGTGCCGTCGCACCGTCGTGCATCCGCGCGCAGGTCATCGTCGCGAGCGCCTCTTCCGACCCGCCCATGCGGCTGCTCATGAGCTCGTTCCCGTCGAGCAAGATCATGAAGTCGTCCGCGCGCCGGAACAGGCGAAGCGTGTCTCCGCCCGGCACGACAGCCGTCGCGATCAACTCCCGTGGTTTCATGTGGCCCTGTTCCGGATATGTCGCGGCAGGGGTAGCGCCTCTTCCGCCTGAAGGGGAGTGCGGGAATGACGGGGGGCGCGCGGTCGAGTTCCCTCGCCCGCTTGCGGGAGAGGGGCAACCGGATCGCCTTGCCCCCAGGCTCAGTCATTCCGGCCGCAGCCAAGCGAGAGCTTGGCGTAGAGCCGGAACCCAGGGGACCGGGCTCTATGGACGTGAGGCTGTCAAAGGCGCGTGAGCGGACGAAATCGCTTGAGCCCCTGGGTTCCGGCCCTCCGCTCCGGCCGGAATGACGGAGCCTGATCCTTGGCTGCGCGCAAAATATGCGGGAACGCGTGCCTCGATCACCACACTTTTCAACGCTTCCCGTCATGGCTCGCAAGGCGCATCGCGAAATCACACATGAATCTATCCGGCCGGGTTCGCGGTCATGGGATCATGTCTCCGTTTTCAAACGGCAACGGAGCCAAAGGCAGACCCCATGCAGATCCACCGACCTCTTCAACACCAGATCGAAAAGCTGACCGCCGCCGCCAGAGCCTTGCGTCTCTGGGTGGTGGAGCTCTTCGCGTGGTGGGTGATGACGTTCGGGGATCGCGACGCGCGGATCGCGTTGCAGCGGTACGTCACCGAGGCGCGCCGGCAGACGCGTGATCTTGTCTTCATGGCGATGGTCGCGCGGATGACGTTCCGGAAGTGCAAGCGCCGATGGATGCGTCCGCCCTCGGCGCGCGCGGGGTTCCGCTATGCCATTCGCGCGTTGCGCGTGCAGAAAATCTACACGCGCGGACTCAAGCTGAAGACGCTGAAGGATATCCGCGCGGTGCTCGAGAACTTCGAGCGCATCGTGGAGCGCGCCATCGCGCGCGTGCCGAAACACACTTCGACTGGAAGACTGGTCATCCTTCGGAGCGTGGGCGCCCCCGCCCACGGCGGTTCGTCGACAGCGGACGCCGACGAGGGCGTCGGCGCTCCGGACACGTCATGATTTGCACCGTCAAAGGGACCGCGCGTCTTCAGACGCGCATCAGGTATTTCATGACACGCAAGATTCCCGGGAGTCTGGCGCCGCCCGTCCATGCGCGTCTGAAGACGCGCGGTCCCACTCTCCAAAGCCTTACCGCTTCAACCCCAACAAATTCCGCGCCACCACCCAGTGGTGGATCTCCGTCGGGCCGTCGTAGATGCGCATGTTGCGCGCCTGGGCCTGCATCATCTGCAGCGGCATTTCCTTGGTCATGCCCATGGCGCCGTAGAGTTGCATCGCCCGGTCGACGGTCTCGAAGGCAAGCTCGGTGCCGAACGCCTTCACCATCGAAACTTCCGTGCGCGCATCGCGCCTCTGGTCGATCCTCCACGCCGCGTCATAAGCCATCAGCCGCGCGGCATGGGTTTTCGTCGCCGCCTCCGCGATCCAGTTCTGCACCGTCTGGCGCTCGGAAAGGGGAACCCCGAATGTCACCCGCTGCGGCGCGTAGTCGATCATCATCTCCATCGCCCGCTGCGCAAGGCCGATGCCCCAGCACGCCATCTGCAATCGCCGCGTGTTGAGCCGCACCTGCATCGGCGCAAAGCCCTGACCTTCCGTACCGAGCAATTTGCCTGCATCGACCTTGCAGTCTTCGAGGGCGATCTCATATGTGAACTCGCCGCCCAGCATCGGAATTCTGCGCAACACATTGAAGCCGGGCGTATCCTTGTCGACGAGAAACGCGCTCATCCCGCCGCGCGCGCCTTTCTCCTTGTCGGTGACGGCCATGACGATGGTGAAGTCCGCTTCCGCCGCCCGCGTCGTCCAGATCTTGCGGCCGTTGATCACCCAGCCGTTCCCGTCGCGCTCCGCGCGCGTCTTCATCCCGGCAGGGTCAGAACCGGCGCCGGGTTCGGAAATGGCGATCGCGGAAATGGTTTCGCCGCGGGCGTAGGGGGCGAGATAAAGTTCGCGCTGCTCGTCGTTCACCGTCGCCATGAGCATGCGCAGGTTCGGGCTGTCGGGCTTGAGGTGGTAGGGCACGCAGGTGCGGCCCATCTGTTCGTTGACCGCCACCAGCGCCACCCACGGCAGGTCCGCGCCGCCCATCTCTTCCGGCGCATCGAGGCCCCACAGGCCCATCTCTTTCGCCGCCTTGTCGAGGCCCTTGCGTTCCTCCGGCGTCGGGTCCGCGCCCTGGCCGGCCGCGTCGCGGGCGAGCACCGCGCCCTCGAGCGGGATCATGTGATCGCGCACGAAACGGGCCGCGAGGTCGGCGATCATGCGGTGGTCTTCATCGAGTTCAAAGTGCATCGGGGTCTCCTCGCAGACACCCTAAATCGGTGCTCAGCCGAGGACCATCGCGATGGAGAAGGCGATGGCGAAATCGAGCACGCGGGAGACGGGCCAGAGGGCGAGGGCGCGGATCATCGGTCAGGCCTTCTCGTCCCGGACGAGCCCCTTGGGCGGGTGAGGCTCGGCGATAGCGTAGGTGACCGCGACCCGATCGCGCGGCAGCGAGAGCCCCGCCACTTGGGCGACAAAGGCTGCGGCGTAGAACCGGGCCTTGGCGCCGGCATCGGTCGCGCGCCGCCCGAAGCGGCTCTCGTCGGTGCGGGCGGGGACACGGGCCTCGGTCATGAACCGGGCGATGCAACGCCCGGGCCAGATGGTTTCGCCGCCGTTAGGGATATGCGCCGATCAAGGCTTTCGCTTGCCGGACAGCTGGTCCAGCTGGCGCTGCATGGCCTCCATCTGGCGTTTCAGGTCGCCGAAATCGGCGTCCGGGTCCTCGCCGTGGGCCGACGGCGGGGGTGGGGGCGTCTGCGCCGCGAAGGGGGCCCAGAGCCGCATGGCCTGCTCGAACATCGCCATGTTGGCCTTGGCCTGGTCCTCGAAGGCGCCGATGGGGCCCTTGCCGACCCAGGTCTTGGTCAGCTGGTCGCGCCACTGGTCCTGAGCAGAGGAGAAGCGCTCCATGCTCATCTCCAGATAGGCCGGCAGGAAGCCCTGCATGCTGTCGCCGTAGAAGCGGATCAGGCGGCGCAGGAACTGGACCGGCAGCAGGTTCTGGCCCTGCTTGCTCTCTTCCTCGAAGATGATCTGGGTCAGGACGCTGCGGGTGATGTCGTCGTTGGTCTTGGCGTCCAGCACGGTGAAATCGACCCCCGACCGCACCATCTCGCTGAGGTGGTCGAGGGTGACGTAAGCGCTGGTGGCCGTGTTGTAGAGGCGGCGGTTTGCGTACTTCTTGATGATGACCGGGGCGGATGTCGCGCCGCTCTTGCCTTCCTTCGGGCTCTCGTTCGGGGTCTCGTCTGCCACAGTCGGGTTTCCTTGGCGCATGCGCCGGGTTGGAAGTTGACTCCAGAGTCGCCTTTCAGCCCCCGCAATGCAAGGTCGCTCCGCTGCAGCGCGATATGGACCGGGACTGCTTCCCTTCGCCCGCGCGCTGTTGCACTACTTCGCCACCGAAATTCACCCTGTTGGAGCGAACCACATGAGCATCGTCATCGCCTCGGCCGCGCGCACGCCGGTCGGCTCGTTCAACGGGGCCTTCTCGACGGTTCCGGCCCACGAGCTGGGCAAGGCCGCGATCGCTGCGGCCCTCCAGCGGGCCGGCGTCGACGCCGGGGACGTCTCGGAGGTCGTCCTGGGGCAGGTGCTTTCGGCCAACCAGGGCATGAACCCTGCCCGGCAGGCGAGCCGCGCTGCAGGCGTGCCGGACAGCGCTTCTGCGTGGGGCATCAACCAGGTGTGCGGCTCGGGCCTGCGGGCGGTCGTCGCCGGTTACCAGCAGATCTCGAACGGCGATGCCGACATCGTCGTCGCGGGCGGGCAGGAGAACATGACGCTCTCGCCGCACTGCCAGTACCTGCGCGCCGGCACGAAGATGGGCCCGGTCGAATTCGCCGACACCATGATCCGCGACGGCCTGACGGACGTCTTCTACGGCTACCACATGGGCGTCACCGCTGAGAACGTCGCCGAGAAGTGGCAGATCACCCGCGAGGCGCAGGACGAGTTCGCCACGAACTCGCAGGCCAAGGCCTCCGCGGCGCAGAAGGCCGGCAAGTTCGTCGACGAGATCGCGCGCGTCACCTACTCAACCCGCAAGGGCGACGTGACCGTCGATCGTGATGAATACATCCGCCACGACGCCACCTACGATGCGTCGGCGAAACTGAAATCGGCGTTCAAGAAAGACGGCACCGTCACGGCGGCGAACGCATCGGGCATCAATGACGGCGCAGCGGCGCTGGTGCTGATGACCGAAAAGGAAGCCGAGAGGCGGGGCATCACGCCGCTGGCGCGTATCGCGTCGTGGGCCTCGTGCGGCGTCGATCCGGCGCTGATGGGCTCAGGCCCGATCCCGGCGTCGAAACGCGCGCTGGAAAAAGCCAAGTGGAAGGTCAAGGATCTCGACCTCGTGGAATCCAACGAAGCCTTCGCCGCGCAGGCGCTCGCGGTGACGAAGGACATGGGCTGGGATCCGTCCATCGTGAACGTGAACGGCGGCGCCATCGCCATCGGCCACCCGATCGGCGCCTCGGGCGCGCGCATTCTCACCACGCTGCTCTACGAACTGAAGCGCCGCGACGCCAAGCGCGGTCTCGCCACGCTCTGCATCGGCGGCGGCATGGGCATCGCGCTCTGTGTCGAGCGATAGGCGCGCGACGCAAAACCGACGCGTGAAGACGCTAGAAGCGCAAAGTGATGAGGATCGGCGTCCAAGAGAGGGCGCCACTGTCAGGAGGGAACTAAGGTCATGAAGATGAAACTACTGCTCGCAGCGTCCGCGCTGCTCGCGCTGACGGCGTGCGACAAGATCGGCCTGTCGCAGAAGGCCGAGCCGGCGCCCGAACCGCCGCCGATCGTGTTGCCGACGGAAGCCGAAGGCGCCGCGCTGTTCGACAAACTAGGCGCTGCTGTCTCCGCGGGCGACCCGGCGGAAGTCGTGAAGCTGTATACGCCGAACGCGATTGTAGTCTCGCCGGGCGCGAACGACCTCATCCGCACGGTGGAAGCCAATCTGGCGGACACCGCTGCGATGGTGAAGGACAAGCCCACCGTCACGGTGAATTCGCGCGACGTGCAGGTCCTCGATGCCGACACGGTCGTCACGACCGCTGTACTGACGTTCGACATCAAGAAGAACAATCGTCCCACCTGGTTCGCACTGCGCGTCACAGATGTGTTCCAGAAGCAGGCCGACGGTTCGTGGCTGGTCGTGAACGAGCACATTTCCCCGATGCCGAAGCCGCTCGCCGCGCGCCTGCCGGCGCTCGTCGGCGCCGCGTCCGCTGAACAGGCCGACGCGCCGCCGCTCGGATCCGCTACGCCGAACCCGACCGCCGCGCCGGAACAGAAGTAACCGAACAAGCACCAAACTGATCAGCCCCGCTCCCGAAAGGAGCGGGGCTTTTCATTTCACGCGGCGACTTCACAAAGTGATCTGCGTCTGCAGCACCAGTGCGATGGGCTTGCCCGCATCGTTGATGATGCGTGTGCTCCACACGGATGTTTTCTTGCCGACGTGAACCGGCGTGGTCTCGCCGGTGATCGTCATCCCGACTGGCGCGGGCCCGAGAAAATTGGTCTTGCTCTCAAGCGTGGTCGTGCGCGTGCCGGGTTCGAGATTGAGAAAGCCGCCGATGGCGCCGAGCGCATCGGCGAAGGCCATGATCGCGCCGCCGTGGATAACGCCGCCAGCCGTGCAGAGATCTTCACGCACGACGAGCTTGCCGGTCACGCATTCCTTTGACGCTTCGGTGATTTCGACGCCCATCAGTTTCGAGAACGGCATCGAGTCGGCGAGGTTGGTCATTGTGGTCCTCCGGCGCGGGCTCTCCGGCCCTTTGATCTGCCGCCATCTCAGGCTCAATTACGCCGCAGGTAAAGCGTCCTTCGTCGCGGATTGCCGTTCCATCACGGCCGCAGCCATGACATCGCCGGTAACGTTGCCGATCGTGCGGAAGATGTCAGGGACGACCTCCACGGCGATGAGGATGCCGAGGATCTCCAGCGGCGCCCCGAGCGCCACGCAGATCGGCGCCATGGAGACGATGAACGAAACCTGTCCCGGCAGGCCGACGGCCGCCACGCTGACCGCAAACGAGACGACAATGGCGGTGATCATCTGCGGCAGCGACGGCTCGATGCCGTAGAGGTGCGTGATGAAGTAGGCGACCGCGAGGTTCGCCACCGGGCTCGTGAAGCGGAACACCGCCACCGCCAGCGGCAGCACGAGATCGGTGATCCGCGCCGGGATGCCGAGAACGCCACGCGTGCTTTCGAGCATCGCGGGCAGGGATGCGAGCGAGGATTGCGTGGAGAACGCCACCGCCGTCACCGGCGTCATCGCACGCGCGAACTTCGCCAGCGGCACGCGCGCCACGAGAACCGCGAGCAGCCACGCGACGAGGATGATCCCTATGGTCACGAGCGATACGATCGTCACATACTGCGCCAGCACGCCCGCGGCCCCGAAACCCGCGCGCAGGCCCACGCCGAGCGAAAGCGCAAACACGCCGACCGGGCCCGCGAGCAGAACCCAGTGGACGATGACGATCATCGTCTCGCCGACTGCGCGGAAAAAGGTCACCAGCGGCTCGCGCAGTTTCGCTTCGAGGCGTGTCGCCGCAAATCCGAAGAAGACCGCGAACACCACCAGCGGCAGCACCGCGTCATCGGCTGCGGCCTTCACCGCGTTCGACGGTGCGAGGGACTTGATCCAGTCGCCGAGGCCGGGCGGCTTCAGGCTCGCGAGGTCCGGCGCGCTGACGCCGGCCACGAACGTCGTCGCCGCGCCGCGGTCTACCGGCCAGAGCGTGAGGACTCCCTCGACAGCGACCGTCGCGTAGATCGCCGCGCCGAAGATCAGCACCGTGAACATGATCAGCGCGCGGACCGCAAGGCGTCCGGTCGACGCCGCGTCCGCCACCGAGGCAATGCCCGTCACCAGGATCGCGAAGATCAGCGGCACGACCGTCATGCGCAGCGCGTTCAGCCACAGCGCGCCGAAGGCCTCCACGACATTCGCCGCCGCGATCCATTGCGCAGAGCCGCTGGCTTGCAGCCACGCGCCCACGCCGAGGCCAAGGAGAAGCGCAATGAGCACACGCGCGCTGAGCGATTTGAGCATGAATGTTCCCCGGACCGGCAATCGCCCTGCCTAGAGCCCCGATCCGATTGAATCGGATCGGGGCTCTAGCTTGTTGTTTGAACGCATTTTCTAGCGACGAACCGGCGTCCACTTCGTCGGAAAATGCTCTAGAGTGTCGGGGCGGACATGCAAACCCGATTCATTGAATTGTCGGGCAAGGCCCGGTTACGCCGCCCGCAGCGCGCCCGTCCGGCGGGCGTGGAAACCGCGACCAATCCCCATCGCCGCAAAGGCGTCCGTCACGCTGGAGGTCGTTTCGCTCGCGCCGAGAACGAGAACGGCGTCGTCGTTCATCTGCGCGGCGATCTTCTCAAGCGTGGCGTGCTTGGTGGCGGGATCGAAATAGGACAGCACGTTGCGGCACAGGACGATGTCGAACTTGCCGAGTGGATGCAGGTCGTCGAGCAGGTTGAACCGCTGGAAGCGCACCATCGCACGGATGCGGTCGGCGATCCGCCAGAGGTCGCCGGCCTTCTCGAAGTGACGCAGCAGCATCTGGACCGGCAGGCCGCGCTGCACCTCAAACTGCGAGTAGAGGCCCGCGCGCGCCTTCTCGAGGACGCGTTCGGAGATGTCGGTGGCGACGATCTCGATGTCGGCGCCACGACCTTCGGCCCGCATCTCGTCGACCACCATCGCAATGGAAAAGGGTTCCTGGCCGGTGGAGGACGCCGCACACCAGATGCGGATCTTCTCGTGCCCGCGGGCGCGCTGCAATTCCGGAATCACGTGATCGCGCAAGGTGTGGAACGGCGTGCGATCACGGAAGAAACTGGTTTCGTTGGTCAGCAGCGCGTCGGCAATCTGCCACGTCAGGCGCTCGTCGCGGCGCAGGCGCGCCGCCGTCGAGAGTTCGCTCACGCTGGCGAGGTTTTCGCGCCGCGCGATCGGCGCAAGGCGCGTCTCTATGAGATAGGCCTGCTCGGCGTCGAGTACGAGGCCCGAACGCGCCTTCACCTCGCGGGCGATGAAGCTGAAGTCCGCTTCCGGCAACATGCTCATGCGGCCTCCTGCGCCAGGATTCCGGCGTCGATGAACTTGGAGAGCAGGATGTCGCCGTCGAACGGCTTCATGATGTATTCGTTGGCGCCGGCCTTGATGGCTTCGGAAATGTGCTCGACGTCGTTTTCCGTGGTGCAGAACACCACGATCGGCGCCTCGCCGCCGCGTTCGCGGCGCAACTGGCGCAGGAAATCGATGCCTGTCATCACCGGCATGTTCCAGTCGAGCAGGATGGCGTCCGGCATTTCCTTCCGGCACGCCGCGAGCGCTTCAAGGCCGTCGGCGGCCTCGTCCACATGGAACGCGAGGTCCTCAAGGATGCGGCGGGCGACTTTGCGGATGACGCGGCTGTCGTCGACGACGAGGCAGGTCTTCATGGAATCCTCGCTCAGGGTGCGCCGAATCGCGCGCCCATCGCGGCGACCTTGCCGCCAGAGCCTTTGCGAGTTGGTTAACGCGGTATTGAAACCGCCCGTTGTCAGAGCATCTTGAATTGAGGCGAGCGCAGGACGAGATCGACCGCACCTTCACCCGTCTGCGAGACGATCTCGACGCCCGTCTGGCGCGCGAGAATGCCGGTGAGCAGGGGCTGCACCACGGGTCCCGGATAGCCGTCCTCGGGCAGATCCCCGTTCAGGGCGGCCAATGTCGCCGGGCGTACCCCCGCGCGCTGTCCGGTGCAGGTGAGGCGGATTTCGGCGGCCTCGCCGGCGCGCATGGCGTCCACGACCACCACGCCGCCCTTGGGCAGGCATTCGTTGGCGATGAAGAGGGCGTTCATGAACACCTTGAGCGACGCCCGCGGCAGCGTCATCGCCGGCGCCCGCCATTCCAGCGCCGGCTTGAGCGCGCCGTAGAGCTTCTCGGCCGTGGCCTTCGCCTCGTCGAGGCGTCCGTCGCCGTCGCCGCCGGCCGCGCCGCCGCCTGCAAAGGCGAAGCGGAAGAATTCGAGCTTCGCCCACGCCTTCGCGACGCCGTGCTCCATGAGTGCTATGGCGTCGGCGTTCTTGCCGGAGGCGTCGTTCTCCTTGAGCATGTCGAGGCCCTGGATCAGGGCGTTCATGGGCTCGGCCATGTCGTGACAGACGCGCGATGCGACAAGCGCCGCCAGGCGCGGACCTTCGATCATGGGGAAACCCTCAAACGACGAAGGTCGAGCCTTATCCGATTCGGCGCGCGCGGCGCCGATTCGTCTCAGCTCTCTCCGTCGCGTCCGTCGACGCGATCATCGAAGCCACGGCGCGAGCTGTAGAAGGACAGCGCCATCAGGCCGCCGCCGAGCACGATCGCCAGCACGGCGCCGATGCCGATCACGATCCAGCCGAACAGGCCGATGTCGACGTGCGCGCTCCGCCAGGCCATCACGATCGCGATCGCGGCGCCGATCAGGATGACGCCGAGGGTTGCGATGAGGGCTGCAGTCTTCACGGCATTGCTTTCGCTGGAAGGGGCTTTCGCTGAAAGGGCGTCGACCGGGACGGTCCCGGATGGCCCTTACTGGGCTGACGGGCAGTACGCCGGCAGCGAAACCGCCCCCGTGTTGCGACGCCAGCTGCCGCCCTGATCGCGGTAGGACGCGCCGACCGGCGTGTTCTTCGGCAGCAGCGTGCAGGCGAAGGAGCGTGCGTACTCTTCGACCGTAACCGAGTTCTGCTGCGCGCGCTCGGTGTATGTGGCGCGACGGCGCAGGTTCAGCTGGTCCATCCGCGCGCGCGCGTCTGTGGCGACCGTGGCGCCGTCGACGGTCGCGAGATAGCCGTCAGCGGTCTCGCCGATCTTGTTCTCGTTGATCGCGGCGTTGAGGATCGGGTCCTCGATTGCGGCGGCGGGGCCGGCGACGGCCACGAGCGCAAGCGCCGCGAATGCGGTGGCGATGAACAGGCGCGGAGTCATCACGCGTGATCCTTCCTTGATGGCGCGCATCAGAAGATGTCCTGGTTCTGGCGCAGGGTTTCCTGCACGTCGCGTTCGAGCTTTACGACGACTTCCTGGCGGATGTTGACGTTGAGGTTGATCTCGATCGGCTTGTCGGGAACTTCCACCCGGACCGTGGGTGTGCACGCGACCAGAGCCGCCATCGCCGCCAGCGCGGTCGCTGCCTTGCGTCCCATCCTTCGCTCCTTCTGCCGGGGCCGATCACCCGCTCCACGGTCCGTCCTTAATTGGGCGGTTGCGGGGCGGGGTCAACGGTCCCGTTGCGGATCGCCTCGTCCACGAGGGGCCGGGCGTCTTGAATGCCTTCGGAGGTTTGCATCAGCCGCCTGAACGGCGCCCGAACGGAGACGGTGAAGCGGAAGGGCAGTCCGGTGGCGGTCACGCGTCCAAACCCGGGGATCGGCGCGGCCACGCCGCCGGTGGTGATTCCGACGGGCTCGCGGTTGGTGCCGGTGAACCGGATGGCGCTCACGAGTTCGCCGTCGAGCTGGCCGGAGAGTTCGAGAAGGAGGTCGTCGTAGGCGAAGCTGCGCAGCGCCTCGAAGGCGATCTGCGGCGCGCCGACCAGACCGCCGCCGGCGCTGCCGGTGTAGCTGATAGTGCCGCCCTCCGGCGCCGCGCGCAGGACCCCGACGCCGTCGATGGCGGCGCCGTCGCGACTGAACACGAGCGGGAAGGAGCCCTCCACGGTGCCGGTCGCGGTAAGATCCTTCAGGTCGAGCTGTCTGAGCAGGCGCGCGACGTCCACATCGTTGAGCGAGAGCGTCATGCGGAATTCGTCGTCGCCGATCTGCACGATCTGCGGATCAACCGAAAGAACGCCGCCGGCGAAGGGCCAGGAGGCGGACTCCATCTGCACGCGATCTGACGCCAGCATCTGGAAGGTGATGACGCCGTTCTCGACGATGACGCCGGGATTGAGCTGCCTGATCGTGAGCGTCTGGCCGGGTGGCGTGGTCAGCAGCGCGAGATCGTCGAGCGCGATGTCGCCGGATAGCCCGGACACCGGGCCAAGACTCGCGGCGTTCAGGTTGACGTCGGCGAGCGTGACATGACCGCCGGTCCCGAAGCCGTCATTGTTCCACTCAGCGTGCAGGTTCACGCCCACAGGGCCCTGCATGCTGTCGACGACCCCGCGCGCAAGTTCGGTGATCTCGTAGAGATCGAGGTTCCTGCCGAAGAGGAGCGCCGGATTGACGACGTCGGCGCTGCCTTCGCCGGTCTTCAGATCGTGACGTGCGTGGACCGCCGCGAGACGGCGCGGTTCTTTTCGCTTCGCGGCCGGTTCGCTCATGTCGATGAGGTCGATCCCGCCCGTCGCATCGATGCTTGCGCCGACAAGTGAAGCGTCGAAGTCCACCAGCTGCAGCATGTTGTAGCGCGGAGTCCATTGCGTGGCGTCCGGCGTTTCCGCCGTGGCGGGCTTCCTGTCGGTGATCGTCGCCACGCCGTCTCTCAGGCGCACGACGTTGCGCCCGCCTTCGGGGCCGGACGACCAGCGCGCGGCGATTTCCGTGACGTTCGACGGAACAGCCGGATCCTCGAACAGACCGCCTGAGAACGCCCCTCCAATCCGCCCGCCCGGTTCGGTACGCGCCGTGAGCAGATCGCCGGCGAAGCGGATGCGCCGGTCCGGCGCGAAGTCTACGACGTAGGCCGGGTTCGCGACGGCGATCTCGAGATGGGAATTCGATTGTGGTCCGGTGAACCGCCCCTCGATGCGCCGTGCGGCGAAAGAGACGGGCTTGCGCGCGGCGTCGTCCATGCGGCCGGTGAACGCCGCACCGTCGATGGTGAAGCCGCCGAACATGCGGCCAGCGGAATCCTCACCCATCAGCACGCCGTCCGCGCCGGGACACAACGAAACGCGCCGCCCGTCGAGAGTGTGTCCAGGCAGTCCGATTGCGGCAGCCTCCACCGGCGTGCAGCCGTCGCGCAGCACGACGCGGTAGCCACCGCCCCACGAGGCGTCGAGGCGCAGCGGCGCACGCAGGTCGCGCACGCGGATCGCCTCTGTCGCGCCGTCGAAGGCGACAGCGCCGTCCATCGAGAAGACGCCTTTGCCGTCGGCGCTTTTCATCGTGAACTGCGTGTTCGCGAGGTCCAGACGTCCGCCGGCCGCGCGCCAGTCGGCAATGCGCACGACGCCCTCGGCGTCGAAGGTCGCGTCGCTGCGGGTGAACCGGGTCAGTGCAAGCGTTGCAGGTGGGAGCCCGCCGCCTTCCATCGTCAGGCGCGCGCCGCCTTCAATATCGCCGGACGGAAGCAGCAGCATCAGGACGGGGCGGCCGCTCTCGACCGGGGTCGCCGTAACGACGCCGCCGCTCGCGGCCTGCGCTGTGACCGGTCCGGGGAAGGAGAGGCGCCCAGCGCCAGCGCGCCAGTCGAGTTGCAGGATCGCGGCGGTGGAAAAGCGCGTGAGCGCGCTGTCGGTCGCCTCCCGACCGCTTGAGACCAGGCGGCCAAGCGGAGTGCCGGCCAGTGTCGGCAAGCTGTCGAGCAACGCGCGCCGTCCCGTCGCGTCGAGCGCCGCGCGTGGCAGCGTGACGGTCCCGTTCCCGGCGAGGATCGCGCCCTCGCGGGGGCGCCCATCGAAGCTGAAATCGCCAGCGCCGGCTGGATTGATGGCGTGCAGGCTGTCGAGATCGAGCGCATCCGCGCCTGCGTTCCATTCACCTGTCGCCTGCGAAAGGTCGCCCGAAGCCGTGAGCGCGATGCGCGGCGCCCGGGCGCTTGCAGTCGGCCCCTCGATCGCGCCCGCCGTGAGGGTTCCATGGCTGCGGAAGCGACCGCCGGGGCCGGGACTAACCTCAGCCTTCAGGCTCGCGGTTCGCGCTGCATGTCCGTTCGTGGCGAGACGCGCCGCCGATGCCTCCAGCGAGACGGCGGCGCCCGTGAGCTTTCCGGGAATGACGGCGGCGACGGAAACGGTCACCTCATTCGCCCCGCGGTCGGCCCCGCGGTCGGCGTCGAGCAGGCGCGCGAGATCGCCGTGCGCATCGACGAGTAGCGCGCCGCCCTCCGTGCGCGCACGCACGTTCAGCCGCAGCCCCTCAAGCCGGCGCGGGCCGTTGACGATGGTCGTGGGGGCGATGGCGGCGCCGGCGGTGAAGTCCCGCGTGAGCCGGCCCTTGCTGGAAAACGTCGCCGGGATGGCGCCGTAGGGCGTGGCGATCAGGGCGCGACCGTCGATGATCTCCACGGCGATGGCCGGGAGTTCGTTCGCGCCGCCCGAAGCCGTGCGGCGCAGTTTGTCCAGCGATCCGAGGGAGAGGCCTCCCGCGCCGATCGAGAGCCGCAGGGCGGGTTCGACGAGCCGCACGCTCGTCAGTTTCGGCCCTGAAAGCCCCCAGCCGAGCCGCATGTCCGCACTCGCCGCCGCGAGATCGGGGTTGTTTTCCAGTCCGACACGGACCCGGCGCAGGCTGGCCCCGCCCAGATCCAGCCGCGTGATCTCGAAGTCCGCCTCCAGCCCCATGTCCGCCAGGGCAGAACGGGCGACGGCGTCCGCGATGGGGATGCGGTAGAACCATCCTGCGCCGACGATGGCCGCCAGGCCCGCGCCCGCGATCACGAAGACGAGCCGAAGCCGCCGTGCGGCCTCCGGACGGGCGGGCCGGCTCGGCTCCTTCATCGGGCGGCCCCCGATTTGACCGTCATTGGCGTGCTGGCTAAAGACATGGTTATCAGGGTATTACTGCCCCAAGTGCTTAAGAAGCGCTTCTCGCTCTGGTTCCGTCATAGATGAAACGACGGGTCGGATCATGACGCTTTTTAAGTAATCTGGCCGATGATGCGATGGTACGGTCGCTCTCCCTCTGGAAACTCTCCGCCTTGTCACACGTGTTTTCAGCATGATTGCCGGTGCGGGGCCCATGGTCCTCGGGTCGTGGCCGCGCGGATTGCGCTGGCCCGCGCTTGCCGTTGCGGCGGCGGCCGTAGGTCTGTGGGCGATGGGCGGATTCCCCGGCAGCGTCAGCCCGGAGCAGCGCGCACGGATGGCCGCCGAGGCCGAAGCCGCCGCCATCCGCGCCGAGCATGATGCGTTCACCGGCGATACAGGGCTGCGTGAGGATCGCGAGATCGAGGTTGCGCGCGGAGAGACGCTCGCCTCCGTGATGCGCCGCGCCGGCGCCGATCCAGGCGACGTCGAGGCGGTGCTCGCCGGCGTCGGCAAGATCTTCGATGCGCGCCGGCTGCGCCCGGGGCAGGCGATCGACGTCTTCTTCGAAAGCAACGGCACGGAAGCGAAGCTGACCGGGCTAGCGTTCCGGTCGGAACCGGGCGCGGCGATCACCGTCAACCGGACGTTCGACGGCGCGTTCCGCGCGCGCGAAGTGCTGATGCCGCTGACCTTCGAGGTTACGCGCATTTCCGCGCGGGTCGAGAAGTCCCTGTACGACAGTGCTATCGCCGGCGGCGCCACCGACAGGGAAGTGCGCCAGCTCGCCGACATCTTCGCCTACGACGTCGACTTCCAGCGTGACATCCACCCGGGCGACGCTGTCGAGCTTGTGTTCGAGCGCTTCCACGACGACGAGGGCCGCACCGTGAAGACGGGCGACCTCCTCTTCGTGGCGCTCGACGCGCGCGGCGCCACCAAGAGCTATTATCGGTTCCGCCGACCCGGCGAGGCCAATGCCGACTGGTACGACGCCAGCGGCAAGAGCGCGCGCAAGTTCCTGATGAAGACGCCGATCAACGGCGCCCGGCTTTCGTCCGGTTTCGGTTTCCGCCGGCACCCGATTCTCGGCTATTCCGCCCTCCACAAGGGCGCCGATTTCGCCGCCGGCTCCGGCACGCCGGTCATGGCCGCCGGCGACGGCGTGGTCGTGAAGGCCGGCTACAACGGCGGCTACGGCAACTACGTGCGCATCCGTCACACCGACGGTTACGAGACGGCCTACGCACACATGTCGCGCTACGGGCGCGGCGTCCGCCCCGGCGTGCAGGTGCGCCAGCAGCAGGTCATCGGCTATGTCGGCTCGACCGGCCGCTCGACCGGCCCGCACCTTCACTACGAAGTCCTGCTGCGCGGCCAGCAGGTCAACCCGATGCGGCTGAAGGTGCCGACCGGGCGCAATCTGAGCCCGGCGGAGCTCGACGCGTTCAGGACGGAGCGTGATCGCATCGATGCGCTGCGGGTTGCGCATCAGAGGGAAGCCGAACTGCGCGGCGCGCCACGCGGAACCGTGATCGTCACGGCGGCGGCGGCGATGCCCAGCGAGGGCGCCATCAGGGGCGGTTTCCGCTGATCTGCGCGCCGGTCTTCCGGACGGTCCGCGCTTCGGCGATATCCAGACACAAAGAAAACCTCGCGACATCTGATCGACTGTCGCGAGGCTGTCTGCAGGCGGGTGTTGGAGGCGTTTCGCGCCGTCAGGCGGCGGCGACCGCGCCCATGTCCTGGGGATCGCGCAGCACGTAGCCGCGGCCCCAGACCGTCTCGATGTTGTGTTCGCCGCCGGTGGCCGCCGCGAGCTTCTTGCGGAGTTTGCAGATGAACACGTCGATGATCTTCAGTTCCGGCTCATCCATCCCGCCGTAGAGGTGGTTGAGGAACATTTCCTTCGTCAGCGTCGTGCCCTTGCGGAGCGAGAGCAGCTCCAGCATCTGGTATTCCTTGCCGGTGAGGTGAACGCGCTGGCTGTTCACTTCGACGGTCTTGGCGTCGAGATTGACGATCACGTCGCCGGTGCGGATCACCGATTGCGCGTGGCCCTTCGAGCGGCGAACGATCGCATTGATGCGCGCGACCAGTTCGTCCTTGTTGAAGGGCTTGGTCATGTAGTCGTCGGCGCCGAAGCCGAGGCCGCGGACCTTCGCGTCGATGTCGGCGTTGCCGGAGAGGATGAGGATCGGCGTGTTGACGCGCGCCAGCCGCAGCTGTTTCAGCACGTCGTAGCCGTGCATGTCGGGCAAGGTGAGGTCGAGCAGGATGATGTCGTAGTCGTAGAGCTTGCCGAGATCGATGCCTTCCTCGCCGAGGTCGGTCGAATAGATGTTGAAGCCTTCCGACTTCAGCATCAGCTCGATACCCTGCGCTGTCGCGCTATCGTCTTCGATCAGAAGAACCCGCATAAGCCCGCTCCCAATACGAACCACCTGGCGCGCGACGCGCCGCTCACTGATTCGCCATCAGTGTTAACGGTAAGCGTTTCGGAAGTACTAACGGTATTGTTGAATCGCCATCGAAACGAGAGGTGTTCACTTCGGAACAACTGAAGAAGTCGAGCCGATCTGCATTCCGTTCCGGCGATGTTCGTTCAACGCCGGACTCACTTAACGAGTCCTGAATCGCTGCGCAGGAGTTCGTCGCGGCGCCGGGGCGTTAAGGCGCGCTCAATCTTTCTGAACGAAATCCGTCAGGTGCAATCCATGCTCGCCTCCGTCATCGATGCCGTCGACGGGCTCGACCCGCGCGCCTTCTCGGGGCGCGTGGCGGGCCTCAACGGGTTGCTGATCGAAGCGACCGGCCCCGCCGAGGCGCTGGTCGTCGGCGAGCGCGCGGTGATCGAAGGCGCACGGCCGACGCGCGCGGAGATCGTCGGCTTCAAGGGTGCGCGAGCGCTTCTGCTGCCGCTCGATGCGGTCGACACGATCCGTCCCGGCGCGCGCGTGCGGTTCGACGGCGCCGCCCCCACGACACGCCCCTGCGACGCCTGGCTCGGCCGGGTGATCGACGCCTTCGCCGATCCGGTGGACGGGGAAGGGCCGCTGCCGCAGGGCCGCCATGCGCGACCCG
>WRPF01000032.1 GCA_009773335.1 Caulobacteraceae bacterium
CGGGCGCCGCGGGCGCGGGCGGCGGCGCGGTCGGCCCGGGCGCTGTTTGCGAGCCTCGGCGATCTCACCCACCCCGACGTCCTGCTCGGTTCGACAGTCGCCCGCGGCTCGCTGGCCATCGGGGTGACGGCGGCGGGGGTGGCGCCGGGCGTGGGCGAGGTCATCGCCCGGAAGGTCGAGGCTGCGGTGCCGGCGGGGTACGGACGGTTCCTCGAGGCCGCCGCCCGCGTGCATGAAGAGGTGGCGCAGGCGCTCTCTGACGCAACGGCGCGCAACGTTTTCTGGCAAAGCGCCGCTGAGGCCGCGTTCGAGCGCGACGGCCCCGGCGCGCTCGACGATTGGGACGCCTGGATTTTCGGACGACTGCGGAAAGGGTGAACGGAAATTTACACAGTGTGGCGCGATCAACACACGCCCGGGGCGGCCGCCGAAAAACGTACGAAAAGACGGCGAAAATGGTTCCGATGTCTCGACCCAAAACACGGGCCCGTCTAAGTCCGACTTTGAGCGCGAGGTCGAGACGACGTGACGCTCCGGGCCGTCGGGCAGACGGTTAACCGATCACAAGACGTCGTCGGTCGATACGCCCCATCAACGTCCAATGCAGCGCGCGGCGCTCAAGGGAGAAAACTGGATGACCGGACAGGTTCGCAACAAATTCTGGCTCTTTGCGGCGAGCGCCGTGACGGCGATCGCGGCGGGCGGATACGCCCAGGCGCAAGAGGCGGCCGATGAAATCATCGTCACCGCGACCAAGCGGGAGACCTCGCTGCAGGACGTCCCGGTCGCGGTGACCCCGGTGACGGCCGAGCTGATCGAGAACTCCGGCATCCGCGATTTGCAGGACGTGCAGTCGGTCGCGCCGTCGCTCCAGTTCAACGTGTCGGAGAACGAAAGTTCCGCCACGGCCCGCCTGCGCGGCGTCGGTACGCAGGGCTCCAACCCCGGCCTTGAATCGGCGGTCGGCATCTTCATCGACGGCGTCTACCGCGCCCGCAACGGCGTCGGCCTCCAGGATCTCGGCCAGGTTTCGCAGATCGAAGTGCTGCGCGGCCCGCAGGGCACGCTGTTCGGCCGCAATACGTCGGCCGGTCTCATCAGCGTCCGCACTGCGGGGCCAGACCTCAACGAGTTCGGCGCCTCGGCTGAAGCGACCTATGGCAACTACGGCGCGACGCGCGTCTCCGGCCACGTGAGCATGCCCATCATCAGCGAGCAGCTGGCGGTGCGCCTCTTCGCGGCGATGGACGAGCGCGACGGGTTCATGGACATGAACCGTGGCGGCGTGAACACCGTGCTCGGCGCGGCCGGCGCGAACAATCTCGGCGCGCGCGACGAAAACAACCGCGACATGTGGACCGTGCGCGGCCAGGTGGCGTGGGAGCCGACGGCGAACTTCGACGCCCGCTTCATCGTCGATGTCACCGAGCGGGACGAAACCTGCTGCGGCGCGAAGGTCTACAACCCGGCGCTGCTCAACGGTTATGCCTGGCCCTTCGGCACGGGCGTCGCGCAGACGAACTTCGTCGGCGCGCTCGGCGGCTACGGCCCGAACGGCGTCAATGAAGTGATCCGTGGCGGCGGCGGCATCGGCCAGCGCTTCGCGTTCGCCAACCGCGCCGCCGGCCAGCAACTCGAAGACAAGGGCATTTCGGCGGAGTTCAACTGGGATCTCGGCGCGGTCACGCTGTCGTCGATCACGGCCTACCGCGACTGGAACTACGATCAGGGCCAGGACGCCGACTTCTCGCAGGCCGATCTCTGGTACCGGCCCAACAACGGCCTCTCGGGCTTCGGCTTCGAGATCTTCACGCAGGAACTGCGCGCCGCGTTCACGATGGGTCCGGTCGACTCCATCGTCGGTTTCTTCTACGCCGACGAGACGCTGGAGCGTCGCGACAACCTGCAAAACGGTTCGCAGTTCGGAACGTTCTATGCTGCGCAGAGCGCCGCGCTGTTCGGGCCGCTCGTGGCCGCAAACAACACCGGCATCCGCGACAACTACGAGCAGAACGGCGAGTCGATCGCGCTCTACACGCACAATATCTGGGCGGTGGATGACAAGACCGATGTGACCCTCGGCCTGCGCTACACCAGCGAGAAGAAGGACGTCGCCGCGAACTTCACCACGGCGTTCAGCGCCGCAACCCTGCTCGCCACGCAGGCGACGGCGCTGGGCCAGCCGACGCAAGGCACCTGCAACTTCACGATCCCGACGGCGCCCAACGCCATCGCGATCAACCTGCGCAGCGTGTACTGCATCCCGACCCTGCGGTCGGAACTGGACGGCGCCACGCGCACGCAGTCGCGCGAGGAGAACGAGTTCTCGGGCATCGTCTCGTTGCGCCGCGAGTTCACCGACAACGTCTCAAGCTACGCGTCCTACTCGCGCGGGTACAAGGGCGGCGGTTTCAACCTCGACCGCAGCTTCGGCCACATCGGCACGCCGGGCGGCACTTGGACGACCTCGTTCGCGCCGGAATTTGTCGACGCGTTTGAAATCGGCCTGAAGAACTCGCTGATGGACGGTGCGTTGCTGCTGAACCTCGCGACATTCTGGAACAAGTACGAGAACTACCAGCTGAATACCTTCAACGGCGTCAGCTTCCAGGTCTCGTCGGTGCCGGAAGCGTACAGCCAGGGCGTCGAGCTTGACGCCATCTGGAACACGCCGATCGACGGCTTCTCTTACCAGGGCGGTTTCGCCTATGTCGAAGCCGAGTACGGCGACGATACGGGCTGGGTCGCACAAAGCGCCGTGCCGACGAACCCGCTGGCGCTGCCGGTGAACATCCGTCTGCCGGGCTCGCGTCTCACCAACGCGCCGATGTGGACGGTGACCAGCGCCTTCACCTACGAAAAGCCGCTGTTCAACGACGCCATGACCGGCCTCGCGTATCTCGACTTCCGCTACGTCTCCGACCAGATCACCGGTTCGGATCTCGAGCCGACGAAGGCGCAACCGGGGTACTTCACAGTCAACAGTCGCCTTGGCCTGTCGACCGCAGATGAGCGCCTGTCGCTCGAAATCTGGGGCCGCAACCTGTTCGACACCGAGTACCAGCAGATCGCGTTCAACATTCCGCTGCAGGGCAATGCACGCGGCGCGTTCCTCGGCGATCCGCGCACCTACGGCGTCACGCTCCGCGTCTCCTACTGACGCGCGGCGCACCGCGCAAACAGGACGCCCCGGTCGCGAGACCGGGGCGTTTTGCATTCCGCAGACTGCTAGATGCGTGGGGGGCGTCCGCGGCCGGGCGGTCCGTCGGCGGGGCGGGCGCCGTCCTGCTCCGGTCCGCGACGCACATCGGGCAGACGCTCGACCATTTCGAGGCGCGTCAGCGAACCGTCCTTGTTCTTGTCCCAGAAATCGAACTTCGCGACGATCGCGCCGGCGAACTCCGTCGCGGTGATCTCGTTGTTCACGTTGGAATCGAAGGCCAGGCGGTAGGGCCCAAGATTGGGCCCGCCGAGCGCCTTCGCCGACCACAGATCGAACTGGATGGGCGAAAGCACTGTCGATCCGCCGGACGCGCGCGCCCATTCGCGCTGGGCTCCCGCCTCGGCTTCCGCCTTGCTCGTCGCGTAGTCTCCGTCGGCATCGAACTGCACGAACAGCAGCGCCGCGCCCGAGAGGAACGCCGACTGCCGGTAGGCCGATCCCAGGTCGCCTCCCCCAGGCCCGCCCCTTGGGCCGCCCCGCGGCGGACCGCTCGCGCAGGCCGCGAGCGAAAGCGCGGCGGCCAGCGCCAGGGAAGTCGTCAGGAATCGGGCAGGCGGCTTGGTCATGTTGGTCTCCATCGCAACAGGCTTGCGGGCGAGTATTGCAGCTTCATGTCCGGATTGCGGGCGCTCGCCCGATCGGGACAAGCCGGCGCATGGACAAGGCCCACGGACCACCGCATATCGCCCCCATGAGCAACGAACTCATCGTCGTCTTCGGCGGCTCCGGCTTCATCGGACGCCATGTGGTCAAGCAACTCGCGCGGCGGGGCTTCCGCGTCCGCGTGCCCATGCGTCGGCCCCACCTCGGGCAGGACCTGCGGGTGTTGGGCGATGTGGGCCAGATCCATCTGATGCAGGCCAATGTCCGTTTCCCGGACTCCATCGCCGCGGCGCTCAAGGGCGCCGACGGCGTGGTCAATCTGGTCGGCGTGCTGCACGAGCGGGGCAAGCAGGACTTCAAGGCGATGCATGTCGACGCCGCCGGGGCGATCGCATCCGCCGCCGCGAAGGCCGGCGTGAAGACGTTCGTGCAGGTGTCTTCCATCGGCGCCGATCCCCGCGCCAAGGCGAGGTACGCCCGCACCAAGGCCGCCGCAGAAGCAGCGGTTGGCGCGCATGTGCCCTCGGCGGTGATCCTGCGTCCCTCCATCGTGTTCGGGCCGGAGGACAATTTCTTCAACCGCTTCGCCGACATGGCGAAGTTCTCGCCGTTCCTGCCGCTGATCGGCGGCGGCAAGACAAAGTTTCAGCCGGTGCATGTGCAGGACGTGGCGGACGCGGTGGTCGCGGCAGTTACGCGCGCGGATGCCGCTGGGCGCACCTACGAACTCGGCGGACCGAAGGTGTATTCCTTCCGCCAGCTGCTCGACTTCGTCCTCAAGACGATCCAGCGCAAGCGCGGCTATGCCTACCTGCCGTTCTTCATCGCCGGCCCCATCGGCATGCTCGCTGGCATCGCAGCGAAAATCATTCCCGTCGCGCCGCCGATCACCGGCGATCAGGTCGAATTGCTGAAGCGCGACAATATCGTCGGCGCCTCCGGGGAGAAGGGCGTGGGGACCATCGCCGATCTCGGCGTGACGCCGCTGGAATCCATCGAGGCGATCGTGCCGAGCTATCTGTGGCGGTTCCGCCCTCACGGCCAGTTCCAGGCAAGACAGACCGCGTAGGGCGCGGTCGTATCAGGCTGATTCAGTCCGAGTCGTGTATCCGCGCTCGGGATCGCCGCCGTTTCAGTGAATGATCGATCCATGAGCCGCCGCATCGCAGCATTTCGAGCACGCGGCGCGATGGTTTCAAAAAATCTTTACTTTCAGTATGTTGTCCAGACTGTCGCGAAAGCGCTGTTTCCGGATGATCTGCTTTCCTGCATTTAATGCCGCATCGCAGCATGACTTGGCCCATACTCCACCCTTTGTGACTCAGGGGTGCTCAGCAATGGCTGGTCTCGACGACACCATCACGATGCTCACGCAGAGGCGCACGCACGCCGGCTCCAGCGTCAGTCGCGGAGCCGCGCGGCTCACGGAGACCACGTCGTTCGGGAGCAATCCGGGCGCGCTGAAGATGCTCACGTTCGCGCCACCGGCGCTGAAGACAGGCGCGCCGCTGGTCGTCGTGCTTCACGGCTGCACCCAGTCCGCGCAGACGTACGCAGAAGGCGCGGGCTGGCTTGAGCTGGCCGGGCGCCATGGCTTTGCGCTTCTGTGTCCCGAGCAGACGCGCGCGAACAATCCGAACCTCTGTTTCAACTGGTTTCAGCCCGCGGACGCCTCGCGCGGCGGCGGCGAGGCCGCTTCGATCGCGCAGATGGTCGAACGCTTCACCGTCGATGCAAAGCTCGATCGTCGCCGCGTGCTCATCACCGGGCTTTCCGCCGGCGGGGCGATGACGGCCGTGATGCTGGCGGCCTATCCGGAGATGTTTGCGGCCGGCGCCGTCATCGCGGGCCTGCCCTACGGCGCCGCCAGCAACGTGCAGGGCGCGATGTCGGCGATGGCGCGTGCGCCGGACCGCTCGCCGGACGAATGGGGCGACCTGGTGCGCACGGCTTCCGACCACGCGGGGCCGTGGCCGCGCGTGGCCGTCTGGCATGGCGGCCGGGACATGACCGTAAGGCCCGGCGCGGCGGTCGCGCTGGTGCGACAGTGGACGAATGTGCATGGCATCGATGACGCCGTTGGCGACGTTTCCAGCGGCGAAGGCCGCTCCCTGGTGGTCTGGAACTCGAAACGCGGCGTACTTGTGGAGTTCCATCACATCGAGGAATTGCGTCACGGCACGCCGCTGAAGACCGACGGCGCCGAAGGCTGCGGCGTGGAGGGGCCGCATCTCCTCGACGTGGGTATTTCATCGAGCCTCGAGATCGCGAGGTCGTGGGGCATCGCCGAGCGGCGGTTCGCCGGAGGCTTTGAAGGCGCGGCCGTGCGCGTCAGGCGTCCGGGCGCCGCAGCGCCTGCGCAGCGTCCGTCCCCGGGAGCCGGGATCGGCGGGGTCATCAATCAGGCGTTGCGCACCGCCGGCCTCGTGCGGTGAAGGCGCGCACGTCTGTCTGCTACGCCGCCGCCTCAAGCGGCTCGGGAAGCATGGCGTCGAGCGTGATCATGCTGATCATTCGACCCTGCGTGGCGACGATGCCGTTGACGAATTCCCTTGTGGCTCTCGACGCCACGTCGGGGATTGGCTGAACAAGATCGCTGGTGATCGTGAGGATCTCCGAAACGCCTTCGACAAGAAGGCCCACGGCCTGTTCGCGGATCTGCACCACGAGGATGGCGTGTCGTGTCGTGGCCTGTGTCGGCGTCATCCCGAGCCTAGCGGCGAAATCGATGATCGGCAGGACCGCTCCGCGCAGGTTGATCACGCCGCAGACGTATGACGGGGCGTGCGCGAGGGGCGTCGCCGGAGTCCAGACGCGGATTTCCCGCACAGACATGACATCGACGCAGAACTCCTGGGAACCGACCAGAAACGTGATCAGTTCGCGAGACGAGTCCGGTGCGGAATTGATTGGTTCAGCCATGCTCCGTCCGCCGCCTCCATGTTTCATGACGGTGATTTCCAGACGCCGCAGTCATGTGCGTCGCGCTCAGAATTCGTTCCAGCCGTCATCCACGCTCGTTTCCGGTTTGCGGACCGCCGCACCGCCGCGTGAGCCTGTCTTGAGCGCCCGCACCGTGTTCGCCGGGCGAGGAGGCGCCGGGCGGCTGCTTGCCGGGCGATGCGGCGTCGATTCCGCCAGACCGGTCTTGAACGCGCCGACCAGTTGGGAAAGCGAGTCCGCTTCCTGTGACAGGCTGTGGGTGGCGGCAGTGCTTTCCTCGACCATCGCTGCGTTCTGCTGCGTCACCTGATCCATCTGGTTGATCGCCGCATTGACCTGGCCGAGGGCCACCGATTGTTCCTGCGCGCCGGCTGCGATCCCGGTCATGACGCTGTTGATCTCGGTGACCTGGGTCAGGATCCGCTCAAGCGAACCGCCGGTTTCCGCAACCAGCTTCACGCCGGAGCCGACCTGCGTCGTCGATACGGAAATGAGTCCCTTGATTTCCTTGGCGGCGTCGGCCGATCGCTGCGCGAGCGCGCGAACCTCGGATGCGACGACCGCAAATCCACGACCGGCGTCGCCGGCCCGTGCGGCCTCGACGCCTGCATTCAGCGCAAGCAGGTTGGTCTGGAACGCGATCTCGTCGATGACGCCGATGATCTGGCCGATCTGGTTCGACGATTTTGAGATGGCGTCCATCGCCTCGATGGCTTGGCGGACGATCACCGCGCTCTTCTTGGCGTCGGCGTCCGCCGTCGCAACGACTTCGCGGGCGTGAGTGGCCCCCTCCGCGGATTTTCTGACTGTCGCGGTGATTTCGTCCAGCGCGGCGGCCGTTTCTTCCAGGCTTGCGGCCTGCTGTTCGGTGCGGCGCGAGAGATCGTCCGAGGAGGTGGAGAGTTCGACAGCCCCGGACCTGATCTGCGTCACGTTGCCGATCATCTGCTGGAACGTCGAACGCAGGGACTGGGTTGTCGAATTGAAATCCTGGCGCACCTTTTCAAAGGCGGGAGGAAAGGTGCGTGTGATTGACGCCTCAAGATCCCGGTTGGAAAGACGCGCGAGTCCTTCCGCGATATCGTTGACCGCCGCGACGCGCTCGGTGACGTCGGTCGCGAACTTCACGACCTTTGTGACCGCGCCGTTCATGTCGAAAACGGGATTGTAGGAGGCCTGGATCCAGACGGCCTTGCCGCCTTTTCCTATCCGCTTGAATTCCTGCGCGATAAACTCGCCGCGGTTCAGCTTGTTCCAGAAATCCAGATAGTCCTGCGATTGCGCCACGCCGCTCTCGACGAACATGCGGTGATGCTGCCCGCGGATTTCCTCGAGCCGATACCCCAGAGTGGTCAGGAAATTCTCGTTGGCCGTGATGATCTCGCCGCCCGGCGTGAACTCGATGACGGCCTGCACGCGCGACACCGCGTTCAGCTTGCTCTCAAATTCGGCGTTCCGGAGCTTTTCCTGGGTGACATCCGTGGCCGCCTTGACGACCTTCACAACCGCTCCGCGGGAATTCAGCACCGGATTGTAGGAGGCCTGAATCCAGACCTCACGGCCGCCCTTGCCGATGCGCTTGTACTCCCGTGCGTCGAATTCGCCTCTGCCAAGCTTGGTCCAGAAGGCGGTGTAGTCGGCGCTGCGGGCGTAGGCCGGATCGACGAAGAGGCTGTGGTGCTTTCCCTTGATCTCCGCTTCGCTGTAGCCGAGCGTCTTGCAGAAATTCTCGTTCGCTGAAATCACGATGCCTGCCGGCGTGAACTCGATGAGCGCGAGCGATCTGCCCAGGGCTTCCAGCACCCTTGAGTCGCCGCCGGAGCCTGCGCCGCCGAAGCTGATCATCTGAGTTTCCCTCACCAGCGCGGATTCAAGCGCGCCTGCACACACGGTCCCACCCGGCGCGCAAAATGGTTCGCACCCGCAAAGATTTGGTTAATCGCCTGACATGTTCATCGGCTTCCGCCGTGCGGCTGCGAACACCGCTCGCCGTGGGCCGGTCAGATGTGTTCCGCCACAAGCCCGTGACGCGCGGCGAGCAGGTCGCACACGCGCACACGGTGGCAGACCCTCCAGTCGTGCTCGAGACACAGCAGGCAGGCGCGCTTCGCCTTCGCTATGACGGCGGCCTGTTCCAGCGCGAGACCGGCTTCGGGGCGCGAGAGCGCGTCGTCGACAATCGGCCAGAAATTCTCCCAGTCGCCGCGCTTGCTGGCGTCGCGTCCGGCCTTCGGCGTGCCGAGGGCTTTGAGGTGCACGTAGTCGATGCCGACGCGCGCGAGACCGGCCTTGAGGTTTCCCTTGGAAAACCCGGCGCGTCGGGAGTTCGGCAGCTCGCGCACGTCGATGACGGTCTCGATGCCGGCGTCCTGCATCGCGTCGATGAACGCCGCGAAGCCGAGGCGTTCGTAGCCGATGGTCCGGATCGTCGGTGTCCGGACTGCCTGCGTCATACGAGGCCGAGGCCGACCAGCAGCAGCAGCAGCGCGCCGAGGCCGATGCGATACCATGCGAAGGGCCCGAAGCCCGCGCGCGAGACGAAGTCGAGGAACGGCTTCACGACGAGCAGCGCTGCGAAGAAGGCCGCGACGAAGCCGACGCCGATCTCTGCGAGCCGCTGCGGCGGGAGGCTCACCGTCTGGATTTCCATGAGGTCATGGACGAATGCCGCCGCCATCGTCGGCATGGCGAGAAAGAACGAGAACTCGGCCGCTGCGCGGCGGTCCAGGCCGAGCGCAAGCCCGCCGATGATCGTGGCGCCCGAGCGCGATATTCCCGGGATCAGCGCGAGCGTCTGGAACATGCCGACGCCCAGCGCGCGCAGGAGCGGCGTTTCCTCGGCGGTCTGCACTGTGGGCGCGGGGCGGAAGCGCTCGATGAGCAGCATCACGACGCCGCCGACAATGAACGCCCACGCGATGACCGCGAGCGATTCCTGCAGCACGTTCTTGACGTAGTCGGCGGCGAAGAAACCCGCGATGAGGGCGGGGATGAAGGCGATCGTGACGAGCAGCGCGAAGCGGCGCGCTTCGGGTTTCGTCGGCAGGCCGGTGATGGTGCCGATGATCTTGTCCCGGTAGAGCCACATCACCGCGAGGATCGAGCCGAACTGGATCATCACGGTGAAGAAGCCGCCCGGATCGCTGTAGCCGAGCAGGCGCTCGCCGAGCTTGAGGTGGGCGGTGGACGAGATCGGCAGGAATTCGGTCAGGCCCTGGACGATTCCGAGCACGAGCGCTTTCAGCAGGGCGGCGAGATCCATGGGCATTCCTTAGACGGCGGCGGACTTCTGCCACAGTGCAGGAGTCGGTGCGAGAGCGGGCGCCGGGCGCCTGTGGAAAAGGCAAGCTGGCCATATAAGGCAGTATTGCTGCCCATATAACACGATTTTGCCTTGCGATGGGTCGGAAAGCCGGGTATCGGCCACGGAAATCGCTGCATTGGCGATCTTCGGGGGCGATCGTGGCTGAACACATGCTCAAATTTGTCGGTGTGGACAGGGAGCCGCCCTCCAAGCGCGCCTCCGTGAGCCGCAAGACGGATTTCCATGAGATCTACGCCGAACTCGCCGCCGCCAAGGCCGCCGAGCAGGCCTCGCGCTGCTCCCAGTGCGGCGTGCCATTCTGTCAGTCTCACTGCCCTTTACAGAACAATATCCCGGACTGGCTGCGCCTCACCGCCGAGGGCCGCCTGCAGGAGGCCTACGAGGTGTCCGCCGCCACCAACCTGATGCCGGAGATCTGCGGTCGCATCTGCCCGCAGGACCGCCTCTGCGAGGGAAACTGCGTCATCGAGCAGTCCGGGCACGGGACGGTCACCATCGGCGCCATCGAGAAGTACCTGACCGAGACCGCCTGGAAGGAGGGCTGGGTTGCTCCGGTCCGCGCGCTGCGCGAGCGCGCCGGGCATGTGGGCATCATCGGCGCCGGGCCAGCAGGGCTCGCCGCCGCCGAGGTGCTGCGCCGGAAGGGCTACAAGGTCACCGTATATGATCGATACGACCGCGCGGGCGGCCTGCTGGTCTACGGCATTCCGAACTTCAAGCTGGAGAAGGACGTCGTCGCGCGTCGGGTCGCGCGTCTTGAGGAGGGCGGCGTCACGTTCGTGCTGAACTGCGAGGTCGGCCGCGACATCACGTTCGAGACAGTGCGCAGCAAACACGACGCGGTGCTGATCGCCACGGGCGTCTACAAGAGCCGCGATCTCGGCGTGCCAAAGCCGGCGGCGAAGGGCGTGCTGCCCGCGATGGATTTTCTCACCGCCGCCAACCGCATTGGTCTCGGCGATACGGTGGAGGAGTTTGCGTCGGGTCTGCTCGACGCGAAGGGCAAGCGCGTCGTGGTGATCGGCGGCGGCGACACCGCGATGGACTGTGTGCGCACCGCCGTGCGGCAGGGCGCGAAATCCGTGACGTGTCTTTATCGCCGCGACCGCGCGAACATGCCGGGCTCCATCGCCGAGGTGAAGAACGCCGAGGAAGAGGGCGTGAAGTTCGAGTGGCTCGCGAGCCCGAAGGCCGTTCTCGGCGACGCGAAAAAACTGAAGGCCGTCCGCGCGATCCGCATGCGTCTGGGCGCGGCGGATGCGAGCGGTCGTCAGGCGCCGGAGGAAGCGCCGGGCTCGGAGTTCGACGTGCCCGCCGATCTGGTGATCAAGGCGCTGGGCTTCGATCCCGAGGATCTGCCCGGCAAGTGGGACGAATCCTACCTGAAGGTCTCGCGCTGGGGCACGCTGAAGATCGACGAGCGCTCGTTCGCGACGTCGCTGCCCGGCGTGTTCGCCGCCGGCGACATCGTGCGCGGCGCTTCGCTGGTCGTGTGGGCCATCAGAGAAGGCAAGGACGCAGCCGATGGCATCCACACCTGGCTCAAGGAACGCGCGGCCTCTGCGGCCGTCGCGGCGGAGTGAGCACATGAGCGGACACGAAGACATCGCCCGCTACGAGCGCGAACGCGCGAAGCTGGAAGCCGCCCACGCCTACGATCGCCGCGATGAGCGCGATGCGTGCGGCGTGGGCCTCGTGGTCGCCATCGACGGCAAGCCGCGCCGCGAGGTCGTCACCATGGCGATCGGCGCGCTGAAGTCGCTGTGGCATCGCGGCGCCGTGGACGCGGACGGCAAGACCGGCGACGGCGCGGGCATCCTGCTCGACGCGCCGCAGGATTTCTTCCGCGAGGTCGTGGGCCGCACGGGCCACAAGGTGAAATCGGGCCCGATTTTCGTCGGCCAGATATTTCTCCCGCGCAATGACTTCGCCGCGCAGGAGCGCGCCCGCACGATCGTCGAATCGGAAATCATCCGCGCGGGTTTCGATCTTTACGGCTGGCGTCAGGTGCCTGTGGACATCGCCATGATCGGCGAGAAGGCCAACGCCACGCGGCCCGAGATCGAACAGGTGCTCTTCCGCGATCCGCAGGAGCGCGACGAAGAGGCCGTCGACAAGGAACTCTTCATCGTGCGCCGGCGCATCGAGAAGAAGGCGCTTCAGTCCAACATCATGGAGCTCTACGTCTGCTCGCTGTCGGCGCAGACGCTCATCTACAAGGGCATGTTTCTCGCCGAGCAGATCGACAGCTTCTATCCGGACCTGAAGGACGAGCGCTTCGTCTCCAGCGTCGCCATCTATCACCAGCGCTATTCCACCAACACGTTCCCGCAATGGCGTCTCGCCCAGCCGTTCCGCATGCTCGCCCACAACGGCGAGATCAACACGCTGAAGGGCAACATCAACTGGATGAAGAGCCACGAAATCCGCATGACGTCGGAGACTTTCGGCGCGGCGGATTCGGACGTGAAGCCGATCATCCAGCCGGGTGGTTCGGATTCCGCGGCGCTCGACAACGTGTTTGAAGTGCTCGTGCGCGCCGGCCGCAACGCGCCGATGGCCAAGGCGCTTCTCGTGCCGGAGGCGTGGGCCAAGTCGACGATCATGCCGGGTTCGCACCGCGCTCTCTATTCGTACTGCAACTCCGTGATGGAGCCGTGGGACGGCCCCGCAGCGCTCGCCATGTTCGACGGCCGCTGGGCGGTGGCGGGGATGGATCGCAACGGGCTTCGTCCGATGCGCTATGCGCTGACAACGGACGGGCTGCTCGTCACCGGATCGGAAGCGGGCATGTGCGCGCTGCCGGATTCGCGCGTGGCGCGGCGCGGTCGCGTCGGCGCGGGCAAGATGATCGCGGTCGATACGGTCGAGGGAAAATTCTACAACGAGACGGCGATCGTCGACAAACTCGCAGCCAAGCATCCCTACGAGAAGTGGCTCGGCAACGTTATCGAACTTGAATCGCGGATCGGCGGCGACGAGCCGCGCCTCTATGACTCCCGCGCCGAACTGCTGCGTCGCCAGGCGGCCGCGGGCCTGACGCTCGAAGACCTCGAACTCATCCTCCAGCCGATGCTCGAAGAGGGCAAGGAAGCGATCGGCTCCATGGGCGACGACGCGCCGCTCGCGGTGCTGTCGGACCGCTATCGCCCGCTTTCGCACTATTTCCGCCAGAACTTCAGCCAGGTGACGAACCCGCCGATCGATCCGCTGCGCGAGGATCGCGTGATGTCGCTCGCCACGCGCTTCAAGAACCTCGGCAACATCCTCGCGCAGGATGAGGCGCAGACGGATGTGTTCATCCTGTCGAGCCCTGTGCTCACCAACGGCATGTACGCCCGCATGGTGGCCGAACTCGGCGATGCGGTGGCGATCATCGACTGCACGTTCGACGCGCCCGCGCGTCCGGAAGACGCCGGCTCCGCCTTGCGTGCAGCGCTCGACCGCATCCGCGCGGAAGCGGAAGAGGCCGTGCTCTCCGGGCGCAGCCATGTGGTGCTGACGGACGAGTTCCAGAGCGCCGCGCGCGTGGCGGCGCCGATCATCCTCGCGACGGGCGCTGTGCAGACGCATCTCGTGGCCAAGGGGCTGCGTTCCTACTGCTCGATCAGCGTGCGCAGCGCCGAGTGCATGGACACGCATTATTTCGCGGTGCTGATCGGTTGCGGCGCGACGACGGTGAACGCGTATCTCACGCTCGAATCCATCGCTGACCGGGTCGCGCGCGACCTCGGCGGCGATCTCACGGTCGAGAAGGCGGCGGCGAACTACAAGAAGGCGATCGATGCGGGTCTGCTGAAGATCATCTCGAAGATGGGCATCGCGGTCATCTCGTCGTATCGCGGCGGCATGAACTTCGAGGCCATCGGCCTTTCCCGCGCACTGGCGGCGGAATACTTCCCCGGGCTCACCAGCCGCATTTCCGGCATCGGTCTCGGCGGCCTCGCGCAGGAAGCGGCGGAAATCAACGCGAAGGCTTTCGACGAGGACGTGATCGCGCTGCCGGTGGGCGGGCTTTACCGTTGGCGCGCGAGCGGCGAGCGCCATGCGCTCGAAGCGCAGCACATCCACCAGCTCCAGACCGCCGTCACGAACAACTCGTTCGATGCGTACATGAAGTACTCGAACGCCGTGCGCGAGCGGCGCCTCGCCGAACCGATCCAGCTGCGCGACCTGCTCGAGATCCGCGACGGCGTGCGCCCGTCCGTGCCGCTTGAGGAAGTCGAGAGCGTCAACGAGATCCGCAAGCGCTTCGTCACGCCCGGCATGTCGCTCGGCGCGCTGTCGCCGGAAGCGCATGGCGTGCTCAACATCGCGATGAACCGCATCGGCGCGAAGTCCGTATCCGGCGAGGGCGGCGAGGATCCCGCGCGCTACACGCCGCTGCCGAACGGCGACAACATGAACTCGGCGGTCAAGCAGATCGCGTCGGGACGCTTCGGCGTGACGGCGGAATATCTGAACCAGTGCCGCGAGATCGAGATCAAGGTCGCGCAGGGCGCCAAGCCCGGCGAGGGCGGCCAGCTGCCCGGATTCAAGGTCACCGAACTGATCGCGCGGCTGCGTCACGCGACGCCGGGCGTGATGCTCATCTCGCCGCCGCCGCACCACGACATCTACTCGATCGAGGATCTGGCCCAGCTCATCTATGACCTCAAGCAGGTGAGTCCGCAGGCGAAGGTCGGCGTGAAGCTGGTCAGCCAGGCGGGCGTCGGCACGGTGGCGGCGGGTGTGGCGAAGGCGAAGGCCGACATCATCCTGATCAGCGGCCACGTCGGCGGTACGGGCGCGAGTCCGCAGACGTCGATCAAGTACGCCGGCGCGCCGTGGGAGATGGGTCTTGCGGAAGCGCATCAGGTGCTGACGCTGAACAACCTGCGTCACCGCGTGACGCTGCGCACCGACGGCGGCCTGCGCACGGGGCGCGACATCATCATCGCCGCGATCCTCGGTGCGGAGGAGTACGGCATCGGCACCGCGAGTCTCGTGGCCATGGGCTGCATCATGGTGCGCCAGTGTCACTCCAACACCTGCCCGGTCGGCGTGTGTACGCAGGATTCCGCGTTGCGCCAGAAGTTCGCCGGCACGCCGGAGAAGGTCATCAACCTGATGACCTTCATCGCCGAGGAAGTGCGCGAGCTGCTGGCGTTGCTCGGCTTCCGTTCTCTGAACGAGATCATCGGCCGCACGGAGCTGATCGAACAGATCAGCCGCGGCGCCGAACACCTCGACGATCTCGATCTCAATCCGCTGCTCGTGCGCGTCGACAGCCCGTATCCGCCGTACCGTCTCGACGATGCGCGCGTGGAAGTGGCCGACACCCTCGATGTGCAGATCCTGCGTGACGCGGCGGCGTTCTTCGAGCGCGGCGAGAAGCTCGATTTCAGCTATGCGGTGCGCAACACCCAGCGCGCCATCGGCGCACGCGCGTCATCAGCCATCGTGCGCAAGTACGGCATGCATGTGCTGCCGGAAGCGCGGCTGACCGTGCGTCTGCGCGGTTCGGCGGGGCAGTCGCTTGGCGCGTTCCTGGTGCAGGGCATCGCCATCGACGTCACCGGCGATTCCAACGACTACGTCGGCAAGGGCCTGTCCGGCGGGCTCATCTCGCTGCGGCCTGACGACGCCTTCGCCAAGACGGCGGCGGACAACGCGATCATCGGCAACACGTGCCTCTACGGCGCAACCAGCGGCAAGCTCTTCGCGGCGGGCCTCGCGGGCGAGCGTTTCGGCGTGCGCAACTCCGGCGCGTCGGCGGTCATCGAAGGCTGCGGCGCGAACGGCTGCGAATACATGACCGGCGGCACGGTCGTCGTGCTCGGCGCCGTCGGCGAGAACTTCGGCGCGGGCATGACCGGCGGCATGGCGTTCGTCCACGATCCGGACGGCCGGTTCAGCAACATGGCGAACGCCGATACGATCGTCTGGCAGAAGCTCGCGTCGCGCCATTGGGAAGGCGTTGTGCGCGCGCTCGTCGGGGAGCATGTGGCGCGCACGGGATCGGTGCGCGGCCGCGAGATCCTCGCGAACTGGTCCGACCAGCGCGACCTGTTCTGGCAGGTCGCGCCGAAGGAAATGCTCACGCGTCTCGCGCACCCGCTCGATGACAGCGACGCGGCAAGCGTCGCCGCCGAATAGCGGTCAGCGCGTGACGGTCAGCGCGCCGGCGAGTTCGCCGGCCTTCGCCGCGCGCAACGCAGCGCAACGTCCGATGCGCTCGGTCGTCTGCGCCAGCGCGCGTTCGTAGCCCGGCGCCTTCGCTGCGTTCGCGGCGAAGAGGTCCGCGAGCGTCTTCTTGTCCGCCCCTGAGCAGAGTCCGCTCGCGAGCGCCGGCGCACTTTGGCCAGCAAGGCCGCCGGGCAGGCGCGCGAGAACCGCATCGAAGTTGTCGCGCAGCATGGCGAACGGGAAATTCGCCGACGGCGGCGAGGCACGCGCCGCAAGCAGAGCGCGGCGCATCTGTGATCCCGTGAAGGGCTCCGAGAGGAGCGCGGCGGCGATGGCTTTCTGGTCCTCCGGCCGTTGCACGCGCGTGAGCGCGGCGAGCGCCTCGGACCGGAACTGCGAATCGGAGCTGGTCTTCGCTTTCTCGAGCAACGCGTTGAAGAACGCCGGCCCGCCGTCCTCCACGCCGACCGCGAGTGCGACGCTGCGCAGGTCGGCGGACACGGGCGCGCCGCGCGACAGGCCGATCGAGGCGCGCGCGCCGGCGAGCAATCGCGTCCGCAGCGCGCGATCACGTCCGTAGAGCGCAAGCACCTTTGTGACCGTCGTCGCCGTCTGGCGTTCGGCGGCGCTGGCGCGGCTGGACATGGCGGCTTCGACGCGCACGGCGCCGAAGGTGTTGCGCACCCATGCGGCGTAGTCCGCGCGCGCGGCGTCCGTTTCCGGAATCCACGCAAGCTCCGTTGCGACATCGGCGGCCTTGCGACGGACATCGAGGTCGGCGGCGCCTGCGGCCGATTCGATCCCGCGCAGCAGGAGCGTCGAAGCCACCCGTCCGGCCGAGAAACTCGCGTGGAGGGAATCGAGCGTGGCGATCTGTTCGCCCGGCGACAGGCGCCGGAAGGCGGCGACAAGCGCGGTCCACCCGCGTTCGTCGAGCGAGAAGCGATAATAGCCGGAACCGCCGGCGTTGGGCGCGACGAAAGCGGGACAGGCGCCGTTGAGAAGCATCGTCCCAGTCGGCTCCGACAGGATGGCGCACGACCTGGCCGGCCCACCCGTGAGGCCGTAGGCGTTCACGCAGACGGGAATGTTCCACGTCCGGTTTTCCAGCGAGACGCCGATCGGCTCGAATGTTGTTTGCGCAATGCGCGCCTGCGGCGGAGTGTTCGCGTCGCACGTCACGCGGACATCGACGAGCGGCACGTGGTTGCGGTCGGTGAAGGACTCCAGCGCCTGCACGATCTCGGGATGCTTCGAGCCCTGGCCGAGCGAATCGAAGAAGTCCTTCGACGTCGCCACGCCGAACGGGAAGCGCCTCATGTGCCTGCGGACGCCTTCGCGGAACGCATCCTCGCCGAGATAGCTTTCCGCCATCGCCAGCACGCCGCCGCCTTTGTCGTAGGTGATGGAGTCGAAGGCGTCCTCGATGTCGGCCTCGACGCGGATCGGTTCGCGGATGCGGCGCGCGGAAGAGAGGCTGTCGTCGTCCATCGCGGCGAGCGCTTCGAGCTGCGTCTCGCGGCCATATCCGCCGTCCGGATAGACCGCAGTCGCGGCCTTGTAGGACATCCACGTGGCGAAGGCTTCGTTCAGCCAGATGTCGTCCCACCACGCGGGCGTGACGAGATCGCCGAACCACTGGTGTGCGATTTCGTGCGCGTGCGTGGTGATGATGCCGCGTTGCTGGGAAACGGGGCCGCCCGGCTCCATGAGGATGGCGGTTTCGGCGTAGACGATGGCGCCGGCGTTCTCCATCGCGCCCGCCGAGAATTCCGGCGCGGCGATGAAGTCGAGCTTGTCGTACGGATACGCCGTGTCGAAGTAGGTCTCGAAGTACTCGATGATCTTTGCGGTGTTGGCGAGCGCGAAGCGCGTCTGCTGGCCCTTGCCCTTCGCCGCGACGCCGCGGAGCGGCACGGGATGCTTGCGGATGGCGTTCGGCGCCAGCACCGGCCCGTCGACCACTTCGTAAGGGCCGACGGCGAACGCGATGAGATACGTCGGCAGCGGCAATGTCGTGCGGTAGGTGTGACGCACGAGGCCGGCGCCCGCAGGCTCGGCCTTTTCCTCGCCCGTGTTGGAGATCGCGGTGTCGCCCGCGCGCGCGACGATGGAAATATCGAACGGCGTCTTGAAGCGCGGTTCGTCGAAGCCGGGGAAGGCGCGGCGCGCGTCGATCGATTCAAACTGCGTGATGGCGTATTTGTCGCCGCCGCTGTCGGCGCGGTAGAGGCCCGCGGCGCCGCCGGCGAAGGGTGCGTCGTAGGCGATGTTCACATCGGCCGCACCCGCGGGCGCCGTGCGTTCGAGCGTGATCTCGGCGAACCCCTTGCCGTCTTCCCTGTAGGTTGCGGTGATTGCTTCACCCGACGCCGGGGTGACCGTGATCGTCTTCACCGCGATGTCGCGGCCATGGATCCAGAAGCTCTTCGTCGCCTTGTTGAAACTCACGTGGATGCGCGCTTCGCCCGAGAAATGCTCCACGCGCGGGTCGATGGTGAGCGCCAGCGCATAGCTCAGCGGCGTCACGCCTTCTGGCAGCTTGCCGTCCGCGCCCGGCCGGGCCGCTTTCGGCGCGCAAGCTGCGAGCAGCGCGACGCCGAGCGTCGCGGTTATCAGGGTCTTGCAAACGCCGGCCATGGGCTCTTTCCTCGGTTCCCGTCACTGTCAGGCGGCTTCGCCTTGCCGACGGTCGGGTCTATGATGTGCGTCGGCTATCCCATTTCCCCATGCCGCCCGGCAAGCCGTCCCGACAGGAGCATGCACACGTGGAGGGTCACCCCCAGACAGCCGGCGGCCTAGGCCGGACCGACCCGCGCGACGCTGCGCGCATCACCCGGCGGGCGGCGATGCTGTCCGTGGCGGTGGCGCTGGCGCTGATCGGGCTCAAGGGCTGGTCGTGGATCACGTCGGAATCGGTGGCGATGCTCTCGTCGCTGGCGGACTCGATGCTCGATCTCGTGGCGTCGCTCTTCACCTATTTCGCCGTGCGCTACGCGGCGGCCCCGCCGGACCACGATCACCGCTACGGCCACGGCAAGGCGGAATCCTTCGCGGGTCTCTTCCAGGCGGGCCTCGTGGCGGTGTCCGGCGCGCTCATCGCGGTGGAGGCGATCCGTCGTCTGATCGACGGGCGGCCCGTGTCCCATGGCGTCGAGGCGATCGTCGTCATGGTCGTCTCTATCGCGCTCACCGGCGTGCTGATCTGGCAGCAGTCGCGCGCGGTGGCGCAGACGGGATCGGTCGCCACGCAGGGCGATCGCGCGCACTACGCTGCGGATCTCCTCGCCAATGTCGCGGTCATCATCGGCATCGCCGCGAGCGCATTTCTGGGGTGGGCGTGGGCGGATGCTGCGGCCGGATTGTTCGTCGCGGCATGGCTGGCGCATGGCGCGTGGCAGGTGGCGCGGCAGTCCGCCGATCACCTGATGGACAAGGAGCTGCCGGACGCGGACCGCGAGCGCATCCGCGTGCTCGCGCTCGAAGGCGGGGACGTGCTCTCCGTACATGACCTGCGCACGCGCGCCTCCGGCCCGTTCGTGCACATCCAGTTCCACGCCGATCTCGACCCCGACCTCCCGTTGCGCCGCGCGCACGAGATCATTGTGGCTGCGGAATCGCGCATCCGCGCGGAGTTCCAGGCCGCCGACATCATCATCCATCCGGACCCGGTTGATTCCGCGGAACCGCACGGGCACGAATACTTCGCCGAGGGACACAAGGCGACTTCTGGATGACGCTGGGCAAGCTCCGCACCGGGCTTGAAACGCGCGCGACTTCACTCGGGTTTTCTGCTTTCGGCGTTGCATCCGCGACAACGCCCTGGCCGAACGGCGCGCATCTCGAGCAGTTCCTTGTTTTTGGCCGCCACGGCGACATGGCGTGGATGGCGAGCGAGGCGCACCGGCGCATGCATCCGACGGCATTGTGGCCGGACGCGAAGAGCGCGGTGATGGTCGGCGTGAGCTACGCGCCGGACGCCGATCCGCTCGCGCTGTTGCAGGATCGCACGCATGCCGCGCTCGCGGGCTATGCGGTGCGGCGCGATTATCACGAGGTCATCAAGGGTCGCCTGAAGCAGCTTGCGCAGTGGCTCGCCGCGGAGACCGCCGCTGAAGTGAAGGTGTTCGTCGATACCGCGCCGCTGATGGAAAAGCCGCTCGCGCAGCGTGCGGGGCTGGGCTGGCAGGGCAAACACACCAATCTCGTCTCGCGCACGCACGGTTCGTGGCTGCTGCTCGGCGCCATTCTCACAGCGGCGGAGATCGCGCCCGATGCGGCGGAAGAGGATCACTGCGGCTCCTGTCGTGCGTGTCTCGACATCTGCCCCACGGATGCATTCCCCGCGCCGTACCAGCTCGATGCGCGCCGCTGCATCGCCTATCTCACCATCGAGCACGCGGGGCCCATTCCGCACGAGTATCGCGAAGCCATCGGCAACCGCGTGTTCGGCTGCGACGACTGTCTCGCGGTGTGCCCCTGGAACAAGTTCGCGGACGCTGCACGGGACCAGAAGATGGCCGCGCGCGAAGATCTTCAGGGCCCTGCGCTCGCCGATCTCGCCGCGCTCGATGACGCCGCCTTCCGCGCCCGCTTCGCAGGCACGCCGATCAAGCGCACGGGACGCGATCGCGTGGTGCGCAACACGCTCATCGCCATCGGCAATTCCGGGGAGGCCGCGCTCGCCGCGCACGCGGAAGCCCTGCTCGGGGATGAAAGCCCCGTGGTCCGGGGGGCGGCGGTCTGGGCGTTGCGACGCCTGCTTGACCCGGCGCGCCTGTCGATGCTGAAGGAAACGCACGCGGCCGGCGAGGCGGATCCGGACGTGCGAGGGGAGTGGGCGTGAGCAACGAGGATTTTCCGGGCCCGGAACCAACGCCGCCGCCAGAGCGCCGCCGCCCGAACTGGTTCGTGCGCCTCGCCGCCCTGGGCCTCGTCGTCACCGTCGTCATTCCGGTGCTGTGGGTGCTGGTCTACGGGATCATCGAGGCGCCGGGGACCTTGCTGATGGCGCAGCGCGCCGCGCAGGGCGAGGAGATCCGCCACCGCACCGTGCCGCTCTCGCGCATCTCACCGCATCTCGTGCGCGCGGTCATCGCGGCGGAGGACGCGAAGTTCTGCAGCCATCAGGGCTTCGACGTCGAGGCGATCAACAAGGCCGTGAAGTACAACGAGCGCGCGAAGAACCGCGGCTCCAAGAAACGTCGCGGCGCATCGACCATCAGCCAGCAGACGGCGAAGAACCTTTTCCTCTGGCCGCAGCGCTCGTGGGTGCGCAAGGGGCTCGAGGTCTATTTCACCGGGCTCATCGAGATCGTCTGGCCGAAGCGCCGGATCATGGAAGCCTATCTCAACGCCGCCGAATGGGGCGATGGAATCTTTGGCGCCGAAGCCGCCGCACGCGCGCGCTTCGGCAAGTCCGCGTCGGAGCTGACGCCGCGCGAAGCCGCGCGTCTCGCCGCTGTGCTGCCCAGTCCGAACAAGTGGAACCCGGTGAGTCCCGGCCGCTACGTGCAGCGTCGCGCCGGCGCCATCCAGGCGAACATGAACATCGTACGCAATGAAGGCCTTGCTGCGTGCGTGCTCGGTAAGGAACGCGTGACGACCCGGCCAGGAAGGCGCCGCCCAACAGCGCCGGTGGAACTGCCGCCGCTGCCCGCGCCGCCGCCGGAACTCGCGCCGCCGGAAGAAGGCGCGCCCGTGGAAATTGTTGCGCCCTTGCCCGAAGGCGCGCCCATCTCGACCGAGCCGCCCGCAGGCGAGGAAACGCCGGTGATCGAGGATCTTCCCGCAGAGACGCCAGCCGAACCGCCGCCGGAAGCGCCGCCGGCAACCCCCTCTCCGTGAGGGGACCTCTGCGACAGGGGCTCACGCCCTCATCCTGAGCCTGTCGAAGGGCGAGGGCGCTTGGCGCCGGCGTTCCCGCGATGCCCTCCTCCTTCGACAGGCTCAGGATGAGGGTTGAGACTGGGTGCTTGCAGGGGTCCGCTTGCGGGGGAGGGGGAATTTAAGGCGCGCGGCCCACGCGCTTGGCTTCGCGCGTCTGGCCGAGTACGAGCAGCACGTCGATGTTGCGCGGGTCGAGACGTGCGGCGTCCTCGGCGTCCTTCACCGAGAGTTCGAACGCGCCGCGATTCATCCGCACCGTCGCGCGCAACATCAGCGCCAGCGCATCGTTCGCGCGTACGTCCAGCGCGGTGGAGAGGTCTTCTTCCGCCTTCGGCCAGTCGCGCAGCATCGCATAGGCGCGCGCGCGGTCGATGAGCGCGTCGGGATGGTTGTCCGACATCTTCACCGCATGATCGAAGGAGAGCTTCGCCTTCGCGCCGTCATTGGCGAGCAGCCACGTGTTGCCGGCCTGCGAGTAGGCGTCGAGGCGGTTGTCCTCGGCCCAGCCCATGTCGCCGCCGAGGGTGTCGAAGCGCTCCGCCGCCTCTTCCAGCCGCCCGAGCTTCACCAGCGCCTGCGCCGCGCACCAGCGGGCTTCCGGCACGCGCTCGTCGTGCGCCCATGACATGGCGGTCTCGTAGGCGGCGCCTGCGTCAGCCTCGACCTGCGCGACGCAGGCGTCGAGCCGCGTCTGGTCGCGCGGTGCGGCGGCGACCGGCGCTGCGGCGGCGAGGGTCTGGACGATGGCGAGCGTGATGAGCATGGTTCGGCGATCCATTGAGAAGCGGCGCGTGATGTGCGCGGGAGAAGGCGAAACCATGGCGAGGACGCTTCTGTGCCTGGGCCATGGCCATGTGGCGTCCGCGCTCGCCCGGCGGCTTGCGCCGGAGGCATGGACCATCATCGGCACGCGCCGCACGGCCGCGCAAGATGCGACGGCCCGGATCGTCGTTTTCGATGGTGAAACTGCTGCAACGTCCCTGATCGACCTCGTCGCCGCGGCGGACGCGGTGCTGGTCTCGATCCCGCCGGACGAGGAAGGCGATCTTTCGTTTCGCGTCATGGGCGATGCGCTGCGCCGGCGGACGGGATGGACGGGCTATCTCTCCACGACGGGCGTCTACGGCGATCGCGGCGGCGGCTGGGTGTTCGAGGATGATCCGTGCGCCCCCACAAGTCCGCCGCCCGCGCGTCGTGTGTTGGCCGAGCGGCAATATCTGTCGCTGCCCACGCCTGCGCACATCTTCCGCTTGCCGGGCATATACGGTCCGGGCCGCAGCGCGCTCGATCGTCTCCGCGCGGGCGAGGCCAGGCGCGTCGTGAAGGCAGGCCTCGTGCTGTCGCGGGCGCATGAGGACGACATCGCGGCCGCACTCGCGCTCTCGATTGCGCAGCCACATGCGGGACGTATCTACAATGTCTGCGACGACGAGCCCGCCCCGCCGCAGGAGGTGACGGCCTACGCCGCGCTGCTTCTCGGCATGGCGGCGCCGCGCGAGATCGCCTTCGAGGACGCGAACCTGCCGCAGGCGTCTGCGCGCTTCTACATGGACAGCAAGCGTGTCTCGAACGCGCGGGCGAAGGCCGAACTCGGCTGGCGACCGATGTATCCGGGCTTTCGCGAAGGCTTGCGGGCCATTCTGGATGCACGAGGCTGATCGCTGTGCTTGCAAGGGAAAGGTGGTGGCGGCGATGTACGACCGGGTATGGGCGAGATGCCGCCGGTGCGAAGAAATGTTACCGTAGATCGTGTCTGGCCCTTAGTTGCCATTCGGTATTCTGCTGCGACGGTGGTAGATGGCAGCGAAGCCATGACCATGGGGAGGGCCATGCATCGTTCAAAATTGTCCGCGCTCGTGCTCGCGTTGGTGCTCGTAGCCTGTTCAAGGCCGGGGTCGGCTTCGGCGCAGACACTTTCTGCTGCGGGTTTTCGAGACGCGGTCGCGAGCGAGATAGTGCGCCAGCATCCGGAGCTCTGCGTCGAGGCGGTTGACGAGAACACCCTCCACCTTGGGCGTTCCCGGGAAAGCTGTAGTGAGGCCGTCCTAAACACCAACTACGTCTATCATCAGTATAGCGCGGACCCGACGCGTCTTCAGACATTTGTAAACGGGCTGACCTCGACCGCGTCCGCTGCGATCCAATCTTTGGGCACCGGCTCTTTCGTGCCGGACCGCGCCCGTCTCGTGATGGTTGTTAGGCCATCAGCCTACCGTGCGAGTATGCGCGCCACTCCTGGTTCGCCCGGCGGCATATGGAGGCCCTTTGTAGGGCGATTATCCCGTTGACATACCACGGCACAATCGCTAGATTGGGCTCATGAAAACGAGCCTGACCGCCCCGCACTTCACCGATGAGGACGCCGCGCGCGCCTATTACGAGGCGATCCGCTGGCCCGACGGTCGCGTCTGCCCGCACTGCGGCACGGTCGGCAACTCGGTCCTGCTTCAAGGCAAGTCCACGCGCCCCGGCCTCTACAAGTGCCGCGACTGCCGCAAGCCGTTCTCCGTCACCATGGGAACGATCTACGAACGCTCGCATATCCCGTTGCACAAGTGGCTCCTCGCGACGCACCTCCTGACGGCGTCGAAGAAGGGCATGAGCGCGCACCAGCTGTTCCGCATGCTCGGCTTCGGCTCGTACAAGACGGCGTGGTTCATGGCTCACCGCATTCGCAAGGCGATGGAGCCGACCGACAACGGCAAGTTCGGTGCTGGCGGCGGTGGCGTCGAGATCGACGAAACCTTCATCGGACGCGATCCGTCGAAGAAACTCGGCGTGGGCTACGAACACAAGATGAAGGTGTTCGCGCTCGTTGAGCGTGACACGGGCCGCTCGCGTTCGATGGTCGTTGACCAGCTGAATATCGCGACGCTCGTTCCGCTGATCCGCGAGAACGTCGAAAAGGAAGCGCGCGTCATCACCGACCAAGCGGGCTATTATCGCATGCTGGGTAAGGAGTTTCGCCAGCACGACACGGTGAACCACGAGCGCAATGAGTATGTGCGCGGCGACACGCACACGAACACCATTGAAGGCTTCTTCTCCATCTTCAAACGCGGCATGCGCGGTGTGTATCAGCACTGCGGCAAGCAGCACCTTCACCGCTACCTCGCGGAATTCGACTTCCGCTACACCAACCGCATTGCAGTCGGCGTCGATGACAATGCGCGCATGGTCAAAGCCGTACAGGGGACGGTCGGGCGTCGCCTGACCTACCGACCTCTTGGCGAGTCAGCCGAAGCCGTTACGTCGTAAGCTGCGGTTTCGGTATCGCTCGCGCTGGCGAGTGAAGCGGCGCCGGTTCAAGCCTTAGCTGGCGCGCGCTTCTTCTTTTTCGCGGCAGGCTTCTTCGCCTTTTGAGGTTCAGGAGGCGTCGCCAGCATCTTGCGGATCACCGCGTCGCGCCGACGCGCGATCTCCTCTTCCGAAAAGTCGGCGTCGGCCTCTGTGGGCGCGGGTTCGTCAGCGGGCTTCCGCGTCATGGGCGTGCGACTTCTAGCGCTCTCAGGTTGAGACGTACCGCCGACCTCCAGAGATCTAGAAGGAGCGCCCGGTCGCCAGCGTCGAACGCCGCCCGGAGCCGACCGAACAGATCGGCGTCGAACTGGAATACAGCCTCGGAGGGAAACCCAACCCCGCTTCCGTCGTCACCCTTGGTGGCATTATAGGCGGACGGATTGACCACGTATGTCAGCCCGCGCCCCGACGCCACCGCAATCCGTCGAAGCGGTTCGTCGCCATAAGCCCTTGCAATACATAGCATTTTCGACGGTCTCCGCGATCTTTTGCGGAGCGTACTCACATCGCGATGCCGTTCAACCGTCCAAATGGCTGCAATCCTGACCCCTAACCCCACGCGGACAGACGTGGTTCCGGTTGGGATTCCACGCTCTTGCGCGATGCCCGCGCACCCGCTACAGGGGAATGCACGCTTCGTGAGGTTGACCATGTTTGACGCTGATATTCCGGGTGACCCGAAGGGCGCAGCCAAGACGCCGCCCTACATCCCGTGGAAGACCTTGATCACGCTGGTGGAAGACTTCCGCACCAACGGCTTGCCGCCCCGGATCGATAACTCCGTGCTCCGCCGGTTCTCCGGCGGCGTCGGGTCCCAGATCAAGAGCGGTTTCCGCTCCATGGGGTTTATGGACGATCAGAGCCGCCCGACACCGGAGCTGGACGCCTTCGTCAAAAGCTACGGTACCGACGCGTTCCCCGGCGACGTAAAGAAGATGATCGCGCGCACGTATCCCTTCCTGACGGGACTGGACCTTCTCACAGCCACACCGTCGATGTTTGCGGACGCGTTCAAGGAAGGCACCAACGCCAAGGAGGACGTCCTCCGGAAGTGTCGGACTTTTTTCTTGCAGGCTGCGGGTGTTGCAGGCGTCGAGGTCGGCCCGCGCCTCGCGAACGCCTCGTTCCCGCGCGCGCGCGGGCCGGCTGGCGCGAAGAAGGTTGCGAAAGCACGCAGGGAGCTAGGTAGCGGCTCTGGCGGCTCTGGCGAAACGCCGCCGTTCACTCCGCCGCCCATCCGGGAGCCAGAGAAACGCGACCCGGTCGAAGTCCTCATGTCGATCCTCGACATGGATGCGATGGACGACAAGGAGTCCGAAGCGGTCTGGACGCTCGTGAAGTTTTTGAAGCGCCCTGTCACCCGGCGGAAGTCTTCCGACGTGTCGGAGGACGTTTAGATGGAGCCGCCTTAGCGAACCCCGCCCGGCTTGAGGTTGCATCTCGTGCCGGGCGGCAGGCGCCGGAAGGGCGTCACGGGTGCCGGGGGCGGAAGCTCCCGGCGCTCACTGCACTAGAGACATGGTATCATGCGTCACTACTATGCGTACATCGACGAGGCTGGGGATGAGGGCTTCGGCAAGCTGAAGACGGGCGACGCTACCGGCGGCCAGTCAATGTGGCTTGCTCTGGGGGCGATCGTCGTCAGGGCCGAGAACAATCTTCGCGTCATACCTTGGCGTGACGAAATCCTAGCGCTGTTCCCCGGGAAGAAAGATCTGCACTGGAAAAACTTGAAACACGATCAGAAAAAGGTCGTGTGTCGAAGCTTGGCTGATCGGAAATTGGGGATCGCTTTGGCGATGTCTCACAAGATCACGATACCTGGCGGTCGATATGAGGCGCTCTTTAAACAGCCCCAGCACCTCTACAATTATCTCGTTCGATGGCTGCTGGAGAGGCTGATAGTGGCGTGCGAACTCGCTGCCGCACCCGAACCAGCGTGTCTGCATCTCGTATTTTCGCGCCGCGGCGGCACGAACTACACCGTTATGCGCAAATACCTCACGTTCCTCGCTGACGGCAGAGATCTCATCAAAGCGCCGAGAAGAACTAACTGGGGCGTGCTGGATATCGACGGGATCGAGGTTGAGGATCACTCAAAGAAAGCTGGTCTCCAGCTCGCGGACTGCGTGACCAGCGCGTTCTTCCAAGCCGTAGAGCCGAACCGGTTCGATGATACCGAACCTTCGTATGCGCTGACGTTGGCGCCTCGCTTGATCAAAGGGCGGACGGGAACGGACGGGCTCACCGTGGTCCCCAACATTGTAAAGGCACGGTGCCGACCATCTCAGGCTGACTTCATCCGTGAATGCTGGAGAAAAAGTGGGCAGGCCCCCGGCTCCTGATTCACATCGCAAAGGATGCTGCCAGCCTCTCGGCCAACTCGGAGTGGTTCCGGCGCGTGCCTGCCCGACCATCTATGTAAGCGATTCCGGCGAATCTGACAAGAGTCCCCGGACTCGAATTCAGATAGCAGTCAACGGGAACAAAACAAGAATCTACATATAGCGGCCGATTTTGCGCGCCGCCCCAATATATAGCATTCGATGGGCAGCTGCAAATAAATGCAGTTCAGAGCAAGAAAAAGGGCCCAATCGTCAAGATCAAGCTTCTCCCGACCATAAATAGAACGTGGGCATTCTCCCACATTAACTAAGGAGAAGTCATGAGACTGTTCAGGAAACCCCGTTATATCATCATCTGGATCGACCCTTGGGGCGATACCTTTCACATCCACTGTGAGGGTCGGGCGACGGCCCGGCACCTCATTCGCAGCGGGGTTGAGCAAGGTCTCGTCGTACGGACGATCCCGTTGGATAGGTAGCCGCTGGGCGCCTTGGTGGCTGACCGCCGCCGAGGCGCGCCCGGAACGGCAGGATCAGGACGAAGCTGATCCATGCCGCCCAGACCTTAGTCGTCAGACTCTTCTGACCGGTCTCGCTTCGCTCGTAACCGAAGTAGAATTCGGGTTACGGGCTTCAGGGCCCACCATTCCGCGGCTGAAAAGCCCGGAAGCGGCGGTCGGATATAATCACTCATCGTGACCTCCAAAACGCCCCGCCAGCCAGAACTATATAGGGTCCGCCGACACCACCCCTAGCGTCTGGTATGTCAACGGGATAATCGCCCTTTGTAGGGGACCTAATTGCAGTCGTGGTGCAGAAGGATGGAGAGCAGTCGCGATCCCTGACCGCAGAAGATTTGGCTGTACTGCGGCTCACAGAAGAAGAAGCATGGAATTTGGCCTTCACCAATTTGCGAGCGCAGATTGGTGCACTGGACCGCACGACGAATGCGCAAGGCGCGGAGGTCGTTACTGCCTCTTCTGGCCTTGCCCTGAGCAATCTTCTGCTGCCGGAAACGTGTAGAGCGGGTGGCGGGAATTTCGACGCTTTCGTTGTCGACAGGGCGACCTACTTTTACGCTGATCAGCGGGTGCCGAGCGCAACTTCGATGTTGGCGGGTTACGCCGGCCAACTATTGCAGACCAGTGAAACATTATCAGATCAACTTATCTCGTGCATCGACGGAAATTGGTACGCGTCGGTATTCGACGGGGTCAACACGTGGCGACCTGCTGGCGAAGGAGCGATTCAGCGTTAGGCCGCGCAGCAGCGTGAACGGCAGATTCCGGCGAAACACCCGATCTCAACCCTCATCCTGAGCCTGTCGAAGGAGGAGGGGCTCGCGGGAAGGTCGATGCCAAGGCGCCCTCGCCCTTCGACAGGCTCAGGGTGAGGGCGCGAAGCGCTTTTGCAGAAGTCCCGCACTGGGGAGAGTGCTCAGCCTTTGGCGCACGCCCCGTGCAGCTCATCCATGACCGCGCCGAGCAGCGCGAGATCGGGCGGCGTCGACAGGCGGTGATCGCCGGCTTTCACGAACAGCGTGCGCACGTTCGTGCCTGTGAGCCGTTCGGCGATTTCGAGGGAGAGCGCCCAGGGCACGTCGGGGTCGGCCTGTCCGTGGACGATGCGGACCGGGCCATCGAAGGGCAGCGCGGCGTCCATCATCAGATGCCTGCGGCCGTCCTCGATCAGCGCGCGGGTGATCGGCGTGGGCGTGGCGTCGTAGGCGGACGGGCGCAGCCACACGCCTTTCTCCATCACGTCGGCGCGCGCGGCGTCGCCCATCTCCGGCCAGATCAGGCGCTCGGTGAAATCCGGGGCGGGCGCGATCAGCATCAGACCCTTCACGCGGTCGGGCCGTGCGCGGACGATGAGCAGCGCAAGCCAGCCGCCCATGGACGACCCGATCAGGATCAGCGGGCCCTCGGTGACGGAATCGATAAGTCCCAGCGCGTCGGCGAGCCAGATGCCGATGGTTCCGTCCTCGAACCGGCCGCCGGACTGGCCGCAGCCGGTGACGTCGAAGCGCAGGAAGGCGCGCCCTGCTGCGTCGGCGCGGGCGTGCAGGTATTCGGCCTTGGTTCCGCCCATGTCGGAGCGGAAACCGCACAGCCAGACGAGCGTGGGCGTAGCGCCCGCCGACCGCTGGAAGGCGATGCGGCTTCCCAGCATGTTATCGGAGAACTCGGTGACGCCGATGGGCATGAACCATCCTCCTGTTATGCGCGCGGGCGAGCCCGCTGGACTTGCCGGGCGAAATGCTTCAACCGCGAAAGTCGTGCAAGGAAAAGGATCTTTCTCCGTTCTGCAGGTGACGCCGGCGCTCGACGCGGGCGGCGTGGAACGCACGACCATTGAAATGGCCGAGGCGCTGACGCGCAGCGGCGGCCGCGCGATCGTGGCCAGCCGGGGCGGTCGCCTCGAGGGCGAACTGAAGGCGGCGGGCGGCGAGCTCACGCCGCTGCCGATGGATGCCAAGAACCCGCTGGAGATGTTCGCCAATATCGGGCGCCTCGTGGCGCTGGGCCGCAAGCATCACGTGCAGATCGTGCATGCCCGCTCGCGGGCGCCGGCGTGGAGCGCGATGTTCGCGGCGCGTCGTCTCGGCGTGCCGTTCGTGACGACCTACCACGGCGTCTACAATGCGAAGTCGCCGCTGAAGCGCTTCTACAACTCCATCATGGCGCGCGGCGATCTGGTGATCGCCAATTCCGACTTCACCCGCGCGCACGTGCTCGCCGAGCATGGCGTTGCGCCGGAGCGGGTCATCTCGATTCCGCGCGGGGTGGATCTCGCGCGCTTCGATCCGGCGGCGGTGGATCCCGCGCGGGTGGACGACATGCGCCGGCTCTGGGGTCTTGCGCCTTCCGATGCTCGTCCCGTGGTCCTGCTGCCGGGGCGGCTGACGAACTGGAAAGGCCAGACCGTGCTGATCGAGGCGGCCGCACTTCTGGAGAAGGAACGGCCGGGTTCGGCGGTCTACGTGCTCGCCGGGGATTCGCAGGGCCGTCAGCAGTACGTCGCCGATCTGCACGCGCTGGCGCGCAAGCTGGATGTTGCGGATGCGGTGAAGATCGTCGGCCACCTCGTGGACATGCCGGCGGCGCTCAAGGCCGCGACCGTGGCGGTGTTTCCATCCACCGACGCCGAAGCCTTCGGGCGGGCGGCGGTGGAGGCGCAGGCCATGGGCGTGCCGGTGGTGGCGTCGAATCTTGGCGGCCTCGCGGAAACCATCGCCGACGGCGACTCGGGCTTCCTCGTCCCGGCGGGCGATCCGCGTCGACTCGCGTATGCTGTGGATCGCGTGCTGGCTCTTTCGCCCGAACAGCGCAAGAACATGGGCGATCGTGGCGCGGCGCGGGTGCGTGCGCGCTATTCGGTCGAGGCGCTGCAGGCCGCGACTCTGGCGGTCTATGAGCGCCTGTTGAAGGGACGTTGATGATAGCCCTGCGTCGCAAGCGCGGATCGGAAGGCGACACGCCGGCGCGGGATGCGCGCCGGGTGCTCATCATCAAGCTCGGCGCGCTGGGGGATTTCATCCAGTCGCTGGCCGCCGCGCGGATCATCCGCGAGTACCACATGGGCGCGCGCATCACGCTGCTGACCACGCCCGTGTTCGAGGCCTTCGCGAAGGCCTCGCCCTATTTCGACATCGTGGAAACGGATGGCCGCGAGCGCGATCCCCAGGCCGTCGCGCAGATGCTGCAGCGGCTGCGCGGCGCCAAGTACGACATGGTCTACGATCTCCAGACCTCGGGCCGCACGAGCAACTATTTCCAGGGCCTGCGCCCGTGGCCGCCGAACTGGTCCGGCGTCGCGCCGGGCTGCTCGCATCCCCACGCCAACCCCGCGCGCGAGACGATGCACACGCTCGACCGTCTCGCCGACCAGCTCTTCGAGGCCGGCATCATGGAGGCCTGCGAGATCGGCGCGGCGCCGCTGCCGGATCTCTCCTGGGTGCGCATGTCGCAGAAGGATCCGCCGCGCGTGCAGCCGGCCTATTTCGGCCTGAAGCCGCCTTACGGCCTCATCATCCCCGGCGCCTCCGCGCACCGGCCGGAAAAACGCTGGCCGGCGGAGCGCTACGGCGAGCTCGCCACCGCGATCATCAAGCGCGGCGCCATGCCGGCGATCATCGGCCACACCGACGAGAAGGAAGCCGCTGCGGCCATCCTCCGGGTCGAGCCACGGACCAAGAACCTTGTCTCCCGCACCGACTTCTTCGCGTTGGCCGCGCTCGCCGAACGGGCGGCGTTCTCGGTCGGCAACGACACCGGCCCCATGCACATCGCGGCGGCGGCGGGTTCGCCGTGCGTGGTGCTCTTCTCCTCGGAATCGGACCCGGACCGGGTCTGCCCGCGCGGGCGGGGCGGGGTCATGGCGGTGACCGCGGAATCGCTCGCAGCCATGACCGTGGCCCAGGTCGAGCAGAGCATCGGCAACGTCGGCGGATTTCGCGAACTCGCGTCCGCGTGATGGCGCGCCGGCCGAATTCGATGTAAACGGGGTTTCGACGGGGGAGACTCATCCCCATGTCAGATCGCCCAGAGGCGCCCGCGCTTCAGCAACCCCAGGAGGAACTAATCGTACGTCGTCCAATGGCCGCGCCGCCCCCCTCGAAGGATGGCCCGCGCGTAAACGAAGATATCCGCGCCCTGCGCGTGCTTCTCATCGATGATGCTGGCGAAAAGCAGGGCGAGATGCCGGTCTCGGCCGCCCTTGAAGCCGCCCGCGAAGCGGGGCTCGATCTTGTCGAGGTCGCCCCGAACGCCGAGCCGCCGGTCTGCAAGATCATGGACTACGGCAAGTTCCGGTTCGAGGAGCAGAAGAAGAAGGCCGCCGCGCGCAAGAACGCGAAAGCCGTCGAAATCAAGGAAATCAAGGTCCGCCCCGGGATCGACGACCATGATCTCGAAGTGAAGACCAAGGCGATGGAGCGCTTTTTCGCCGAAGGCGACAAGGTCAAGATCACCCTGCGCTTCCGCGGCCGGGAGCTGGCGCACACCCACCTCGGCATGGAAGTGCTGGAGCGCGTGCGCCAGAAATTCGACGGCATCGCCAAGGTCGAATACGAGCCGCGCATGGAAGGCAAGCAGGTCATCATGGTGATGGCGCCGCGCTGATCCCGCGCATCCTCCCCCGTGCCGGACTTTTGCAAAAGCGCTTCACGCCCTCACCCTGAGCCTGTCGAAGGGCGAGGGCGCCTCGGCGCCGGCGTTTCCGCAAGACCCTCCTCCTTCGACAGGCTCAGGATGAGGGTTGAGATGGGGTGTTTCGCAGAGGTCTCCTTGCAGGGAGGGTGATCCCCATGTCCGCCGGTTATTCCGGAACTCCGCTGCTGAAGAAGCTCGGCTACAAGGCCGGGCAGAGGGCGCTGCTGATCGGCGCGGCGGCGGGGCCGGAGGAACTTCTGGCGTTTGACGGGTTCGCAAGCGTCGCTGTGCTGGCCAGGCCGGGAAAGCTCCCGAAGGGTCCGTTCGATCTGGTTCACATCTTCGAGAAGGACGCGGCCGTGCTGGACAAGGCGCTGCCGGAGCTCGTCGCGCGGCTTGAGCCCAACGGCATGATCTGGGTCTCGTGGCCGAAGAAGGCCTCGAAGGTCCCCACCACCATCACCGAGGACGTGATCCGCCCCGCCGCGTTCCGGGCTGGGCTCGTGGACGTGAAGGTCTGCGCGGTGGACGAGGTCTGGTCGGGCCTGAAGCTCGTGATCCCGGTGGCGCGGCGATAGCGCCGCTAGGCCGGCCGCTGCTGGCGGGCGAGCAGGTAGGCGCCGAGCAGTAGCGCTGCGCCGGACGCCACGAGGCCCACATAGTTGCCGATCACCACCGCCGCCGGGTTCGCCGCGAACCATGCGGAGATCTTCGCGCCGACGTCGGCGAGGAACTGCTGCACGTAGGGCAGGCCGGCCTGCACGGCGCCGTGCGCCGCATCCTTCACGGTTCCCGACAGCTCCGGCAGCTCCGGGGCGGGCGGCAGGGGCGGCAGGATGCCCATGGTCTGGAAGTTGATCACGACGAACTGCGGGAAGCGGTCCGGCGCGGTCAGCACGTGGGCGAGGAAGGCCATCAGGCAGGCGCCCGAGACCGCCACGAAGAACCGCGAGCCGAGCAGCCCCTGGAGCGCATGGCTTACCCGGCCGCCGTAGCCCTTGTTGCTCGGTATCTGCATGGCCGTCCTCCGTGGCCCTCGTATTTACCTTTCGCGGGCGCCGGCGTCCATCGCGCGCTCCCTTTAGGAAGAGTTGTGCATAGGATTTAATTGACAGTTTCTGTTTATTTTCCTATATCCCTCTCATCGCATCCGCAGGAGGGCAGCCGGTACATCTGTTCAACGGCGCGGATGCCACGTGATCGAGCGTGAGATAGC
>WRPF01000033.1 GCA_009773335.1 Caulobacteraceae bacterium
GACGGCGCGAGAGCGCGGCGGCGGCGCGCGCGGCGCGGGCCTGATCATAGTCGACGCAATCGGCGAAGGCGGCAGGCGCCGCACTCATGGCGGCGACGGCGGCAAATGCAAAAAGGACGCGACGCATGATGTTCCCTCCAGCTTCAGGGGAATTCATCGCAGCCCCCGGTCTCAGGCAAGAGGTCTCGCCTCCCGCCCTTGGAGACGCTGTGACGCGGGGCACAGGGCGGCGGGGGCGTCACGCTGGCTCCGCAGGATGGATTGCGCGATAGTGGAGAAGGCGCTCTTGGCGAAGGGCGCCTGATGGGGATCGAGGGGCCAGATGGCGCCGGCTGAGTTTCCTATGGTCGATGTGATCAAGGTGCGTGCGCTGGACGCCACGCGCCTTTACCTGCGCTTCTCCGATGGCATGGAGGGTGAGTTCGACTGCGCAGAAATCCTCGCCTCCACCGGCGAGATGGTGCAGCCGCTCAAAGACCCGGCGATGTTCGCCCGCGTCTTCATCGAAACCGGCGCGCCGACCTGGCCGAGCGGCTTCGATCTCGATCCGATCGCGCTGTATCTGAAGCTGCGGGATGCGGGTGCGCTCAGGGCAAACACGGTCGCCGCAGAGTAGAGCAATCCACCCAACCGATCGCACCGTTAGCGAAACTTCTCTACCGTCGCCATGCACGCCTGATTGAGTCGAAGTTGGGCAGCCTGCGCTTTTTCAATGGCCGCTCCCAATGTCCCGGGTGATCTCCAGGAGCTCAATTCGACTTCAAACACTGCATCCGCCAAAAGCTTTTCGGCAGACGCGAGGTTCTCCGGCCCCAATATCTGGAGCGTGTTGCTGGCGACAAATTTGTCGTATGCCGCTGCCACTTCTCGCCGTCGATCGACGCGATCTGGCGTTCCTTCTGCCGACAGTAGCGATTGAGACACATCCAGCATCCTGTCAGCGTCCAGTTGAACATTCGCGCAAGCTTCAACCCTCTTGTCCAAGAGCTTGCTCTGCCGCTCCAACTCAAGTGCTCGGCGCGACTCAAGATAGGTCAAGCCGGTGAACAGCGCGCTTAGGATAGAGATACCCACCGCAACCAAGGCAACTCGATTTGCTGATCGGGACTGTGAAACCTGAGCCCACGAAGCATCGAGCTTTTCCTGATGCTCATGAGCATGGCCAGGCAAGCCCAACTTGTCAGTCATTTGGCGACCAAAACAATTCGTTGAATAAATACAGCATTTTCTGTCATCAAAGCGCCTTCCCAATCTCCTCCGTCATCTTCTTGGCGTCCGCGAAGAGCATCATCGTGTTGTCGCGGAAGAACAATTCGTTCTCGACGCCGGCGTAGCCCGAGCCCATTCCGCGCTTGATGAACAGCACGGTCTTGGCCTTTTCCACTTCGAGGATCGGCATGCCGTAGATCGGGCTCTGCGGATCGGTCTTGGCGGAGGGGTTGGTCACGTCGTTGGCGCCGATCACGTAGGCGACATCGGCCTGCGCGAACTCGCTGTTGATGTCCTCGAGTTCGAACACCTCGTCGTACGGCACCTGCGCTTCGGCGAGCAGCACGTTCATGTGCCCCGGCATGCGGCCTGCGACCGGGTGGATGGCGTACTTCACGTCCACGCCTTCGGCTTTGAGTTTATCGGCCATTTCCTTCAGCGCGTGCTGCGCCTGCGCGACCGCCATGCCGTAGCCCGGCACGATGATGACCTTCGAGGCGTTCTTCATGATGAAGGCCGCGTCCTCCGCGCTGCCCTGCTTCACCGGCCGCGTCTCGACCTTGCCGGTCGCGGCCGCGCCGTCCGCCGTGCCGAAGCCGCCGAGGATGACGCTGATGAAGCTGCGGTTCATGCCTTTGCACATGATGTAGCTGAGGATGGCGCCCGAGGAGCCGACGAGCGCGCCGGTGATGACAAGCGCGGTGTTCTCCAGCGTGAAGCCGAGGGCTGCGGCGGCCCAGCCCGAATACGAGTTGAGCATGGACACGACGACCGGCATGTCCGCGCCGCCGATGGGCACGATGAGCAGCACGCCGATCAGCAGCGAGAGGCCGAGGATCGCCCAGAACACCCACGGCAGCGTGCCGTGCGTGATCACCATGTAGGCGACAAGACCGACGATCGCGGCGGCGATGAGAATATTGATGAAGTGGCGGCCCGGCAGCATGATCGGCGCGCCGGACATGTTGCCGTTGAGCTTTGCGAACGCGATGACCGAGCCTGTGAACGTGATCGCGCCGATGGCGGTGCCCAGCGCGAGTTCGATGAGCGAGCCGGTTTTCAGCCCGCCTTCCGGCAGCGCGATGTGGAAGCTTTCCGGCGCGTAGAACGCCGCAGCCGCGACCGCCACAGCCGCAAGCCCGACCAGCGAGTGGAACGCCGCCACAAGCTGCGGCATCGCCGTCATCTTGATGCGGTTGGCGATGACCGCGCCGACCGTCCCGCCCACCAGCACGCCGCCGCCGATGAGGCCGAGCGTTGTCGGATCGAGCGTCACGCTCAGCAATGTCGTCGCCACCGCGATCGCCATGCCGAGCATGCCGTACAGGTTGCCCTGGCGCGACGTCTCGGGGCTGGAAAGCCCGCGCAACGCCATGATGAAGAACACACCTGAAACGAGATAGGCGAGCGCCGCGATGTCAGCCGTCATTGTTGTCAGCCCCGGTTAATTCGATACGTGCGCCGCGCGACGCGCGGTGTTGTGAAAAGGAATGCTCATGACGCCGCGTCTCCGGCGTCGGCCTTGCGTTGCGTGATCGCGTCGATCCAGCGATGCAGCGCCGCGCACACGAGAAAGCCTGAAATCCACGCCGAATAAGGCTCGCGTGCCGTCAGCGCGAACCCGCTCGCGCCGACCGCCAGCGCGCTGATAATCAAGGCGCGCGCCCACTCGCCGAGCCCCGCGCGCCAGCGTCCCGCGAACGCGACCGCGATGCCGAGCGCAGCGATCGCGAGCGCCGAAAGCATGACCGGATCGAGCGTCATCGCGGCGGCCCTCCGCGCCGGAACACCGACGACCAGCCGCCGAGAATGGAGATCGCCGGAATGGCGAGGAAAGCGACGCCCGCAAGCCACGGCGCCCAGCCCCAGACATCCTTCGCGCCGAAGAAGGCGGTGACGCTGCCGACCACCGGAAAGAATGCGAGCGGCACGGCGACCAGCGTCGACGGCGCCGGCCCCCAGTCGAGCACGCTCTGCATCTGCGCGGCGACCGCGAAGAACTGGAGCACGCCGATCGCGAGCCACAGCAGCGCCACGAGGCATCCCGCCCCGCCCACCGCGCCGACGTGAAACACGGTTCCGCGCATCTGCGCCTGCGCCGCGCGGATGTCCTCTTCAGTCGGGCCGGCAGGCCCCGGCGACATGGCGCCGACATCCTCGGGCAGCGCGGCGAGCGCACGCTTTGCGGCGCGTTCGAGATCATCGTCGTCGGACACGTCATGCCCGCGCGCGGTGGGATCGCCCGCATAGGCTTCAACCACATAGGCCAGTTCCTGCACGACCGCAGGCGTCGGCGCGCGCGTGCGCACCGCGTCGGCGTGGGCGTCGAGAAAGCGACGCTTGAAGCCATCCGCGGAGAGACGCCCCGAGACATACGCCTCGATCAGTTCGCGCCACTGGCCGGAGGTCATGCCTTCGCCACCCGTTCCTTCTTCTTGTACATCGCCAGCATCCGCGCGGTGACGAGGAAGCCGCCGAAGATGTTCACCGCCGCGAGCGCGGCCGCCAGCGCGCCGAAGCCGCGGGCGAACCAGAGATTGCGGGCCTTCTGCGCCTCGTCGCCGGGCGTGAGATCGTTGCCGCCGCCCGTGGTCGCGGCGACCTGCTGGTACTGCTGCGTGCAGCCGTCGACGGCGTTGAGCAGGACCTCGTCGGTGGGCCACATTTCCTTCGGCGTCATCGACTGATGGCCCTGCGCCTGTGCGGCGACGATAGTCTTGCAGGTCTGGCGGATTTCGGCGGTCTTGTCGGACGCGCCCGCGCCGGCGGCGGCCGCGATGATCGCGCCGACGATGATCACCGAGGAGATCGCATTGGTGACGGACATAAGCGGCGTGTGCAGCGCGGGCGTCACGCTCCACACCACGTAGTAGCCCACGAAGATCGCGAGCACGAAGATCGCGAGGCGGAAGATGATCGGATCAACGACGTCCATGTGTGGCTCCGGCGTGTGTGCGTTGCGGGCGGCGGGCGATCACCCGGCGTCCTTCGGATTGATTTCGTAGGCTGCGCTCGCGCGCGTGATGAGGCCCACAGCGTCGTACTCGTGCGTCTCCGCGACGATCACGCCGGACTGGTTGCGATAGATGAGCGTCTCGCCGTCCGCGCCCGCGCAGATGGCGATGGGCTCGAACCGGAGATCCGGGATGCGCGGCAGCGCGGTCTGCACGTAGGCGATGAAGTGCGCCTTGCCGAACAGCCGCCCGTCTCCGCCGAAGCCGAGCGCGGCCACGAACGGCGAGGCGAATTCCACGTCATCTGTGTAGAGAGCGGCGATCTTCTGCGGATCGCGCGCATTCCAGGCGGCGTACCAGTCGGCGGCGCGCTTGTTGTCAGGCATGGGGGGCGTCCATCACGCCGCCGTCGCGGCTTGCGGCGCGAACGCCGGATGGATGACCGCGCCATCCTTCGTCAGCATGGCGCCCTTGATGATCTCGTCGTCCCACGCCGGCGCGAAGGCCTTGGTGTCCTTGTCCGTCAGCAAAGGCAGCAGCGCGAGCAGGTTCCTGGCGTAGAGCGAGGACGAATCCGCCGCGAGGCGCGCGGGCAGATTGCTGAAGCCCGCGACCTTCACGCCGTTGGCCGTATCGACGACCACATCCGGTTTCGAGAGCGGGCAGTTGCCGCCCTGCGACACCGCGAGGTCGATGACGACCGAGCCCGGCTTCATCGCCATGACCATCGCTTCGGTGACCAGCACCGGCGCCGCGCGTCCCGGAATGAGCGCGGTGGTGACGACGATGTCCTGCTTGGCGATGTGTTCGGCGACGAGCGCCGCCTGTTTGGCCTGATACTCCGCGCTCATCGCCTTGGCGTAGCCGGCGGCGGTTTCGGCCTGCTTGAACTCGTCATCCTCGACGGCGACGAATTTCGCGCCGAGCGAGGCGACTTGCTCCTTGGCGGCGGGACGCACGTCCGTGGCGGTGACGATGGCGCCGAGGCGCCGCGCGGTGGCGATCGCCTGCAGGCCAGCCACGCCCGCGCCCATGATGAACACCTTTGCGGCGGCCACTGTGCCCGCCGCCGTCATCATCATCGGAAACCCGCGCCCGTAGAGGTGCGCCGCCTCGATCACCGCACGGTAGCCCGCGAGGTTCGATTGCGACGAGAGCGCGTCCATCGACTGCGCGCGCGTGATGCGCGGCACGAATTCCATCGCCAGCGCGGCGACCCCCTGTTTCGCATAACCTTCGACGGCGGCCTTCTGGCCGTAAGGGTTCATCAGCGCCACGACGCCCGTGCCCTTCGGCAACGCGGCGAGTTCGTCGGCTTCCGGCGAACGCACCTTCAGCAGCAGATCGGCGCCTTTGATGGCGGCCCCGGCGTCCTGCGCGATCTCTGCGCCCGCCGCCTTGAACTGGTCGTCGGGAAAGCTCGCGTTCGACCCGGCGCCAGTCTCGATGACGATCACATGACCGAGGGCCACGATCTTCTTCACGGTGTCCGGCGTCGCCGCCACGCGCGTCTCATCCGCAGCGCGTTCCTTGACCACAGCGATGCGCATACCTGACCGACTCCTGCCCAGAAATTGGGCCGGACATGATCATGCGTCGCGCGTCAGTGCAACCGGAGCGACCGCCCCGACCGGCGCAACCGGACGTTTTAGTTCTGAGAATTCAGGTGATGGCCTGGATCGCCATCGTGACCGCGCCGCCCACGGCCAGAAGCACCGTCGAGCCGATCAGCGTCGCCCACCAGGCCCCGCCCAATCCCATCAGGAAGCCGGCGAGCGCGCCGATCACGACCCAGACGATGAGTCCCGTCCACCAGCCGAGGCCCATGGCGAAGGCGAACACGATGAGACCCAACAGCATCGCGAAGGTCACGCACGACCATTCGGTGACCTTGAGGAAGCCGTCGAACATCGACTTGTGCGAGGTGATGTCCATGTGACCGTGTTCAAAGGAACCGTGATCCGAACCGTGCGCGGCGCCCATTGTCGTCTCCGAATGCGATGGGCGACCGTCTAGACTGCGCCGCCGCCGGTCGCAACCTGTGCGCCGCGCGGCCAGCCGGCCAGCAGCCCCCGCACCGCCGCGACGAATGGCAGCGGCTGGTCGATCATCACGTGATGGTCGGCGTCCGGGATGGCCAGGAACGGCGACCCCGCCGGCGCGAGCGAGCGCATGTAGGCCACCACCTCCGGCGGCATAAGGCTGGAGCGGTCGCCCCAGATCACCGCCACCGGGCAGGACGCCCGCTGCAGGAGCGGGCTGGGGTCCCCCAACTCGAACTCGTGCCAGATGAAGGGGTCGAATTTCCAGGTGAAGCCGCTGTCGGCCGCCTTGATGGAGCCGCGCGCGACATGGTCCAGATACCAGAGATTTTCGCACCCTTGCTGCGGCGCCAGCCGGAAGCGGGCGAGCGCGTCCTCGACGCTGGGATAGACCCGGTTCGGCCGCGACCGCGATGGCGGGCGGTCATGCGTGTAACCGGGCGGCTCGATGGGGCTGTCGACGCTGATGGCCGCGCCGAGGCGCTCGCCGTAGCGGGCCGCGCAGTAGAGACCGAGGAAACCGCCGAAGGAGTGCGCGACAAGAACCGGCTTCACCGGCGCCTCGAACAGTCCGGCAATCTCGCACGCCGCAAGCGCCTCGCGGGCGAACGTCCCGGGATGATATTTCGCCCGCCAGTCCGAGCCGCCCATGCCGGACCAGCTCATTGCGGCGACGCGGTAGCCGCTGTCGACGAAGAACGGCGCCAGCGGCGACCACCAGTCCGCGTGCGCGCCGTTGCCATGGAGCAGCAGCAGGCCGGGTTTGCCGCGCACGCCCCACGCCAGAACCTCGATCCCCGCGCCCTCGACGTCGATGCGCGTTCGTTCCGGTGCGCGCGCCAGCGCCGCATCGAACCAGCCCGGCGCCTGCGGCCGCACGCCGCCAAGCGCTGCAAGCGCGCCGCCGCCCTGCGCGTCCACGGATAGTCTGTCTGTCGTTTCCGTCATGTCCGGCGTTTCCGTCATGCTTGGCCCATACGCGCGGCGCCCGCGCCACGCAACGCCGCGCGCGAGCAGGCGAACCAAATTGCCCCCTTGCCCAAGCGTGGCTTCCCCGCGAAGAGGAGCCCATGCGCACTCTCTTCCGCCTCGCCTTCGCCGCCTCCGCCGCCTTCCTCGCAACCCCGGCGTTCGCCGAAGACCGCCCGGATGAGCAGAAAGGCACGCTCACCCTCGTCGGCGAGAACGACAGCCTGTCGTCCGGCGCGGACCGCAACTACACCTCCGGCATCAAGCTCGCCTACGTCTCGCCGGTGAACGTGATGCCCAAATGGGTCCGCAACCTCGACGGGATCACGCGCGCGGTCACCAACGCGCGGCCGAGCTTCTTCGGCGCCGCCATCGGACAATCGATCTTCACGCCGCAGGACATCTCGGCCGTGCCCGCGCCGACTGGCGAACATCCCTACGCGGGCTGGCTCTATGGGCAGCTGATGATGGCGGCGGAAGAGAACGTCATCGCGCGCGATCCGCACTTCGTCGATATCTATGAACTCGAGTTCGGCATTGTCGGGCCCGGCGCGCTGGGCCGGCAATCGCAGCGCGGCATCCACCAGGCGCTCGGCGCGCCTGAGCCGAAAGGCTGGGACAGCCAGCTGCACGATGAGTTCGCGTTCGCCGTCTCGCTCGAACGGCGCTGGCGCGCGGAAAAAGTCTTCGAGGGCATGCCGGGCGATCTCGCGGTCGACATCGCACCCGGCATCGGCGTCACACTCGGCACCTTGCGCACGGAGGCCAAGGTCGGCGCGTCGGTGCGGATCGGGCAGCATCTCTCGTCGGACTACGGCGCGCCGCGCGTGCGCCCGGGCCTGAGCGGCGTCGGCTATTTCAAGGCTGCCGCGCCCTTCTCCTGGTATCTGTTCGGGGGCGTCGACCTGCGCGGCGTCGCGCGCAACATCTTCCTCGATGGCAACACCTACCGCGACAGCGCCAACGTGAACCGCAAACCCTTCGTGGCCGACGTGCAGGCGGGACTCGCCGTGCAAACGGGCGACTGGCGCCTTGCCTACACCTACGTCACGCGCAGCGAGGAGTTCGAGGGCCAGGGCGAACAACAGGACTTCGGCGCCCTCGCGCTGAGCTGGCGGTTCTGACGAACTCGAACCCGCCCGACGCGCTCGACGCCATCGCGCGCGGCTGGCGCGCGTGGATCGCGCTCGCGTTCCTCTCGATCGTCGCGACGCTGCCGGGCTTCTTCTCGATACCTGCGCTCGATCGCGACGAAAGCCGTTTTGCGCAGGCGAGCGCGCAGATGCTGGAGAGCGGCGACTTCTTCCGCATCCGCCTGCAGGACGAACCGCGCTACAAGAAGCCCATCGGCGCTTACTGGCTGCAGGCCGCGTCCGTGGCGACGTTCTCGGACGTGGAAAAGCGCGAGATCTGGGCGTGGAGACTGCCGTCCATGCTGGGCGCCGTGATCGCCACGCTCGCAACATTCTGGGGCGGGATCGTCCTCGTCGGCCGGCGCGCGGCGTTCATCGGCGCGGCGTTGCTCGCAACCTCCGTGTTGCTCTCGACGGAAGGCATGATCGCCAAGACGGACGCCATGCTGTGCGCGATGACGGCGCTGGCGATGGCCGCACTGGCGCGCATCTTCATGCGCAAGGGCGGCGCGCGAGCGGCGATCGTGTTCTGGGCCGCGCTCGCGTGCGGCGTGCTGCTGAAGGGACCAATCGCGCCGATGGTCGCGGGGCTCGCGATCATCGCGCTGCTTGCATGGACGCGCGATGCGCGCCGCCTGGCGTCGCTCGTCTCGCCGATTGGCGCGACGGTCGCTGCGCTGATCCTGACTCCGTGGCTCTACGCGATCTCGCGCGAGAGCGGGGGCGGGCTCGCGGATATGGCGCGCGACATCGCGCCCAAGCTCGGCGGCGGCGGCGAGCACGGCAGTCGCCCGCCGGGCTTGCACTTGCTGCTGCTGCCGATCCTGATCTTTCCCGCCTCGCTCGGACTGGCGCCGGCGTTTTCGCTCGCGAAGTCCACGTTCGCGGCGCCCCGCAACGATCCTGTGCATGACGGCGTCCGCTTTCTCCTCGCATGGCTCGCACCCACGTGGCTCGTGTTCGAGATCGCGACGACCAAGCTCGCGCATTATCCGTTGCCGGTTTATCCCGCGATTGCGCTGCTGGCGGGTGCGGGGCTCGCACGCTGCTTTGCTGAGGACGGCGCGCGACGCCGGCTGCACATGCTCGTCCCGTTCGCGCTCGGCGGCGCGGGCCTCGCGGCGGTTCTGGTGTTCGCCGCCACATGGAGCGTGACCGGCAGCGACGACCTTGTGGCGCGCGCGCAGCCGACGGCGATGGCATGCGGAGTGGTGCTGCTCCTCGCGCTCGGCCTGATCGCGATGGCGAAGAAACCCGCCGCCCTCGTCGGCGCCGTGATCGCTGCGGCGCTGGCGTTGCTGTTCATCGGCCGCGAGATCGTCGCCCCGCACGCCGAACACGTGCTGGTGAGCCGCGCCGCCTCGCGCGCGCTGGAGGCCGCCGGATTGCACGCCGACACAACGCCGCTGCTGGTCGTGGGCTACCGCGAGCCGAGCCTTGTCTTCGCTGAAGGCACGGAGACGCGGTTGCTGCAGGGCTTCGAGGCCGGCGACACCGCCGCCGAAGGCCAGACCGTGCTTGTCGAAGGTCGCGAGCGCGCGCTGTTCGAGATCGCGTTACTTGCACGGAAGCGCGCCTTCGCGCCTGTCGGACCGCCGGTTTCTGGCCAGAACTATTCGAACGGCGATGACGTGACCCTGCAGCCCGGCCGCGTGACGGCGTCTATCGACGCCCGAAACTGAACAGCGACCTCAGCACGCCGCGCGCCACCAGCATCACGCCGATGAGCGGCGACAGGAGTGCAACGGTCACGCGCTCGCCCGGCGTCTTCGCGAACTTCGAGAAATAGCGCGCAAGGCCGCGCGCCTTGTGGCTCTCGACCTTGATCCAGCTCGCCTTGCTCGTGGCGCCGAAGTGGAGCGCCTCCGCCGTCGGCTCGAACAGCACCGCGCCGCCCGCCTCGCCGACGCGGCGGCAGATGTCGATGTCCTCGACGTGCAGGAAATACCCTTCGTCGAATCCGCCGATGGACTGGAAATCCGCGCGCGGCGTCAGCATCAGTGCGCCCGACACCACGGGCATCGGCACGACAGCTTCAGGCTTGGGATCGCGCTCGCGGTGCACGTCGCGGAACACGGGCGAAAGCCTTTCCAGCCCGCCGAGGCCGAGCAGGCCGACGATCGCTGTCCACGGCGTCAGCAGTTCGCGCCGCGCGCCGCGCTGCTCGCGCCCGCGCTTGTCCACGAGGCGCCCGCCGACGATCCACGGGCTACGCGCCTTGCGCCCGGCTGTGACCAGCCGTTCGGCGGCGCCGCGCTGGAGCACCGCGTCCGGATTGACGAACATGAGGTAGCGGCCCGACGCCACTTCCGCCCCGAGATTGCACGCCCGCGCGAACCCGACATTGCCCTGCCCCTGGATCAACGTGACGTCGCGCCGGTCGGCCCTGAGCGCGCGCAACGCCGAGGCGACGTCGGGCGGGTTGCCGTTATCGATGAGAACGACCTCGTCGATCCACGGCTCGGCGAAGAGGCTGCGCAGGCAGAGCTCGAGCGATTCCCCGGTGTAGTACGTGACCACGATCGCGCTGACGCGTCCGTCCACATCTGCGGCGGGCAACTTCGATCGCGAGGCCTTCGGTTCCATGGCGAGGACGTTAAGCGCAGCCAGGGGATGCGGACAAGTGACGATTGCTCGCCAACGTCACCGCATGTCCGGCGGCAGCGCCTCCTCCGCCAGCATGACCTTCGCCTCCTCCAGCGTCACCACCTGCTGCGCGTCGCCGCCGAGACGGCGCAGCGCGAGCTTCCTTTCCTCGGCTTCCTTGCGCCCGACAACGGCGATCACCGGGATCTTGGCGAGCGAGTGCTCACGGACTTTGTAGTTGATCTTTTCGTTGGCGACGTCGACCTGCACCCTCAGGCCCGCCTTGCGCAGCTCCGCCGCCGCTTCGTGGGCGTAGCCCTCCGCATCCGACGTGATCGTCGCGACCACCACCTGCACCGGCGAAAGCCACATGGGGAACGCGCCGGCATAGTTCTCGATCAGCACGCCGATGAAGCGCTCGAGCGAGCCGCAGATTGCGCGGTGCAGCATCACGGGGCGATGCTTCTGGCCGTCCTCGCCCGTGAATTCGGCGCCGAGCCGTTCCGGCAGGACGTAATCGTTCTGGATCGTGCCGCACGTCCACGTCCGCCCGATGGCGTCCTTCAAGACGAAGTCGAGCTTCGGCGCATAGAAAGCCCCGTCTCCCGGCGTGATGACGGGCTCCACGCCCGCCTTGCGCGCCGCGTTGAGGAGCTGGCCTTCGGCCATGTCCCAGAACTCTTCCGTGCCCGCGCGCTTTTCCGGACGCGTGCCAAGGGAGATGTGATCGCGCTCGAGACCGAAATCGGCGTGGATGTGGTTGGCGAGCGTGATGAACGCGGCGACCTCGTCCTCGATCTGGTCCTCGCGGCAGAAGATGTGCGCGTCGTCCTGCGTGAACGCGCGCACGCGCATCAGGCCGTGCAGCGAGCCCGACGGCTCGTAGCGGTGGCACGCGCCGAACTCAGCCATGCGCAGCGGCAGGTCGCGATAGCTCTTCTGGCCGAACTTGAAGATCTGCACGTGGCCCGGGCAGTTCATCGGCTTCAGTGAGAGCTCCTCGCCCTCCACCGTTTCGCAGACGAACATGTGCTCGTGGTAGTTCTGCCAGTGGCCGGACTTTTCCCAGAACACGCGGTCGAGCACCTGCGGCGTGCGCACTTCCACATAGCCCGCCTTGTCCAGACGACGGCGCATATAGGCCTCTATCGTGCGCCACAGCGTCAGGCCCTTTTCGTGCCAGAACACCATGCCGCGTCCCTCTTCCTGCATGTGGAAGAGATCCATCGCGCGGCCGAGCTTGCGGTGATCGCGCTTCTCGGCTTCCTCGATGCGCTGCAGGTGTTCGGCGAGCTGCTTCTCGTCGGCCCACGCCGTGCCGTAGATGCGCTGAAGCTGCGCGTTGGCCTGATCGCCGCGCCAGTAGGCGCCGGCAAGTTTCATCAGCTTGAACGCCTTGCCGAGGCGGCCCGTCGACGGCAGGTGCGGCCCGCGGCAAAGATCACCCCACTTGTCGCCGTGCGAATAGATCGTGATCGGCTCGCCCGGCTTGATCACTTCGTCGATCGTCTCGGCCTTGTAGATCTCGCCGATCGACCTGAAGTGCGCGATCGCCTCTTCCTTGTTCCAGACCTTGCGGATGATCGGGAGGTCGGCATCGACGATTTCCGCCATGCGCTTTTCGATCTTCGCGAAATCGTCCGTGGAAAACGGCTCGTCGCGGGCGAAGTCGTAATAGAAGCCGTCGTCCGTCACCGGGCCGAACGTCACCTGCGTGCCCGGGAAGAGCTCCTGCACCGCCTGCGCGAGCACGTGGGCGGCGTCATGGCGGAGAATGTCGAGGCCCGCCGCACTGTCGCGAGTGATGATCTCGAACGCGGCGCTCTCCTCGATGGGCCGCGTGAGATCCCATTCCGCGCCGTTGACCTTCACGGCCACGGCCTTCTTGGCGAGGCCCTTGGAAATGCCTTCCGCGATCGCGAGGCCCGTGACGCCCTTGTCGAACTGGCGAACGGCCCCGTCGGGAAATCTGATGTCGATGCTCATCGGCTTAGGCCCTGATCTGCGGAATTGAGTGAACTGGAGGAAGCGTTCGGCGCGCGCACTTTGGTCACGAACTCGGTGACCCGGGCTTCAAACCCGCGCGCGAGCGGGATGTCGTTATGGTCGGCGTCCGGAAATTCCACATAGGTGACCTCCTGACGTGAGTCGCGCGCCGCCGCCGCGAACGAACGGCTGCGACGCACCGGCACGGTCTGGTCGAGCGCCCCGGCGAGGATGAGCACAGGCCCCTGCATCGGGCGGAGCGCCTCAAGGGCGTCGTAACGCGCTTCGCTGTCGCTCGCCCTGGCGTCTTGAAGATTGCGCGCGCTCGCCTCGAAGATCATCGCGCTCGCGTCAGGCGTGCGTCCGGCCATGCTCGCGCAGACCGCGCCGCCGAGGGAATGGCCCCAGAAGATCAGGCGACGACCGCCAGCCTGCGCCGCCGCGAACGCGCCGACAGGTTCAAGCATCGCGGTGAAGCTCTCCTCGCTCGCGACGCCCGCGCTGTCGCCATAGCCAGGATAGTCGAACATGAGCACGTCGCCCCAGTGCAGCACCTTGCTCGCGTAGATGACGCCGGAGTTGTAGCGGTCCCCGCGCCCGCCGCTGCAGTGGACGAAGAAGGGCCGGTTGCGCGGGCCCGCCTCGACGACCGTGTAGGCGATGCGCGCCTGCCCCTCGCCGATGAACCCGTGACGCACGCGTGCGCCCGCCAGCGCCGCTTCGTTCTTCAACTCAAGCGCACCTTCGCCCGCCGCGCGCTGAGGCCGCGGCGGCGCCCTCAGGACGCTTCTTTCGCTGACCTCGGCGCAGCCGCACGCGAGGAGCGCAAGACCGACAATCGAAAGAACCAGTCTCTTCACGGCGACCTCCGTTCGGACGCGCGCGGCCCGCGCCAGTCCCCGTAACGCCACGGCGCCCACCACGGCGCGCGCGGCGCGATCGCCGGCGCGGGGTCATAGCCCGATCCGCCCCAGGGATGGCAGCGGCACAGACGCGCCCCGGCCATCCAGCTTCCCTTCCACGCGCCGTGCGTGCGCACGGCGTCGGCCGCATAGGCCGAGCAGGTGGGCAGGTAGCGGCAGTCCCGCCCGACGAACGGCGAGAGCGTGAGCTTGTAGAGCCGGATCAGGCCGAGAACGGCCCGTGCAGGCAGGCTCGGGGCAGGAGTGCTGGCGGGCATGACGAATGCAGCTTCGGGTTTGAAACACCGGGTCCACGCGCGGCCGCTGCGGCGCGCCCGGTGAAGCGCCGCCGGCTCTAGCCAGTGGTCGTAGTGGAGGTGCTCATGGAGGCGGCGAAGCGCTGCATGGACGCTTCCATAGCCGATACGGCGTCCGGGCGAAAGCCTTGCGCTATTGCGGGCTGCCGACCTTGCTGCAGGTGGTGAGCGTGAAGGCGCCCCAGCACTCGACCAGCGGGCTGTCGCCGGCGGGCTTGGCGTAGTGCGAGGCGACGTAAAAGCTGTCGTACTTGCCGTCGGCGCCGCGCGCGACAAGACCGCCCAACGCGCCGCCGAGGTCGACGTTCTCCGCAGCGGCTTCGGTGACGGTTTTCAGTTTGGCGTCGGCCGCCGCGCTCATGGTGGCGGCGGTCGGGTTGGTGAAGAAGGCGGCGGCCGCGACCACGACCAGCAATCCCAGTAGTCTCAACATGATGGTTCCTCCATGTGCGGGGACTAGACGCCGGACGGGCCGGTTCTGCAAGGCAGGGTAAAATCAGCCTTCACCCTGCGGGCTAACGGCATGTTGTCGACTTTGCGCCATGCTCAACGGCATGAACACAGCGCGCGTCTTCACCTTCAGCGACATTCTCGAAGAACGCCTGTCGGCGCCGGCGCGGGTGGCGTTCGCGGCCCTCGGTCTCTTTGTGGTCCTGGCGCCGGCGGTGGAGCTTGGGTCGGGCCTGTGGCCGCTCAGCCTCGCCTCGCCCCTGCTGCTGGTGATCATCACCGTTGGCGCGAGCATCGGCCTGCCGATGTTCGCCGCCGCCATCGCCGATGTCGGCACGCGCTGGACCTTCGAGCCGCACGCGCTGCGCATCGAGTTTCTCGCCGTCGCATTCGCCCGCGGGCATCGCCTCTATCGCGCACAAGGCGCGACAGTGGAGATCGTCCATGACGAGAACGCGCCGGTTGCTGCAGCGCACCGCCTCTGCGTGCGCGACGCCAGGGGCCACCGCTGGTTTTCCCCGCCGTTCCGCACGCACGCTGAAGCCGAGGCCTACCGCGCGCGCGTCGCCGCGCACCTCGCGGCGCGCTGAGGCCGCACTTGCTTCAGGCAGGCGTCGCCTTCACCTTCGCGATCCAAGCGTCCACGAGCCGCTCAAGCACGGTCAGCGGCACTGCGCCGTTGTCGAGCACGACGCTGTGGAAATCCTTGATGTTGAACCTGTCGCCGAGCGCGGTCTTCGCACGTTCGCGCAGCTCGAGGATCTTCAGCTGGCCGATCTTGTAGGCGCACGCCTGGCCGGGCAGCGCCATGTAGCGCTCGATCTCGGTGGTCACGTCGCTTTCGGCCATGCCCGTATTGGCGACCATGTAGGCGATCGCCTGTTCGCGGCTCCAGCCCTTCGCGTGCATGCCGGTGTCGACCACGAGGCGCACAGCGCGAAAAATTTCCGCCTGCAGGCGCCCGAGATCGCCAAGTGGGTCGTCCTTGTACATGCCGATCTCGGCGGCGAGGCGTTCGGCGTAGAGCCCCCAACCTTCCGCGTATGCAGTGTAGAGCGTCTGCTGGCGGATCAGCGGCAGGCCCTTCAGGTGCAGCGCCGTGTCGATCTGGAAATGGTGGCCGGGCACGCCTTCGTGATAGGCGAGCGTGCGCATCGAGTAGCGCGGCGTCTCAGTGGCATCGCGCAGGTTTGCGTAGAACGTGCCCGGTCGTGAGCCATCGAGCGCCGCCGCCTGATAGCTCCCGCCCGCCGCACCCTTTTCCAGCGCAACCGGCACACGCTCGATGCGCAACTGGCCGGGCGGGATGGAGTTGAAATACTCCGGCATGCGCGTTTCGATCTCACGCATGATCTCGTTGTAGCGGGCGAGAATCTGTGCGCGGCCCTCGTCGGTGTTGGGAAACAGCTGGTCGGGACGCTTGTTGAGGATCTCCATCCGCTCGGCGAGCGTGCCGCGCGTCAGGCCTTGCGCCTTCAAGATTGTGTCCATCTCGGCGGAGATGCGCGCGACTTCCGACAAGCCGAGCTGATGAATCTGCTCGGCGGTGTAGTCGGTCGTCGTCATCTGTTTGAGGTAGATGGCGTAGAGTTCGGCGCCTTGCGGCAGGCGGCCGATGCCCGAGCCCTGTGTCTGCGCCGCCGCCTTCACGCCTTCGAGCGCGGCGATCATGCGTTCATAGGCTGGATAGATCCCGGTCTCGACCGCTTTCACGGCGCGCGCGGTCAGCGCCTCACGCTTGGCGGCATCCAGATCTTTCAGCGGCGTCGCATCGCGCGTGAACTTCTGCACCAGCGCGTTGTCCGCCGCCGCGCCTGCGATGGTATCGCGCGAGATCTGGATCGAGCGTTCGACGAGCGAGATGGGCAGCACGACGCCGGCCTGCGCCTGACGCTGCATTTCCGCCGTCACCGCATCGAGCTTCGGGCCCATCGCCTCAAGGCGCACGACATAGTTCTCGGCAGTCTTGGCGTTCTTGATGGTGTGGCCGTTTTCCATGAATGTCGGCATGCCGACATTCGTGCCCCACATCGGATTGATCGGATAAAGGCCCTCCGAGGACATCCACGCGAACGGCTTGAACGCGAGCCCGCTCGTGTACTGGTCTTCGAGAATGTCGTAGGTGATCTGGTCCTGCGTGTTCAGCTTCACGCGATCGAACTGGCGCAGTTCGACGAGATAGCGTTCGGCGCGTGCGTAGTCCGCATCGCGCTTGTCTTCGCCCACGTCGGCGAGCTTGCCGGAGTGGGTATCGAGAAAGGTGCCATCGACGAGGCCGATCTGGGTGAAAAGCTCAGGATTGCGCAGCACGAAATCCAGCGCCTGCCGGTCCGCAAGCTGCGTGATCGTGAACGGCTTGCCGAAGCCCACGCGGTAGCCCGCGTACCCGCCGACCAGCAGCGCCGCGAGCAGCACCCAGCCGAAAATCTTGAAGACCGCTTTCATGGACCCGCTCCCCGGCGCGGACCCCATCCGCGCGCAAATATTGATATTCGATAAGTAACGGGTACGCAGCCGGACGTCCAGCCCCCCAAGTTCAGGTCCCGAGCTCAGGCCGCGCGTTTCGCCCGGGCATCCTCGATCGCGGCGACCGCAGCCTCGAACGCCAGCAGCGTGGAAGTGTGGCGCGGCGGGTAGTCGCGCACGCCTTCGAGGTGCCTGAGTTCCCAGAAACGGCCGGTCGGCGGCGGGCCGTTTTCCTTGAGCATCGCCCTGAGCGCGTCGCGCGCGGCGACGATCTCGTCCACCCGCGCGCCGATGGCGTGGCCCGCGAACACCGACGCCGACGCCTGCCCCAGCGCGCACGCCTCCACCTCGATGCCGAGGCCGGTGACCACGTCGCCTTCCAGCATGAGGTCGACGGTCACCGTGGAGCCGCAGATCTTGGACACCTTCGTCGACGTGCCGTGCGGCGCAGACAACCGCCCCACATGCGCGATGTCGCCGGCGAGTTCGAAGATGCGGGGGTGATAGAGGTCGTGCATGGCGTTGATATGGGGCCGATCAGCCCGGCCCGCCCAGCAACCCGCCGTCAGCCGCGCAACGCTTGTCGTAGAGCCCGCGCACGCGGCTGACCTTCGCGGCGACGCCTGGCGCATCGTCCCAGAGATGGGCCTGCCAGGTGTGGGTGCAGCCGGCCTCGACCTGCTGGCGACGGCAGACCTGATCGGGAGGATCGCCGCCGCGCCCGGCCGCAGGCGCGACACAGAGGAACTGGTTGGTCCGCAGGTCCGCGACCGCGACGGAAAGCGCCGAGCCTGCCGCGTACCGCCGGATGAGATTGCTGGAGAAGCGCTGGATCACGCCGTCCGCCGGGCCGCGCCGCCAGTCGCCGAGATCGATCGGGCCGGACTGCAAGGCGCCGCCACGTGGCGTGACGGCGCCGGTCCCGGCGGGGCCGGTAGAGTACGTCGAGCAGGCGGCGAGCGCGGAAAGGGCGAGGACGGCGAAGAGAGCGCGTTTCATGGACGATCCTTACGACGATCCGCGCGCGCGGATAAGGGCGCCTCAGCGGCACATGCGGTCGAAGCCCGCCTTGGGCGCCGCCAGCGGCTCCTCGATCACGGTCCACCACTCCACGCCGCAACTGCGGTCCGTGATGGCGATCCGGCATTCAAGCGCGGGGCCTGCGCCGCCGCGATCGTTCGGTTCGAGGCAGGAAAACCCGTTCGCCTGCAGTGCGGCGCGGGTTTCGCTCACCGGCTTGCCCGCCGCGAGCGCCCGCACGCGCCGCTCGAACGAGGGGCCGTATGCGGCCGTGTCCGCACCGCGCCATGCGCCGAAATCGAGCCCGCCCGCGCCCGGCCCTTCCGGAGGTGCAGCGGCGGGCGCGGCGACGATCACGGCCGCCGCAGGCGGCGGCAGCTTGCCCTTGTCGCGCTGGAACGGGCTGTCTCCGCCGACCTGTGCGAATGCAGCGCCCGAAAGGGCGAGGACGGCTGCGAGGCCGACGAGGGTGTTGCGCAATTTCGTTCTCCAGGATTTCGGTTCAGCCGACGCGCTTCCACGTCGAGCCCTGCGGGTTGTCCATGACTTCCACGCCCATTCCGGCGAGAACTTGGCGAAGCCTGTCGGCCTCCGCCCAGTCCTTCGCCTGACGCGCAGCGACCCGCTCGGCCACGAGCACATCGATTTCGTCCACGTTGTCGCCGCTGCGGAACCATGCCTCGGGGTCGCCCTGCAGCACGCCGATCAAGGCGCCGGCCGCCAGCATCCTGCCCTTCAGCGCCTGCTGTTCGGGAAGCTTCTCCGACTTGTTGGCCTCGGTCGCGAGGCCGAACAGGACGGCCACTGCCTCGGGCGTGTTGAGATCGTCGCACAGCGCGGCGACGAATGCGTCCGGTGCATCAACATCGTCGGCGTCCACGTCCTTCAGGCGGCGCAACGCCGTGTAGAGACGGTCGAGCGACGCCTTCGACTGTTCGAGCAGATCGCGCGAAAAGCCGAGCGGCGCGCGGTAGTGCGCCGACAGCAACGCCCAGCGCAGCACTTCGCCCGGCCACTCGCTCGCCAACTCATGAATGAGCACGACGTTGCCGAGGCTCTTCGACATCTTCTCGCCGTCCATGTCGAGAAAGCCGTTGTGCATCCAGTAGCGCGCGAGCGGCTTGCCGTAGGCGGTTTCCGACTGCGCGATCTCGTTTTCATGATGGGGAAAGATGAGATCGATGCCGCCGCCGTGGATGTCGATGGTCTCGCCGAGATTGGCGCGGATCATCGCCGAGCACTCGATGTGCCAGCCGGGCCGGCCGCGCCCGAAATCCGAGTCCCACGCGGGTTCTCCCGGCTTCGCAGTCTTCCACAACGCGAAATCCGACGGATGCTTCTTGTCATCCTCCGCCTCGACGCGCGTGCCGGTCAGCATCTCGTCCTGAGTGCGCCGCGAGAGCTTGCCGTAGTCGGCGTCTTCCGCCACGCAGAACCACACGCCGCTCTTGCCCTTGTAGGCCGCGCCCTTGTCGATGAGCGCGCCGATGATCTCGCACATCTGCGGCACGTGGCCGGTCGCCGTCGGCTCCAGCGACGGCGCAAGATTGCCCAGAGCCGCCATGTCGTCGCGATAGATCTTCGTGTAGCGCGCGGTCAGCGTCTCGATCGGTTCGTTCAGCTCCGCTGCGCGCGCGATGATGCGGTCGTCGATGTCGGTGAAGTTGCGGGCGTAGACCACGCTCCCCTCGCCGTACGCTGCGCGCAGGAGGCGGAACAGCACGTCGAACACGACCGGCGGGCGGGCGTTGCCGATATGGGCGTAGTTGTAGACCGTCGGTCCGCACACATACATCGTCACCCGGCCCGGATCGGCGGGAACGAAGCGCTCCTTGGCGCGGGTCAGCGTATTCGTAAGGTAAATATCCATCGGTCCGTTCGGTGATCGTGTCTGGCGCGCCCATGCGGCAGCTGCGGCGAAGAGGATTCTCCGTCGCGGTCGCGCGTGATACGCTGTTCTATGTCGCAACGGGAAGGGTGGACAAACGCCTCCCGGCTCCACAAGTCTGCGATGCAAACAGTTTTAGCGGCGCCTGGTCAGCCCCTCCCCAACGGGGCCAAGGCATTTACCAGACGCCGGATGAGGGAATTCCTGCATATGGACGGTACGGCAAAGCCGCGCACCACGCCCCACGGGGCCAATCTGGCGGCCGTGGTGAAGAAGCCCTCCCGCGAGGAGGCGATGGAAGCCGTGCGCACGCTCCTCGCTTGGGCGGGCGACAACCCCGCGCGCGAAGGTCTCATCGACACCCCCAAACGCGTGGTCGACGCCTACGAGGAGTGGTTCCAAGGCTACGACGCCGATCCGCTCAAGGAACTCTCGCGCACCTTCGAGGAGGTCGCAGGCTATGACGACATCGTCATGCTCAAGAAGATCGATGTGGAAAGCCACTGCGAGCACCACATGGCGGCCTTCCTCGGCAAGGCCTACGTCGCCTACCTGCCGACCACCAAGGTCGTCGGCATCTCGAAGATCGCCCGCGTGGTCGAGATCTTCGCCAAGCGCCTGCAAACGCAGGAGACCATGACGGCGCAGATCGCCGAAACGCTCGAAAAAGCGCTCGCCCCGGCAGGGGTCGCCGTTCTCATCGACGCCGAGCACCAGTGCATGACCACCCGCGGCGTGCGCCACAAGGACGTGACGACGGTCACGACGCAATTCACAGGCCTGTTCAAGACTGACGCCGAAGTCAGGGGACGGTTCCTGAAGCTCGCCGGTTATGGTTGACGAACGTTCAACTTGATTTGACGCCCCATTTGCAGTCAATCTTGAGTCCCGTCCTGCGCGATTTCTGGGCAATTTCGGCCCGCCGGGACGGCAAGACGAGGCTTATGATGGCTTACGCGTCAGATTCATTTGCAATTTCCGAAAACAAGACCCCCGCCAGCGGCGGCAGGGAGCGCGTCACCTGCGCCACCCCGACGCCGGGAAAGGCGGCTACGCGGATCCCCCGCTGGAAGTACGAGGCGCTGCGGCGCGCCATCCGTCACGTGATCGTGAGCGCCGGCAGCCGCGGCGCGACGCTGGACGATCTTGTCGAGGCCGTTCCCCAGCGCCTGACCGCCGATGAACTCGCCGATCTGGGCTCCGTCCCGTGGCACGTGACGACCGTGAAGCTCGACCTCGAGGTGAAGGGCGAGATCCAGCGCGTTGCGGGCGCTTCTCCCGTGCGCCACGTCCGCATCCTGAGCGACGCGGCGTGAAACTGCGCTAGCGGGCGGGCGGCGTGATCGTGAGGCTGTGCGGGACGGGGCGCTTCCGCCCGCTGGCGCAGGACCAACGGCGGACATGGCGCTTTCAACGCGCCGTCCAAGGCTGCTAGTCATCGCCCATGGTCGAACCTTCCGATACGATTGAGCAAGCGAAAACGCTGGGCGCGCGCTTCGACGCGAACGGGCTCATCCCCACGATCGCCCAGGACGCGCATTCCGGCGAGGTGCTGATGCTGGCCTGGATGAACGCCGAAGCGCTGCGGCTCACGCTGGAGACCGGCCGCGCCACCTACTGGTCGCGTTCGCGGCAGGCGCTTTGGGCGAAGGGCGAAACCTCCGGCCACACGCAGCGCGTCGTCGAGGCGCGCATCGACTGCGACCAGGATGCGGTCCTGCTGCGCGTGGAGCAGACCGGCCCCGCCTGCCACACCGGCGAACGGAGCTGCTTTTACCGCGTCATCGGCGCCGACGACTCACTCGTCCGCGGCTAGCGCCTTCTCCAGATTGGCGACGATCATCGCCCAGCCCTGCTCGGAGCGTTCCTTGTAGTCTGCATATTCGGGCGCCATTTCCTGGCGCAGCGTAAGCACGCAGCCATCGCCATCGCGTGCAATGTCGATCTCCACGATCGCCGCATCCGTCGAATACATCGGCACGAGGAACGTGAACACGAGGCGGCGCGGCCGGTCGAGTTCGAGATACTCGCCCGTGTGCTCGACGTCGGCGCCGTCGCGGCGATCCACAAACGTGAACCTGCCGCCGACACGCGGATCGGTTTCGGCGCGCACCGTCTGGCCGTTTTCCGTGGCGAACAGGAATCTTCGCGCCACGCGGGGATCGAGCCAGGCGTCAAACACGCGTTCCGCCGAAAACGGCAAACGGCGGGTGACGACGAGGCGGACGGTTTCCTTGTCGGTCATGGCGCTCACCCCGCAGCGTTTTGCGGATAGGCTTCGCCATAGTGCTTTTCCAGCCGTTCGATGTTCGCCCAGAACGGCCTGGGTTTCGCGCCTGAGAGCAGCGCTTCGAGAATGTCCGTGTGCGCATGCCAGCCGCCGCTCACGTCGATCATCTCCGCGCGCGTCGGCAGACGCGTGTGGGTGATGACGAACAGCACCTTGTCGCCGCGCTCGAAGAGTTCCCACGTGACCAACTGCGCAGGCGGCTCATCCGCGCCCGGCGTATGCGGCGCGTTGAGCCAGTCGAAGGCGAGTACGTGCGGCGGTTCCCAGCGCACCATGCGGCACGGCGACGGGAAACCCTCGATCGCGGTACGGAACCGCTCGGGGCCGGGCTCATCGGTGAGATTGCTGTGCTGGAACTGGAGCGTGAATGCGCCGGAGGTCGCCATGTCGCCGCCGGCGAACCAGCGTTTGCGCTTCTCGGGATCGGTAAGGAACGCCCAGACGCGATCGATCGGCCCCGGCAGCAGGCGTTCGAGTCGCACCGTTCCCGGCGCGGGCGTGGTCGCGTACTCGTTCATGCTCGTCTCCTCAGGTCTGTTCGTCGTCGTCTTCGCGCAGCGCACGTTCGAGAGCATCGAGGCGCGCATTCCAGAATGTGCGTTGCCGGTCGATCCACACGGCCGCTTCGTCGAGGGGCTTGGGATTGAAGGAAAGGAAATGCTCGCGACCATCGCGCCGGCGCGTCACCAGCCGCGCGCGCTCCAGCACGCGGATATGCTTGGACACGGAATTCAGCGACATGGCGAAGGGTGCGGCGATCTCCGTCACCCGCGCTTCTCCGCGCGCCAGCCGCTTCAGGATCGCGCGCCGGGTCGGGTCCGCGAGCGCAAGCATGGTATCGTCGAGACGCGCTACTGCCGCCACAATCATTCATCCTTTTGGGTGAATGAAAGCGGACACTGCGAAAGAGTCAACCCTGCATATGATTTCGAGGCTTACCCGCCGATCTTTTCCAGCGCGCTCACGCCCGCCGCCTTCTCTGGCTTCACCCGGAAACTCGCGACCTTGGATGTCGTGTAGTCCTTCGAGATGATCGTCGAGACGGCGTAGAAATCCGCGACCGCCTCGCCCTTGCGGAGCGTCAGCACCGTGAAGCCGCGATGGCTGGGATCGTGCCACTTCACGTCCGTGTTCGCCGCCACGAAGGCCGCACCCACATCGACGCCGATGTCCTTCACGTAGTCCCCGGTGCCGGGCGAAGTGACGGACGTGGCCCCGAACTCCACGCCCACGCGCGTCTTGCCGTCCTCGGACGTCAGTTCATTGGCCCATGCATCATGGCTGTCGCCGGTGACGACGATGGCGTTGGCGTCCGCAGCCGTGAGCATCCCGTAGAGCCGGTTGCGCTGCGCGGGATAACCGTCCCACGCATCGAGATTCATCGGCACCTTGAAACGCGTCAGCTGCAGGAAGCGGCCGATTCCGGGTTGCAGCGCCTCGAGCTTCGCGACGAGCGGCGCGGGAAGCGCGGAGAAATCCGGCGCCGTGACGCGCGCCATCACCGTCTGGTTGCCGAGCACCTGCCACACCGTGCCCGCCCCGCGCGACGCGGCAAGCTGCGCCTTCAGCCATTCCTCCTGCGCCGCGCCGAGCAGCGCGCGCTGGGGATCGGCGAGCTTGCCGCGCTTGAAGCCTTCAATGTCGGGCATGAACATCACGCCCGATGGCGGATTGCGCGGGTCGATCGTGCGCACACGCGCCCAGTCTCCGATGGGCCGGCCCGTCGCAGTCTCAATCGCCATCGGCACATCGCGCACCGCGGCCGGACGCGGCGCGCCGGGCGGCACGGGCTTCGGCGCCGTGGGGTCGGTCATGTCCCACGCCATCGTCGCGGGCCCGAGGTCCTTCGCATAGTCGAGCTGCTGCATCCGCGCGAGCAAGCGCGTCTCCAGCATGATGATGGTGGCGAGATCGCCGAACTGGAAGGAGCGGTTGATCGCCTCGAAAGGCTTGCCAGCCTCGGGATCGCGGATCGGCAGCCACTCGTAGTAGGCCTGCAACGCCGCCTGCTTGCGATCGTCCCAGTTTCCTTCGTTGTTTTCCGGATTGTGGTCTTCTGCACCGCCCTGCCAGCTGTCGTTTGCGACCTCGTGATCGTCCCAGACGACGATCCACGGCGCCATGGCGTGGGCGGCCTGCAGCTCCGGTTCTTCCTTGTACTGCGCATGACGCAACCGGTAATCGCCCAGCGTGACGATCTCGACTTCCGGGCGCGGCATGCGGCCGAGCGTGAGCGCAACGTCGCCGCCGTAACCGTTCAGCCCGTATTCGTAGATGTAATCACCGAGGTGCAGCACCACGTCTATGTCGTCCATTTTCGACAACGCCTCGTAGGCGTTGAAGAAGCCGAACGGATGGTTCGAGCAGGACACGACGCCAAGCTTCAGTTCGTTCACGCCGCCGCGCGGCAGCGTGCGCGTGCGCCCGACGGGCGAGCGCTTGTCGCCGCAGAGAAAGCCGTAGAACAGGCGCTGATTGGGCGAGAGCCCCTGCACGTCGATCTTCACGGTGTAGTCGCGCGCCGCCGTCGTCGTGATCTCGCCGGTCTGCACGACGTTCTTCAGGCCGCGATCATGCGCGACCACCCAGCGGACCGGCACATCGCCGCCGCCTTCGGGCGTCACGCGGGTCCAGATGACGACGCGATCCAGACCGGGATCGCCGCTCGCCACGCCATGCTTGAACGAAACCACGCCATCGTAGCGCGGCGCCCGCGCCGGCGCGCCGCAGGCCGTCGCCGATGCGCCGCCCGCCAGAGCCGCCAGCGTGCCCCGTCGTGTCAGTCTGGTCATGTCGTCCTCCAGGAACGTCAGGCGCAACGAAGGCTCAAGGCGTCACAGAGTCAATCAGAGGTCGCTCACAGACCGTCACTTCGCGCCGCCGAGCAGGTCTGTGAACCCGCTCGGCGCGTGCGGACCGATGACGAGCTGTTCGAGAATGCCAACGCCGTCAGAACCGCCGCCCAACCCTTCGTGCTTCACGTCGCAGATCGCCTGTATGTGCAGGTTCATCGGCAGCAGCGGATCGAGAACGTCGGGCCTGAAGTCCTCGCGCGCCGAGACGTTCTCGCCCTTCCAGTGGCCGTGGCCCCAGTCCGGGTGCCCGTAGCCGAGGCCCTTCATCATGAAGGTCACCTTGGGCGTCCACGTCACGGTGTGCGAACGTCCGTGCGCGTCCTTGGCGGAGAGCACCGCATTCGTCGCGTAGCGCTTGCCTTTCGCCCAGTTCACCTTCATCGCCGTCTCTTCGAGGTGGAACGGCTCGACCGCATTGGCGCCGTCCATCGCCAGCGTGGCGCGCGTGTTCCACGGAGCGCCGTCCGCGTCGTCGTTGACATGATAGTAGAGCGAGAGGTTCGGGAAGTTCGTCGGCGCCCACAGCCAGTAGAACTGCGGCGCCTGCGCCGGCACGGCCGGCTGCGCGTCCGCTGCGCCGATCGGACGCACGCCCCAGGAGCGATCGCGGGTGCCGAGGCCGCCCTCGTACGTCTCGCGCCTGCCGTCCACTTCCACCCAGCCCGACCAGCGCACGTTCTGCGTGAAGCGCGTGAGATCCATCATCGTGCGCGGCCCGATGCGGCGTGTGAAGCGCGGCTCGGTGACCGGGAACGAACGCCCTTCCATCACGAGGTCCGCCTTGATGCCGTCAGGTGAATCGACAAGCAGGCGCAGCTTCTGCAACGGCTCGATCACCTCGATGCGGATCGGACCCACAACGAGATCCATCCGCTCCATGTTCAGAAGACGCGACGCGTGGACGCTGTGCTGAACGCCGTCGCGCAGCACCGAAAAGTGCGCGTCCGCCACGTTGAGGTGCGGATAGACGCCGAAGCCCACGCCGAAATAGCCCCCGCCGTCCGGACGATAGCCGCAGAAGAAATAGCGGTCGTAGAAATTGCGGTCCGTGCCCGAGAACGCGATGGGTTCCGGGGTCTGGTGGATCGGATATTCGTCGCCCTTGGTCAGCATGGCCGCGCTCCTCACTTCTGTTTGGAGCCACGCTAACCGCAAAATACGACGGCTGAAAATGCCAATACGCGCTTTCCGTTGCGACAGGCGGGATGACGACGCAGGCCTCGCGCGTGTACGCTCGCCGCCATGAAAACAGGCATGACGGCAGACGAGATCAACGCCTTCCTCAGGGAAGGTTTTCCGGGCGGGGGAAATCCGCCGCAGGTCGAGCGCGCGGACGGACGCGTGGCGACCTGCCGGATGCCCTATCGCGAGAACCAGCTTCGTCCGGGCGGCACATTGTCGGGCCCGACGATGATGGCGCTGGCCGATACCGTCGTGTACGCACTGATCTTTTCCGCGATCGGGTTCGAGCCGCTCTCCGTGACGACCAACCTCTCGATCAATTTCCTGCGCAAGCCGAAGCCGGCCGATCTCATCGCCGAGGCGCGCACGCTGAAACGCGGCAAGGCGCTTTTCGTCGCCGACGTCTTCATCCGCTCCGACGGCGAGGATGATCCCTGCGCACACGCCGTCGTCACCTATTCGATCCCGCCGCGCACATGAGCCGGTCGCTACTCGCTCTCGCAGCCTTGCACGGCTTCCTCGCGGTCGCGTTCGGCGCCTTCGCTGCGCACGGCGTCGACGATGTGGCGGCGAAGGGATGGCTGGAGACCGGCGCCCGCTACGAAGCGCTCCATGCGGTCGCAGCACTCGTCTTGACATCCTTGCCGGTGCGCTTCGCGCGCGTGGCAGGCTGGCTCTTCATTGCGGGCGCTGCGCTGTTTGCCTTCTCGCTCTACGCACTGGCCTTCGGCGCACCGCGCGCCACGGGCATGATCACCCCGCTCGGCGGCGTCGCGCTGCTCGGCGGCTGGGGTGCGTTGTTGGTTGGCGCGCTCACGACAGGAACGGAGAAAACGCCATGACCACCGACATGCCGCCGGTATCGTATGTGCAGACCAACGGCATCCGCATGGCCGTGTACGAGGCCGGCCCCGCGACGCAGAAGCCGCCCGTCGTGCTCTGCCACGGCTTTCCGGAACTCGCCTTCTCCTGGCGCCACCAGATCCGCGATCTGCCGAAGCGCGGCCTGCATGTGCTGGCGCCCGACCAGCGCGGCTACGGCCTCACAGAGGCCACGGCGAGCGTGGAGAGCTACGACATCGAACATCTCTGCGCCGATCTCGTCGGCATGCTCGATGCGAAGGGCATCGACAAGGCCGTGTTCTGCGGCCACGACTGGGGCGGCATCGTCGTCTGGCAGCTGGCGATGCGCCACCCGGGCCGCGTCGCCGGCGTCATCGGCGTCAACACGCCCTTCATGCCGCGCCCGCCGGCCGACCCCATCGCGATCATGCGCGCGCGCATGGGCGACGAGATGTACATCGTCCACTTCCAGAAGCCCGGCGAAGCGGATGCGGTGCTCGGCGCCGATGTCGGCAAGACGATGAGCCTGTTCATGCGCCGCCCGATGGACGGCATGTTCGGCGAGTCTGCCGGCCTCGCGAGCGAGCGCAAGCCGGGCGATTCCTCGATCTTCCCGCTCGTCCAGATGGTGCAGATGTACGATCCCGCGTTCGATCCGCGCGAGAAATTCCTGAGCGACGAGGAGATGGCGTTCTTCGTCGACACGTTCACCCGCACGGGCTTCACCGGCGGCATCAACTGGTACCGGAACTTCACCCGCAACTGGGAGCGCTCCGCCGCCCTCGTCGAGCGCGTCGACGCGCCGTCGCTGATGATCATGGCCGAGAAGGATGCCGTGTTGCCGCCGTCGTCCGCCGACGGCATGGAGACCTGGGTGCCGAACCTCGACCGCTGCCTCATCAAGGACTCTGGCCACTGGACGCAGCAGGAAAAGCCCGACGAGGTCACGAAGGCCATCGCCGACTGGATGGACAAGACGTTCGGATAGGGCGCACGGACGAGGTCGTCCGCGCTCCATAGGCAGCCCGCCCTTGCCCCGGACGGCGCCAGTCCTTACTCCCGTCGCCCATGAACGCCCCCACGACTCCGCCACGCCGCGACCTCTACGCTGTGACCGAACCGTTCCACAGCGAAGACCTCCGGGTCTCGCCGCGCCACGTCATCCACGTCGAGCAGTGCGGCGCCCCGCGCGGCCTGCCGGCGCTGGCGCTGCACGGCGGTCCGGGCGGCGGCACGAGCCCGGAGATGCGCCGCTTCTTCGATCCCTCGCGCTACCGGCTTGTCCTGTTCGACCAGCGCGGCTGCGGCCGCTCCACGCCGCACGCGGACCTGACCGACAACACGACCTGGGATCTCGTCGCCGACATCGAGAAGATCCGCGAACGCCTCGGCATCGAGAAGTGGCTCGTGTTCGGCGGCTCATGGGGATCGACGCTCTCGCTGGCGTATGCCGCCAGGCACCCCGAGCGCGTGGCTGCGCTGGTGCTGCGCGGCGTCTTCCTGCTCACCCGCGCCGAGATCCAGTGGTTCTACCAGTCCGGCGCGAGTCACATCTTCCCCGACGCCTTCGAGCGCTACGTCGCGCCGATCCCGGCGGAAGAACGCGGCGACCTCATCGCCGCGTTCCACAAACGCCTCATGTCCGACGACCGCGCGACCCGCATATCGGCGGCGCGCGCGTGGTCGCGCTGGGAGGGCGAGACCATCTCCATCGCCGGGCCGTCGGGCCTGCCGCAGCGATTCAACGACGACCGCTTCGTGGAAGCCTTCGCGCGGATTGAATCCCACTACTTCGTCAACAAGGGCTTCTTTGAGGAAGACGGCTGGCTCTTGAAGCAGGTCCCGAAGATGCGCCACATCCCGGCGCGCATCATCCACGGCCGCTACGACGTCTGCACGCCCTACTCGTCCGCCTGGGCGCTGAAACGCGCGTGGCCGGAAGCGGAGCTGGAAACCATCGCCGATGCGGGCCATTCGAGCCTCGAACCCGGCATCGTCGATGCGCTCATCCGCGCGACGGATCACTTCGCGGAGACGGCTCTGTGGTGACGGACGAAACTACGTCCACGGATTGACGAGGCTCACGCCGGTGGGGCCGAAGTGCTTCATATTCCGCGTTGCTACAACCAAACCGTGCTCAATCGCGGTGGCCGCAATCAAGATATCGTAACCGCCATGTCCGAGTTCAGCGCGCAACCTGCCGCAACGCTTGCTGACCTCGATCGTGACAGGAAGGATGCGGGAAGAGAAACGGTGCACGAGACCGTCCCGCCACGCGCACAGTTTCTGAGCGGCGACTTCCTTACCGCTCTTCGAGATTTTGGCGATGCCGTACTCGATTTCATCAATTGTAACGACGCTGAGAAACAGCGTGCCGTCAACCTGACTTGCGAGCCAGGCTGCAGCGTTGGGATCTGGTACTCGTTTGCTCTCGTTCGATACTGCGTCGGTGTCCAGCAATATCATCAGGCGAGTTCGGTCGCCTGCTCGTCCTGCCAGTCTGGCCGCGACCAGAATTCGGCCCAGTCATCATCGTCCAGTTTGGGAATAGTCCGCAGGAAATCGACGAGACTGTCCTTGCTAGAACTGTCCTTGTTTTCGACAGGCGGCGCCTGTTCAAACTCGGACAACTCCTCCGCAACACCAAGGCGTGCCCCGCCCCGGCCGCCACGGGCCGCCTCTACAAGGCCTCGCAGGCGAGCATCGGCCCACTCTTGGTCCCAGTTGTGTCGCGCGTAGCCCATCCTCGCAATATATCGCGAGACCGCGCTTGCCGCCACTCACCACAAAAACCCACGCGTCGAGCTCTGGTCGCGGTGGAGGTCGATGGAGAGCACGATGGCGTAGCCGGTCATCAGCGTCAGCATGGCGGTGCCGCCGAAAGAGATCAGCGGCAGCGGGATGCCCACCACCGGCACGAGGCCGATGACCATCGACGTGTTGATGAACACGTAGAGCGCCAGCGTCAGCGCGATGCCGGCCGCGGCGAGACGTCCGAACATGGTGCGCGCGCGCGCCGACACCGCCATCGTCAGGATGAACAGCGCGAAGTAGAGCCCGAGCACCGCGACCGCGCCGATCAGGCCGAATTCCTCTCCGATCATCGTGAAGATGAAGTCGGTGTGCTTTTCCGGCAGGAAATCGCCCTGCGACTGGGTGCCCTGAAGATAGCCCTTCCCGAAGAGGCCCGCCGAGCCGATGGCGATCTTCGACTGCGCCACGTGATAGCCGGTGCCGAGCGGATCGGCTTCGGGGTTGAGGAAGGTGTTGATGCGGTCGCGCTGATATTGCTGCAGCACGAAGAAGTAGGCCGCGATCGCCCCGCCCACCGCGGCGATGCCGGCGGGAACGATGTAGCGCCAGCGCAGGCCGGCCAGGAACATGATCCCCACGCCCGCCGCCGCGATGAGCATGGAGGTGCCGAGGTCGGGCTGGTGCATGACGAGCGCCACGGGCGCCGCGATCATCAGCAACGGCGGTATCGACCACAGCAGCGAGCCCGCGTTGCGCGGGTCGATGTTGTGATAGTAGCGCGCCAGCGCCAGCACGATGCCGATCTTCATGATCTCCGACGGCTGGAGAGATACAGGACCGAGCGAGAGCCAGCGCGTGGCGCCCATCCGCGTCTCGCCGAAAAGTTCGACGCCGACGAGCAGCGCGAGCGCGCCGAAATAGACGGGATACGCCGCCGCCATCCAGATACGCGCATCGAGCAACGCCACGCCGATGACGATGGCCAGCACGACGGCGAAACGGCCGCCATGTGAAAGCGGACGACCCGCCCAGGAGCCTTCCGCCACCGAGAAGTGCATGATCACGCCCGTCACCGCGAGCGCGCACAGGAGCGTGATGATCGCCCAGTTGAGCCGCGAGAGCTTTTCGCTGGTGCCGCGCGGGCGCCCTTGCAGGGAAGATGAAATGCTCATGCGCGCCCCTTTGCGGGTCCACGGAGGTGGGGCTCGAGTTCAGCGATCTTCGCCGCGGGCATCGCCGAGGGATCGCGCAGCAGCACCAGACGCATCACATCGCGCGCGATGGGCGCCGCCGCCGCCGAGCCGCCGCCCAGATACTGCTCCAGCGTGCCGCCGTGCTCGACGACGATGGCGCACGCATACCGCGGATTGTGCACCGGCCCGTGGCAGACGAAGAGCGAGTGGTCGCGCAGCTTCCACGGCAGGTTCTGGTTGCCCTTCACGCCGCTGCCGCGTTCGGCGGCGGTGATGACGCGGACCTGCGCGGTGCCGGTCTTGCCGCCCACCTGCACCTGCTTGTAGCCCGGCGGCGCCGTGGCGGCGTCGACGACCTTGTTGGTCGCGGGGTCATACCAGAGTTCGAGATTGCCCATCGAGCGATAGGCCGTGCCGCCCGGTTCGCTGGCCACGCCGAAGATGCCGTCGAGCACGCGCCGGATGCCATCCTGCGACAAGGGCAGCTGGCGCGCCTCCTTCAGCGGCGCAACGCCCGGCCCTTCGCGCACGAGCCGCGGCATCACTTCCTTCCCGCCGTTCGCCACGCGCGCCATCATGACGGCGAGTTGCAGCGGCGTGGTCAGCAGGTCGCCCTGGCCGATCGCCGTATTCAGGATCATGCCCGGCGGGAACGGCTCGGCGCCGCGCTTCGATTTCCACCACGCCTCATCCGGCACGATGCCCGGCACCATGCTCGGCACGCCGATATCGTACTTCTGGCCGAGGCCCAGCATCCGCGCGGTGTCGGCGATGCGCTGCTGCCCGGCGTGTAGCCCGGCCTGATAGAAGAAGACGTTGCACGACTGCTTGAGCGCGTCGTGGAAGCCCACGGTTCCGTGCCCCCCGCGCCTCCAGCAGTGAAACGCGCGGCCGCCGAACGTATAATAACCCGGACAGTTGACGCGGAAATTCTCCGGCAGGCCGCCGGTGACCGCCGCGATCCCGGTGCAGATCTTGAACGTCGAGCCCGGCTTGTAGGCGCCGGTCACCGACTTGTGGAACAGCGGCTTGTACTGGTCCTCGTTCAGTTCCTTGAAGCGCGCCGGCGAGATGCCGTTGACGAACTCGTTCGGGTTGAAGCCCGGCGAGGACGCCATCACCACGAGATCGCCCGTGACGACATCGATCACCACGCAGGACGCGCTCATGCCGGCCATCCGCTCCATGGCGCCGCGCTGGCACTCCGCATCGATGGACAGCACCACGCCGGGACCCGGCACCGGTTCGCGCGTCTCCCCGCCGACCTCGTCGATCACGCGGCCCGCCGCGTTGACCTCGACCATCCGCCAGCCGGCTTCGCCGTGGATCTGTTTCTCAAGGTACGCCTCAAGCCCCGCCTTGCCCACGCGCACGTCGGGATTCTTAAGGTAGACCGCGCGCCGCTCGTCGCCTTCGGCGATCACCGCGTCGATCTCGCGCTGGTTCGGCTTCTGCACGTAGCCGATGGGGTGCGCGAACGCGATGTCATACGGATAGCGACGGATGGAGCTGGCGTCCGCGCGGACGCCCGGCAGTTCCGGCAACCGCACATTGACCGCGCTGAACTCGTCCCAGCGCAGGCCCGCGCGGATGATGACGATGTCGGAGCGCTTGGCCGCGCGCGCGTCGCGCAGGCGCCGCTGGATCACGTCTTCCCCGAGGCCGAGAATTTCGGCGACGCGCCGGATCGTCGGTTCGAGATTTTTGACCCCCACCTGCTCGGGAATGATGAACACCCGGTAGTCCGGACTCGTCACCGCGAGCTTCTCGCCGAAACGGTCGTAGAGGATGCCGCGGGGCGGGGCGATGATGCGCTGGTCGAAGCGGTTGTCGCGCGCTTCTTCGGTGTAGGTGTCGGTGACGAGGTTTTCCGCCTGCAGGTACGCCAGTCGCGAAACGATCGCGCCCATCGCCACCGTTCCGCCGCCGGAGATCAGCAGCGCGCGGCGGTTGAAGACGCTGTGAAGGTCGCGTTTGGCGGTTGTCATCGATCAGACCGTGTTTGCATCCATGTAGAGAGGTCGCACGAACGGAAAAAGAAGCGCCGTCACCGCGCAGGCCTGCGCGAACGGCGTCAGGCCCGCATAGCCGCCGAGCGCCCAGGGCGCGACGAACGCCGCCACGCCGCACAAGCCCACGCATGTGGCGATGAACCCGGCCCAGAGCGAGAGCAGGTGCGGCGATCGCATCGCCGACGCCGCGACCCGCCCGATCAGGTACGCTGAGAGGTAGAGGATCATATAGAGGCCGATCGGCCCGCCGGCGATCCAGTCGTGCAGGAAACCCAGCACCGCCAGCGTCGCGGGCGCACGCACGCCGCGCCAGGCCTGCAGCTTTTCCATGTCGTCGGCTTCGGCCGCCCAGCCGTACGCCGCCCAGAGCGCAGCCATCGGCGTCCACGGATGCGCGGCGATCGGCCCGAGCGGAAACGCCGGCAGGATGACGCTCACCACCGCCAGCACGAGCCCGATGATCCTCAGGCCGCCACGCTGCGTGTCGGGGGTGAGGAAGCTCGTCTTCATTGCGGCGGCGCGGCCGACGCGGGTGGCGGCGGCGGAGCCGGCGTGGGCGTCGGATCGGGAACCGGCGGCGCGTCGTC
>WRPF01000270.1 GCA_009773335.1 Caulobacteraceae bacterium
ACGCGTTGTCGCACGGCGAACTCTGCGTGTGCGACCTGGCCGCCGTCCTTCGACTGAGCCAGTCCGCGGTTTCGCACCAGCTGCGCCTGCTGCGCGGCATGCGGCTGGTGCGGCCGCGCCGCGACGGCCGCGTCGTGTTCTATTCGCTGGACGACCAGCACATCATGGCGATCTTCCGGCAGACGCTGCAGCATGTGGAAGAAGGGCGCCCGCCTTCGCTCACCAAATCACAGGCGAGCTACGGCTTGGTCTCGCCGAAGCGGCCTTTGGCCGCGAAGGCGGACCGGTGAGCGCCACGGCCGCGCCCTCGCAGGCGCATGCCATCGGCTGCTCGCACTGCGAAGACGATGCGCCGGCGCCGACGGGCGCGCGCATTCGCGGCTGGGTGACCGCGATCGCCGCGGCCCTTGTACTCGTCGCGTGCGCGCTGGGCTTCTTTGCCCTATTCCCCGCCTGGGTGAACCCGCTGTTCATCGTCGCCGCCATCGTCGGCATCATCTTTCCCGCGCAACGCGCCCTCCAGGCGCTGCGCCGAGGCTCGCTCGACATCAATGCCTTGATGGTGATCGCCGTCGCCGGAGCCGTTGCGATCGGCGAGTACGAAGAGGCCGCCATGGTGGTGTCGCTGTTCGCCGCGGCGCAGTGGCTCGAGGCCCAGAGCCTCGAGCGCGCGCGCAAGGCGATTGGCCGGCTGCTCGACGCCGCACCCGCCGAGGTCCTGATTCGCGACGCGGCCGGCGCCGGCGATCGGCGCATCGGCATCGACGCCGTAGCGCCGGGTGCCGTGATGATCATCCGTCCGGGAGAGAAGCTCGCCCTTGACGGCATCGTGCGAAGCGGCCGCTCCGACGTCAACCAGGCGCCCATCACCGGCGAGTCGCTTCCGGTCGAGAAGGCGGAAGGCGACGAGGTGTTCGCCGGCACCATCAACGGCCATGGCGTCCTGACCGTCGCCGTGACCCGGCGCCGCGCCGACACCACGCTCGCCCGCATCGTGCACCTCGTCGAGAGCGCGCAAACGCAACGGGCGCCCGTGCAGCAATTCATCGATCGCTTTGCGGCGTGGTACACACCGTCGGTCGTGATTCTCGCGGCGCTGGTGGTGGCGCTGCCGGTGCTGGTCTTCGCGCAACCCT
>WRPF01000034.1:0-40179 GCA_009773335.1 Caulobacteraceae bacterium
GCGCTGCTGCGCGCGGATGCGGTGGCGATCACGGACGGCGGCGGCGTCAAGCGGGCCGCGCTCAACCCGATCCGCGGCGCCGACAGGGTGGCGCGCTTCTTCATCGGCCTGATGCGCAAGTTCGGCGGCGGCTTCCGTGTCGAGCCGCGCACCATCAACGGCGCGCTCGGGCTGGTGCTGTTCCTGGATGATATGATCGACCAGACGCTGTCGATTGAATCCGACGGCGAGCGGATCATCGCGATCTACGCCGTGCGCAACCCGGAGAAGCTGGCGCGATTGAGCTAGGTCACGCGCTCGCGCATGGAGCCCGAAGCTTCCAGGCGCGCGAGGAGGTCGTCCGTCGCGGCCGCAACGGCCTTTTCCCCGAAACGGCGCGCAAGCCTGCGGATCACGGGAACGAGGCCGGCGGCCGCGATGTCGATGGCGCCGTGGGTTTCCTCGATCACGCCGATAAGCGCGTCGGCCTTGTCGGACGCGGGCCCCTGGATGACCGCGAGGCGTGCGGCGAGTTTCGTCGCGAAATCGGCTTTCGGCACCGGGCGTTTTTTCGGCGGCGCGATTTCCGCCAGCAGCACGGCGTCGCTCTGCGCGCGCACCGCCTTGAACAGGGACTTCATCTCGGCGGGCGTTCGCGTCCGGCGCAGGCTTTTCAGCGTCTTGCGGGTCGCCTCGTCCATGGCCTCACGCGCCCGCGCGCTTGATGATGTCGATGGCGGCGGACGCGAGGCTTTCCTTCAACATGCGCTGGGCGAACTGCTTCATCGCGGTCAGCGAGATCGGATTGACCACGTAGCGGTCGATCGGCGTCGTGCGCAGGTGCGTGGTGTAAGGGATCGCGGGGCCGAGCAGCGCGGAGCCGAAGAAGGGCGCGGCGGCGATTTCCTCGCGCGTGGCCTGGTCCACATCGTAGCCGCCGCGCGTGCGTGGGCGATCGGCGACGCCATTGAGGAGCACGGAAAATTCGCTCGATTTCAGCGGCCGCCCGCGGATCTGGCGCGTCACCTGCTCCAGCATGTTGAGGCCGGTGAGCGAGTATTTCTCGGGCCGTACAGGCGCCACGATGTGATCGGACGCGGTGACCGCGCAGCGCGTCAGGAACGTCGCGCAGGGGTTCACATCGATGACCACGAGATCGTATTTGGCGCGCAGCTGCGCGACGAGGTCATGGAAGCGCGACAGCGCGTCGGCGCGCTCGCGCTCCGTGCGGCCGTCCAGCGTGAACTCGAACAGGCGCTCGTCGCCGACCACCAGATCGAAGCGCTGCTTGCCCATGCCGCGGGCGCGGTTGAGCTGCACGGGCATGCGCGCGAAGTTCTCGCGCGGCGTCGACAGCGGGCCCTTGGCGATGAACACCGAATAGATCGTCATCGCGTCCGCGCGCACGCGGTTGCGCTCCTCCGGCGGCAGGAAGAACTGCGAGAGATTGTGCTGGGGGTCGAGGTCGATGAAGCACACCGACTTGCCGAGCTCGAGGTGCGCGGCCGCGAACACGTTCGCCGCAAGCACCGTCTTGCCGACGCCGCCCTTGATGTTGAGCATGGCGATGGTGCGTCCGGCCTCCGCGAAGGCGCGCACGCGGGCGACAATGGCCGAGAGCACGGGGTTCGAGAGCCCTTCGCGCGCGTCCAAGCGGTTCTGCAGGTCGAGGACCGGGCGCACGCCCTCCGCGGACACGTCCTTCAGCAGGACCGGCACGATGGGTTTGCCGTTGGCGATCGCGAAGGCGAGGTCGCGGGCGGCGGCTTCGTCGGCCTCGGCGCCGGGCGAGATCAGCGCCACGAGGCAGCGGGCGTCGAGGATGGCCTGCGCGCGATCCACGGCGGTCAGCGTCGCCGGCAGGCCATGCGCCTCCAGCTCGCGGGCGATGTCGCGCGCGGCCGCGGAATCCTCCGCGCCGTAGGAGAGATATGCGGCGATCGCCATTGCCTGCCCCGGTAAGCCCAAACCTTGCCGTTTCGTTCAGGTGTTTGCAATCGGACGCAACTGTGGGGACATCATGGCCGCCGGCAGGGGAGTTCGGCTCGTCGGGGCACGATCTCCCCCTTGCGCCCCGTCCGCTTCCATGGAGCGCATGGTTTCTGCTAAGGAGGGGCCATGCGTGAAAAATGGTCCCCGAACTCCTGGCGCGCAGCGCCGGCCAAGCACATCCCGAACGACTACCCGGACGCGAGCGCCGTGGCGCGGGTGGAGGCGACGCTGCGCAACTACCCGCCGCTCGTCTTTGCGGGCGAGGCGCGCAACCTGAAGGCCTCGCTGGGCCGGGTCTCGGCGGGCGAGGCGTTCCTGCTGCAGGGCGGGGACTGCGCCGAGAGCTTCAAGGAATTCCACCCCGACAACATCCGCGACACCTTCCGCGCCCTCATGCAGATGGCGGTGGTGCTGACGTTCGCGGGCGGCAAGCCGGTGGTGAAGGTCGGGCGCATCGCCGGCCAGTTCGCCAAGCCGCGCTCCGAGCCGACCGAGACGCAGGACGGCGTGACCCTGCCATCCTACCGCGGCGACAACATCAACGGCATGGACTTCACGCCGGAAGAACGCATCCCCGATCCAGAACGGCTCATCCGCGCCTACTCGCAGTCCGCCGCCACGCTCAATCTCATCCGCGCCTTCGCGCAGGGCGGCTACGCGGACCTGCGCAGCGTGCATCGCTGGACGCTGGGCTTCGTCGCCGACAGCCCGGCGGGCGAACGCTACAAGAAGATCGCCGACAAGATCTCCGAAGCGCTCGAGTTCATGGCCGCGTGCGGCGTGACCCCCGAGACCACGCCGCAGATGAAGCAGGTTGATTTCTATACGTCCCACGAGGCTTTGCTGCTCGGCTACGAGGAGGCCATGACCCGCGTCGATTCCACGACCGGCGACTGGTACGACACGAGCGCGCACTTCCTCTGGATCGGCGACCGCACGCGCCAGCTCGACGGCGCGCACGTGGAATTCATGCGCGGCGTGAAGAACCCCATCGGCATGAAGTGCGGGCCCAGCCTCGAGCCGGATGATCTCCTGCGCCTCATCGATGCCCTCAATCCCGACAACGAGCCGGGCCGTCTGACGCTCATCGCGCGCTTCGGCGCGGAGAAGGCGGCCGCCGGCCTGCCGCGCCTCGTGCGCGCGGTGCAGAAGGAAGGCCGCAACGTGGTGTGGTCGTGCGATCCCATGCACGGCAACACGCTGAAGACGCAGTCCGGCTACAAGACGCGGCCGTTCGACCGCATCCTCGCGGAAGTGCGGACCTTCATGGAAGTGCTGCCTGCCGAAGGCGCCTATCCCGGCGGCGTGCACGTGGAGATGACGGGCGCACAGGTGACCGAGTGCCTCGGCGGCGCGTCGGCGGTGACGGAAGAGGATCTCTTCGACCGCTACCACACGCACTGCGATCCGCGCCTCAACGGCGCGCAGGCGCTGGATCTGGCGTTCCTCGTGGCCGAGGGCCTGCGCAACACGCGCATCGAGGCGCGACGCGCCGCGAACGGGTAGGGCTCAGCGAACGATTTCGCGCGGGGGTTCGACCGCTGGCGTCGTCGTCGGTGTTATTGTCGCGGTAGGCGTTGTTTCCGTGGTCGTTGCGGGGTCATTCTCGGCGACCTCCACCGGTTTGGCTGGTTCCGGTTTCGGCGTTTCGGTGGTCTCGGGCGTCGTGGTCTCGGCGGGCTCCGTCAACTCGCGCGCCGCCTGCCGCATGTCGGTGGCGCGCTGTTTCAGGGTCTCAGCCTGCCGGATCCAGTAGCTTTTGTCGGTCTCCAGCTGGGCGATCTGGCTCACCAACGCCGCCTTGCGTGCAGCGCTTGTCGTGGCGGCGTCGCGTTCCGGGGTCAGGTCAGCGATCTGGTTGGAGAGTTGATCGGCGCGCCGTTGCGCCTCGCTGGCCTCGTTGGCGAAGATCGCAGCGCCGTTTTCGACCGAACGCGCAGCAAGCCGTGCGCGGGCGGTGGCGGATTCCGTCTCCGGCGTCATGGCGCCTTGCTGGCGCATGATTGCAAGTCCGTTGCGCGAGTCGCATCCGCCATAATAGCGCTGCAGGTCGGCGATCGCGAGCGAGAGGTTGTAATCCGCGTACGACTTGCGGAGATTGTTGACGATCTCGGTGCGCTTGGTCGTCATCGACGTTTCGATGTGATTGGCGACCACCTCGACGGCCGTGGAGGAAAACACCTCTTTGTCGATCGTGCCCGACATGGACGTCGCAACACCGGACAGGCCTGAAAAGAGGCGTGAACTTGTCGTGCTCTGGGTGATGGCGCCTGCCGCATCAAGCCCGATCTCGACAATGCCCAGGCCGGTGCGTTGGGTGACCTGCCAGCCGCGCAGCTGGTTCAGGTACGCGGCGCAATTGGCGTCGGCGCGCGCAAGGACGGTGCCAACGATGGCGTTGCGATAACGTTTTCGGGCGTCCGCGTCCTTGGTCGCGTCTTCGTTGAAGGGGTGCATCTCGAATTCGAGCGCAGCTTCGTCGGCGCTGGGCAGGGTGAGATGCCTCCATTCATTGCTACGCCAGTCAGGGCAAATGCCGGCCTCGCCGCGTGTGACGCAAAGCACCTGGCGTACGAGGTCCACGGATGTCGCGCGCGCGCCTGTGCTGCTCTGGTGAATGATCGGTTCGGCGTCGAAACCCTGTCCGGTAAAAATCCCGCGCGCGCTCTGCATTGTGTCGCTGGGGAGATTGGCGCAGGCGCCGGGCGCCGCGCATGCCACGAGCACTGCTATCGTCTTGAGACCCTTCATCGTCGCCCCCTTTGCCAGTGGACTCGGGGACCTGTTGCGATGTGATTGTTGCGTCCCCGAAACAAAGCTAGGTCTGTCGCAAGTTATTCACAAGCGAATTTTTAGCGGGACGGGCGAGCCAGCGCCGGTCTGCTCGCGCCTGCGGCGCATGGCGAACGGCTGGGAGGCCGTGCGGATCGGCTATTTCAGCCTTGCGATGGCCTCCGCGCGCGAGCGCACGCCCAGCGTCCGGTAGATCGCCGCGAGGTGGATCTTCACCGTGCCCTCGGCGAGTTCGAGCCCGGCCGCGATCTTTCGCGTCGAGGCGCCGGTGAGCAGCAGGTCCACGACCGCCTTCTGGCGCGGCGTGAAGATGTAGTCTTTCCGCACCTCGCTCCCGGTCGGGTCGACGCGCGCATGCGCGACCCGGCGGTCCGCGATGCGCGGGGTTGCAGCAGGCTGCTGCCGGCCGTCCCGCAAGGCGTGCAGTTCGTTGATCATGCCAAGATAGCAATGGATAAGCTCGGGCCTGAGCCCCGCGAGCGAGATTTCGATCAGCGCAGATTCGGTCAGATGGATTGCGTGCGCCACGCGTGTGCGCGCGATATCGTGCTGCAGGGCGCTTCCCCCGCGTGCGCCGCCGTTGCGGCGCGCGAACCAGTCCGCGCGCAGGCGGTCCATGGGGTCCTCAAGATACAGGACGCCGTCCTCGTGTGCATGCGCGGCCTCGTACGCATCACGGACGATCGTTGCTTCAGCGTCGAGAATGCCCTCGCCCGATTCATGCAGGGCGGCGGCGTTCGTCGACCGCACTACAGGGCGGTCAAGCGGCGGCCCGTCTTTGGCGTCTATGTCTGAGGTCTGCAAACTATGTTGCTTGGAGTAGGGCATACATGGCTCCTGTCCATTGCGTGCTCCAGCGGTTGAGTGATTGGCCGCATTCGCCAACGGCCTGAAGAGGGTACGGCCATATGGGGTGTAGAGTTCGGCCTAGCCGAACGACATGGGCAAAAGTGCCGGGGTAGATTCAGCGCAGCACGTCGTCGAACGAGATCTGCGAACGATAGAGGGCGCGCACGACAAGTTGCGTTCGCGTCGTCACTTCATAGCGCTTCATCGCGGCCTGGATGTGCTTGTGCACGGTCTCCTTGCTGATCTCAAGGAGCCGGCCGATTTCCCAGTCGCCCTTGCCGCGCGCCACAAGCGTGATGCAATCGAGTTGTCGGGACGTGAGGCCCGGCGGCGCATCTGACGGAAATACATTGGCTTTCGCGATCCTGCGCGTGGCGTCGTAGGCGAGGGCGCCGAGATATTGCGCGTAGGGAAACATGTGCGTGGGCAGGTCCTCGCCGACACGTACGCCGAACTGGACCGACCCGCAGATATCGTCGACGAGGTTGGCGGGGACGATGAAGCCTTCGCCGACGCCAAATGCCCGGTAGTCCCATTCGATCTCGCGCTGCTCAGCGGTCGGGTGCGTCATGGCGAGCGCCTGCGACCATGAAAATCCTGCAACCCGGCTCCTGCACAACGCCGGCAACGGACTGATCTTCACATACCGTTTTGCAATGGAGAGTTGCTTCAGGCCTTCGGGAATGTTCGTGATGTTTGCGACATTCGCGGCGAGCGGGTCGCTCACATAGTGCGTCAATGCAAAATAGGTGAAGCCGAGCCGGCTCGTGACCTCGTTCAGGTAAGCCTCAAGGTCGGTGTAGGAAATTATCGAATTTGAAAGCGCCGCGAAGCGCTCGACTTCTTCCGTTCGCACTTGCAGCCATCCACAAGCAACATTGCGCCGGGGCCGCCGGCATTCCAAGTAAAAAGCGCGTCAACGCGTCGTGCGCAGCCGCCGGCCTGTAGCGCCGGTGCTACAGGCCGGCGGCGCTCCGGGCGGTCTTCCTGGGCGAGGACTGCGGCCCTTGACATAGGATTTAATTCTTCCATGTTGCTCCCGCGCGCCGTTCGCGGGAGGGCTTCGAGGAGCTCCGAAATCTTCAGGCGGACGGGGCGCGGTCGGCGTGGTCGCCTGCGGGGACGCAAACCGCGGGGTCCGGGGAGGTCGGACTTCCTGCACGTTGCACCGGTAGCGCGCGGTGGAGCTAAGACAGGCCGCTCCGGCACGTGGGAACCCTGTTCCCGGCGACCGGCCGGACCGTACGTTGCGGAGTAATTCTCCGATCCAGCAACTCCTGCACGCGCGTCCGGGAATAACGACCGAACGGGGCGCAAGGTCGAGCGTCATGACTACCCGCCGGTCGCAAGGCCGGCCTTATCCGGCGCTTTGCCTTGCGCCCTGCCTCCCGTCTGCAAGCGGCGACGCCGCGTCCCGCTCCGGACGGCGGCGCGATGAGGCGTGTGCGGATGAAAATGCGAAAAATTCCCGCTGGACAGTGACCGGGGCGACTGTGCTGATTCGGGACGTCATGCTAAGAGCCAGCCCATGATCCAGTCCGGGCCCCAGGGAGACATCATCGACCGTGTGGCGGCGCGCGTGCAGCGCACGCGGACGTGGCTGCATGCCCGCATGGCTCCCGCGGCGCGCTTTGGATCGCCCGCCAACATGAGCGTAGGCGCGGTCGCGGGCGTCGCCGCTTTTGCCGGGGCCTTGCTCAGCTGGCCCGCCGCGAGCGCTCCGGCGTCGGTTGCGCGCGCGGACTTCGGCCCGGCCGTCGTGGACATGACCCCGATTTCGGCGCCCGCGCCGGTCGGCGCGCCGCCGCCGCCGCCCCTCCAGCTGGCGCTCGACTACGACGTCGCGTTCTTCTGGCCGAAGACCCCGCAGACTGTCGCCGAACCCGTCGCCATCCGTGAAGGTCCGGCCGGGTATGCAAAGACGATCCGGTCCGCGCGGCCGGGCGAACGCCTGCGCATCAACGGCCGCGTGGACGACGCGCCCGATGGCCCCTGGCTGCGCGTGCGCCTTGAGGACGGCCGCGACGGCTACTTCGCCGCCAGGACGATCGATGTCGGATCCTATCGCCGTCCGCCTGCTGCGGCGCCGGCGGCGGACGACGCAGCTCCGCTGGAAGGCGAGCCCGGCGTGACTGCCGGCGCGCCGCTGATCGTGGCGGGCCCCACATCGGAACCGGACGGCCCGCCGTCGTTCTGACGTCGCTCACCTACATCATAGTCCCGCGCGACCGCTTTATCCTTGCGGCGCGCCTGCCGGTTAATTTCCCACCATGTCCGATCCTGCACTCCTGCCGCGGCTCATCCGCCTCGCCGGTCCCGTCGCCATTGCGCGGCTGGGCATCATGGGCATGGGCGTCGCCGACACGATCATCGTCGGTCAGCTCGCGCCGAGGGAGCTTTCGCACCTTGCGCTGGGCTGGGCGCCGACGGGGCTCTTCCTCGTCGGCGCGATCGGTCTGCTGGTCTCGGTCCAGGTGCTCGGCGCGCGCGCCATCGGCGAAGGCCGTGCGGCCCACGCAGGCGCGGTCTTGCGGCGCGGCCTCATCATCGCCTGGATTGCCGGCGGGGTATCGGCGGCGCTCATCGCGCTGTCTGCGACGCCCGCGCTGCTCGCACTCGGCATCAAGCCGGATCTGGCGGCGGCGGCCGGCAAGGTCGCGATGGTGCTGGGGCTCTCCATTCCGCTGCACCTGACCTTCATCGCGGCGTCGTTCTTCATGGAGGCGATTTCCCGGCCGAACGCCGGCGCTGTTGTCATGTGGCTCGGCAACGCCGTGAACATCGCGCTGAATCTTGTGCTGGTGTCGGCGTACGGCGCGGTGGGTTCGGCATGGGCGACCGTGGGCGCGCGGGTGTTCCTCGTCGCAGGCCTGCTCGGATGGATCTTCCTCAAGTTGCGCGACAGCGGCTTCGGAGTCGCGCAACCTGCGCCGTCCTCCGCGCCGGGCTTCGGCGCGATGCTCGCCGTCGGCGCGGCGGCGGCGATCAGTCAGGTGGCGGAAGCGGGCGCCTTCGGCGGCATGACGGTGATTGCGGGCCGCATCGGCGAAGACGCAGTGGCGTCGTACCAGATCGTGCTCAACCTGCTGGCCGTCGTGTTCATGATCGCACTGGGCTTCGCGGCGGCGACGCAGGTGCTCGTTTCGGAATCCATCGGCGCAGACCAGAAAGCGCAGGCGACGCGCGCCGGCTGGCTCGGACTGGGCGTGAACACGCTCGCCATGTTTGCAGCGGCAGTTTTGATCCTGCTCTTCGCGCAGCCGATCGGGCGCGCCTTCAGCGCCGATCCCGCGCTGGTGGCGGCGGTGGCCGCGCTCATGCCGATTGCGGCGCTGGTGCTGGCGCCTGACGGCGGGCAGGTGGTGGCGGCGGCGGCGCTGCGCGGGCGCGGCGACAACTGGTTCCCGACCGCGAGCCACGTCTTCGCCTACGTGATCGTCATGCCGCCGCTCGCGTTTCTTCTCGGCGAGATGCAGGGGCGCGGCGTGGCGGGCTTGATGGAAGCCATCTTCATCGCCAGCTGCATTTCGGTCGGCGTGCTGGTGGCGCGGTTCGCGTGGCTGACACGCCGGGCGCAGGGTGGTTTCGCGCAGCCGCGCGAAACCTGAAGCCTGCGCTCAATCAGACGCCGAGGATCCAGCCTTCTTCCTGCGTGACGGTTTCGACGAGGGAGTCCTGATCCTTCTTCGGGCCGAACGCTGCCGCCAGTCGGCCCTTCTCGTCGAGCGCTGCGAAATGTTCGGCGGCGGCGCGCACCTGCGCGGCGTCCTTCACTTCGCCTGCGCCGGGCTTGCCGGCGTGCAGCGTCGGATAGATTTCCGCCGCGACCACGGCCACGCCTTCGAGATCGTCCGGCGTCAGCGGCTTCCAGCCCGTCTCGAACGGCCAGAGCTTCAGCCCGTCGCCGAGCTTGCTCTTCAGCTTCTTCACGACCGGCAAACCGGTCAGCGCCTGTCCGCCGACGGAGCCCTGATAATAAAGCTTCCAGATCGGCGAGGGTCCCTTGATCGCCTGCTCCGCCAACCGATATTCGGGCAGGTCTTCGGCGGCGTGATCGCGCGGGCGCTTCACCGCGAGCATGGTCTGCGCGTCCTTGGCCGGGCAGCCCCAGAACGGAAACGCCTCGCCGGTCATCAGCCGGTTCATCTTCGCGCCGATCTGGAACCGGTTGTTGGTGTTGTCCGGCTTGTCGCGCATTTCGGATGCGACGAAGTCGATCAGCGCCGACCACGGCGCGCCTTTCAACTTGAGCGCGGCGGCTGTTCCTTTCGGAAAGCCGAGCGGAAAGTCGAAGCCCAGCAGCACGCGATCGTTGCGCCGTGCGAGATCGGCGAGCGTCTTCTCGATCAGCGCCAGCGCTTCTGCGCGCGTCGACGGGTTGTGTGCTTCAAACGCCAGCTGGAAGCGGACATTCTTCTTCAGCACCCCGATCCAGATGGAATCGGAGCCGGTCGTCGGTCTGGAGGCGGCGCTCCAGTCGACCATGACGTAGGCGTCGAACAGGCGTGACATGAAACTCTGGTTCTAGAAGTGAGAAATCAGCTGAGCTTCACAAGCATCTTGCCGGTGTTGGCGCCGGAGAAGAGATTGAGGAACGCCTTCGGCGCATTCTCGATGCCGTTCTCCACGGTCTCTTCCCACTTGATCTTTCCCTCGGCGATCCACTGCGTCATGTCGGTCAGGAACTGCGCGCGCTGGCTCCAGTAGTTCGAGACGATGAAGCCCTGGATCTTCAGGCTCTTGCCGACGACGTAGATGAGGTTTCTCGGGCCGGGCTTCGGCTCGGTGTCGTTGTATTGTGAGATCATTCCGCACTCGGCGAAGCGCGCGCCCGGACGCGCCACTTCGAGCGCCACTTCAAGATGCTCGCCGCCGACATTGTCGAAATAGACGTCGATGCCCTTCGGCGCGGCGGCGCGCACGGCGGCGAGGAGATCGCCGCAGGTCTTGTAGTTCACCACCTCGTCGACGCCGACGCCCTTCAGCCATTTGGCCTTGTCGTCGGAGCCGACCGAAGCCACCACCGTGCAGCCCTTGATCTTGGCGATCTGCGCCACGATCGAGCCCACAGCGCCCGCGCCGCCGGAGACGAACACGGTTTCGCCAGGCTTGGGATCGCCGATGTTCAGGAGGCCGGTGTAGGCGGTCATGCCCGGCATGCCGAGCACGCCGAGATAGGCCTGCGGCGGGGCGTTGGAGGCGGGCAGTTTCTGCAGCGCGCCGGCGGGGCCCACGAAAGCCTCGCGCCAGCCGAACATCGACTCCACGAGATCGCCCGCCTTGAAGGCCGGATCGCCGGATGCGACCACCTGGCCGACCGCGCCGCCCTGCAGGGCTTCGCCGATCTGGAAGGGCGGCACATAGCTTTCCCGGTCATACATCCGGCCGCGCATGTAGGGATCGACGGACATCCACAGGTTCTTGACCAGAACCTCGCCGGGGCCGGGATCGGCCAGCGTCACTGAGGCGACCTCGAAGTTCTCGGCCTTCGGCGTGCCGACGGGGCGGCTTTTCAGGCGGACTTCACGCGACGTATGGGCCATCGGGGCCTCCCTGGCATGCTTTTGGGACTGCTTGTGGATCGTTTCGACGGATTTGCGCCCATTCACCACGGCGGGCCGCGCTTGTCCAAGGGGCGGCGAGCCGCGATAAGGCGCGATGACTCCCAAATTGCGTTTCGCGCCGAGCCCCACGGGCCGGCTCCATGTCGGCAATATCCGCACCGCTCTCCTGAACTGGCTGTTCGCACGCCAGCAGGGCGGCCAGATGCTCCTGCGCATCGACGACACCGATCTCGAGCGGTCCACGAAGGCCTTCGAGGAAGGCATCGAGACCGATCTCAGATGGCTTGGCCTCGACTGGGACGAGCGCGCGCAGCAGTCGACGCGGTTTGCGTCCTATGACGCGGCGGCGGAAAAGCTGAAGGCTGCGGGCCTGCTGTATCCCTGCTACGAGACCGAGGAAGATCTCGAACGCAAACGCCGCATCGCGCAGTCGCGCAACAAGCCGCCGGTGTACGATCGCGCGGCGCTGTCGCTGACGGACGCCGACCGCGCGGCGCTCGAAGCGGAAGGGCGCAAGGCGCACTGGCGCTACAAGCTTTCGGGCAAGCGCGTGGAATGGACCGACCTCGTGCGCGGGCCGCAGTCGATCGACACGACCTCGCTCTCCGATCCCGTTCTCATCCGCGCCGACGGCGCCTATCTCTACACGCTGCCGTCGGTCGTCGACGACATCGAGTACAAGATCACCCACATCGTGCGCGGCGAGGATCACGTCACCAACACCGGCGTGCAGGCGGAAATCTTCGAAGCGCTCGGCGCAAAGCTGCCGATATTCGGGCACTTTCCGTTGCTCGTCGGCGCAGATGGAGAGGCGCTGTCGAAGCGGCTCGGTTCGCTGTCCGCGCAGATGCTGCGCGACGACGGCTTCGAGACGGTCGCCATTCTCAGCCACCTCGCGAAACTCGGCACGTCCGATCCCGTGGAGGCGCGATCCGATTTCGCGACGCTCGCGGCGGAATTTTCCTACGGCAAGATCGGCCGCGCGCCCGCGCGGTTCGATCCCGAAGAGCTGAAGCGCGTCAACGCTGCGGTGCTGCACGCCATGCCCTACGACGCCGTGAAGGATCGCCTCGCGGCGTTTGGCGCGGATCTCGGCGAGACGTTCTGGAACACGGTGCGCGCCAATCTCGTGCTGCTGCCGGACGTCGCGGCGTGGGTGAAGGTGATCGCCGGACCGATCACGCCGGTCATTGCGGATGCAGGGTTTGCGGAAGCCGCGCTGAGCGTGCTGCCGAAGGGCCCGTACGATGCGACGTCGTGGGGCGCGTTCGTCGACGCGGTGAAGGGCAAGACCGGCGCGAAGGGCAAGGGCCTGTTCATGCCGCTGCGCCAGGCGCTGACGGCGATGGATCACGGGCCGGAGATGGCGCCGCTGTTTGCGCTCATCGGCGAAGAGAAGGCGCGCGCGCGCCTGAGCGGGCAAGCGGCGTAAGCGCCGTGGCCGACGTCTTCATCAGCTACAAGCGCGAGGATCGCGCGTGGGCGGAAGCGGCGTCGGCGAAACTCGTCGAGGCCGGCTGGTCCACGTGGTGGGACACCTCGCTCGTGGCCGGCGAACGCTTCTCCGATGTGATCGGACGCGAACTCACCGGCGCAAAAGTCGTGGTCGTTCTCTGGTCGAACGCGTCGCTCACGTCGAACTGGGTGAAGGCGGAGGCGCAGTACGCGTTCGACGCCGACAAGATCGTCGCCGCGCGCATCGAGGACGTGACGCCGGGCTTTCCGTTCCAGTCGATCCAGACCTGCGATCTCATCGCCACGCAGCCGCGCTTCGCCGCGCCCGCGCAATGGGCGGCGTTGCTGGAGGGCGTGCGGCGCAAGACAGGCGTTTCGGCGAAGCCGGCGATCTCGGTCGCCGATGCGCTCGCGGTCACGCGCGCTGCAAAGGCCGCGATGCGGACGCGCCTCATCGATGTCGCGCGCGCACGCGATCTCGTCACCTATCAGGAGCTCGCGGCCGAGACGGGCGTGCCCATCGGCGAGGCGCTGTTCGATGCGCTGAATGCGGTGGCCATCGACAACAGGAAACGCGGCGAGCCGGTGCTGAGCGCACTCGTCGTCGGCAAGGACGGCGCGCCCGGCGACGGCTTCTTCACGCGCCGCTGGATCGAGGTGTCGCCGGAGGCGCCACACCTCGAGAAGCTCGCGGCGTGGCGCGTGGAATGCGAGCGCGTGTGGGCGCACTGGGAAGAGTGGTCGCTGGACGCGGATATGGCGGGGTAGCGTTCGCTCCGCTGGTCATCGCTGCGATCAACACCTTACTTCGAGTTAGAGCGGACACGTTTGTCCCGTTTTTGTCGAATTACATTCATCCTCCTAGCGATTTTTTGTCCCCACTCGCGCTGCGTACCCAGAATGTGAAGCTGTCCGCCAAGGCGGCTCAATAGGCGATTTGCTTTTGCCTCATACTCGCTCGGATCAACGCTGTTTCTCAATGCGGCTTCAAGATCGCGGATTGCTAGGTTCGAGGAATTGGCCGGATGGAGTTCACCGCATCTCACCACGACGCCGGTGACTGTGGAGTCACGGTTAGTCGTCACGAACGCGATATCGTGGGTCTTGTATCCGTGTGAGGCGATTATCTCGCGAACTTGCACGAGCAGTGCGCCAGGCACCTCGGCGCCCGAAATTGTCAGGTTGTCGACCCACAAGGACATTTTCGTGCCGAACGCTAGGCACGCGTTGTCGATTTGATCGAACATTTTTCGATGCGCCAGCATCACCAAAACCGGTGTTGCTGGAGCGCCATACAAAACTCGTCCTTCAAAAGTGAGCAGTTCGGTGATGAGGCCGGCAACATCTGGATGCATCGAAAACTCTTCGCGGAAGAACCGCGCGATGTATCGTCTCGAAACCGACGGATAAAATTTTCGCAGATCCAGCGTTAGGATTTGTTTGGCGTCAACGTGGACCGCCGCATTCTCGCGTTGCCCGCGACCACGTCTGGGGCTTGCGACATAATCTGGGAGCCGAATCTTGCTTAGCTGATACTTTAGCGCTTCATTCACCGAGCGCAGTGGGCCGCGCGGATAGCATAGTGGACGGGCCTTTCCGTCTATCTCGCGAACCTCTGCCACCACGAATGACTTCTTGTATTTTATGAGCCCCTTTAGCTGGGGAAGTGGCCTTCGCAGGAGATTGGCCAGCTTTTTTTGAGTTAGGCGCTGCGCCAAAGGCGATCGCGTCAACGCATATCGCTCATGCGTCCGCTTTGTCATTCGGCGCAATCCTGTCGAGAAATTCCAATACTCTCTTCGCGACTATCGTCTTGCCGCGAGACGGATTCGGAATGCTCTCAAGCTCTTCGGCGAAAAAAACGAGATTCGACATCTTCACTTTCAACGCATCCGAATAGCGTTCAAGCAAATCCATCGATACCGACTTAGATGCGCTCTCAACTTCTGACACTACCGATTGCGAAACACCCAAGCGCTCAGCCATTTCTGCTTGGTTAAATCCCCAATATAGTCGTGCCAGTCGCAATGCCTCATTTATCAATGGGCGCTTTGCTGCCTTAGTCATGGCTGCCTGCCCACTAGAAGGGGTCGCCGCCTAGCTGTCGTCTCCAGAGTTGAAGACGCGAATAAGCCAGACAACCAACCGCGCAACGAGGACGGCGAATACGAAGATTCGACGCCTCCACGACGGTCTGTGGCGCTGCTGGTGGTTGGGATCGTTGTCCATACGTTGAGGCTCTCATTCCCGCCGAAGTGCCGGCGCCTGAAGGAAGGAGAGGGGTCGATCAGCAGCAGTTTTACCCCTAATAGGCCGCGCCCGGCCTGAGGGCGCGGCACCGAGGCACCGACATCCCTGCACACGCGGACGGTGGTCGAGAAGCTAAGCTTCTCACAGGGCTCAAGGCCCCAGTATGCGTCAGGTACGAATTGGACTTCCACAACGACTCAAGCCTAGGCGATTCTTCGCCGCTCAGCAAGATAAAATATCGCGTATAGCGATATTTTATCGGCGATCAGAAAGAGTGACGCGCACACACGCCGTTTCGCGGACTGTGAGAGGAAGCCTCACCTGCGACGGTTCTCGTTGCCTCGCCGCCCCTCAAACCTCTCCAAAATGTCACTTGAGAAAAGAGAACAAAAAGAGAACGAATGCTGCTGGTTTTGACGGAGGCAGATGTGCTCGCGTTTCTTGTGGTGTTGGGACTGGCGGTCGGAGGGCTCCTGCTTTGGCGGGCGGCGCCGGCGCGTCCGGGCGGCGCCGGGGAGGCGGGTGCGTCGCATGGGACGCGGTTGAGCGCCCGCCGTCGGAAGACCTCGCGCGACGCCGTCCGGCGGTCCCAAATACATGTGTCGCGCGCGCCGGGCCCGTTGTGTGAGCGGGTCCATGGATATGTCCGGGGAGTCACGCAGCGTGCGGGGGTCTTGCGCCTGTCCCGCAGTCTTGCGCGTGCGCCCGATCCTTCGAGGTATTCGCCCGCGCGCTGTTGAGCCGCGCGTCTCTCGCCAGCGCTGACCTGCCCGACGTGGCGTCGTTTTTCCAGAAACGGTTCCGCGGGAGATCCCGCATGCGCTGTTTGGGTGACACACACATTCGGTGTGTGTCACCGATCTCCGAGGACCGCGCCGCCGACGCGGGCTGACGGCTATTTCAGGCGGCCTTCGTCCGGGAACCAGACGAGCGAACGACGCTGACAGCGCTCGGTCTCGCACGGCTCGATGATCCGCATGCGCGGTTTACCTGACGAAAAATCGAAATCGTAGTCCTGCGCCGACGTGCTGGAGTAGATTTTCGACCACGCGCCCCCCGGCGTTGAAGGCGCCGCGAAGACGATTGTTCCGCACGTATCTGCATGGCAGACCGGGGTTCTCGGCGCATTCTCGGCGAGGCACGCCGCGAAACGCCCGTCAAAGACGACCTCGCGGCGGCCATCCTCGTTGAGATCCGGCACGGTGGAGACCGCGCCAGACGCGTCGCCGCCGCCGCGCATTTTCGCGCAGGCGGACTCAAATCGCTCGACGGTTGAACTGATCTCGATCGGCGCAGCTTCCAGGTCGAACGGCAGGGCCTGCATCAACGGACCGACATAGTGATCCGGCTTCCCGAAGATCGAGGCCGCGTGGAAGCCGCCCGGCTGGTCGGCCGCCCCACTCCATTCGAAAGCGTAGGCGCACGCGTCAGCGCCGGTGCGGCCGCAATGTACGCCGTGCAGTTGCGTGGCCAGCCATGTGCGATTGGCTCCGGTCTCGATGCTGTGCCCGAGGGCCTGGATGTCGAAAGCCAGGCGATATGGCGCGGCGCCGATCTTCACCCATACCTGCAGCGGGCAACCGCCCGTGCCGCAATAGCGCTGTGACGGCGCGGCGCTGTAGTCGACGATGATGTCAGGCGCCGCCTGCGAGGTGAGGTCTGCGGTCGCGAACAGGCCCTTCGCGCGCATCGCGGCGTCAACGTCGAGGCCGCCCTGGGCCGCGCGCGCCGCCACGGCGTCGCGCACTTCCTGCGGCGCAACGAACGCCGGCGCGCAGCTGGCGACGACGAGGGCCAGTGCGACGAGAGAAAAGCGACCGAGGCGGGCGGAGTGCATGCCGCAACCCCTCGGTGATTCAGGCGCCGCCCGCAACGAAGAGATAGTCGCTGTCGCCCGCAAACCCGTCGACGTCGGAGAATGTTGCGTCGAGGTTGAGCTTTCTGGCCCGGTAGCCGATGGCCGAAAGCAGGTCGAAGATATCGGCGCTGGTCGAGCCCGCGCGCGCAAGGCTCGATTCCACGATCTCGAGGAAGAGCGTCGGCTTGAAACGGGCGAGGGCGCCTTGCCCGCCCTGCAGCATGCGCGCCTCCCAGCCTTCGACATCGGCCTTCAGGAAGTCGAGGCGCGCGAGTTTCCTGTCCTCCGCGAAGGAATCCAGGGTGCGCACCTCGATCGTCTCCACGCGCATGGGGCGCTTGTCGTCGTCCGTGCCGAGGTGTGCGAGACCGAATCCCACTTCCGCGCGCCCGCGTTTGAGGGGGGTCGACATCGTGAACGAGCCCGGCGCATCGGAAAGTCCATACGGCTCGATGGTCACATGCTTCATGCCGTTCCAGCCGAGCGTGTGCGGCAGAACCGACAGCGCATAACTCGACGGCTCGAAGGCATAGACGTGGCCCTGCGGCGCCAGCCGCGCGAAGATCTTGGCGAACTGGCCGGCGTGCGCGCCGACGTCGGCGATCACCGCGTCTTTCGCGATCATTGGCGCAAACAGGCGTTCCAGTTCAGGATGGTGGTTCTGCGTCGCCGCCTTGAAGACATGCGCGATCCAGCCAAGGCGCTGGCGGAAGGTAAGATCGAGTTCGGACATGCCCGCCGCCCCGGCTGAAGAGGCGCGGTCATTACCGGGCGGCGGCGGCGGCGTCCAGCTAGGCCGCGATCCGCTGCTCGATCGCCTCGAAGGCCCCCTCGACGCTGTTGGCCGCCAGCAGCACGTCGTTGAACGACGGCGGGGTCAGGTTGGCGTCGATGGTATGCTGCATCAGGTGGAACAGGGGGTCCCAGAAGCCGTCTTCGCAGAGGAAGACCAGCGGCTTCGTATGGAGGTCGAGCCGGCGCCACGAAAGCATCTCGATGGCCTCCTCCAGCGTCCCGATGCCGCCGGGCAGGACGATGAAGGCGTCGCTTTCGTTGAACATGATGAGCTTGCGCTCGTGCATGGTGTCCACCATCCGGTGCGGCACGTCCTCGTAGGTGATTTCCCGGCGCGCCAGAAATTTGGGCATGACGCCGAGCACCTCGCCGCCGCCCTTGTGGCAGGCCTCGGCGGCGCGACCCATAAGGCCGACGCGACCGCCGCCATAGACCAATCGCATGCCGCGCAAGGCGATAGCCTGGCCCACGCGGGTCGCCAGGTCGAGATATTCGGGTTTCGTCGTGTTCGAGGAACCGCAGTAGACGCAGACGGACTGAATCGCTTTCATCCGGTCACTATAGCCCACACCTCGGCCGGGGGCTCAAAGGGCCATGCCGCGGCGAAAGGATGGCGCGTTGCGGGTGTGCGTCCGCAGGCCTACCTGTCCGGAGACATGCGTCCATCCCCCAAACCCGCCGCCGATCCCGCCGCCGTGCGGCCGGAACAGTCCGACACCGCCAGCATCAGGGACGCCATAGGGCGCATCCTGAGGCTCGTCGGCGGGCTCGCCGCGCCGAGTGTGAAGCTGCGGATCGGCGCGGCCCTCGCGCTGACGCTGTTCGGCAAGGTCATTGCGGTCTTCGCGCCGCTGGTGCTCGCCGACGGCATCAACAGGCTCTCGAAGGGGGATGCCGGCGGGACGCTGCCGATGTTCGTCGGGCTTGTGGGGTTCTGGGCGGCGCTGCGTTTCGCATCGACGGCCGGCCCGCAGATCCGCGACGCGATCTTCTCGCCGGTCAGCGAGGAGGCGCAGCGGCGCGCAGGCGCTGCCGTGTTCGCCCACGTCCACAGCCTGTCGGTGCGCTTCCATCAGTCCAAGCGCACGGGCTCGCTCTACCGCACCATCGAACGCGGCGTGCGCGCCATCGACTTCCTGTTGCGCTTCCTCGGCTTCAACATCGCGCCGACGGTGATCGAGCTCGCGCTCGCCGCAGGCGTGCTGTCATGGAAGTACGGACCGGTGTTCGCCGTGATCGCGGCGGTGACGGTCGTCATCTACGCCGTCATCACCTTCCGCATTACCAACTGGCGTCTGAAGTACCGTCGCGAGATGAACGAGCGCGACAGCGAGGCGGCGGGCAGGGCCGTGGATTCACTTCTCAACTTCGAGACCGTGAAATCCTTCGCCGCAGAAGACCGCGAGAGCGCACGCTTCGACGGGGCGCTCGCGAGCTATGCGAAAGCCGCCGTGCAGGCCAACACCTCGCTCGTGGCGCTCAACATGGCGCAGGGTTTCATCATGAACGTGGGGCTTGCGGCCATGGTCGCCGGCGCCGGAATGCTGGTGGCGGGCGGAAGGATGGGCGCGGGCGATGTCACCGCCGTCATCCTCATCATGCTCAATCTCTATGCGCCGTTGAACATCCTCGGCATGGCGTACCGGGAGATCAAGCAGTCCTCCATCGACATGGAGAAGATGTTTGCGCTTCTGGACGAGAAGCCGGATGTAGCCGACGCGCCCGGAGCGGAGAAACTCCGGACGCGCGAAGGCGAGGTGCGGTTCGACGCCGTCGGGTTCTTCCACGAAGGCCGCGATCAGGGGCTGGCGAATGTCAGCTTCACCGCGCCGGCCGGTCGCACGACCGCGATCGTAGGCCCCAGCGGGGCGGGCAAGTCGACGGTGCTGAAACTGATCTTCCGTTTCTACGACCCGTCATCCGGCCGCGTACTGGTCGATGGGCAGGATCTGACGACCGTGACGCAGAAATCCCTGCGCGAAGCGCTCGGGCTAGTGCCCCAGGACGTGGTGCTCTTCAACGACACGATCCGCTTCAACATCTCCTACGGCCGGCCGGACGCCACGCAGGACGAGTTGAACGAGGCGGCCCGGCGCGCGCAGCTTCTGGAGTTCATCGAACGGCTGCCGCAGGGCTGGGAGACGCGTGTCGGCGAGCGTGGGTTGAAACTCTCCGGCGGCGAGAAGCAGCGCGTCGGCATTGCGCGGGTGATCCTCAAGGACCCCCGGATCCTCATCCTCGACGAGGCGACGTCATCGCTCGACAGCAGGACCGAGGCCGAAGTGCAGGCCGCGCTCGAGGAGGCCTCGCGCGGCCGCACGACCATCGTCGTGGCGCACCGGCTCTCCACGATCGCCGACGCCGACAAGATCGTCGTGCTCAAGGATGGCCGGGTCGTTGAAGAGGGCGCCCACGCGCAGCTCGTCGCGCGTGATGGCGAATACGCAGAGTTGTGGCGAAGGCAGGCCGAGGAGCCGCAGGGCGTCGCGGCGTAAGGTCCGGTCGGTCTAGAGCCTTTTCCGATCCGATTGAATCGGACCGGGGCTCTAGCTTGTTGTTTGAACGCATTTTCTGGCGACGAACCGGCGTCCACTTCGTCGGAAAATGCTCTAGCGATCCAGATCGGGCGCTGTCAGCGCCGTGACCCGCAGCGTCTCGTCCGCAGATGCGCGCCAGTCCGTGCGGGCCGAGTAGAAGGCGCAGCCGCGGCTCCGTGGGCTCAGCGCGCCGGAAACTGGCGTGGTCCGCGTAGCGAGCACAACGCCCTGGGCATCCAGACGCTCCAGACGGATTGCGACGGGTCGCAACGCCGACTGCGAGGTTCGGCATACGCCGCCGCGCAGGTTCAGGCCCTGTGCGCCTTCGCTCAAGACTGGGGGGGCGAGAACAAAGCCGCGCGCGGCGCGAGTCTCCACGGCCGGAGACGGCGCGAGGGCGAAGGCAGCGCCGGCGCACGTCGCAAACGCCGCGACGGCGAGGAGCGGGACAAAGGCGGGCTTCATGGCGTCAATCCTGAACACGGCACGGACATCCCTGTTAGACGCAAGCTTCAGGCCGCGACCCAATACGGGCCGAAAAGTGCCGGCTTTATGCACTGCTTAATGAACATGACCGATTGGTACACCAACTTCTGCGGGTGGTCCGTCCGCGCGCAGGCGGGCCCGTTTCTTTTCGGAGTCGCTGGTGGATTTCATTGCGAATGCCTGCACGGCTACGAAGCGCGGCGGCGTGCAGGGCGCGCTGGGGCAAGTCCTCGCGCTGGCCGCGGGCGTTGCGGGGGCGTCAACCGAGGCCGGCGCGGCGGAGGGCGCCGAGTGGTCGTTCGTCTATCAGGGCGACCTTGTGTCCTCCTGGAGCGATGTGGTCGACGGGCGCGCACGGGCGCTCGACAGCGCACACATCACGCTCGACCTCGATCTTGAACGTCTGGCGGGCTGGCGCGGGTTCAGCGTGCATGCGGACGTCAACCCCTCTTCAGGCGCTGCGCCCACGGACGACGCGTTGACCATGCAGGGCGTCGACAACATCGAGGTCGGGCGACAGCGCACGCGCCTCTATGAGTTCTGGAGCGAGTTCGCCGGCCCGAAAGGCCGTGCATCCATCCGGCTTGGCCTGCAGGAGCTGAATGCGGAATTCTACGCGACGGACTCCTCGAGCTTGCTGATCAACCCCTCCTTTGGCCCGGGGCCGGAGATCGCAGCCACAGGGTCGAATGGTCCCTCGACCTATCCCTCGACGGCGCTGGCGCTGCGCGCGCGGTTTGCGCTGACCGAGGCTGTCGAGGTGCTTGCGGGCGTCTTCAACGCCAAGGCCGGATCGCCCGGCGATCCCGGCGGCGTGGACACCAGTTTCGACGAAGGCGTCCTTGAAATCGGACAGATCGCCTGGCGCGGCAAGACATCCATGTACGCCGGCGCGTGGGGCTATTCTCGCAAGCAAGATGACATTCGCGACGCCGATCTCACGGGTGACCCCGTCAAGCGACGGTCCTATGGCGGTTACGCCGCCGTGGAGCACGCATTCTGGACCGACGAGGACGCCGTGCGCCGGCCCACGCTGTTCCTGCGCGCGGGTGTCTCCGAGGGCGACACTACATCGATCAAAGCCGGCATTCAGACAGGCATCCTGATAGACCGACCGCTTGCTGCGCGTGAGGACAGCGCATTCTCCTTCGGTCTCGCGCATGCGCACACGACCCGGAAACAGCAAGCGAACGATCGCGACGCGAGTATCGACACCGCGCGCGGCGAGACTGTTTTGGAAGTGGCCTACTCCGATCGCCTGACGCCCTGGCTCACGGTCCAGCCTGACCTTCAGATTGCCTTCGATCCCGGCGCGGATCGCGCGCGCGACACCGCATTCACAGCCGCGGTCCGGCTGACGATCGAGCCCTGGGCGCGACGGTAACCCGCATCTTGTTGAAGGTGCGCAGACACGAAGCGCAATGAAATGACTGCGACCCGCCCCGGCGTGGGCGCCGAGGTGTTCATGGCCAGACGACCCTCAAGGAAAGAACTGGCGGGAATTGTGAGCGCGACCGTCAGGCGGCCCCGGCTTCTGCGTCTTCCTTGTCCTTCGGCGCGAGCAGCAGGTACATCGCCGGCGTCACGATCCGCGCCATGAGCGTCGACGAGATCAGTCCGCCGATGATGACGAGGGCCAGCGGCGAGTAAAGCGGCGACGATTCCAGAACCAGCGGGATCATGCCGCCGATCGCGGTCGCCGAGGTGAGCAGCACTGGCAGGAAGCGTATCTCGCCAGCGCGCTCGACCGCTTCTTTCAGCGACACGCCTTCCTTGCGCAGCTTGTTGGTGAAATCGACCAGCAGGATCGAGTTCTTGATCTCGATGCCGATGAGCGCGACGAAGCCGATGACGGCGATGAACGATAGCGAATAGCCGCTCAGGAAAAGCGAGATCAGCCCGCCCATGATGCCGAACGGTATGACAAAGGCGACCACAGTCATCTGCGCAAAGGTGCCGAACTCGAGCAACAGGACTGCGAGCACGCCGAACGTGGCGATGAGCACTGCCGCCCCGAGGCCTGAGAAGCTCTCGCTCGCCGCCTGCGCCTGACCGCCGAAGGAAATCCGGTAGCCCGGAGGCGGTTTCAGCGCTGCGATCTGCGTTGCGACATCCTGCGTGACGCGCGAAGTGAGGAACCCCGGTGCAGCGCTGGCGGTGATGGTGACGACGCGCTCGCGCTGGAAACGTTCGATCTGTGTCGGACCCGACTTGAAACCTGGATCGGCGATCTCGGAGAGCGGCAGCGCGCCGCCCTGGGCGTTCCAGATGAACACCTTGCGCAGGTCGTCCACGGGGGAGGCCGTCTCGCCGGGCAACCGCACACGCACCGGATAGGCGTCTCCGGTGGGGTCCCTGAAGTTCGCGACCGATGCGCCGCCAAGCGCTACGCGCAGCGTCTGATCGACCGCACCCGCCGGCACGCCGAGCAGGGACGCCTTGGTCTGGTCGATCCGCAGGTCAAGGTCGACGGTGCGCGCAGCAAAGGGGTTCTTCACGTCCATCGAGCCGGGAGTCGCCTGCACGATCTTCTCGACCTGCTCGGCGAGCGCGGTGAGCGTCGCCAGATCCTTGCCGGTCACGCGCACGGCGATGGGGGCGTCGACCGGCGGGCCGTTTTCGAAGCGGCGCAGCGTGATGCGCGCGCCGGGATACTTGCGGAACGCCTCGCGGATTTCCTCGACGGCTTTCGGGCCCTTGCGGGAATCCCATTCCTCGAAGCTGGCGTAGATCTGACCAATGTGCGCCTGCGCGCGGACCTGGAAGACGTTGTAGTAGACCTGCGGGTTGCCGTAGCCGGTGTTCGCGAAACGCCACGCGATGTCCTTGCGGACAGCGAGCACCTGATCGGCGAAGCGCACGGCCTTGTCTGTCTCCGAAAGTGCAGCGCCCTGCGGCAACTCGATATCAGCCATGAAGTAGGGGCTGTCGTTCTCGGGGAAGAGCGAAAAGCCGATCTTCGGCACGAGGCCGAAGCTGGCGATGGCGATGGCGAGCGAGACGATCACCGTGCGGCGCGGCGCCGAGAGCGCGAAATGCAGGAGCGGGCGATACACGGTGTGGATGAAACCCATCACGGTATCGAGGAAGAAGTTGGAATGGCCCGCCTCGGTGCGCGGCAGCACGCGGCCGGCAAGGAACGGGATGATCGTCAATGAGACGACGAGCGACGCCGCGATCGTGCACAGCACGGCCACTGGAAAGGATCGGATGAACTCGCCGGAGCCTTCAGGCAGGGCGAGGATGGGCAGGAATGCGAAGATGAGCGTCGCCGTGCAGCCGATCACCGCGACGTCGATCTCCTGGACGCCCTTTATGGCGGCGTCCCGCGGGGACAGCCCTTCGCGCAGCCGCCGCGAGATGTTCTCCACGACGACAATGGAATCGTCGACGAGGAGCCCGAGCGCCACCACGAAGCCGGAGATCGAGAGCTGGTTCAGCGAGTATCCGAGGTGCTGGACCGCCAGCACGCCGATCGCCAACGAGAGCGGGATCGACACCATCACAACGGCCGCGGCCCGGTATCCGAGGGGAAGTAGCGTCACCAGCACGAGCAGGATCGCGATCAGAAAGTCGCGGCCCAGGTTTTTCAGGCGGTGCGCGACCGTCACCGACTGGTCGAACCCGGTTTCGAGCGTGATCTCCGGCGGGAGCGTTTCGCGGAACGAGCCGAGGCCTGCATGGATGCCGTTGCGGACATCGAACACCGTGGCGCCGAGTTCGCCCCGGGCAGTGACGAACACGGCGCGCTTGCCGTTGTAGCGGGTGATGTGCCGCGGCTCGTCGTTGGCCCAGGCGACATCGGCGACGTCGTCCACCGTCAGGGCGCGGCCGTCGGCGGATCGCAGCGGCGTGGCGCGGATCTCGTCGAGGCTGTCGAAGGCGCCGGTCGCCTGCACGTTGAAGCGCCGCCCGCCCGACTCCACCGGCCCCACCGGCGTATCGGCGCCTTCCTTCTGCAGCGCGTCGGCGACAGCCATCGGCGACATGCGCTGCGTCGCCATGGTGTCGAGGTCGAGCGCAACGCGCACTTCCGATGCGGGCGCGCCCCAGATCTCGGCCTCCTGCACGCCGGGCGCGCGCTCGATCTGGTCGCGCAGGTCGCGTGCGGCCGCCTCCATCTGGCGCATGGGCGCTGTATCGCTGACGAGCGCCATCTGCACGACGGCGGCGTTGGCGGTGTTGGCGCGCAGCGTCCGGATTTCGACGACGCCGGCCGGGAGGCTCGCGCGCGCCACATTCAGTTCGCGCACGAACTCGTCGTACTTGCGTTGGGGATCGGAGCCCCAGACGAACTCCACGTTCACCGACGCGGCGCCGGGCCCTGCGAAGGACTCGATCTCCTTCACATCCTCGATGCGGTTGAACGCCTGTTCGAGCGGGATCGCCACGAGCTTTTCCATCTGCTCGGCGTCGGCGCCCGGAAGCACGACAGTCACCGCAGCGATGGGGAACTGTGCGATCGGATCCTCGGACTTCGGGATGCTCAGCACCGCGCTGAAACCGAGCGCGATGAGCAGACTGAAGACGACCAGAGAGAACTGCCAGCTGTCGACGAAGAACCGGACGATCGCGCGCATCAGGGCGCCGCCTTCGTCGCGGGCGCCGGGATCGCGGGAGATTCGGAAACGGAAACGGAGACGGACTGGCCGTCGCGGACGTACGCGGCGCCGGAGGAGACGACCCGTTCGCCGGGTTCGAGGCCGCCGACAATGAGCACGCTGTCACGATCAAGGCCCGCCGTCTGCACCGCGCGGCGGTGGGCGATATTCTGTGCGTCGACAACGAGCACCACGCCCTGGTCGGCGCGCGCGTCGAGGAGCGCAAGCGTCGGCGCCCGGATGGGGCCTGCTTCCCCGTCACCGCCGGAGGCGGCGATGTCGGCCTCCGCCACAAGTCCGCTGCGCAAGCCGTCGATTGGCGTCACCGCGATCTCGACATCGAAGCCGCCGGTCGCCGCGTCGCTCTTGGCGGAGACCCGCGTGACCCTTCCCGTACGGGTTTCGCCGGGCAGGCCGGTGATGCGGATCGTGGCGGCGTCGCCGGTCTTGATGCGGGCGGCGTCTGACGCGGCGATGCCCGCCCTGACGATGAGCCCTGAATTGACTTCCCCGAGGGTCAGCACGGGCTGACCCGGGCTTACGTTCTGGTTGGGATCGGCGGAACGACGCAGAATGACGCCCGACGAGGGGGCGATGATGACGCCCTGCGAGCGGTTGAAGCCTGTGGACTGGCGCGCTGCGCGGGCGCGGTCGACAGAAAGTTGCGCGTCGTCGAGACGCGCCTGGGCGACCAGGCCCTTCTCATGCAGGGTCTGCGCGCGCGCGAGCTGGCTCTCCGCAGTGCGCAGCGCGGCGTCCGCCTCGGCGAAATTCGCGGAATACTCGGTGAGGTTGAGGCTCGCGAGCGACTGACCGGCGCTGACCCGGTCGCCTTCGTCCACATTCAGACGGGCGATGACGCCCGGGACCTTGAAGGACAAGGCGGTTTCCCGCTGGTAGGCGACGAGCCCGCTGGCGCGCACAGTCCCTGCGGCTCCGTCCCTGGAGACGGCGACGACAGTTACTTGAGGGGGGGCGGCGGCCTTGGCGGCGTCCTTGTCAGCGCCCTTGCCGCACCCCGCGAGGACGAGGGCGCAGATCGCGACGATCCGGAGTGGCGCCGATCGAAACATGCCTTGTAGTCCCCCGTCGATTTCTTCGAACGGAGCGAACCTAGCGCATTCTCTGAAGATTGGAAGAACGATTCAGCCGTCAGAAGGTTAATGCGGCCGGTAATGTCAGCCAGCAGCGGCGATCAGCGCGGCGGCGGTCAGCACGGCTGCGGCCAGCACCGCCAGCGCGAGCACGATCACGCGCCGCCGGACGGACCATTCATAGGGACGCGGGAGATGGTCGGACGACATGGACGCGAGGGAACCGGCGGCCGACGCCGACGGCCAGCCCGCCGAATGCCGCTGTGGCGAATCGTCCGATGCGCGCGGCCGTGCTAATCGCGCGGCCATGACAGACTCAATCACCTACGGACAGTACCTGGCGCTTGATGCGCTGCTTGGCTGCCAGCATCCGCTCAGTGCGCGCCATGACGAGATGTTGTTCGTCGTCATGCACCAGACCAAGGAGCTCTGGCTCAAGCAGATCATCCACGAGGTGACGCTTGCGCGCACGCTGATCGCCGCCGGAGATGTGGAGCCCGCTTACAAGAGTCTCGCGCGGGTCTCGCGGATCCAGACGGTGATGACGCTGTCGTGGGACGTGCTGACGACGATGACGCCGGCCGACTACATGAGTTTTCGCGAGGGCCTTGGGACGAGTTCCGGATTCCAGTCCCACCAGTTCCGCACTCTTGAGTACCTGCTCGGCCTGAAGGACGGCGCCTTCCTGAAATTCCAGGATGAAGGATCGCAGGCGCGCGCTATGATGGCGGCGGCCCTGCAGGAACCGAGTCTCTATGATGTCGCCCTCGCGCGCCTCGCAGCCGCCGGTTTCGACCTACCCGACGCGGTGCTCAAGCGCGACCACGCCCAGCCCTATGTCGCCTCCGCCGCCGTCGAGGATGCGTGGCTTGCGGTCTATCGCGACACCGAAACCTATTGGGATCTCTACGAACTGGCTGAAAAGCTCGTCGATCTCGACGATGGGTTCCTCACCTGGCGGCACAAGCATGTGCTGACCGTGGAACGCATCATCGGCAGGAAACGCGGCACGGGGGGGACGGACGGCGTCGGCTATCTCACGAAAACGCTGGAACGGCGTTGCTTCCCAGAGCTTTGGTCGGTGCGCACGCGGCTATGAGCTGGAAGCGCCTCTTCTCCTGCGCGCTCGCTGCAGATACGGACCGCCTGCATGTCGCCGCGCATAGCCACCACCTGTGGCCCGATGCAGCGCGCGAAGGGCACATGCGCGCATTCGATGACGCCGCGCGGCTGGCGGACCTGAAGTGGCCGCACATCTTCGAAACGGTCTATCCGGAGGCGTGCGCCCACATCGCGCGCGAGCTTGAGCTGCCGCGCGCGGACACGATCGCGGTGTCGAGCAACACGCACGATTTCCTGCTGCGTATCGTCTCCGCCTGGCCGCAGCGACGCGTCCGCATCCTTTCGACAGACGGCGAGTTTCACTCCTTTCGCCGCCAGACGGCGCGCTGGGCCGAAGACGCCGACATCACGGTGGAGCGCGTGCCGCTGGAGCCCTTCGACACATTCGCCGACCGGTTCGCAAAGCGCGCGCGCAGCGGCGAACACGACATCATCTTCGTCAGCCACGTCTTTTTCCGCACGGGGCGCGCATTCGATCAGGCGTTCGATCTGGCGGAAATTGCACGGCCGGAGGGCCCCTGGGTCGTCATCGATGGCTACCATGGCTTCATGGCGCTGCCGACGAAGCTGGGCGCGGCCGCGGACTGCGTTTTCTATCTCGCTGGCGGCTACAAGTATGCGATGGCGGGCGAGGGCATGTGCTTCCTGCACGCGCCGGCGGGCTTTGCGCTGCGCCCGGCGATCACCGGCTGGTTCGCCGAGTTCGGCGCGCTGGCGGGGACTCCCGGCGCGGTCGGCTATGGCGAGGACGGCAGCCGCTTTCTCGGCGCGACGTTCGACGCGAGCGCGCTCTATCGCTTCAACGCCGTCAGGGAAATGCTCGAGGTAGAGGGGCTCGACACGGCGACAATTCATGACCACGCCGTCGCGCGCATGGCCGACCTCGAATACGCTATCGATGAGGGCGCCGCAGGGCGACTGGGCGAGGCGGAAATCCTGAACCCGTCGGGCAGGGGGCGGCGCGCGCGTTTCCTTGCGCTGCGCCACCCGGAGGCGCGCGCGTGGCAGGCGACGCTGGAGCGGCAGAACGTCATCGCCGATGCGCGCGATGACGTTCTGCGCATCGGCTTTGCACTCTATCACGACGCCGAGGATGTGGCGGCATTGTGCGCGGTGTGTCGCCGGTCACTGTAACGAGGGCGCGATCGTGGCGTTCTGGAGGCATGACAAATGTCTGGAACCCGTCGCCCTCCGTTGAACATCTGCCGGAAAGCGTGCGCCTTGCGATCAACGCCGTGGCGCCTGCCTTCGCCGCCATGACGATCAACGCCATGCTGATGCTGGGCGGCGGCGGCGCCGATCTGCCGGTGTTCGAGGCGGGGCCGCCCCCGTGGGCGTCCGCCATCATCTGGATCGTCATGCTCGTCATGCTGGGCGTGGCGCGGTTCGATCTGTCCTGCGCGGACGCGGCGGAGACCTTTGCGATCGACACATTGCTGGTGGCCACGATCATCTACCCATTCAGCGCTCAGGCGTTCGATGCGCACTGGATGGCGGCGAACACGCTGACCGTGCTGGCGATTGCTGCGATGTCGGTGGTTGCTGCGTTTCCGCAATCCCGCCGCGCCGCGGGGTTCGTCGCGCCTGCGGTCGCCTGGCTGGGCTGGTCGAGCTGGGCCGCCATCGCCCAGGTCGCAGCGGCCTGATCCTGCCCGCTCCGCAACGTCTCAAGGCTGCGCGCCCATAACTTCAGCGGTTGTGCGAGGGGGGGGGCGTGGCCTGCTGGCCGCAGAACCGAATGCGAAATGGCTCCCCGGGTAGGATTCGAACCTACGACCAGTCGATTAACAGTCGACTGCTCTACCACTGAGCTACCGAGGAACAACGCGTTGCGTCGGGGGGTGTCTATCAAGATCGGCGACGGTCCGAAAGGGGGGAAGCGAAGCCCTTCGACATCTATGTCACATTTGGCCGGACCCGCGCCGGCCCAAACAAATGGGGGCCAAAGAAATGCGGGGGCCCGCAAGGGGCCCCCGAAAGGCGTTGGGTATGGTGGGGTGTCTCCAAGGGAAGACACGCTACATCTAGGGAATGGAGGTAAAAATTTCGTTAACACCAACGCTCCCTTAAGGGATGTGGTGAACGGGACGTGGAGGCCTCGCCCGGAATCGAACCGGGGTGCGCGGATTTGCAGTCCGCTGCGTCACCACTCCGCCACGAGGCCAGCCAGATGCAACGCCCGGATATCCGGGTCGTCGACGGTGAGCCGGGGGAGATAGCAAGCCGGGACCGCGAAGTCACGCGGCGCGCGCGACATCGCGACATAAGGGCGGCTTGTGAGGGGCGCCCGGCGCGCGTATCAGCCGGTCACGATTCCACGAAGGATGCGTCATGGACTTCGCGCACGCGCGCTATCTCATGGTCGAGACCCAGGTCCGTCCCAGCGACGTGACGGACCTTTCCATCCTCGCCGCCATGCGCGCCATACCGCGCGAGGCGTTCGCGCCGGCGGCGCTGAAGCAGGTCGCGTACGCCGACCGGGAACTGGAAGTGGCGCCCGGGCGCGCGCTCATGCGGCCGCGCGATCTCGGCAAGCTCATCCAGGCGCTGGCGCCGAGGCCCGGCGCGCGCGCGCTTGAGATCGCCGGCGCCACGGGGTACGGCGCGGCGGTGCTCGCGAAGTGCGGCGCGCAGACAACCCTCCTCGAGCCGGATCCGGACCTCAATTTCGCGGCCGTGGCGGCGCTTGGGGCGTGCGGCGTCGACAATGTGGACACTGCGTCCACCGACATCACGGCCGGCTGGGCCGACGCCGCCCCCTACGACATCATCATGCTCAACGGCTCCGCCGAGACGGTGCCGGAAGCGTGGCTGGCGCAGCTCGCCGAGGGCGGTCGGCTGGGCGTCATCGTCCGGTCCGGGGCCGCGGGCCATGCGCGGCTTTACACCAGGTCCGGCGGCGTGACGGCGTTCCGGGTCCTGTTCGACGCCGCCCCGCCGGTGGCGCCGGGCCTCGCAGCCAGACCGCAGTTTGCATTCTGATATCCGAATCGCGACACCTGCTCCTTCGGTCGGAGTTCGTGTCCGGCGTGCAAGGCGGTGACCTCCATCGCATGGCGCTGCATGGTATGGCGACTGAACGCTCGCTATATTGTTCAGGAATTGCCCCGTGAGCGCCGTGGGGCCGGCATCAGAACGAGGCTCGTCGACCCATGAGATTGTTCCTTACAGCTGCTCTTGCGGCGCTCGCGCCGGCATCGGCGTTTGCGGACACGCTCGGTGATGCGCTGGCGTCGGCCTACAAGACCAACCCGACGCTGGACGGCGCGCGTCAGGTGACCCGCCAGGCCGACGAAGGCTTCGCGCAGGCGCGCGCGGGCTTCCTGCCGCAGGTGGGAATCACGGGCTCCTACGGCACGCAGCTGCGCATCACGGAAACGGAGACGATCTTCGGCACGCAGCGCTCCAAGAACACCTCCGAGCCGCAGAACGCCACCATCACCGCGACGCAATCGCTGTTTGAGGGCGGGCGTCGCCTTGCGCAGATCGGTCAGGCGAACGCGCAGATCGAGAGCGCCCAGGAAGGGCTGCGCTCGACCGAGCAGCAGGTGCTGCTGCAGGTCATCGCGGTCTATGTGGACGTGCGGCGTGACGAGGAGGTCGTGCGCATCCGCGAGAACAACGTGACGCTGCTTGAGCGTCAGTTGCAGGCGGCGAAGGACCGCTTCGAGGTCGGCGAGATCACCCGCACCGACGTGGCGCAGGCGCAGGCGCGGCTGTCCGGCGCACAGGCGGGCCTTGCCGGCGCGCGTTCCGATCTCGCGGCGTCGCGCGCGGAATACACGCGTATCGTAGGGCAGGCGCCGGGTATGCTTGAGGTCGCTCCGCCGGTCGCCGGACTGCCGGACAACCTGGATGACGCGGTGACAATCGCGCTCGATCTCAATCCCGATCTGCTGCGCTTCAAGCAGAACGAACGCGCGGCGCGCCAGCAGGTGCGGATCGAACGCGCCGACCTGTTGCCGCAGATTTCCGTGTTCGGGCGCATGGCGCGCGATATCGAACCATCCGGGCCGGGCATCGAGCAGGAAAGTCAGGTCGCCGCGGCCCAGGTGTCGATTCCTCTCTTTGAAGGTGGTTTCGCGCGTTCGCGCACGCGTTCGGCGCGGGTCGGCGTCCTGCGTGCACAGGCGCAGACCGAGGAAGTGCGGCGTAGCGTCGTCAGCCAGACCACATCTGCGTGGAACGACTATGCCGCCGCGCAGCGGGTGATCGAGGCGTCGAAAGAGCAGTTCCGCGCCAACGAACTCGCGCTTGAAGGCGTCGAGCAGGAGCAACAGGTCGGCCTGCGCACGACGCTCGATGTGCTCAATGCGCAGCAGGAGTTGCTGGATTCGCAGTTGAGCGTGATCCGCGCGGAACGCGACGCCTATGTCGCCGCGCACGGATTGCTGCTGTCCATCGGCAAGCTGGACGCCCGGTCGCTCAATGTTAACGCGCCGTTATACGATCCCGACGATCATCGCAGGGCGGTGCGCTGGACGATTCTCTCCACGCGCCCTGCGGACGATCGCTAGAGTAGTCGTCTGCGGGGATGTGGCGAGACCGAAACGGCGCTTTCGCGTTGCGACGACTCTGTTCACGGATGCCCCATGGCGCTTCAAGATCCCCAAGCCGAACCCTCCATGGAGGAAATTCTCGCGTCGATCCGGCGCATTATTTCCGAGGACGAGGCAGCCCCCGCGGCCGCTCCGGTTCTTGAACTGAGCACGCCTGCGGCCGAGGCGCCGCTGGCGGCGCCCGAGCCGCCGCCCGCGCGTGCTGCGCCTCCGCCGGCAGAGCCGCGCCAGTCCGAAGCCATCGTTTCCCAGCCCGTCGTCACCCAGGCCGCGGGCTCGTTCACGCGTCTTGCCGGCTCCCTGCGGTTGACAGACACCCATGGCCAGACGGTCGAGGGCGTCGTGCGTGAACTGCTGCAGCCCATGCTACGAGAGTGGCTTGAGCAGAACCTGCCCGCGCTCGTGGAGGCGAAGGTCGAGGCCGAACTGGACCGCATTTCGCGGCTGGCCCGCTGACATTTCCCGTTTGCTCCATCGTCTGGGCCCCGGCGTGAGTCGGGGCCTTTTCTTTTGCCGGCTAGGCGCCCGGGGTGCGGCTGCGGCGAAGTAGGTTGCGAAAGCAGTCGCGCTGCAGCGCAGCGGACGCTATCAATCCCCCATGCTCGACACGACATTCGATCCGAAATCCGCCGAGCCGCGGATATACTCGCTCTGGGAACGATCGGGCGCGTTCGCGCCTTCGAAGGCTGCGGACGCCGACCCCTATTGCATCGTCATCCCGCCGCCGAACGTCACCGGCACGCTGCACATCGGCCACGCGCTCAACAATACCCTGCAGGATGTGCTCATCCGGTTCGAGCGGATGCGCGGCAAGGCGGCGCTCTGGCAGCCGGGGCTGGACCACGCCGGCATCGCCACGCAGATGGTCGTCGAGCGCCAGCTTGCCGAACAGGGCAACGCCGACCGGCGCACGCTCGGGCGCGAGGAATTCGTCAGCCGCGTCTGGGCGTGGAAGGACGAATCCGGCGGGCAGATCCTCAAGCAGCTGAAGCGGCTGGGATGCTCCGCAGACTGGAGCCGTGAGCGCTTCACCATGGACGAGGGCCTCTCGGCCGCCGTGCGCAAGGTGTTCGTGCAGCTGCACAAGGAAGGGCTGATCTACCGCGACAAGCGGCTGGTGAACTGGGATCCGCATTTCGAGACCGCGATCTCCGATCTCGAAGTGGAGAACCGCGACGTCAATGGCACGATGTGGAAGATCGCCTATCCGCTGGAAGACGGATCGGGTGAGATTGTCGTCGCCACGACGCGTCCTGAAACCATGCTCGGTGATACTGCGGTCGCGGTGAACCCGAAGGACGAACGCTACACTGCGTGGATCGGCAAGAAGGTGAAGTTGCCGCTCACCGGCCGCCTCATCCCGATCATCGCCGACGACTACGCCGATCCCGAAGCGGGCACGGGCGCGGTGAAGATCACGCCGGCGCACGACTTCAACGATTTCAAGGTTGCGCAGCGCAACGGTCTGTTGCGCATCAACATTCTAGATAGCCAAGCACGCATTCTCCAAAAGCAGCAGACCTTCAATGCGCTAGGGGACTTGGGTCTCGAAGACAAAGCTATCGATGAGCAGAATTTTATTCCCGAACACCTTCGCGGCCTCGACCGTTTCAAGGCGCGCGAGAAGGTGCTCGCCGATCTCGAAGAACTTGGCCTGCGGCGCGGCGAGGACGCCATCAAGCACACGCAGCCGCACGGCGACCGCTCCGGCGTTGTCATCGAGCCGTGGCTGACGGATCAGTGGTATGTGGACGCGCCGACGCTCGCGATCCCGGCCATCAAGGCTGTGGAAGAGGGGCGTACCGTCTTCACGCCGAAGCAGTGGGAAAAGACTTACTACGAGTGGATGCGCAACATCGAGCCGTGGTGCGTGTCGCGCCAGCTCTGGTGGGGCCACCGCATTCCGGCGTGGTACGGACCGGACGGCGTGATCTTCGTCGAGGAGACCGAAGCCGCGGCCCTCAAGGCCGCGCAAGCGCACTACGGCAAGAAGACCGCGCTGACGCAGGACGAGGACGTCCTCGACACGTGGTTCTCGTCGGGCCTGTGGCCGTTCTCGACGCTCGGCTGGCCGAACGAAACGGCGGAGCTGAAGAAATTCTACCCGACCTCCACGCTCGTCACCGCCTTCGACATCATCTTCTTCTGGGTCGCCCGGATGATGATGATGGGGCTGCACTTCATGAAGGAAGTCCCGTTCAAGGACGTCTACATCCACGCGCTCGTCCGCGATGCGAGCGGCGCGAAGATGTCGAAGTCGAAGGGCAACGTGCTCGATCCGCTGACGCTGGTGGACAAGTTTGGCGCCGATGCGCTGCGCTTCACGCTGGCGGCGATGGCCGCGCAGGGCCGCGACATCAAGCTGTCGGAGCCACGCATCGAGGGCTACCGCAACTTCGGCACCAAGCTCTGGAACGCGGCGCGCTTCTGCCAGATGAACGAATGCGCGTGGTGGGAGCCGTTCGATCCCGCCGAGACGAAGCAGACCGTCAACCGCTGGATCGTGGGAGAGACCGCGCGCACGGCGGCCATCGTGACGAAGGAGCTCGAAGCCTTCCGCTTCAATGAGGCGGCGAACGCGCTCTACCGCTTCGTCTGGAACGTCTATTGCGACTGGTACCTCGAACTCGTGAAGCCCTTGCTCATGGGCGAGGACGACAAGGCGAAGGTCGAGACGCGCCGCACCGCCGCGTGGGTGTTCGACCGCATGCTGATGCTGCTGCACCCGTTCATGCCGTTCATGACGGAAGAACTCTGGACGCGCCTCTCCGAAAGCGGCCCCAAGCGCGACAACATGCTCGCCGTGCAGACATGGCCCGTGCTGCCGGACGCGCTCATCGACGCGCACGCGGATGCGGAGATCGACTGGATCATCCGGCTCGTCTCGGAAACGCGCGCGCTGCGCGCGGAAATGAACGTGCCGCCGGCCGCGCGCGTGCCGTTGCTGCTGGTCGGCGCGACAAACGAGAGTGCTGCGCGCCTCGAACGCTATCAGGACCTGATCGATCGCCTCGCGCGGCTCGAATACTCCACCAGCGCCGAGGCGCCGCCGACGGGGTCGGTGACGTTCGTGCTTGATGAAGCCACCGTGGCGCTGCCGCTCGACGGCATCGTCGATTTCGCGGCGGAGGTGGTTCGGCTCGGCAAGGAGATCGCACGTCTCGACGGCGAAGCGCAGAAGATCCGCGCCAAGCTCGCCAACGCGCAGTTCATCGAACGCGCGCCGGAAGAGGTCGTGGAGGAACAGCGCGAACGTCTCGGGGACGCGGAAACCACCAGCGCCAAGCTCTCGGCGGCGCTTGAAAGGCTGAAAGCGGCGACGTGAAGATCCTCTTCGTCCACAACAACTTTCCCGCCCAGTTCGTGCATCTGGCGCCGGCGCTGAAAGCCCGTGGACATGAGGTATTCGCCATCGGCTCGCACACCGCGCGCGCGGTGGAGGGCATTGCGCTGTCCACGTACAAGCTCAATCGCGGCACTACGAAGGACATCCTCCCCCTCGCCGTGCGCTACGAGGCCGACTGCATGCGCGGCGCAGCGACTGCACAGGTGGCGGATGCGCTGAAGCAGAAAGGGCTCACGCCCGATCTCGTCGTCGCGCACAACGGCTGGGGCGAGACGCTGTTCCTTGACGATGTATGGCCGGGCGTGAAGCAGCTGCTCTACGCGGAGTTCTTCACCGGCCCGCGCGATCTCGACGTGGGCTTCGATCCAGAATTCGGCGCCATGGACCTCGGACGCTCGATCCGCGTGCGTGCGAAGAACGGCGCGCTGGCGCTCTCGATGCTTGCAGCGACCCGCGCCGTCGCGCCGACCGCGTTCCAGCGCGACACGTTTCCTGAGGACATCCGCCAGCGCATCGAGGTGATCCACGACGGCATCGACACCGCAAGCGCAGCACCACGCGCGGACGCGCGCCTCGCGATACCGGGGACTGATCTGGTGTTCCGGCCAGGCGACGAGGTCATCACCAACATCAACCGCCATCTGGAGCCGTTGCGCGGGCTGCACGTCTTCCTGCGCGCCCTGCCGCGCGTCCTCGCCGAACGCCCGAACGCACATGTCGTGATCATTGGCGATACCGATGGCGTCGCCTATGGCGCGCCGCCGCCTGCGGGACGTACGTGGAAGGACATCTATCTCTCCGAACTCGAAGGCCGCCTCGATCTCTCGCGCGTGCATTTCCTCGGCCGCGTGCCGCGCCGGACCTATCTCGATGCGCTCGCGGTCTCGGCGGCGCATGTCTATCTGACCTATCCGTTCGTGTTGTCGTGGTCGCTGCTGGAGGCGATGAGCGCGGGTTGCCTCGTCATCGCATCGGACACCGCGCCGGTGCGCGAAGCCGTGCAGCATGAGTGCAACGGGCTGATGGTGGACTTTTTCGATGTCGAGGCGCTTTCGGGGCGCCTTGTCGACGCGCTCGCAGCGCCGGACCGCTACCGCGCCATGCGCGCGCAGGCGCGTGCGGATGCACTTGCGCGCTATGATCTTTCAACTGTCTGTCTGCCGCGCATGGTGACGCTGGCGGAGAGCATGACCTGACTATCGCCCTTCTCCCCCGCAGGGGGAGGGCTCACGAAGACGCTGCTGCCTGGAGTGGATCGGATGACGACGCGTTGGGATAAATCGAAGCTGCCTTCCCGCCACACGACAGTGGGGCCTGAGCGCGCGCCGCACCGGTCCTACTACTACGCGATGGGGCTCGGCACGAAGGAGATCGAGCAGCCGTTCGTCGGCGTCGCGTCCTGCTGGAACGAAGCGGCGCCGTGCAACACCGCACTCATGCGGCAGGCGCACGCGGTCAGCGCCGGGGTGAAGGAAGCGGGCGCCACGCCGCGCGAATTCTGCACCATCACCGTCACCGACGGCATCGCCATGGGCCACGAAGGCATGCGCTCCTCGCTCGCCTCGCGCGAGGTGATCGCCGACAGCGTGGAGCTGTCCATGCGCGGGCACTCCTACGATGCGCTCGTGGGTCTTGCGGGTTGCGACAAGTCGCTGCCGGGCATGATGATGGCCATGTTGCGCCTCAACGTGCCGAGCGTATTTCTCTACGGCGGCTCGATCCTGCCGGGCGTGTGGCGCGGCAAGGAGGTCAATGTCCGCGACCTTTTTGAAGGCGTTGGCTCGCACGCGGCGGGGAAGATGTCGCTCGAAGATCTCTGCGATCTCGAGAAGCACGCGTGTCCGGGCGACGGCGCGTGCGGCGGCCAATACACCGCCAATACGATGGCGTGCGTGAGCGAGGCGATCGGTCTTGCGCTGCCGCTCTCATCGGCGCTGCCGGCGCCGTACGAAACGCGCGACGCGTATGCGGCCGCGAGCGGGCGTGCGGTGGTGAGCCTCATCGAGAAGAACATCCGCCCGCGCGACATCTGCACGCGCGAGGCTTTCGAGAACGCCGCGATCGTCGTGGCGGCCACGGGCGGGTCCACGAACGGTGGCTTGCACCTGCCGGCGATGGCGCATGAGGCAGGGGTGAGGTTCACGCTCGCCGACATGGCCGAGGTGTTCAAGAAAACGCCGTGGCTCGTCGATCTACAGCCGGGCGGCAAGTACGTCGCCAAGCATTTCGGCGAAGCGGGCGGCGTGCCGGCGCTGCTGCGCGTGCTGCTCGATGCGGGCCTGCTGCACGGCGACGTGATGACCGTCACTGGCAAGACGCTGCGCGAAAACATCGAGGGCGTTGCGTTGCGCGCCGATCAGGATGTGATCCGGCCGATGACCAACGCGCTGTCGCCGAACGGCGGCGTGGTTGGCCTGTGGGGCTCGCTCGCGCCGGAGGGCGCCATCGTCAAGATCGCCGGCATGGAGACGATCGCGTTCCGCGGTCCCGCGCGCGTGTTCGACGGCGAGGATGCGTGCTTCGCGGCTGTGTCGAAGGGTGAATACAAGGAAGGCGAAGTGCTCGTCATCCGCTACGAGGGCCCGCGCGGCGGACCGGGCATGCGCGAGATGCTGTCGACGACGGCCGCACTCTACGGCCAGGGCATGGGCGACAAGGTGGCGCTGATCACGGACGGGCGCTTCTCCGGCGCAACGCGCGGTTTCTGCGTCGGCCACGTGGGGCCGGAAGCACAGGCGGGTGGGCCCATCGCGCTCGTGCGCGACGGCGACGTGATCGCCATCGACGCCGCAACGGGACGCATCGATCTTGAAGTCAGCGACGGCGAACTTGCCGAACGCAAGAAGGCGTGGGCGCCGCACAAGACCAGCTACGGCTCCGGCGCGCTCTGGAAATACGCCCAGCAGGTGGGGCCCGCGCACCTCGGCGCGGTGACGCATCCGGGCTTCGCGGGAGAGACGCACGTGTATGCGGACATCTGAGCGGGCCGGGTGATTCCGCACGTCGCATGGCCCGTCGATCCAGGCGCATTCTGGCCGTTTCTCGTGGCGGTCGCGTTTGTCGAACTGACGCCGGGACCGAACATGGCCTGGCTCGCGGCGCTGACGGTCGCTGAAGGACGCGTGGCGGGCCTGCGCGCCGTGGCGGGCGTGACGCTGGGACTCACGATTTACATGCTGGCGTCCGTTGTCGGCGTGACCGGCGTGATCGCCGCCGCGCCAGACGTCTACGCGGCGCTGCGGCTGGCGGGCGTGGCGTATCTCCTGTGGCTTGCGTTCGAGGCTTGGCGCGGCGCGGGCGACATCGCGGCAGGCAGCGGCGATGGGGCGGCGCCGTTCCGCCGGGGCCTGATCGCGAACCTCCTCAACCCGAAGGCGGCCGTGTTCTACGTAACGCTGCTGCCCGGCTTCATCGCGCCAGACCACGGGGCGTTCTGGTCGCAGGCGTTGATCCTCGGCGCGGCGCACATCAGTGTCAGCGTCGCCATTCACGCAGGCATCGTGTTGCTGGCCGATCGCATGGCGCGATATCTCGGCGTCACGACGCCGTCGCCGCGCACGATCGCGCTGCGCCGCGCGCTCGCAATTGGCATCGGCCTCGTGGCCGTCTGGCTCTGGTGGGAGACGAGAGCGTGAGCAAGGAAACACTCGATCTCGCGCACATGACCGACGCGCAGTTCGACGCGCTGTACAAGGAGCGCATCGAGCCGTTGTTCGTGGAAGGCGAGGCGGTGCGCACGGCGGCGGTCGCCATGTTCAAGAAGCGCATGACGATCGGCGCGCCGGTCGCGCTCGGACTCGGCGTGCTTGTGCTCGCGATCTTTCAGGAGGGTGTCGCCGGCCTCATCGTCGCCGCCATCGCGGGCGCCGTTGCATTCACCCTGGCCTACATGCCGCTGCAGCGGCTTTCCGAACGGATGAAAACGGGTTCGCTCACCCTGATCACCGAGGCGATCGGCGTGACCTATGGCGGTGACAACGCAACGCCGCCCGCGCTGCCCCGCTTCCGCGACCTCGACCTGCTTCCCGGTCACGACCGCTCGCACTTCGAGGATTTTTTCCACGGCGAACGGCAGGGCTGCGCCTTCGATCTCTGCGAGGCGAAACTCGAGGATGAAAGCCGCACCAAGAACGGCAAGACCTACGTCACCGTCTTCCGCGGGCAGATGATCCGCATGGCGTTTCCGAAGAAGTTCCACGGCGTGACGGTGGTGAAGCGCGACGCGGGCGTCTTCAATGGCTTGCGTGCATTCGGCGAACTGAAGCGCGTGGGTCTTGGCGATTCAACTTTCGAGAAGGCGTTCGAGGTTTATTCCAACGATCAGGTCGAGGCGCGTTATCTGGTGCATCCGGTGTTCATGGAGCGCCTGATCCACCTTGAGCAGGCGTTCAACGGCCGCCGAATCCGCTGCGGATTCCAGGACGGCGACCTGCTGCTGGCGGTTGAAGGCGACGACAAGTTCGAGATTGGCGACATGTTCAGGACGCTCGACGATCCCGCGCGGGCGCGCAGGATCGTCGGCGAGATCGCGGAAGTCATGAAGCTGATGGACGCCGTGCTGACCGCCGAAATGGGGCCACTGGTCGCGCGGCGCGACCCCGGGGCCGGGTAGCGGCCTGGTCGTCCGCCGCAGTTTTTTTGCCGCTGGCCCCCTGAGGGTGTATCATTCTGTCGCATTCACGCTGGGGCGAACGCGGAGACCGCCATCATGAAACGCGCCGGACATTTCGCTTTGGCAAGGTTGCTCGCCGCCGCAGCCGCGCTGGTGGCGGCCCTTGTTGTTGCGCCGCAACATGAAGCCCGCGCGTATTCCGGCGGCGGCGCGTCGGGCGGCGGCGGAAGTGTGCCGGCGCCGAGCGGTCGCGGGACTGACCCCGCGCGCGCCTATCAGGAGGGCGT
>WRPF01000034.1:40191-43265 GCA_009773335.1 Caulobacteraceae bacterium
TATCAGGAGGGCGTCGCGGCGTTGCAGGCGCGCGACTACCGCACGGCCGTTTCCAGGCTGCGCTCCGTCGTCGACGTTGCGCCAACGAACATGGGCGCCAACTACGCCTATGCGCTCGCGTTGATTGGCAATGGCGACGCGCGCGCCGCCGTGCGTCCGCTGGAGCGCGCGCTGCGCAGCGAGGATGCGCCGCCCGACGTGCGCAAGCAGCTCGGCCTCGTGCGGCTGCAGCTTGGCGATCGCGACAAGGCGAGCGAACAGCTCACTGCTCTTGCGACGGCGCTCGCCGCCTGCGACGCGACCTGCGGGGACATGAAACGCGCGCAGATCCAGAATGCGCACGATGCGCTGAAAGCCGCGCTCGACGCGCCCGCGACGCCGGCCGCACCGACGACGGGCTGGCTTCTTCCGGGACCGCAGGAGGGTCGCGACGCCTACGCCGCCGCCGTCGGATTCGTGAATCGGGAACGCTACGCGGATGCGCTCGTCGCGCTCGACAAGGCCGAAGCCGCCATCGGGCCGCATCCGGACCTTCTCAACTATCGCGGCTTCGCGAGCCGCAAGCTCGGCCGGTTCGATGCGGCGATCGGCTATTACACGGCCGCGCTCGCGCTCAATCCCGATCATCGCGGCGCCAACGAGTACCTCGGTGAACTCTACCTGCAGCTCGGGCGCGTCGAGGATGCGCGCCGCCAGCTCGCGAAACTCGACGCCCTCTGCCCCTACAGCTGCGCGGAGCGCGAAGAGCTGTCGCGCTGGATCGTCGTCGCCAGCCGGTGAGGCGTCCCTTCCCGCGTGCGTGGAAAGGCGCCGCGCTCTCGCTGTTGCTGATCGCAGCGGCGCCGGCGTCCGCGCCCGTGTTGCGCGAGGTCGCGTGGACCGATCCTGCCTCGGACGTCGCGCTGATCACAACGCAACGGCCGGGCGAATGCCTCGCCCGCACCGACGCGCTGATCGAGACGGGGCGCGCGCTGTTCCGCAGTCCGCAACTGCTGGGCGGGCCGGCGGCGCGCGTGGGACTGAGCTGTGAGGCGTGTCACACGGAGGGCCGCGTCAATGTGCATTTCCTGCTGCCGGAGCTGACCGACAGGCCGGGCATGGTCGACGTCACCTCCGAATGGGCGAGCAAGGTGCGCGGCGACGGCGTGGCGAACCCGGCGCCGATACCGGATCTCGTGGGCGTCGCCCGGAAGGGCACGTTCGGATCACACGGCGAGAGGTCGCTCGAGACGTTCGTGAAGTCAGTGATCGTCGATGAATTCCAGGGCCATGAGCCGACGCCGCGCGCCTTTGAAGGGTTGATCGCGTACCTGCGCGCGCTCGATCCAGCGGCGTGCGCGCCGGACGGACGCCTGACGCTGGCGACCGCTGCCGACGAGGTGCGCCGTGCGCTCGCCGCCGCGCGCGTGAACGCCGAAGCTGGCGATGTGGAGACGTCACGCGCGCTGCGATTGGCGGCGCAGGACGCCATGGCGCGGCTTGCGGAGAGACTGCCTGCGCCTGCGTTCAATGCGGATCGCCGCCGGTTTGAGGCGTTGTCGCGGGAACTGGGCGCCGCAGATGTGGCAGGCGGATTCGGCCCGGCATGGATGGCGCGCTTCGATGCGGCGGTCGCGCGCGTGCAACGGCGCGAGCGTTGGACCTATTTCAATCCCGAGGTTCTGCGCGCGGCGTTGATCAAGAGCCGATGATCTCGTGCTCCTCGCCCCACCACAGTGGGGATCTGGAGAGGTCGATGAAGCGCTTCTCGTCTTCCAGCAGCATCTGCCCGGCTTCGGCGGCGCCCGGATTGTTCGCGGAGGCGGCCATGTCCTCGTAGGAACGCCACCAAAGTTCCGCGACGCCGTCATAGCCTTCGGGGCCGCCGCGCATGGCGCGGAAGGCCGCGTTCGTTTCGGCGGGCAGGCTGTGGCATTGCACGTAGCGGCGGATATTCAGCACGTCCTTGACGCTGGCGACCAGCGGCGCGTGCGTTTCGCGCCAGTATTTCTGGAAGCTCTCGCGGGTGAATTCGGGCCGGCGCGTTAGGCAGAAGGTGAGCTTGATCATTTCGCTTTCCCGTCCCTGAACACACCGACCACCGGCACGTGATCGCTCGGTTTTTCCTTGCCGCGCGCGCTCTTGTGGATGGTCACCGCCTCAAGCCTGTCGGCGGCCTGCGGCGAACACATGAGATGGTCGATGCGGATGCCGTGATCCTTCTGCCATGCGCCGGCCTGATAGTCCCAGAAGGTGTAGTGATGCCCGCCGCCGTCAACCTGCATGAAGGCGTCGGTGAAGCCGAGATTGGCGAGCGCGCGGTATTTCGCCTTGGATTCGGTCAGAAACAGCGCGTCCTCCATCCACGCTATCGGGCTGTAGCAGTCCTCGTCGCGGGGGATGATGTTGTAGTCGCCGGCGATGACATAAGGTTCTTCGAGCGCGAGCCGCGCCTTCGCGTGCGCCAGCAGCGCGTCCATGAACTTGAGTTTGTAGTCGAACTTTTCCGTGCCGATCGGATTGCCGTTGGGCGCATAGAGCGAGGCCACGCGCACGACGCCGCCCGGCGCGTCGATCAGCGCCTCGATCCAGCGCGACTGCGGATCGTCCTCCATGCCGGCAAGCCCGCGCCTCACGTCCTCGATGCGGTGCTTCGAGAGCAGCGCCACGCCGTTGTAAGTCTTCTGGCCGTGCGTCTCGATATTGTAGCCGAGGTCCTCGATCTCGCTGCGCGGGAACTTGCCGTCCTCGCACTTCAGCTCCTGCAGGCACACGACATCGGCGTCGATCTCCTTCAGCACCTCCAGCGCCGTCGGCCGGCGGGCGTTGATGGAGTTGACGTTCCAGGTGGCGAAGGAGAGGGGCACGAGTTGGTCCTCAAGAGCGAATGCACACTAGCAGCCAACATGCACTCCGTCATTCCGGCCGAAGCGAAGCGAAGAGCCGGAACCCAGGGGTTCAAGCGCGGCGTGTGAACCCCTGGGTTCCGGATCGCACCTCCGGCGCGTCCGGAATTGTCTGTTCGCGACTCGGTAGAGACTGTGTGGCCGGTTTGCGGGTTTCGGGGCGGCCACCCCGAAACCCGCATCCGCTGG
>WRPF01000035.1 GCA_009773335.1 Caulobacteraceae bacterium
CGCCGCGGCGCTGGCGGAGTCCGCGACCAAGCGCGAGACGCTGGAGGCGCTCGGCATGCACGAGGCTTGGGCGGCGCGGGTGCAATCGCTTGCCGTGGAGGCCGCGCAACGGCGCCGTCGCGAGACGATGGCGGAAGCCGCCAGCGATGCTGCTTCGCACGCCGTCACGTCGCTTGCGGTGATCGCCGCACTATGGCTTGGCGCAGCACAGATCACGACCGGCGCGATGACGATCGGCGGCGTGGTTGCGGCGTTGATGGTGGTGTGGCGCGCGATTGCGCCGGTGGAGATGCTCTTCCGCGCACGCGGCGCGGTCGGCGATGCGGGGCGGACCCTGCGCAAGGCGGCGGGCGCTTCGCGGCACGACAGGCGCGCGCGCGAGTCGCATCACTCGCCGCATCGCTTCGAGGGTCGCATCGCCGCGCGCGGCCTGGTTGTGCGCCACGAAGCGGCGACGGCGCCGGCGCTGCGCGGAATCAGCTTCGATGTGGCGCCGGGTGAAACGGTGGCGATCTGCGGACCGGCGAGTTCGGGCCGGTCGACGTTGCTGATGGCGCTGCTCGGGCTGCAGCCTTCGGAATCGGGAACGATCGCGTTTGATGGCCGTGACCTGCGCGGACTTGACCGGGGCTCGCTGCGGGTATCGGCGGCGTATGCGCCGCAGCGTGTCTCGCTGTTCCACGGCACCGTTGCGCAGAACATACGCCTCATGGCGCCGGGCGCCGACGACGCACTCGTGGAAGCGGCCCTGCGCGAAGCAGGCGTGGTCCTGCCGCATCGGGCGCTGCCGCAGGGCGTCGACACGCGCCTGAAGCGCGGCGGCGTCGGCCAGATCGACGAAAGCCTACGCGTGCGGATCATGCTGGCGGGGCTCTACGCCAAGCGCGCGCCGATCCTGCTGCTGGACGATCCCGGCGCCTTCCTCGATCGTGACGGCGACCGCGCGTTCGTCGCGCAGCTCGAACGCCTGCGCGGCGTCGCCACCGTGCTGCTCGTCACCAACCGCCCCAGCCACATGCGCGCGTGCTCACGCATCATCCGGCTCGAGCACGGGATGATCGTCACGGACGGGCCTACGGAAAAGGTGCTGGGCGGTTAACGGCTGCGCATCGCGTCGGCGATGCGCGTGAAGGCCGGCTGCAGCAGTTCGCGTGCGTCGGGCGATGCAACGGTTTCCTCGATCGCGCGGCTCATGCAGTCGAGCCACTGGTCGCGTTCGGCCTCGCCGATGGGCAGGCGGCGGTGAAGGCTCATGATACACGGCGCGTCGTCACGCTCGAACCAGTCACGCGGGCCGCCGGTCCAGCCGCGCAGGAAGCCGTAGAGGTTCTCGGTGATCGGCGTGAGGTCGTCGTCGTGCATGCCGCGGATGGTCGCCGCTTCGGGGCGCGCGGCCATGATCTCGTAGAAGCGCGTCGCCAGCCGGCGCAGGCCCTCGTCGCCGCCGAGCTGCTGGTAGGGGGTCGGATCGCTCATGGCATTTGATCCTAGAGCCCGGGGAGCCCGCGGATTTGATCTCGATCAGGGCGGACATGGAAACAGCCGCGGCGAACCGCGGCTGCTTCCGTAAATCGATCGTGGAGCCGCGCTTACGCCGCGCCCATCACGGCTTTCACTTCGAGGAAGTCCTCGAAGCCGAACTCGCCCCACTCGCGGCCGTTGCCGGACTGCTTGTAGCCGCCGAACGGGGCGTTGAAGTCGGCGCCCGCGCCGTTGAGGTGGACGTTGCCGGTGCGCAGTTTCGCCGCGACCGCCTTGGCGTGCGCCGGTTCGCCGGAGACATAGCCGGAGAGGCCGTACACGGTGTCGTTGGCCTGGCGGACCGCTTCCTCTTCGGTGTCATACGGCAGGATGCAGAGCACCGGCCCGAAGATTTCCTCGCGCGCGATGGTCATGTCGTTGGTGACGTTCGCGAACACCGTCGGGCGGACATAGTAGCCACGGTTCACACCGGGCGGGCGTCCGACACCGCCGGTCACCAGCGTCGCGCCCTCGTCGATCCCTTTCTGGATCAGCGCCTGCACTTTCTGGAACTGGTTGGCGTTGGAGAGCGGGCCCATCGGGCGGCCGTCGCCATCGACGCCGAACGTCACGCCTTCAGCGACGCCCTTGGCGATCGCCGCCGCCTGGTCCTGCTTGCCGCGCGGCACGAACATGCGCGAGGGCGCGTTGCAGGACTGACCGCTGTTGACGGTCATCGTGGCCATGCCGCCCGCAACCGCGGAGTTCAGGTCCGCATCTTCCAGGATGATATTGGCGCTCTTGCCGCCCAGTTCCTGCGCGACGCGCTTGACCGTTTCGGCAGCGTTCTTGGCGACCATGATGCCGGCGCGCGTGGAACCGGTGAAGCTCATCATGTCGACGCCCGGGTGCTTCGACAGCGCTTCGCCGACGCCCGGACCATCGCCGTTGACGAGGTTGAACACGCCCTTGGGCACGCCCGCCTCATGCAGAATCTCGGCGAAGATGATCGCGTTGAGCGGAGAGAGTTCCGACGGCTTCAGCACCATCGTGCAGCCGGCGGCGAGCGCGGGCGCGACCTTGCAGGCGATCTGGTTGATCGGCCAGTTCCACGGCGTGATGAAGCCGCACACGCCAACGGGCTCATAGCGCAGAAGCGTCGAGCCGCGCACGTCTTCGAACTTGTAGTTCTTCAGCACCTCGAGCGTGTTGGCGAAGTGGCCGAGACCGGCCGGCGCCTGGGCGGCCTTCGCGAGCCAGAGCGGCGCGCCCATTTCGGACGAGATCGCCTCGGCGACATCGTTCATGCGCTTCTGGTAGACGCCGATGATCGCGCCGAGCAGCGCCATGCGCTCTTCGCGCGAGGTGAACTGGAAGGTCTCGAAGGCGCGCTGCGCGGCGGCGACGGCCTTGTCCACGTCGGCGGCGCCGCCGAGGGAGATCTTCGCGATCGGCTCTTCGTTGGCCGGGTTGATGACCTCGTGGGTCCGCGGGGTCGCCGGCGCGACCCACTGGCCGTCGATGTAGAAATTCAGGTGTTCGCGCATGGTTTTCCTCCGGGGTGTTCCCGGAAGGCATAACGCCGCGACGGCATTTCGGGAAGCGGCGTTCCGCGAGTTGGGATTCACGTTACGTAAGCTTCCGGCCGGCCTCGGCATTTGCTACCCGCACAGCAACAGCGAGGGTTCACCACATGCAGTATCGTCCGCTTGGCCGCACAGGCCTCCAGGTTTCCGCCGCTTGCCTCGGCACGATGATGTGGGGGGAGCAGAACGACGAAGCCTTCGCCCACGCGCAGATGGACATGTCGCTCGACCGGGGGATCAATTTCTTCGACACGGCGGAAATGTACACCGTGCCGCCGAAGCCCGAGACGCAGGGGAACTCCGAGCGGATCATCGGGACCTGGTTCAAGGCGCGGAAGAACCGCGACAAGGTCATCCTCGCCACCAAGATCGCCGGCCGCAGCCCGATGACATGGACGCGCCAGGGCGGCGCCTCGGCCAATGACGGCCCGCTCGATGGCGGCATGACCCGCCAGACGCGCCAGCAGATCGACTACGCGGTGAGCGCGAGCCTCAAGCGGCTGCAGACCGACTACATCGACCTCTACCAGCTTCACTGGCCTGATCGCGGCTACGCCGGTTTCGGCTTCCACACGTACCGCGACTACGCGGACGGCGGGGAATGGGAGGCGTTCGAGAGCATCCTTGAATCGCTGGACGCCCACGTGAAGGCCGGTCGTATCCGCCACATCGGCGTCTCCAACGAAAGCCCGTGGGGCGTGATGCGGTTCCTGGCGGAGTCGGAGCGCCGAGGCCTGCCGCGGATCGCCTCGATCCAGAACGCCTTCAGCCTCGTCAACCGCAGCTTCGAGACGGGCGGTCTTGCGGAAATCGCCATGCGCGAACAGGTGGGCCTGCTGGCGTACTCGCCGCTGGGGCAGGGCTACCTGACCGGCAAGTATCGCAATGGCGCTGTGCCCGACGGTTCACGCAAGAAGATGTTCCAGCGGCTGGGGCGCTACGAGGGCGTCGGCGCGGCAGCGGCGATCGACGCCTATTGCGACCTGGCCGCGGAGCTGGGCCTTTCGCCCGCCGCGCTTGCGCTCAAGTTCGTCGACACCCGCCCGTGGACGACCTCGACGATCTTCGGCGCAACGACGGTCGAACAGTTCGAGACCGACATCGCCGCGTTCGAGACGCCGTGGACCGGCGAGATGCAGAAGCGTGTCGACGAGATCCACAAGGCGCGACCGAATCCGTGCCCGTGAGGGCATCAGGCGGCCATGGAGAACGCCGGCGCGTCGACGGCGATTGTCAGGGTGAAGACGGACCCCGCGCCGGGCGCGCTCGTCACCGTGACGTCGCCGCCGAGCATCCGCGCGAGGCGGCGCGTGATCGCGAGTCCGAGTCCGGTGCCGCCGTACTTGCGCGTCATCGATGCGTCGGCCTGGACGAATGGCCGGAAGAGGTTCGATATCTGGGCTGCGGTCATGCCGATGCCGGTGTCCGAGACATCCAGGCGGAGCATGGCGCCATCGCGCGTGACGCGGAGCCCCAGGTCGCCGTTCGAGGTGAACTTGTTGGCGTTGGAGAGCAGGTTCAGCAGACATTGCCGGACGAGTATTTCGTCCGTTTCGCAGGGCAACGCGTCGTCGCAATGCACGGCGAGGCGGTTTCCATTGGCGAGGATCGCGGGCCTCATGGTCGACACCACATCGTCGACCGCCGTGCGGATGTCGACGGTCGCGATCGTGACGTTGAAGCGCCCCGCCTCGATCTTCGACAGGTCCAGGATGTCGTTGATGAGCGAAAGCAGATGGCGCCCTGCCGACCGGATGCGCCGCGCATCGCTGGCGCTGACCTCGGAACCGCCGGCGGCGAGTTCCTCCTCAAGTATTTCCGAATAGCCGATCACCGCATTGAGCGGCGTGCGCAGCTCATGGCTCATGGTGGCGAGGAAGTCGGATTTCGCCGTGTTGGCCTGTTCCGCCTCAAGCCGGCGCGCTTCAGCCTCCGCACGAGCGGCCTCGACGCGTTCTGTCATCCGGCGGAGCTGCTTGTAGGAAGCAAAGAAGTTGGCGATGAAGCCGAGCACCGCGGCAAGAAGTCCGATGCCGGCGATCGGCGAAACGTCCCCCGTCAGGGTGCTCATCACGACGATGGGTCCGACGAGCATGAAGGCGTAGGGGCTGATCATCAGCCAGAAGAGGCGGGGCGAGTGGTAACAGACCACGGCCACGTGCAGCATCGAGCCGGCGCACGACATCGTCGCCACGACCTTGCCGCTGGCGCCGCCCATCGACCACAGCATCAGGAACGCCAGGGACCAGACGACAGCCGCGATCGTGGTGCTCGCCGTCAGGTAGTGAACACCGACGCTGCGACGCCCGGGGCCTGCGGAGAGCAGCGCGTCGACGGCGGCGCGGTCCGCAAGCTGGGTGACGACAACCGCGGCGAACCAGCCCAGCGGCAGCCAGACCTCGCCGGTGAACAGGATGCAGAACAGCAGCAGCACGGCGGCAAGGCCTATGCGCGTGCCCAGCGTGTCGCGTCGCGCCTCCGCAACGGCGAGGAAGGCGTCAGGCGCATCGCGTGTATGGTCGGCTTCCACCCGGCTCATCCGGGAAGAGTCGCACAAAGTCATTCCGTCGCCCTTAAGCGCCGTGGTTAATGTCGTGTGTCTGGCAGGGTGGAAAAGCGGGCGTCGCCCGCCTTATCTAGCGGCATGTCGCTTCGCCTGTTTTCCGCCCTTGATATTCCCGACGACGTCGCCGACCGGGTGCGCCCGCTCCTGCGCGGCGTGCCGGGCGCGAAGTGGCGGCCGCGGGAAAACCAGCATGTGACGCTGCGGTTCTATGGCGAGATCAGCGAGATTGCGGCCGACGATCTGGACGCAGCCCTTGGCGAAGTCGCGCTGAAGCACGGGCAATTCGACATAAGGCTGAAAGGGGCGGGCTTCTTCGGGCGCGAGGAGCCGCATGCGCTCTGGCTCGGTCTTGAGGAGAATGCCGCGTTGCGCGCGCTTGCCGCCGACTGTGACCGCGCGGCGCGCCGCCTGAAACTGCCCCCGCCGGAGCACAAGTTCTCGCCGCACATGACGGTGGCGTATCTCAGCGGCGCGGCGCTCGATCGCGTGATCGCCTTCGAGAAGCGCCTCGCGCTGTACGAGAGCGAGACATGGACCGTGGATGCGTTCTTCCTGCTGTCGAGCCGCGTGCGCCGGAATGCGCCGAGCCTCTATGCGGAAGAGGCGAGCTATCCGCTTGCAGGGTGAGCCGAAACAAAAAGCCCCGACCTTGCGGCCGGGGCTTTTCCTTCAGCAATGTCGCTGAACTTACGACGTGCGCGCCGGCGTCGATTGACGGCCGCGCGGCGTTTCCGGAACCGGCTCCTTCGGAGCGGCGGCCGCGCCGACCATGCAGCAGCGGGCCTTGATCTCAAGGACGCGCGTGGCGAAACGGCAGTGCGTGTCATCCATTTCGCGCATCACCGTCGGGCCGCCCGAGCGGGTCGTGTAGCGCGACTGGGCGCAGCCGACGAGCGTGTAGCCGGCCGAGCATGAGCCCGTGTCCGTGCGGTTGAGCGTGCGGGTTTCGCAGAACACGCCGTCCTGACGCGCGAGCGCCTGGTCAGCCGTGCTTTGCGCGCGGCCGGCCGCATCGACGCCTTGTTGCGCGACAGCGCGGGTGGCGGCGTCACGGGTGACGGCGGCGGTGTTGACCTTGCAGATATCGGTGTCGGCGTTGCCTTCGATGGCGCAGTACGCTTCGAGGGACTTGTTGCCGGTGTGGCCGGTGGCGCAGGCGGCGGCGAGAGCCGCGATGCCGGCGACGATGAGGAGACGCGTGAACTTCATTGTGGTTAACCCCTTCTGGATTTCGCGGCGCACGCTAGTTTCGCAAGCGCAACGAAACAAACGCCCTCGCGTTTGAGGCGAATTCCCGCCGGTGGTGCAAACCGAAAGTCATTTCGCAGATCAGGCGAGTAAGCCGGACGATCCGCCCCCTCGACCCGAGTAATTCGTGGCAAAAAACAAGGGTAAAAGAAAGTCTAAGAGCGCTTTCTGAACACCTTTTCATTTGGCCCAGGAGGGTTTTGCGCCGAATCGGCGGCCTTATTCGCGCCATGGCTGCGCGCGATCTGACCATTGCCTTCCGTCGCGCGCGGAACGACAGGCCGGCGTCGTGTTTCAGCTGACGGCGCCTGCCCCGTAGCGGCGAGATGTGACGATAAATTCCAGGTGATGCCGTGCAGCCTGCCGGGTCCGGCGGTTGCGTCTCGCGCCCTGCGCCTTATCTCCGCCCCACGGCCCGCCCAATGTCGGCCTGAATTGATCCCCGGAGACGCCCTCGTCATGAACAGCCATCGCATGAACCTTGCTGTCGCCGCCGTGCTCGCCGTCGGCCTGCTTGGGGCAGGCCTCGTCGGGGCCGCCGCCATGGCCCAGGACAGCGGCGTCATCACGCTGCCGGCGCCGCCGAAGGAGCCTGAACCCGACGACGACGCCATCAACGTGCCGGGCGCGCTGGATCGTCCTGTCGCGCCGCCGGACGGCGATTTCCGTACGCCCGGTCAGCGCCGGAGTGACGCGCGCGCCTATGACCGCTGCATCAATCGCGCGGCGTCGCGCCAGTCCGACAACGCCGTCGCCAATCCCGTCGGCGCTGATCCGGAAGAATACTGCCGCTCGCGCATGGGCATGGCGAGCCGCGACTCGATCCCGGACTCCCGCCTGAAGCGGCAGTAGTCAGTCCACGCCAGCCAGTATCGCATCCATGTGATCGTCGCTCAGGCCGAAGTGGTGTCCCACTTCGTGCACGAGAACGTGCGCTACGAGATCGCCGAGCGTGACCTCGCCGCGATCGGCCCATTCGTCGAGGATGGGGCGGCGGTAGAGGAACACCATCGGGATCAGCGCCGAAGGATCGGTCACCGACTCCCGCGTGAGATCGACGCCCGCGTAGAGGCCGGTCAGCTCAAACGGGTCTTCGATGCCGAGATCGGCGAGCACCTCTTCTTCCGCGAAGTCCTCGATGCGGAACACCACATCCCCCGCCATGCGCGTGAACACGGACGGCAGTTTCGCCCAGGCCGTGCGGGCGATGGCGTCGAAGTCGTCGAGCGAGGGAGCGGGGAGTGGAGCGTAAGGCGTCATGGCGCCTAGATTAGGGCGTTTTGCGGGAAAGTCCGCCCTTGGATGCGGGTACAAGGGCGGGCTCCCGCCGGTCGATCCGGGTCAGCCCGTTTGAGGCAGATCAATGCCGTTGACGCAAACGTGACTAAAATTTCTGACGCGAGCGTCATTTTTCATTGATCGGTGAACCGTCCCGGTATAATTCAGACGCGAGAGGCGGCCACAAGGCTGCCCGTTGCGTTGTTCCGGGAGGACTTCATGGCCGACGGCGCCCAGACCCCAATTCGCCAGATCACCAAGGACGAGGTGTACGACGCGGTGGCGCCGACCGACTTCGCGGCCCTGCTCGATATCGACCGCCACCTGAATCGCTCGTCGGCGTTCGACAAGATCATCTCGGCCACGCACGACCACTTCTGGGATCCGCTGGACAAGAAGTACATCGACTTCGACGCCGAGCCCTGGGATCTCGACACGCAGGACATGATGCCGGACGACATGGTCCCGGCGCTGGCCACCGAGTACGTCTCCGGCCACTTCGCGGACAAGCCGGTCGAGCGCACGCGCTTCAAGAACGAGATGATGCGCTGGCAGCTGTCGGCCATCCTCCACGGCGAGCAGGGGGCGCTGAACCTTTCCGCATCGCTGTGCCACGTGCTGCGCGATCCCGGCGCGCAGGAATACGCCGCCAACCAGTGCCGCGAGGAAGGCCGTCACGTCACGGCGTTCGCCAAGTACATCAAGACGCGCTGGGGCTCGCCGCTGCCGTGCGGACAGGTGCTGGCGGATCTCCTCATCGAAATCGTCCACGCGCCGGAAGTCTACAAGAAGATCGTCGGCATGCAGATGCTGGTGGAAGGCCTCGCCATGGGCGCCTTCGCCACGTTCTACCAGCGCAGCCACGATCCGCTCGCGCGCAAGCTGATGCAGCTGGTGATGACGGACGAGGCGTTCCACCACAAGTTCGGCAAGATCTGGGCTGACCGCACGATCCCGAAACTGTCGGCGGAAGAGCACGAGATCGTGGAGAACTGGGCGGCGCACTGCTTCCAGACGCTGCTGTTCAATCTCGTCGCGCCGCACCAGATGCGCGACATCTACGCCCGCTTCGGCCTCGACCCGGACAAGGTGATGGCCGCGTTCCAGGAAATCGCCACGGACAACGAGCGCCGCGAGCAGATGAAGGAATCGACCAACATCTTCCGCGTGCTGGTGAAGACCCTGCTCAACGCCGGCATCATCACGGACCGCACGCGCGCCTTTTACGCCATGTACGTCGATCTCGACGAACTGAAGCACGAAGGCGACCGCATGGTCGGCGACGACATCGCCGAAGACGGCATCAGGTACCTGCAGACGATCAACTTCGGCATCAACACGGATTCGCTGTCGAAGGTCGCGGCTGAGTAACCTTCGCCTCGGAAGAAGAACGAAAGCCCCGGTGTCACCACCGGGGCTTTTTCTTTTCAGCAGACGGCGCTCACTGTCGCGGGATCGACGCTCGTCGCTTGGCTGCGATCAGAAGCATGGGCGTGTTGTGTTCACCGCGCAGGGCGTCGTGAACGTCGACCGCAAAGCCTGCCGCTTCGAGCGGCGCGACAACGTCGGACAGGACATGGAAGCGATAGACTTCCGCAGGAAAGGCGCGCACCGCGGCTTCGTCCGCGCTGGTCCGGAACAGCAGGGCGAGACGGCCTCCCGGTTTGAGAACGCGGGCGATTTCCCGAAAGGCGGCCTCAAGATCGTTCCAGAAATAGATGACGTGCACGCACAGCGCCTTGTCGAAAGCGCCGTCCTCGAAGGGAAGAGCGGCCGCGCTGGCGACGACGATTTCAGCCTGGAACTTCCGCACCCGCCGCGTCGCGACCCTGGCCATCAGTTTCGACGGATCGGCGCCGACGATGCGGCCCCCTTGCGCGCGCCGCGCCAGTTCGGCGAGGCTTCGGCCGGGGCCGCATCCGACATCGAGGACGCTCTCGCCCGGGCGAATGTCGAGCGCTTCGATGGCGCGCAGATTGTGACCCCAGGTCTCGCGCGCCATGACGAAGGCGATGAAGCGACCGAGGGGACCTTCGGCGCAGCGCGCCTGCTCGGCGATGAAACGCGGCCTACGCATGGACCGTCCCCCGTGTCCGCGCCAGGCGAACGCCGCTGAAGTAGCTGAGGACGAAGCCGAGATTGGCCGCGCCGAAGCCGATGGTGAGCTCGTTCACGCCGGCGATGCAACTCTGCGGGATGACGATGAGGTAGCCAATGCCGAGCGTCGGGATGAGGTGCAGCGCGAGGGGAATGTAGACGAGCGCACGCGGGAAGGAGCGGGAAGCGCTCATTGCTGAAGCCCCCGCACGGCGTTGAGGATGTCATCCGGTTTGCGCCAGGTCTGCGTCTGGCAAACGATGTTCAAAGCGCAGCCCTTGAGAACCAGCGCACCGTTCCGCAGTCTGATCTCGCCGGTGTAGGTGCGACCGTCATCGGGGTTGTAGAGCGAGCCGCCGGTCCAGACACCCGGAGAGGTCTCGCGCATGCCCCGGATGATTTCGACGCCCACCAGAGAGCGATTGCGCAGCGCGGGGTCTGGATTGCGCCGGTCATTTCGCGGACGGGCGCGTTCGTCTGCGATCTCCCAAAGCCAGATGATGCGGCCGCACAATGTGTCGGGCGCGCCCTGGCAGGCGCTGAACCTGACGAGCGAGCCGAAGCCGCGTGTCGCCCAGTCGCCGGCAATGCTCTGCGTCGCCTCCGCACGGGCGTCCGTTGCGGCGCCGCCGAGAAGAAGCGCGCCGACCAGCAGCGCGGCGGCTGCCTTGGCCGGCGCCCGCACTGGCGCGCGCAGCGGCTTGCGGACCGCCTGCGCGAAGCGCGCGTGATACTCCGGGTGCTCGGTGCCCATCAGGCGGTCCCAGAAGGTGAAGTAGAGGCCGTAGTTCCAGCCCGCCTGCGCGTGGTGCAGGTCGTGGTGCGTGGTGGTGGTCAGCCAGTCGAACAAGGGCCGGCCGTCCTTGGTGGCGGGCATCAGCTCGTAGCCGGCGTGGCCCATCGTGTTGCGCACGATCTGGTGCAGCATGAAGAGGCCCGTGACCTCCCACTGCGTCGGCACGAGGATCATCCACGCGGGCACGAAGCTGGCCATCACCGCCGCCTCGCCGAGGTCGAAGCTGTAGGCGGTGAAGGGGGTGGGGTTCATGCTCCGGTGGTGGCGGCGGTGGAACGCACGGAAGAGCTGCGGGCGATGCAGCAGCCGGTGCGCCCAGTAGAAGTAGGCGTCGTGCGCGATGATCATCAGCACGAGGCTCCCCCAGAACCACGCCGGCCCCCAGCTCGCGGCCAGCTTCGGTCCCGGCAGCCATCCGGCGCGGTCGAGCAGGAAGGTGGCGAGCCCTATGGTCGAGAAGATCGCCACGGAACGGATCGAGACGAGGAACTCCACGATCATCTGCCGCGCGGGCGGGTTGTCCGCCCGGATCTTGCGGCCCGCGAGTGGGCGCTGGAGCACGACCCAGAGCGTGAGCCAGACGCCGACGGCGAAGATCACGTAGCGCGAGACATCGTGAAAGGTGCTGCCCAGCCAGTTCTCGGCGATGGGGTTGCCGGCGGCGAGGGTGTGGATGAGGTCGTGCATCGTGCAGTCTCCGGGCTGGTTGCGGAGCCTGCAGATGGATCGGCGGGTGCTGTCGGGTCTCGCCGCGCCCGGAAAAGGCGCGCCGTTTCCGGAATCAGCGAGGGTTTCCGGAATTCGGCGAGGCCGATTGCAGCGTCTGGTTGCGGAACTCGGTCGGCGTGAGGCCGGTGGCCTCCTTGAACGCGCGGTTGAACGGCCCCAGCGAGCCGAAGCCGAGATCGAACGCGAGGGCGGCGACCGTGCGCGTGGCGTTGTCGGGCGCGGCGAGCGCGGCCTTCGCGGCCTCGATGCGGTGGGCGTTGACGAAGGCGGCGAAGTTGCGGTGCCCAAGATGGCCGTTGATGACCCGGCGCACGCGATGCTCCGGCGCGCCCAACTTTTCGGCCAGCGTGCCGATGGTCAGCCCCTCCGTGCGCCAGAGCGCATCCTTCTCCATCACGGCCGCGAGGCGGGCGGCGATGACGCGGTCCTGCGGATCGCCGTCGGGTTCAGGCGCCGCGACCGTGGCTGCAGTCACCCGTCCGAACAGGCCCGCGCGCAGCTTGAGGAAAGCGGCCGCCCCGGCGAAGCTGAAGGCCGCCAGGCTCGCTGAGCCGGCGATGCGATGCCACGCCGCGTCGTAGCCCATGGCTTCCGAAATCTCGAAGCTCGAGAGCACGATCATGTAGACCGCCACCGCGCCGAGGAAGGGTCCCCGCAGCTGCCGGCGCGCCTCGACGAGGTCGCCGCGCCAGCTGCGGGCGATGAAGAAGATCGCGTGCAGCGCCAGCACGGCCTCGATCAGGTTGTGGCCGATCCAGATCTTCTGCCGGACGCCGTCGGGCGCATCGGCGCCGGCCATGCCGACCACGAACAGCAGCGCCACCGGCGCCAGCGTGCGCCATCCGAGCTTCTGGTCCTCGAACAGCACGTACAGGAAGAGCCACGTGTATCCCGCGCCGGCAACGGAAAGGACCCACACTGCCGGCATGACGGGCGCAAAGATGACGTGCAGCGCCTCCGAGGAGTTGATCGCGTAGGTGATGGTGGCGAGGCAGAACAGCGCCCCGGCGATCCGGGCGTGGATGGAGACGCCTTCGCGCGCCAGACCGACCCCAGTCGCTGCAAGGCACCCGCAGGCGACGCCGCGGAGGAAAATGTCCCAGATGAGTGCGTCGCCAGTCATGCCGGCTGGCTCCTAGCATGCCGCGCGCGCCGCTTCGACAAGGACGGACCCTGCGGTAGAAATCGCCATGGCCATCACGGACCCCGCACCCTCCCGGCCGGAAATCACCCAGGCGCTGGCGCGCGGCGTCCAGCGGCTGCTGATCCAGCGCAACTATGCGCCGCTGCTCGAGTTCACGCTCGGCAATGGCAGGCGCGCCGACATCATGGCGCTCGGGCCCAAGGGCGACATCCTCATCGTGGAGACGAAATCGGGCGTCGAGGACTTCATCGTCGACATGAAGTGGCCGGAATACCGCGACTACTGCGATGCGTTCTATTTCGCTGTGACCGTGGATTTTCCGCAGGCGCTGGTCCCCGAGGACGTCGGGCTCATCATCGCCGATGGTTTCGGCGGCGAAATCGTCCGCGAAGCGCCGCGCCTTTCGCTGGCCGGCGCGAGGCGGAAGGCGGTGACGCTCTCGTTCGCCCGGCTGGCCGCCGCCAGGCTCCTCGGCGCGCCGCTTCCCGATCCTGCGACGGAAACATGAAATTCGTCGTCAGGTCATGGACTTGGAGCCCGACTCAACCGACCTCACGACTGCACGCGTCAGCAAGGAGTGCGAGCGATGTCATCGTCGGAAGTCCGGACCGTTCTGCTTGTCACGAAGATCGATCGCGCTGCGGTCGACAAGGAAATCGCCGAACACGGCGCCGCGCTCATCGAGCCCCCGCAGACGGATGACTGCGAAGTGCGCTCGGTCGTCGGCGACTATGTGTACTGGGCGGCCGACATCGAGATCGAAGTCGAAGAAGACTAGACCCTACTTGTTCTGCGTCGCGGCGGCGAGGGCGGTCTTGAACGCCTCGTGCCGCGATGCGTAGCGGTTGACCATGCCGTCGCGCACGGCCGCAGGCGCCCGTTCGGGCGATCCTGAATCGAACGGCGGCGCTGGATCGTATTCGATCGCCAGCTGAATACTCTGCGCGACATCCGTTCCGGCTATTTCCGCCGCGACGGTCAGCGCGAAATCTATCCCCGCCGTCACGCCGCCGCCGGTGAACGTGTTCCCGTCGCGGACTACGCGCGCCTTTTCGGGCGTTGCGCCCACCAGCGGCAGGAAGTCCCGGTACGCCCAGTGCGTCGTCGCGCGCTTGCCATTGAGTAGGCCGGCGGCGCCGAGGATGAACGCGCCGGTGCATACGCTCGTCACGTATTTCGCACGCGCCCCCTGACGCTTCACGAAATCAATCGTCTCCGCATCCGCCATCGCCTGATCGACGCCGAACCCGCCGGGAATGCAGATCAGGTCGAGCGGCGGGCAGTCGGCGAACGTCGTGGTCGGCAGCAGCGACAAACCGCAATCCGACGGCACGGGATCGAGCGTCTTCGCGACGATGTGTGTCTGCGCGCCGGGCAGGCGATGCAGCACCTGCAGCGGCCCGGTAAAATCGAGCTGCGTGAGGTTGGGGAAGATGACGAAGCCGGACTGGAACATGGGCCCAGCCTAGCGATTGCGTGGCCGCCGGGACAGCGCATTCCGTTGAGCGGCGCGTCCGAAAATGGCCGGCGCCCGTCGCGGCGCGACACTAGGAATGCGCTCAAGACACAGGAGCGTTCCCATGACTGCATTCATCGTCCACCCCCTCGATCCGCAAGCCGCCGTCGCCGCCGCCGCACGCTTTGAGCAGAACGATCCTGAAGTGCGGCTGGTCGAAGTCACGGCGCCGGTGGGGTTTCCATGCCGCGTCACTCTCGGTTGGGCGAAGCCGGGCGAGAAGGTGCTGCTCTTCAAGCACAACCCGTTCGATGCCGCCTCGCCATACGCCGAGCAGGGACCGGTCTTCGCACGCCGGTCCGCCGACGCCAGCGTTCTGGCGGCAAATGAAACGCCGGCCTACATCGCCGACGTTCCGCTGATCGTCGTGCGCGGCTACGATGACACGACGTCGATTGTTCACGCGGATGTCGCGCCGGGGCGCGATTGCGCGACGGCGATCAGGCGTGCGTTCGAGAACGACGCTGTTGAATACGTCCACGTGCGGGCGGCGGCTTACGGCTGTTTCCAGTTCCGCGTCGATCGTGTGTGAACGGAAAGCGTCGAGTTCACCGCGGCGCGCGCTTCGCCAGGATGCGCTGCAGCGTGCGACGGTGCATGTTCAGGCGGCGCGCGGTTTCCGAGACGTTGTGACCGCAGAGTTCATACACACGCTGGATGTGCTCCCAGCGCACGCGGTCCGCGCTCATCGGGTTTTCCGGCGGCGCGGGCTTGTCGTTCGGCAGCGCGAGCAGGGCCTTCACCACATCCTCGGGATCGGCCGGCTTGGCGAGATAGTCGAGCGCGCCGGCCTTCACGGCCGCGACCGCAGTGGCGATATTGCCGTAGCCCGTGAGCATCACGACCTTGCAGTCCGGCCGGCGGCGATGCAGCTCCTCGACCACCGAAAGCCCGGTGCCGTCCTCGAGCCGCAGGTCGAGCACTGCGTATTGCGGCGGCTTGCTGCGCGCGAAGTCGATGGCTTCGCTGACGCTGCCTAGCGCCGTAACCTCGAAGCCGCGCCCTTCGAGCGCGCGGGCCAGCCGCGTACGGAACGGTGCATCGTCATCGAGCACCAGGAGCGTGTTTTCGCCGGGAAATTCGATGGGGGTCGTGTTCATTTCGGATCGGGACCTGATGTGAAAAATCTGATAGCAAACTGCCACACTTCGCGCCTGCAAACCAACTGATACCCCCACATAGCCGCCATGCGTCGCCCATCATGCGCCCATCAGGGGCGGCGCCTCGATGGCCGCGCGGGCCCAGGTGGCGCGCACGACGGCGCCGGTGCGCGGCGCGGTGCGGTTATGGGCGTCGATGCGCGCGCCGGTGCGTTCCAGCAGCGTCTTGGCGATGAAGAAGCCCAGCCCCAGGCCGCCGCCGCGGTCGCCCGAGGCGCGTTCGCTCACATAGGGTTCGCCGAGGCGCGCCAGCACGTTGGGGGGGAATCCCGGGCCGTCGTCGCGGATGACGACGGAGATCTCGGTGTCGGACCACTTCGCCGCCACATCGACCTTCTCTGCGGCGAAGCCCACGGCGTTTTCGATGATGTTGCCGAGGCCATGGATCATCTCCGGCAAGCGGCGGATTTCCGGCGCCTGGACGCCTTCGGGCGCGGCGTTCTCCACCGTGATCGTGACCGTGCGGCCGAGGTCGCTGTGCCGGCCGGCCGCGTCGTCGAGCAGGGCCTGCAGCGTGAGGCGTTCATGGACGGCGTCGCCCTGGTCCTTGCGGCTCGAGAGCTGCTTGAGGATTCCGCGGCACCGCTCGCTCTGCGAGACGAGAAGCTGGACGTCCTCCAGCAGCGGCGAGTCCGGCGCGAGCCCGCGCTCCATTTCCTTGGCGACGAGATGGATGGTCGCGAGCGGCGTGCCCAGCTCATGCGCCGCCGCCGCCGCCAGCCCGCCGAGCGCGGAGAGCTTCTGTTCGCGCGCAAGTACGGTCTGCACTTCCGAGAGCGCCTCGCTCAGGCGTTCCTCCTCGGCGGCGACGCGCCAAGCGTACACGCTGGTGAAACCAAGACCGATGAGCACTGCGATGGCGAGTCCGTACTGGTAGATCAACGGCGGTTCGTAACTTGCGCCCGGCCGCCACGGCAGCGGCAGGTGCCAGAGCCCGAGCGCCAGGACGCTGAGATAGGTCAATCCGGCGAGCGCGATCGTCACCGAGGGGCGCAGAACGATCGCCGACACCGCGACCGGCGCGATGAAGAGCAGCAGGAAGGGGTTCGCGACGCCGCCGGTCAGCGCGAGCAGCACGGCGAGCTGGAGCACGTCGTAGGCGAGCTGCACCGCCGCCTCCCAGTCGTGCACCACGCCCTGCGACGGCCGCGCCACCATCAGGAAGATGTTCACCCACGCGCTTACGGCGATCACGCCGAGCGTGGCGGCGAGCGGGACCTCGAAGCCGAGGCCGAAACGTACGTACACGATCGCAGCCGTCTGGCCCGCGACCGCCATCCAGCGCAGCAGGACGAGTGTACGCAATCGGACACGGCCCATGGGGCCCTTGAAGCCCAGGCCGGCGCCAAGGATCGATGCCGGGGGAAACGTCGGGAATCCGATCACAACTGCATTCGCCGCTTGCGCGAGCCGGAGCGCCTGGAATTAGATCGCGGGTTTGGCGTCATAGGGGGACGATCCAATGAGCTACACCTTCGAGGACTTCGAAGACGGGGACACTATCAAGAAGGCGCTCGCGAAGGCGCGGATCACCAACACTCGCCACCTACTCGAAAAATGCGCAACGCCGAAAGGTCGTTCGGAGATCGCGAAGGTCACCGGTCTCGACGTGGAGACGTTGCTGAAGCTGGTGCGCGGGGCCGATCTCCTGCGCGTGAAGCATGTCGGCCCGGAGAGCATGCGGTTGTTGCAGGCGGCGGGCGTGGAGACCGTCAAGGCGCTGCAGAAGCAGGATCCTGCGGTGCTGACCACGAAGCTCGCCTCGACCAACGGCAATCACAAGCGACAGATCGTGGAACGGTTGCCGAACCAGAAGGCGGTCACGGCCTGGATCGAAGGGGCGAGGAGCATGCCGATCGTGGTCTTCTGCTGATGCTCCCGGCAGGCGTCCGCCCGCGACGAAGGGGCCGGTCGACATCGGGCATGGCGTGGACGTAGATCGGTCATGATGATGTCCCGCTCCCTGCTTCGCGCCGCCGCTGTCGCTTTCATCGCCCTGGCGCCCGGCGCCTGCACGCCGGCCGCGAAGGCTCCGGAAACCTGCGCCACGACAGGCATCAATCGCGTCGGCGGGCCGATCTCGCTGGTGGACCAGACGGGCAAGGCGGTGACGCAGTCCGATTTCATCGGCCAGCCCACCCTGTTGTATTTCGGCTTCGCCAACTGCCCCGACATCTGCCCGACATCGCTGCAGACGCTGCGCGCAGCGATGGACTCCCGCGCCGCCGACGCTCCGGCGGTCCGCACCGTGCTCGTCTCCCTCGACCCCGAGCGCGACACGCCCGAAGTCCTCGCGCGCTATGTCTCGAGCGACGCTTTCCCCAAGGGGCTCATCGGTTTGGGCGGCTCGGTCGAGCAGATCGATGCCGCCGCCAGCGCCTTCAAGGTGCTGCACCAGAAACGCGAAGAGCCGGATTCGGCCGTGGGCTATGTCATCGACCACTCCTCGCTTTTCTACCTGATGGGCCCGGACTGGCGGCCCAAGGCCATCTTCCCCAGCAGCATGCCGCCTGCGGATATGGCCGCCTGCATCGATGCTGGTCTGGCCGGCAAGACGCCCTGAGACGGCCCGAGGCGGCCTGATGCCGCGCTGCGGCGAACACGCGCCGTGCGGGAATGCGCTTCCATCATCCCTACACGCCGGTTTCACTCCGTCGGAGCCCTTGCGCGGCAAGGCTCCCAGCGATCCATGTGATTTACGGGATTGCAACGGGTGCTGCATAATGATGAACACTGGGTCCGCTATTGTGCAGTGCAACACGACAGGCAGGTACGGTCGATGCTGTATTCCTTCTATGAAATGACCCACTTCGCCGTGGCGCCCGTCAGGGCGGTGGCGCTGGCGCAGTCGGCGATGCTCCGCTCGCCGTTCAATCCCGCCAGCGACACCGAGTTCGTGCGGACGGTGACCGCCGCCCACGACGTGTTCGAGGCGGTGACGCGCCGCTACCGCAAGCCGGACTGGAAGCTGCCGACCACCCGCATCAACGCGGTCGAGGTGGCGGTGACGCCGACCAGCGCCTGGTCTTCCACCTGGTGCAACCTCATCCACTTCAAGCGCGACCCCGAACAGCTGAAGCGCGCCCGTGGCGACCGGACCGATCCCGCCGTGCTCATCGTCGCGCCGCTCTCGGGCCACTACGCCACGCTGCTGCGCGGCACGGTGGAGGCGTTCCTGCCGGATCACGAAGTCTACATCACCGACTGGTCGGACGCGCGCATGGCGCCGCTGTTCGCGGGCCGCTTCGATCTCAATGATTTCATCGATCACGTGCTGGCGATGATCCGCACGATCGGCCCGGGCGCGCACGTGGTGGCCGTCTGCCAGCCTGGCCCGGCCGTGCTTGCGGCGGTGTCGCTGATGTCGGAGGCGGAAGATCCCGCGCTGCCGGCGACGATGACGTTCATGGGCTCGCCCATCGACGCGCGCAAATCGCCCACCGTGCCAAACAAGCTCGCCGAGGAACGCGAATTCTCGTGGTTCGAGCGCAACATGATCTACACGGTGCCGATGATCTATCCGGGCGCGTTCCGGCGGGTCTATCCGGGCTTCATCCAGCTTGCATCGTTCCTCGGCATGAACCTGAACAAGCATGTCGAGGCGCATCGCGAATATTTCGCCAACCTCACGAAGGGCGACGAGGACAGCGCTGAAAAGCACCGTGATTTCTATGACGAGTATCTTTCGGTCCTCGACCTCACGGAAGAATTCTACCTGCAGACCATCCGCGACGTGTTCCAGGATCACCTCCTGCCGCGCGGGCTGTTCAAGCATCACGGCAAGCTGGTCAATCCCGGCGCCATCCGCAATGTCGCGCTGATGACGGTGGAAGGGGAGTTCGACGACATCTCCGGCATCGGCCAGACGCAGGCGGCGCACGACATCTGCGGCGCCATTCCCGTGATCAAGCGCATCGATCACCTGCAGGCCGGCGTCGGCCACTACGGCGTGTTCAACGGTCGCCGGTTCCGCACGGAAATCTATCCCCGACTACGTGAATTCATTCTCACGCACCAAGCCCGCCAGCCGGCGCGCCGGGCGTTGCGCTCGAAGGCCGACGCAGCGTAGGCTCCCTTCATGGCACGCCGTCCCGCCAAGCAGCCGAAAGCGCCGCCCACCGGGAAGAGTTCGGGCGGGAAGGCCGCGCCGAAAAGCGCTGCACGTTCGATCATCGCCAGGGTGCTCGCGCCGAAAAAACTGCCGGACTCCGTGGAGCTCCTGGACGGGCGGATCGTGCCGTTGCGTGTGGTGGTCAATCCGCGCGCCAAGCGCATCGGGTTGCGGCTCGATGCGGCGCGCCGCGAGGCGGTGGCGGTGGCGCCGACGCAGCGCCTCGCGCCGAAGGCCGCCGCCTTCGCCATCGATCGCGCCGGGTGGATTGCGATGCAGCTCAACAAGCTGCCGCGCACCGTTCACATCGAGCCGGGCGCCATCATTCCGTTGCGTGGGTCGGCGCACCATCTCGTGCTGGTCCGCGGCCGTGTCGCGCCGCACATCATCCCCGCGCACGCCGGCGAGCCGGCGCGCATCGTGGCTGGCGCGCCGGATGCGGAAAGTTTCGCGACGCGCGTGCGCCGCTTCCTCGTCGCCGAAGCCAAGGCCGATCTGCACGACCGTGTCGGCGCGCACGCGAGGACGCTCGCCGTTGCGTGGAAGACGCTGACCGTGAAGGACACGGTGAGCCGCTGGGGCTCATGCACGGAGAACGGCGCGCTGTCATTTTCGTGGCGCGTCGTGCTCGCGCCGCCGCACATTCTCGATTACCTCGCCGCGCACGAAGTCGCGCACCTGCGTGAACTCAATCACTCGAAACGCTACTGGGCGCAGGTGAAACGCTGCTTCCCCGAGTACGAGACCGCCGAGACGTGGCTGCGCCGGCATGGCGCCGCGCTGCACGCCATCGCGCCGCGCCACTGATCGGCCGATCAGCCTTCGGGGCCGTCGAGCGTCGGGCCTTGCGGGTTTTCGTCTGGCGAACCGGCCACAGGCACGAGCGGCGCACCCGATGCGGCGGCGGCGGCTGTCGCCGCCGCGGAGACTTCCTCCGGCGTCGGTTCGACCTGGTAGTCTTCCGGCCTCGGCATAGCGAGTGGCGTTGGCGGCGCATCGCGGAGCGCGACGACCATGTAGTCGTGCCATATCCGCGCCGGCAGCGAGCCGCCGGTGACTTTCTTCGTCATCTGGTAGTTGTCGTTCCCGACCCAGACAGCAGTCGTGATTCCTGAGGTGAAGCCGACGAACCACGCATCGCGGTAATCGTTGCCGGTTCCAGTCTTCCCGCCGATCTGGCGCCCCGCGATCCGCGCGCGTGTTCCCGTTCCCGCCTCGACGACACGGCTCATCAGGTAGTTCATGGAGCGCAGCGTGCGGTCTTCGACCACGCGTTCGGCGTTGGTCGGCCGCCATGTCCAGATCACGTTGCCGCTCGCGCGGCTCACGCGCGCCACGCCGTGAGGTTCGACGCGGAAGCCGCCGCTCGCCATGGCGCCATACGCCTGCGCCATCTCGATCATCGGCAGTTCCTGCGCGCCGAGCGCGAGCGAGCGATAATTGTAGAGGCGCGTGCGGACGCCGAGCCGACGCGCCGTCTCGATGATGTTGTCGTGGCCGACTTCGTTGGCGACCTCGATCGCCACCATGTTCATCGATTTCGCGAACGCCTGCGTCAGCGTCACCGCGCCGTTGTACTCGTCTTCGTAGTTGCCGGGCGCCCAGTCGCCGATGACGATCGGCTGGTCGACACGCACGCTCCACGGCGAGAAGTTCGGCCGCTCCATTGCGGTCATGTAGATGAAGTACTTGAACGACGATCCCGGCTGGCGACGCGCCTGCGTCGTCCGGTTGAACTGGCTGTCGACATAGCCGCGGCCGCCCACCATCGCGCGCACGCCGCCTTGCGCGTCGAGCGAGAGCAGCGCGCCCTGGCTCACGCCCATGACCTCGCCCTGTTCGTCGAGTGCGGCGTTGAGCGAGGATTCGCCGGCGCGCTGCGCCTCGAGGTCGAGCGTTGTCTCGATGACGAAGTCGTCGCGCTGGTCGCCGATGATGCGGTTGAGCTGCGGGTCGATCCAGTCGCGGAAATAGCCGAGGTTACCCGCCGGATTGCGCCGGTTGATCGGCAGTCGCTGGCGCGCGGCCTCGTCGCGCTGCGCGGGCGTGATGTAGCCCTCTTCGACCATCGCGTTGAGGACGACCAGCGCGCGCGCCTTCGCGGCGGTATCCTCGTTCGCCGGGTTCATGCGCGACGGCGCCTTGAGGAGCCCCGCGAGCAGCGCGGATTCGCCGAGTGTCAGCTCCCGCGCCGGCTTGTCGAAATAGCGTTCCGAAGCCGCCTCGACCCCCCATGCGCTCGCGCCGAAATAGACGCGGCTGAGATAGAGCGCGAGGATCTGCTTCTTCGAGAACTTGCTTTCCAGCCACAGCGCCATCGCCACTTCCTGCAGCTTGCGTCGCAGGGTGCGTTCGTTGGTCAGGAAGAGGTTCTTCGCGAGCTGCTGGGTGAGGGTCGATCCGCCCTGCACCACGCGGCCCTTCTGGAAGTTCTGCATCACCGCACGGGTGAGGCCTTCAAGGTCCACGCCCATATGCTTGTAGTAGCGGCGATCCTCGATGGCGATGACGGCCTGGCCCACATGCGCGGGCAGGGCGTCGATGTTCACCGGCGGGGCGTTCTGGGCGCCTTCGCGCAGCAGGACGCGTCCGTAACGGTCCTGGATGGTGATCGACGGACTCTCCTTGGCCTCCCAGAGATCGTTCGTCGACGGCATGCCCATGAAGACGAAGATCAGGAAGCCGACGAGACTCGCCGCCATGACGCCTGCGCCCCAGCCCACCCAGATCGCCGAGCGGCGCAGGGTCATCGGGCGGTTTCCGGCGCGGCTCGGCCGCCAGCCGAGAACGTCGCGCACGCCAGCGAGGATGGCGCGTCCGGTTTCCGCAGCGCCGGCGCTGAGGACGCGCCCGCTCTGGCTCAAAGTCGCCTGGAGGACGGCGCCGGACGCCGCGAAATAGCGCAGCGAGGTTTCCAGGGCCTTGCGGGCCATGACGGAGAGGGCCCCGGGCTTAGCGCCTGGGCCCTTCGATTCAAGCCGCCAGTCGCCGTCGCCCGGCGGTTCGCCGGGGCCGCCTGGGGATGTGGCTGGATCTTGCGGGTCTGCCACCCGGTTTCCTCTCGAATCGAACGTCCGCACATTAGAACTCTCCCCGCGCGGGGGAAAGAAGGTCGTGCCCGCCGGTCACACTGGCGGTCACACCGACGGTCAAACACGGGGTCACGCTCGCGTGAACGCCCTGTCAGACTGCGGGCGGGGTGCTTGCCCGCCAAGGCGGCGACCTCCATATAGTAACTACGGCTGCGGGGCACACGTTCCGCGGCGAAGGAGGTTATTCGATGAACGACTTTTCGCGGCGCCAGGCGGGCTCGATCCCGGTCGGCCGCGCCGACATGGCGGTGGACGCCGGTCTGCGGTCCTTCATGCTCGGCGTCTACAACAAGATGGCGCTCGGTCTCGTGATCTCGGGCGCGCTGGCGTACGTCTCCGCGACCGTCGAGCCGATCCGCAACGTCGTGCTGGCTCCGCCGCTGGTCTATGCGGTGATGTTCGGTCCGCTGGTCTTGCTGCTGATCTCGATGTTCACGATGAAGAACCCGTCCCCGACGGGCGCGAACCTGCTCTACTGGTCGATCGTGGCCCTCATGGGCACCGGCCTCGGCGTCACCGTAATGATCTACGGCGGCCAGCCGGGCGGCATGATGGACATCGCCAAGGCGTTCTTCATCACGGCGGCGGCCTTCGGCGCGCTCAGCATGTGGGGCTACACGACCAAGAAGGACATCTCTGGCTGGGGCTCGTTCCTCATCATGGGCATGTTCGGCATGATCATCGCCGGCTTGGTGAACTTCGGCGTGGCGGCCTTCACAGGCCAGCCGATCGCCGGCTTCAGCTTCATCTTCTCGATCATCGGCGTGCTGCTCTTCTCGGCCATCACGGCCTGGGAAACCCAGCAGCTGAAGTACATGTATTATCAGGTCGCGGGCGACGCGCGCGGCATGGCGGTGGCGACGACCTACGGCGCGCTGAGCCTTTACATCACCTTCATCAACCTCTTTCAGTTCATCCTGTCGCTGATCTCCTCGCGCGACTGATAGAAAGCCCGGACCAGACAGAAATGCGAGACGCCCCGGCCACAAGCCGGGGCGTTGTCGTATGCTGCGGCCTCAGAGCGCCGCGACCCGCGCCGCCAGCGCCCGGTTCACCGCCTCGTAGTGGGGAAGGAAATCCCGCTCGATCCGCGCCGGGCTCCAGCTCACCGGCAGCAAGCCTTTCAGGCGCTCGGTGTGCAGCACGTGCGTTCCGCCGTCCTGCGGCGTCAGCAGGAATCCATGGCGGCCATCGAAAAGGAGGGGCACAGTTCCCGCCCATGCCAGCTCCCGCTCCGCGTCGGCCGCAACGATGCGCACCGTCTGGCGGATCGTCGCGCCGGGTTTTCCGCTGGAAAGATCGCGGAACACCATCGCCACCCGCGCGCCGGTCTTCGCCTCGCCGACAGCGGACAGATTGAGCGGGTTCCACGCCGGGTATGATGCGAAATCCGCCAACACCGCCCAGACCTTAGCGGGCGGCGCGTGAATCACGCACTCGGTGCGAATCACATGCATCCGGCTCACTCCCCGATCAGCGCGAATCGCTTGCGGTCGAAAAACCGCAGGAGAGTCGCGAGATCGCGCCCGCGCCTGAGCACCATCCCCTGCGCCGAAAGGATCGCCCAGGCGCCCTGGCGGTTGGCGAGTTCCGGCCTCTTTTCAATCTGGTAGAGCGGGTTCTCGCTCGCGCGCCGGTAGATCGAAAACAGCGCGCGATCACTGAGCGCGTCCATCGCGTAGTCCTTCCAGTCCCCCTGCGCGACGCCGCGCCCATAGGCGGAGAGGATGGCGCCGAGTTCCCGCCGATCGAAGAAAATGGTCCGCCGCGGCGGCTGTGAGACGGCATCTTCCGGCGGCAGACGAGCCAAGGGCGCTCCTTACTCACACGCGACGGCGGTTACTCACAGCCGAATAGGCCATTTGGGGCGATTCTAACGAATTGTTGCCTTGAGTACGCCGCAACGCCGGGCGACTTTAGCGTCGGTCGGTTGGGCAGGGAATGGCCTTGCGGATCAGAACCATCAGCCCCCCCAGCCCCCTGGTTTGCGGTGTTGATCTCTGTCCCAACCGACCACCCTTATTCCCCAAAACAGCAGCCTGCAGCAACGCGCAATGAGCGCGTTTTCCGGTGTGGCTTTTCCTGTGTGATCTTTTCCCCACGCCTTCCCTTACGTCCACATGGACGTGCGCGCGCCGTGGCGCAAAGGTCCCGCAAAATCACGGCAGATCGGTGCGAACGGGGAGAAAATCATGAGCGACAGGCTTGCATCGCGATCGGCGATCGTCACAGGCGCGGCGTCCGGCATCGGCGCAGCGAGTGCCGCGCTCTTCGCCGCCGAAGGCGCGCGCGTGCTGGCGGTGGACCTGCCGGGCAAGTTCAAAGGTGCGCCGCCGGCCGGCGTCACCGCGTTCGAGATCGACATCTCCGGCGCCGATGCACCCGCCCGCACCATCGCTGCCGCCGTCGATGCATTCGGCGGGCTCGACATCCTCTTCAACAACGCCGGCATCGCCTCCAATGCGCTCGCGCAGGACATGACCGACGACGCCTTTGACCGCACCATCGAGGTGAACCTGCGCGCGGTGTTCCGGCTTAGCCGCGCCGCCATCCCGCACCTCGTGAAGTCCCCGGCCGGGCGGATCATCAACACGGCGTCCGTCATGGCGGAGGGCACGGATTACGGCCTGTCCGCCTACTGCGCGGCGAAGGCGGGGGTCGCGGGCCTCACGCGCACGCTGGCGCTTGAACTGGGCAAGTACGGGATCACTGCCAACTATCTCATGCCCGGCGCCATCCGCACCGGCATGACCGGCCCGCTCTGGGAGGCCCGGCCCGATGTCGCCGATATCTGGGCCAAGAAGTCAGCGCTGCGTCGCCTCGGCGAGCCGGTCGATCTGGCGCGCGCGGCGCTGTTCCTGGCGTCTGAGGACGGCGGTTTTGTCACCGGACAGGGGCTGGCGGTCGATGGCGGCCTGACGCTGCGGGTGTAAGGCCTGCGCGGGGCGCCTCCGCGTTGATGACAAGCCCGTCGACTGTCTATAGACCCCCGCCGCCTGTGAGATTCCGAAGGGACGGACATGCTGCTGCAAGTCGAAGGCTTGCGGAAAAGTTTTGGTCGCCGGGTCGCCGTCGACGACGTCAGCTTTTCCATCGATGTCGGTGAAGTGGTGGGTTTTCTCGGCCCCAACGGCGCCGGCAAGACCACCACCATGCGCATGATCGCCGGCTACCTGGAGCCTGAAGACGGGTTCGCAAAGGTGTTCGGCATCGATGTCGCGCAGGACCGCCGCCGCGCGCAGGAGCGCGTGGGATATCTGCCGGAGGGCGCGCCGCTCTATGGCGAGATGACGCCGTGGACCTTCCTGCGCTTCGTCGCGGAAACCCGCGGCATGGCGACGGACGCTGCGCGTCATGCGGTCATCCGCGCTGCGCATGACACAAGTCTCGGCGAAGCGATCGGCCGCCCCATCGAGACGCTCTCGAAGGGCTATCGCCGCCGCGTCGGTCTCGCCGCAGCACTCGTGCATGACCCCATGCTGCTCATCCTCGACGAGCCGACGGACGGCCTCGATCCCAACCAGCGCCAGTCCGTGCGCGATCTCATCCGCCGTCTCGGCGCCGAGCGCGGCGTGATCCTCTCCACGCACAGCCTTGAGGAAGTCGAGGCGGTCTGCACCCGCGCCATCGTCATCAACAAGGGCAAGTTGATCGCCGACGCGAAACCAGCCGATCTCGCCAAGGAGCATGGCGGGCTCGAAGCGGCGTTCCGCGCGCTCACCGGCGGGGAGGAAGGGCTGTGAAAAGTCTGCTGGCCGTCTACCGGCGCGAGATCCTCGCCTATCTCACCACGCCGCTCGCCTACGTGTTCGTGGCGGTGTTTCTCATCGCGGTCGGTACGTTCACCTTCCAGGTGGGCGGCTTCTTCGATCAGGGCCGCGCGGACCTCTCCTCCTTCTTCGCGTTCCACCCGTGGCTCTTCATCGTCTTCATGCCGGCCATCGCCATGCGGCTGTGGTCGGACGAGGCGCGCTCCGGCGCCATCGAGCTGCTGCTCACGCTGCCGGCGCCGACGTGGGCGCTGGCGCTGGGCAAGTTCCTTGCGGCGTGGAGCGTTGCGGGTATCGCGCTCGTGCTGACGTTTCCACTGTGGGTGACGGTCAATTTCCTCGGGTCGCCCGACAACGCGGCGATCTTCGTCGGCTATCTCGCGAGTTTCCTGATGGCCGGCGCCTACATCGCCATCGGCGCCGCGCTCTCGGCGCTGACGTCGACGCAGGTCGTGGCGTTCGTGCTGGCGGTGCTTGTTTCCTTCGTGATGACGGCCGCCGGCCTGCCGCTGGTGCTCGGTTTCCTGAAGGGCGCAGTCGGCGGCGGTCTCGCGGAGGGGATCTCCTCGCTCTCGATCCTGCACCATTTCGACGCCGCCCAGCGCGGCGTGATCGAGATGCGCTCGCTTGTCTATTTCCTGTCGCTGATTGCGCTTGCGCTCACGGGCTCGGTGCTCGCGGTCGACGCGCGGCGCGGAGGCTGATCATATGTCCGCCCGTCGTTTCGCACTCATCGTCTTCGCCGCGCTCGCGGTGATCTTTCTCGCAGGCAACATCGTGGTGTCGAACTGGTTCTCCAGTGCGCGTCTCGATCTGACCGAAAATCAGATCTACTCGATCTCGAAGGGCACCCGGCGCACGCTGGCGGATCTGAACGAGCCGATCACGCTGACCTTCTTCTATTCGCGCGATGCCGCCGCAGCTTACCCGCAGGTGCGGACCTACGGCGCGCGCGTGCGCGAGCTGTTGCAGACCTACTCCCGCCGCTCGAATGGAAAGGTGCGGATACTCGAGGTCGATCCCGTCCGTTTCACCGAGGCCGAGGATCAGGCGGTGGCCGCCGGCATCGAGCCGCTCAACCCTGAGCAGGGGGCCGACCCGATCTATCTCGGCATCATGGGCGCCAACGCCGTCGATGAGAAGGTGTCGATCCCGCAACTTGCGTGGGATCGCGAGCCGTTCCTCGAGTACGAACTCACCCGCCTTATCGCCGAACTGCAGAACGCCGATCGCAAGAGGGTCGCGCTCATCACGTCGCTGCCCTGGGAGCCGGAAATGGCTTCGCAGGAAGCAGGCGGCGGGCAGCCCTACATCGTCGGCGAACTCGCGCGCATGGCGGACGTCGAGAAGCTGCAACCGGATTTCACCGGCATCGATCCCGACACCGATCTCCTCGCCATCGTCCATCCGTGGGCGCTGAGCGAGCAGCAACTCTACGTCATTGACCAGTTCCTGATGACCAAGGGCCGCGCCTTCATCGCGCTCGATCCGGCCGCCGTGATGGCCGCGCAGGCGCCGGGACCGTTCGGCATGCCGGCCGATCCGTCGACCTCGATGTCGAGCCTGCCCATGTTCCTGCAGAAGTGGGGCGTCGCGATGAGCGCCGAGGCGGTCATCGACCGCGCGCACGCGCTGCCGATCCAGACGATGGGCCCGGCTGGGCAGCCGGTGGTCATGCCGCAGCCGCTCTTCTTTGAAATCCCCGCCGACCAGATGAACCGCGAAGATCTCGTCACCGCAGGCCTCACGCGCGGCATGAATGTCGGTGCGCCGGGCGCGCTTACCTGGACGCCGACGCCGGGCATCGCCGTCACGCCGCTGGCGCGCACCTCAGGCGAGACGATGCGCATTCCGGGCGAGATCGCGCTGTCGCGCCCAGCGCCGGACATGCTGCTGCAACAGTATGTGCCCGCGTCGCGGCAGGAGACGGTGGCCCTGCGGCTTTCGGGCAAACTCGCATCCGCGTTCGGCGCCGCGCGTCCTGCCACCGTGGTCGCCGCACCAGATTCCGTGCACGTGGCGGCGTCCACTGGCGAGGCGGCGATCATCCTCGTCAGCGACGTCGATTTCCTCGACGACAATTTCTATCTCGAAGGCCGCGCGCGCCAGCCGCTGCTAGACAACGCCGCATTCGTGCTCAACGCCGTCGATCAGCTCGGTGGCAGCGATGCGCTGGTTTCGCTGCGTTCGCGCGCGCCAAGCTTGCGTCGCATGAAGGTTGTTGAGGACATCCGCAACAATGCGCAGGCGCGCATGGTCGAGACGCAGGAGCAGTTGCAGTCCGAACTCGCGGAGACCGAACAGAGTCTCCGCACGCTCGAAGCCAAGGGACAAGGGTCGGGCTTCTTCTCCGGCAATCTCGGCGCCGAGCTTACGGGCGAGGAACGCGCGCAGATCGAGAAGTTCCGCGCCAAGGCGCTTGAGGTCCGCAAGCAACTGCGCGCAGTGGAGCGCGGCTATCGCACCGAGCTGGATCGTCTCGAGGGCTGGCTTGTTCTGCTCAATGTCTGGCTTGCGCCGCTGCTCGTGGCGGCGGCCGGCGTCTACATGATGATCCGTCGGCAGCGGCGCACGACGGACGCGAAACTCGCCGACATGATGAAGGCTGAAAGTGGGAAGACGGGAGGCGCGGCATGATCACGGAACTCGCGCAGGAACGTCGTCGTCGCGCAACGCTGGTTGTCGGTCTCGCGCTCGCGGTCACCGCACTTGCGGCGATCACGGTGGGCATCCAGGCGCGCTCGCGCGACGCCGAGGCTGTCGCCGGCGTCGTGTTGCCGAACTTCGCGCAGAAGGCGGGCGAAGCGACGAAGATTACCATCGTCTCGAAGGATTCCCGCTACGAGATCCAGCGTACCGAAAAGGGCTGGGCGCTGAAGGACCGGGGCAACTACCCGGTGCGGCGCGAGCGTCTGGCCCAGTTCACGCGCGGTCTTGAATCGCTCGCCTATCTTCGCCCGATGACGCGCGATCCGGAACGCCACGAGCGTCTCGGTCTGGGCGATCCCGCAAAGGGCGGCTCGGGCGTGCTGGTGCAAGTGGAAGATGTGCGAGGCGCACGCTTCGCCGATCTCATCATCCATGCGGAAACGGGCGGCGCGCTTTTCCTGCGCAAACCTGATCAGGCGCAGACCTGGCAGGTGAAAGGCGACATGCCGTCGCTGACCGACCCCGCCCAGTGGCTCGATCTCGTGCCGTTCGAGCTGGACAAGGCGCGCATCGCGCGGGCGGATTTCTCGTTCGCGACCGGCGGTGGCTACGCCATCGCACGCGAGACGGACGAGCAGAGCTTTGCGCTCGCGCCGCCGAATGCAGGGCTGGACGTCGTGTCGCCGTCCGGCGTGGCGGCGGCGGCATCGGGTCTTGCCCGCCTGCAACCGGTGGACGTGCGTCAGGCGGCCGCGATCGGCGGGCTGCCGCAGGCGCGGGTGCAGACGCGGACGTTTGACGGCCTGCTCATCGAAGCCGACTTCTTCGCCGAGCCGAACGACAAGTACTGGGTGAAGCTGATCGCGCGCGCCGAAAAGCCCGAGAAAGAAGCGGAAGCCGCGCAGATCAATGCGCGCGCGGCGCCTTGGGCCTTCGGCTTGCGGCCGGACGACTACAACGATCTCGCACCGCCGCTGGCGGCCTTCCTGCCGCCGCCCGAACCGCCAGCGCTAGAGCAGCCCTAACGCGGGCAGGATCTTTTCGCGCATCACGTCTTCGGTGATCGGACCGCGATGCAAAGCCAGGATCGTGCCGTCCTCGTCGATCACGAAGGTTTCCGGCACGCCTGCGATGCCGAGTTCGAGACCGAGGCGTCCGGTCGGATCCTGGCCGATGGCGGCGAAGGGATCGCCCTCGCGTTGCAGGAACGCCTCGGTTTTATCGGGCGCATCCTTGTAGGCGACGCCGACGACGATGACGCCGCGGTTCTTCAGGTCCACCAGCCACGGGTGCTCATACCGGCACGGCACGCACCACGAGGCGAAGAAGTTCACCAGATATCGCTTGCCCTTGAAGGTCGCCGGCGTGAGCGGCGCACCATCGCGCAGCGGCGCCAGTTCGAATGCCGGTACGGGCTTTCCCAACATGCCGGTGGCGAAGTTCTCGTTGCGTGCGCCGCCGGTAGACAACGTCACCCACACGATCACCAGCAGCGCCGCAAAGGCGACGAACGGCGCGAAGGCCCAGAGTCGCTTTCCGAACGGCGGGCGTTCTTCGCTCATGCGCCCGCATCGTCCTTGCGGTCATCCGTCTGGGCGCGCTTCTTCCAGTGCGCGAGATCGGCGAGCGCGCGGACCGTGAGGCCGGCGAACGTCAAAACCGCAAGCAGGTAGCAGGGCCACACATAGGGCCAGTGCTCGCTCGCCATGAGCTGCGTCAACGCCTCGCTCATGCCGCGCGCGCCCGACGCATGGCCGCTGCGAGCGCGCGACGACGGAACACCTGCGCGCGCATGCCGGCGAACAGCAACGCGATGAATCCCGCGAAATAGGCGAACGCCACCACCAACAGTGGCCGCAACATGCTCGGGTCCATGGCGGAGCCGCCCGTGCGCAGGATGCTCGCGGTCTGGTGCAGGCTGTTCCACCAGTCGACGGAGAAATGCACGATCGGGATATTGATGAGGCCGCCGAGGCACAGGAGCCCCGCGAGGCGCGCCGCACGCTGTTCGTCCTCGATGGCCGCCCAGAGCGCGAGGTAACCGACATAGGTGAGGAAGAGCACGAGCATGGATGTCATCCGCGCATCCCATTCCCACCATGTGCCCCACGTTGTCGCGCCCCAGAACGAGCCGGTGACGAGGCAGAGTGCGGCGTACGCGGCGCCGATCGGCGCTGCCGCCCGCGCCGCCACGTCCGCGAGCGCATGCTTCCACACGAGGCCCATCAGGCTTGCCACGCCCATGAACACGTAGATGCCGAGCGCCCACCACGCCGCCGGCACATGCACGAACATGATCCGCACGCTGTCGCCCTGGCGGAAATCGGCCGGCGAGAACAGCAGCGCCCACGGCAGGCCGATGGCGAACAGGACGAGCGCGATCGTCGTCGCGAGTGGGAGCGCCCACGCGCTCAGGCGCATGAAGCGTTCAGGGTTGGCGAACCAGGCAAGCATCAGGAAGGCCTATCGGGCGCAGGCGGTCGACGCAATGCGACGCAGGGCGGTGCGACATTTCACGAAGATTGCAGCCGGAGCGCCGCCGCCGCGCCGATCGGACCAAGCGCGACCGCCCCCAGCGCGCAACCGCAGAGCAGGGCAAACGCCGGCGTGAACAATCCCTCATCCGCCGCCAGCCCGGCGGCGGCGGCGCCGAAGATGATCGGCGGGGCGAAGAAGGGCAGCACGAGGATCGCGATCAGCACGCCGCCGCGCCGGACGCCCGCCGCCAACGCCGCGCCGAAAAGGCCGAAGCCGATGAACGCCGCGAGGCCGACCAGCAGCCCTGCCGCCACCGCGAGCGTCGCGTGCGGCGGGGTCTGCAGCGCCAGCGCCGCCGGCAGCGCCGT
>WRPF01000271.1 GCA_009773335.1 Caulobacteraceae bacterium
TGATCACGCTGGCGAGCGTGTCGGCGGCGCTGTCTTCGCCGTGCACGACGTAGGTGTGTCGCGGTGCGTGCTGGAAGCCTCGCAGCCAGCGCAACAGCTCGCCTTGATCGGCGTGCGCGGAGAATCCGTCGAGGGTTTCCACCTGTGCGCGCACCGGAATGTCCTCGCCGTGCATGCGCAGCGCGGCCGCGCCTTCCTGCAACGAGCGCCCGCGCGTGCCGGCCGCCTGAAAGCCCGGCAACAGGATCGTGTTCCGCGCGTCCGGCAGCAGGCGCTTGAGGTGGTGCAGCACGCGGCCGCCGGTCGCCATGCCGCTGCCGGCGATGATGATCATGGCGCCGGTGCGGCCATTGAGCGATTTCGACTCGTCCGCGGTCCGCAGCAGCTGCATCTGGTGGGACTGCAGCGGATTGCGGTGGGTGTTCATCAACGATTGCATGTCGAGGTCGTGGTCCTCCGGGTGCTTGCCGTAGATCTCCGTCACCGCGATGGCCATCGGACTGTCCACGAACACGGGCAGCGTCGGAATGCGTCGTTCGTCCTCCAGCTTGTGCAGCGTCCACATTCCTGCGAGCGTCCGATCGCGAAGGCCGGGATGACCACGATGCCCTTTCGCTGCGCCGTCTGGTTGATCAGGTCCGCCAAGCGCACCTCCGCGTCGGTCGTGTGGAAGCGGTTGCCGTAGGTCGACTCGACCAACAGCACGTCCGCCTCGGGGACGAGTTCGGGGTCGCGCAGGATCGGCCGGGTCCAACGCCCGAGGTCCCCGGAGAACGCCAGCCGACACGGATCCGACGCGCCCGCGTCCTGCGCGACGGACGGATCTCATGAGCACCTTGAAAGGGATGGGTCTCAAGGCGCTGCGCCTGCGCAACTGGGCCGCACCGCCGTTCGACCCGCACCGCATCGACGCGGTGGTCCTGAGCCACGGCCACCTCGATCACTCGGGCTACCTTCCACTGCTGGTCAAGCGCGGCTTCCGCGGTCCGATTCATTGCACGTCGGGCACGGCGGATCTGATCGGCGTCGTGCTGCGCGACTCCGCGCACCTGCACGAGGAAGACGCGCGCCGCGCGAATCGCTACGCGTATTCGAAGCACCACCCCGCGCTTCCGTTGTTCACGCGGGAGGACGCGGATGCCGCGTTGCGACGGGTGCAAGCGCATGCGTACGGCGAGTGGTTCGCGGCGACGAGCGCAACGCGCGCGCTGTTCCGCCGCGCCGGGCACATCCTCGGATCGGCCACCGTCGAACT
>WRPF01000036.1 GCA_009773335.1 Caulobacteraceae bacterium
CGGCTGCCGCTTCCCGGAGTGCGGTCGGGCCGCCGCGCATCGCCGCCACCGTGCTGAGGCTTGCATCGATCCTGCGTGCGCCGGCGGAAGCAGCGGCGGCGAGGCGCGGTCGGTCTGCGGCGATGGACGTCAGCGCGTCATCGCCGGGGGCGATCCGCACCGCGTCGCTCTCGCGACCGAGGAGGCGTGTCAGCGCGTCGATCGCATCCATGGCGTCCGGGGAGGGCGCGCCCCGGATCGCCAGCCGTGCGCCGGAGGCGAGCACGCGCTGCACGGAGGAGATAGCATCCGTTTCGGCCGGACCCTGGGTCGGCCAGTCGATGCAGCAGGCGGAGTAGGCGGCGCAGGCGCCCACGCCAAGCGAGGCGCGAATCAGCGGTCGTTCCAGCCGGAGCGCATCGGACGCCATCAGCAGCGCCAGTCGTTCGGCGAAGGCTTCTTCTTCCTCCGCCTCGATCGCATCGGCGGCGACCGCCCAGCCGGCGATGCGCTCCGCGACCGCCTCGACGCCGTCCCGGATGCGCAATCGGCCATGCGCGCCAACGGCGAGACCGGTCTCAAGAGCGGCGGCGACCGCCTGATCGGTCCAGCGCTCCGGCGCGAGTATCTCGATCGTTTCGCCGTCGTCCCACGACTCGATGTCCCGCCGCCGCCAGCCGAGTTGATCGATCGCCTTCGCCATAGTCGCCTCCACGATGGCCAAGGCTAGTCGCAGCCGCGAGGCGCATCAACATCTGGTGTATTCATTTCGGTGAGCAAACAAAATGTGGACGGATTGGGCGCTGGACCGCGCGGGCGCTCTCCGCCATATTGCGCCGCGTCATCAACCGGAACGGCGGGCGCGATCTTGTTTATCAAGCGCATATTCACGTGGTGGAACGGCGCCACGTTCGGCGCGCTGTACGACATCGGGCGCCGTGGCGCGCCGGTCGGCCAGGACGAGCAGGGCAATCGCTACTTCGAGGAAAAGCGGGCGAGCTCTGACGGGCGCCGACGGCGCTGGGTGATCTACGCGGGGCTCGCCGAGCCGTCGCAGGTTCCGCCCGACTGGCACGGCTGGCTGCACCATTCGTTCGCCGAACCGCCCACGACCGCACCCTTGCCCCGCAAGGCATGGGAGCGCCCCCACGTTCCCAACCTGACCGGAACGCCCGGCGCCTACCGCCCGAAGGGCAGCCTCGCGCGCACGGGTGATCGCGCCAAGGCGACGGGCGACTATGAGGCATGGACACCGGAATGAGTGCGTTCAAGGAACAGGCGGCCGAGACCATCCTCGGCGCGATCGTCGCGTTCGTGGCGATCGGTTTTCTCGTGTTCGCCGTGACCCGCGCGGGTGCCGGCGAGGCGACGGGCGGCTATCCGCTGGTGGCGCGCTTCAACCGGGTCGACGGCGTGAACGTGGGCGCGGACGTGCGCCTGAGCGGCGTGAAGGTAGGCACGGTCAGCGCCGTGGGCATCGACCCGACCACTTACCTCGCGAAACTCACGCTGTCGGTCGACAGGACCGTCAAACTTCCGGACGATTCCTCCGCGAGAGTGGCCTCTGACGGATTGCTTGGCGGCGCCTATGTGGCGCTGGAGCCGGGCGGTTCGGCGGAAATGCTGGCGTCAGGCGGCGAGATCGCGAACACGACGGGGACAGTCGATCTCCTGTCGCTGCTCGCGGCGGCGGCCGGCGGGGCGGGCAAGTCCCAGGAACAGGAAGCGCAGCCTTGAAGAAACTGATCGTGTCGCTGGCGGTGATGGCGTCCTTCGTTGCGGCGACGCCCGCGTTCGCCGCACCCGGCGCCGTGCTACGCGGCCTCGACAAGATCAGCGGGCAGGCGCGCGACTTCACAGCGCCGATCGGCCGCCCGGTGCGGTTCGGCACGCTCGAGATCACCGTGCGGTCCTGCCAGAAGGCGCCGCCGGAAGAGCCGCCGGAAGTTTCGGTCTATCTGGAAGTCGTCGATCACCCTGTGCCGCGCCGCAAGGACGAGCCGTCGCCGGAAAAGCCGGTGATGTCGGGCTGGATCTTCGCGTCTAGCCCGTCGCTCAATGCGCTTGAGCATCCGACCTACGACGTGTGGGCGATCGACTGCAGGAGCTGAGCACCGCTCAGCCCGTCCGGCATCCGCGAGAAGTCGCCAGTCTCGGCGAGCGCCGCAGCGAGGCGCTTGCGAAACGTCGCCCGTGACATGGTCGCCGTGCCAAACTGCGCGAGATGCTCGGTCTGGAACTGGGCGTCGAGCAATCTGAAACCGCCCACGATCAGTCGCGCGACGAGCGCGACCAGCGCGATCTTGCTGGCGTCGGTGGCGCGCGAGAACATGCTCTCGCCGAAGAATGCAGCCCCGAGCGAGACGCCATAGAGCCCGCCGACGAGCTCGTCGCCGTCCCAGCATTCGATGCTGTGCGCGTGATTGCGCGCATGCAGTGTTGCGTAGAGGCGGTGGATGTCGCTGTTGATCCATGTTTCGGAGCGTCCGGGTGCGGGTTCGGCGCACAGGCGCATCACCTCGGCGAACGCCGTGTCGTGGGTAATGAGGAACGGCTCGCGCCGGATCGTGCGCGCGAGCCGCGACGGCACATGGAATCCGTCGAGCGGAATGACTCCGCGTTCCTTCGGGTCGACGAGGAACAGGCTGTTGCTGTCGCGGGTCTCCGCCATCGGAAACACGCCGCGACGGTAGCAGTCGAGCAGTTCGTCAGGACCGAGCCGGAGCTTCATGCGCCCTTCCATCAAGCGTCGGCCTGTCAGCCTTCAGGCGCATTCCCCATAAGGAACTGCTCAAGCCAGTGGATGTGATAGTCGCCATTGGCGACATCTGGCTGAACTGCGAGGCGCTGGAATAGCGGAATGGTCGTCTGGATGCCGGTGATGACCATTTCGTCGAGCGCGCGTCGCAGGCGCATCAGGCACTCCGTGCGGTCGCGGCCGTGCACGATGAGTTTGCCGATCAGGCTGTCGTAGTAGGGCGGGATCGAGTAGCCGGCATAGATCGCGGAATCGAGTCGCACCCCAAGACCGCCAGGCGCGTGATAGTCGATGATCTTGCCCGGTGACGGCGCAAACGTCTGCGGATTTTCCGCGTTGACGCGGCACTCGATAGCGTGGCCCTCGAACACGACATCCTTCTGCCTGAAGGACATGGGCAGGCCATCGGCGATGCGGATCTGCTCGCGCACGAGATCGATGCCGGTGATCATCTCGGTGACGGGATGTTCGACCTGCAGGCGCGTGTTCATCTCGATGAAATAGAACTCGCCGCCTTCGTAGAGATATTCAACTGTGCCCACGCCGAGATAGCCGAGCGTCTTGATTGCCTTGGCGGTGATGTCGCCGATACGCGCGCGTTCTTCCGGGTTGAGCGCCGGCGAGGGCGCCTCTTCGAGCACCTTCTGGTGGCGACGCTGCAGCGAGCAGTCGCGTTCTCCGAGGTGCACGACGTTGCCGTGGCTGTCGGCGACGACCTGGATCTCGATGTGGCGTGGCTTTTCGAGATACTTCTCGATGTAGACCGCGTCATCGCCGAACGCGGCGCGCGCTTCGGCGCGGGCGGTGGAGAGGGCTTCGGAAAGCTGGTCGGCGCTTTTCGCGACCTTCATGCCGCGTCCGCCGCCGCCGGCGGCCGCCTTTATGAGCACCGGAAAGCCGATGCGCTTGGCGACTTTCAGCGCTTCGGTATCGCTCGTCACGCCGCCGTCGGAGCCCGGCACCACGGGAATGCCGGCGTCGGCGGCCGCTTTCTTGGCGGCGATCTTGTCGCCCATCAGGCGGATGTGTTCGGGCTTCGGTCCGATGAAGACGAGCGGCTTGCCATCCACCTTCGTCTTGCCGACGAACTCGGCGAACTTCGCGTTTTCCGAGAGAAAGCCGTATCCCGGATGGATCGCCTGCGCGCCGGTGATCTCGGCGGCGGTGATGATCGACGGGATGTGCAGATAGCTCTTCGCCGCTGACGGCGGGCCGATGCACACGCTCTCATCGGCAAGGCGCACGTGCATCGCGGTGGCGTCGGCCGTGCTGTGCACCGCGACCGTCGCGATGCCCATTTCCTTGCAGGCGCGATGAATTCTGAGGGCAATTTCGCCGCGATTGGCGATGAGAATTTTTTCGAACATCGCGCTGCGCCGATTCTATTCGAGAAGAAGGAGCGGCTGGCCGAATTCGACCGGCTGCGCGTCGCCGATGATGATCTCCACGATCTTGCCGCCGCGCGGAGCGATAATCGGGTTGAAGGTCTTCATGGCTTCCACGATCAGTAGTGTCTGCCCCTCGGTGACCGTATCGCCGACCTTGATGAAGACGTTCGCGCCCGGCTCGGGCGAGAGATAGGCCGTGCCGACCATCGGCGAGGTCACGGCGCGCGCGTCCGAGCGGTGATCCTTCGCCACGGGTATTGCGTCGGCCACAGGCGTTGCCGGCGCGGCGACCGGCGCGGGCGCATAGGCCATCGGCGCCGGCGCCGCGGCGACCGTCGTCATGCGCGCAAGGCGCAGGCGCAGCTCGCCGTGCTCGACCTCGATCTCGGTCAGGCCCTGTTCTGCAAGCACCTTGGCAAGTTCGCGCACCAGGTCCGCATCGATGCCGCTCGACGCTTTCTTGTCATTCATGGATTTCGATCTCCCCTTCACGACGCCGGATCTGCGGCCAGCCGCGCAGCCGCTTCCACGGCCAGGACATAACTCGTCAAACCGAAACCGGAGATCACGCCTTTCGCCACCGCCGATATCGTCGACACGTGCCGGAATGGCTCGCGCGAAGCAGGGTTGCTGAGGTGAGTCTCGATCACGGGGATTTCCAGGCTCTTGATCGCGTCATGGAGCGCGATCGAAGTGTGTGTGTAGGCGCCGGCGTTGAGCACGACCGCGCACGCCTTGTCACGCGCTTCGTGCAACCAATCAACCAGCTGGCCCTCCGCGTTGGTCTGGCGGAAAATGATCGTCTTTCCAAGCGCCTTCGCGCGGTCGACGCAGGCAGTCTCGACGTCCTTGAGTGTATCTCGCCCATAGACCTCGGGCTCGCGGGAGCCGAGCAGATTCAGGTTGGGGCCGTTGAGGACGTAGATGGGCTTCGGGCCCGGCTGGCTGGTCATGAGGCGTTCTCGGCGGCAGGCGAAAGGGGCCGTTGCGTCGCCGCCCGGCCCCCCCTATGTCGGGCGCGATAGGAGGCGAATTTGCAGGTCACGGTCAACGGGGAAGTTCGAGATACTGCGACAGGCGAAACGCTTGTAGCGCTGCTCGCCTCCCTGGGGATAGACCGGCGCAAGGTCGCCGTGGAACGCAATCGTGAGATCGTGCCGAAAAGCGCCTTCGACGCGGTGGTGCTCGCGCCGGGCGACCAGCTTGAGATCGTACAGTTCGTCGGAGGCGGCTAGTGAGCGCGACAGCAGTGCAGCCCGAAGATCAGCCTCTGGTCATCGCAGGGCGAACCTTCCGCTCCCGGCTGATCGTCGGCACCGGCAAGTACAAGTCCTACGCAGAGAACGCCGCAGCGCTTGAGGCGAGCGGGGCGGAGATGGTCACCGTGGCCCTGCGCCGCGTGAACCTGAGCGATCCCGCGCAGCCGCGTCTCGTCGATTTCATCGATCCAAAGCAGTTCACCTATCTGCCGAACACCGCCGGGTGTTTCACCGCCGACGACGCCGTGCGGACGCTGCGCCTCGCGCGCGAGGCGGGCGGGTGGTCGCTGGTGAAACTCGAAGTGCTGTCGGACCAACGCACGCTCTATCCGGACATGACGGAGACGCTCGCCGCCGCTCAGGCGCTGATCGCCGACGGGTTCGAGGTGATGGTCTATTGCTCGGATGATCCGGTGTTCGCGAAGAAGCTCGAGGACGCAGGGTGCGTGGCGATCATGCCGCTGGGCTCGCTGATCGGCTCGGGTCTGGGCATCCAGAACCCCGTGAACATCCGCCTCATCGTCGAGCAGACGCGCGTTCCGGTGATCGTCGATGCGGGGGTCGGCACCGCGTCCGACGCGGCGATCGCCATGGAGCTCGGGTGCGACGGCGTGCTGATGAACACCGCGATCGCGGAAGCGCGCGATCCGGTCCGCATGGCGCGCGCGATGAAGCACGCGGTCATCGCCGGGCGCGAGGCCTACCTGGCCGGACGCATGGGCAAGAAGCGTTACGCCGATCCGTCCTCGCCGCTTGCGGGGCTGATCTAGCGTTTCCGGGCGTTGCGCAGCGCGTCGTTGAGCGTGCGGTCGGCGCGCTCGCGGTCCCAGCCCCTGATCCAGGCGCCGTTGATCAGCATGGCGGGCGTGCCGTCGATCTTGGACTCGGCGGCCACCGCATGGTTGGCCTGAAGGTGATCGAGAATCGCCGTCTCCGACATGTCGCGGCGCATGCGCGTGACGTCGATGCCAGATCGCCGGGCGAGCGCGTCGATCTGGGCGGTGTCGAGTTGTCCGCGGTGGGACATCAGCGCGCGGTGGAAGGGCAGGTAACGGCCCTGCCTGATCGAGGCGACCGCCGCCTGCGACGCCTCGACGGACGCCTCGCCGAGAACCGGAAATTCCTTGAAGATCACGCGAACCGTCTGCGGATTTCTCCGCCGCGCCTCGAACACCCAGTCCATCGCGGCGTGACAGTAGGGGCACCGGTAGTCGAAGAATTCGACAATCGTCACCGGCGCATTGCGCGGCCCGTCGGAGAAATCGCGCGCGTCGCCTTCGATCTTCAGGCGCCGCGCAGCCTCGCGGCGGCGTTCGAGTTCGTTCAGCGCTTCTTCCACGAGCTCCGGGTTGGTGCGCAGCACCTCGCGGACGATCGCGCGCACTTCGTCCTTTTCAGCGGCGGTCATCGGTTGGGCGCTTGCCGTCGGCGCGAGCATGAACGCGGCCGACAGGGCGAGGACGCCAAGAAATGTGCGCAGCATCAGGATCTTCCGTTCAGGACTTCAGTCGCTGGGACATGCGCAAATCGCGCACGCCGCGCAAGGGGGCGGCCTTCCGGCGTCAGCCTCTCTGGGCCGCACGGACCTTCGTTTCCGATATGGTCGCGATGTCGGCGGCGCGAACCCAGGACTGCGTTTCGCGTGGCAGGCGTTCTTTCGCCCGTTCGGCGAAGCTCCGCGCGGCGGCGTAGTCGCCGACGGCGAAGCGCAACTCAGCAGACGCCAGTCGCGCCATGCCTTCATCGCCCTTGCGGTCGTAGGCCTGGGACAGCTCGAACCAGGCGGTCGCGTTGTTGGGCTCGATGCGGGTGGCGGCCTGCAGCACGGTGATCGCTTCTTCGTTGCTGGCGTCGGTCTTCACGGCGGTCAGCGCGCGTCCGAGATTGACCTGAAGCAGGGCGCTGTCGGGCTTGAGTTCAAGCGCGCGCCGGTGGTGCGGGATCGACTCCACGACGCGCCCGCTGTTCAGCAGGATCTCGCCGACCAGTTCGTGGTAATAGGGGTTTGCCGGAAACTCCCGCGCCAGGGACTCCGCCTCCCTGTCAGCGCGCGGGAAGTCCGATGACTGCATCGCCGCGATGGAGCGCGCGTACCGCGCCGTGACGCTCGTGTCGGTGTCAGGGTATTTGATGAACGTGCGCGACGGGCGCTCGATGTAGCCGAACAGCTTGGCCTGGATGAGCTTGAGGCTCTGGATTTCCGCAGGCGTGTCCACAACGTTGCGATGCTCGCCCTCGCCGACGCGTTGTCGCAACGCCTGGATGCGGTCCGACCAGAGCGGGTGTGTGCGCATCCATGCCGGTATGCGTGAAGCGGAACGCATTTCATTGTAGCGGAACTGCCGGTTGGCGAAGTCGAGCAGGCCCTGACCGGACTGGCCAGACGCCTCCATGAAAGTTGCGGCCGCCTGGTCGGCTTTCGATTCCTGCGCCTGGGTGAACCGCGCGAAGTCAGCGTAGGCGAACTGCTGCGATCCTGCGATGAGCGCGGCTCCCGCGTCGGGCGCGCCGGCGGCGATGGCGAGAATGCCGAGGCCGATGGAGATGAAGGCAGGCCGCATCGCCCGGCCGATGGCCTCGCGGGACTGCGAGACGTGCATGCCCGCCATGTGTCCGGTTTCGTGGGCAATGACACCCTTCAGCTCGTTGGGGGTCTCCACCGCGGAGATGAGGCCGGTGTGGATGAACATCCTGTGGGAGTCGGTGACGAACGCGTTGATCGAGGAATCCTGCACGATCACCAGTTCGGTGTCGGCCGGATCGATGTTCGCTGCGCGCAGGATCGGATCCCAGTACGAGCGTATCGTGGTCTCGATTTCCACATCGCGGATCGAGCCTTGCGCATACGCCGCCGGCGCCGCCGTGACCGCCAGCGCCGCCATTGCGAAACCTGCCATCGCTCCGCGCACGCCGCGCATGATCGTCCTGGACATAAAGCCTCCCTGGACCGGAGCGCCGCCGCTCGTCCGTGTTTCCGCTTCCCGCGTCAATGCGGCCCAATCATGGCTACACGCCTTATAGGGCGTCCATGTTTGGAAGGTCAGGTCTTCTTGCCCCAGCGATTGAGGCGCGCGAAGAACTTCTCCCGCCGTTCGAGATCCGGCTCGTAGGGCTCGTCGGCGGCCTCGGCGCCGGCTTCAGCAGAGGCGGACTCCGCCAAGGAGGTATCCGCCGCCGCCTCGGGTTCGCGGACCGCGGCCGCCTCGACGACTGCCGGAGCGCGCGGCTCCCGGATCCGGCGCGCCGCCGAACGCTTCGGGCACGACGTCGGCGTCACGCTCGGGGAAGTCGTCGTTCGCAGGCGCCTGTTCCTCGACGGGCGGCGCCAGGACGATCGTGTCCGTCGCGATCATGTCGAGATGTTCGCCGCTGTCGGTTTCAAAGGGACGGCGGCCACGACCGCGGCGACGGCGACGCCGTCCGCCACGATCGCCGCCGTCGCGTGGCGGGCGCTCGCCGGCGTCCGCGCCGCCTTCGGCGCGCGGCGCGTCGGCGTCGTCGTCGTTTGCGGGCGTCGCGGATGGTTCGTCCTCACGACGGCGCTTGCCGCCGCGGCGTCCACGCCGGCGTCGACGTGATCCCGCATCGCCATTCGCTTCGGCCTCGCCGCCGGGCGCCTCGCGCGCTTCGACGCCTTCGGTCTCTTCCTCTTCTTCCGCGTCGACTTCGACGTCGGCGTCGATGTCTTCGTCCTCGATTTCGGGCTGTGGCGCGCCGCGGGCGGCGTTGCGACCGCGATCGCGGCGGCCTTCGCGCGGCGTCGCATCCATAGACGCTTCGCCGTCGAAATCCGGATCCAGCTCGCGTTGTCCCGACCCCGAAATCTCGAAGTCCGGCGCCATCAGCGCCGCCGAGCCCAGCACGCGGACGCGGACGTTGCGGTTGTCCTCGATCGCGGTGAGCGCGTCGCGCTTCTCGTTGAGGAGGTAGATCGCCACATCCACCGGCGCGCGGGCGATGAGTTCCGCCGCGCCGCGCTTGAGCGCTTCCTCGTCAAGGGCGCGCAGGAGCTGCAGCGCACTCGACTCGATCGAACGCACCCGTCCGAGGCCGCTGCACATGGGGCAGATATGGGAGCTGCCTTCGAGAATGCCGGTGCGCCGACGCTGGCGCGACAGCTCCAGCAGGCCGAAACCGGAAATCTTGCCCATCTGGACGCGCGCGCGGTCGAAGCGCAGCGCGTCCTTCATCTTCTTCTCGACGATGCGGTCGTTCTTGGCCTCTTCCATGTCGATGAAATCGATCACGACAAGACCCGCGAGGTCGCGCAGGCGCATCTGGCGCGCGGCTTCTTCAGCCGCTTCGAGGTTCGTCTTGAACGCCGTCTGTTCGATGTTGCGTTCGCGCGTGGCGCGGCCGGAGTTCACGTCGATGGCGACGAGCGCTTCGGTCTGGTTGATGACGATGTAGCCGCCGGACTTCAGGGTGACGGCGGGGCTGTAGATCGTCTCGAGTTGCCGTTCCACGCCATGACGCGTGAAGATCGGGGTCGGATCCTTGTAGAGATGGACCTTCTTGGCATGGCTCGGCATGAGCATGCGGATGAAGTCCTTGGCTTCCTTGTAGGCCGCGTCGCCTTCCACGTGGATGTCGTCGACATCCTTGTCGTAGAGGTCGCGGATCGCGCGCTTCACGAGGCTCGATTCCTCGTAGATCAGCGCCGGCGACACCGAACGCATCGTCGTGTCGCGAATGGTTTCCCACGCGCGGCTGAGATACTCGTAGTCACGCTTGATCTCGGTCTTGGTGCGCTTTGCGCCCGCGGTGCGCACGATCAGTCCCATGCCCTGCGGCACTTCGAGATCGACCGCGATCTTCTTCAGGCGCTTGCGGTCTGCGCTCTGGGTGATCTTGCGGGAGATGCCGCCGCCGCGCCCGGTGTTGGGCATCAGCACGCAGTAGCGTCCGGCGAGCGAGAGATACGTCGTAAGGGCGGCGCCCTTGTTGCCGCGCTCTTCCTTGACGACCTGCACCAGCATGATCTGCCGGCGCTTGATCACTTCCTGGATCTTGTAGCGGCGCGTCAGGATGCGACGGCGCTTTTCCTCGATCGCGTCCTCGTCCTCTTCGCCGGCGCCTTCGGCGTCGCCATTCTCTTCCTCGGCGACCGCATCGAACTCGGCCTTGAGCGCTTCGCGGTCGGCGACCGGAATGGAATAGTAGTCCGGGTGGATTTCACCGAACGCGAGGAAGCCGTGGCGGTTGCCGCCATATTCCACGAACGCCGCCTGCAACGACGGTTCAACCCGCGTTACCTTGGCGAGGTAGATGTTTCCGCGAAGCTGCTTCTTGTTCTGTGTTTCGAAGTCGAAGTCGTCAACGTGATGTCCGTCCAGCACCACGACCCGGGTCTCTTCGGGGTGGGCGGCGTCGATGAGCATTTTCTTGACCATGGGTCGAAGCTCCGTCAGCGGCGGCCATGCGAGCGGGCGCGCGTAGATCGCGCTGAGGCCCGAGGCGCCGCAAATATGAGGGGGAGGACGGCGCCGCGCGGGTCGCACGGCCGAGCGATGCCGCGGACGCGGTCTCGGTTCGGTCGGGCCGGGCGGGAGTGGGCACCGTCGTACTCCAGTTCTGGCTGCCCTCCGGGTTACGTACGGGGGCGGCCGGCGACACGCTATTCCTGACTGGGCGCTTCACGTAGCGCCTGTGCGGCAGGCTAAAGCAGGGGGAGGCAGGCCCGATCGCGTCTCGTCCGAGGCGGCGGCAGGCTCGACTCATGCGGTTCCGGAGAACCGCCCTGCATCCTTGCCCGATTTCAACGACGTTGAAAAGTCGCAGCCGCTAAAGACTTCCGAAAGCGTCCCCGGGTTATGTTCTGCGTTCGTAGAGTGCAGAATTCATGAACCATTTTTCCCGTATCGCGGTCGCGAGCCTGGGTCTGGCGACCCTGCTGTGCGTTCCGGCGAGCCCGTCGGCGACGGCGTCGGCGCCTGTGCGGCTGCTCGGCGCGGACGTGGCGGTGGTGCGCGGGAAGACCCTGATCGTCTTGACGGTGGACCGGGCGACGGAAACCCGTTCCTTTCTTCTTTCCGGCCCGGACCGGTTCGTGGTCGACGTGCCGGCCTCCCTGGCCATGGGTCGGATCGACGCCCAGCCCGCAGGCGTGGTGCGCGGCGTGCGCCATGGCCGGCGCCCGGACGGCGCGATGCGGGTGGTGTTCGATCTCGCTTCGGCCGCCCGTCTTGGCGCGCGCCGCGTAGAGGGGTTAAACGCCACGCGCACCCGGCTGGTCTATGAGCTTCAGGCGTCGTCGGCGACGGCCCCCGCACCGGAGGGGACTGCCGCGCCGCATGGGACCGCAGCGCCGGCCTCAAGGCAGGCGTCCATCGAGTACATCTCGTCTTCCGCCCCGGTCGCCCGGCGGGCGCCGGCCCCGACCGTGACCGCGTCTGCGCCGGCGCGCCCTGCGCCGGTCGTGCACACTTCGCAGCCCGCGCCGCAACCCACTCAGCCGCCGCTGATCCGCTCCGCAGACCGGGTGATCGTGATCGACGCCGGCCATGGCGGAAAAGATCCGGGCGCCCATGGCGCGGCGGGCACGCGGGAAAAGGAGGTTGTCCTGGCGGCGGCCCTGGCGCTGCGCGACCAGCTTCAGGCCCGTGGCGGCTACCGGGTCGTCCTGACCCGGGATACCGACGTCTTCATCCCCCTCGAACAGCGCGTCGCCATCGCGCGACGCGAGCGCGCCGATCTCTTCGTTTCCCTGCACGCGGACTCCCACCCCGATGCCCGTGCAAGCGGGGCGTCGGTCTACACGCTCTCTGATCGGGGCGGAGCGCGCGCCCGCTCGCTCATGGAGGGACAGGACTGGGATGTGGACCTCGGCGACGCCCCCCGGGACGCGCGGGTGCAGAACATCCTCGTGGACCTGACCCAGCGCGAGACCACCGGCCGGTCCGCCGAATTTGCGCAGAATCTGATCGGCGAACTCGGCCGCGAGGCGCCTTTGCTGCGCAACACGCACCGCAGCGCCGGCTTCTTCGTGCTGCTGGCGCCCGACGTTCCGGCGGTGCTGCTGGAACTCGGTTTCCTGACCCATTCGGGGGACGAAACGCGTCTCGCCAACACAGCGACCCGTCGGCGCATGATGGTGGCGGTTGCGGACTCGATCGACGTTTACTTCGCCCGGTCGCGCGCCTATGCGGGGCGTTGAGGCGCCAGGCTGAGGGGCGGGCGCGTCTATCCTGCGGTCAACGATCCTTGCGGCGCAGCCTCGGCCATATTCGCGCCCCAAAAACCGATGAGTTCCCACGCATGTCTTTTCAGCTGACGCCGGACTTCATCCGCAAAGCGCTCATGGTCATGGCGGCAGGCGCTGCGGCCCTGGTCCTCGGGCTCGTGGTCCTTGTCGCCGTGGCGGTGCAGGGCCTGCCCGACTACAAGCAGCTCGCCGACTACCGCCCGCCGGTGACCAGCCGCGTGCACGCCGGCGACGGCAGCCTGATCGCCGAATTCGCCACCGAGCACCGCGTGTTCGTGCCGATCCAGGAAATCCCCGACCATGTGAAGCAGGCCTTCATCTCGGCGGAAGACAAATCCTTCTACAAGCACTCCGGCCTCGACTATGCGGGCCTGGCGCGCGCCACGCTCACCAACATAGGCTCGATCTTCACCGGCGACCGGATGCAGGGCGCGTCCACGATCACGCAGCAGGTCGCCAAAAACATGCTGCTGACCAGCGACCGCACGATCATGCGCAAGATCAAGGAGGCGTTCCTGGCGCAGCGCATCGAGCGCGCGCTCGACAAGGAGCGCATCCTCGAACTCTACCTGAACCAGATTTTTCTCGGCCGGCAATCCTACGGCGTGGGCGCTGCGGCGCTCAACTATTTCGACAAGCCGCTCGATCGCCTGACGCTCGCGGAATCCGCCTATCTCGGCGGGCTGCCGAAGGGGCCGAACAACTACGATCCGTCCTCCAAGAACGAGCAGGCCGTCGCCCGTCGCGCATATGTGCTCAAGCGGATGGTGGAGAACAAGTTCATCACCGAGGAGGAGGCCGACGAGGCGTCCGAGCAACCGCTCGTGGCGGTGAACCGTCTCTCCGAAGACAAATACGTCGCCGCCGCGCACTTCGTCGAGCAGGTCCGCCGCGAAGTCATCGCGCAGCTCGGCGACAAGGCGCTGAAGGAAGGCGGCCTGTCGATCCGCGCGACGCTCGACACCAACCTGCAGCTCGCCGCCGCGCGCGCCTTGCGCAAGGGGCTTGAGCAATACGATCGCCGACACGGCTGGCGCGGTCCGGTGGCGCGCGTCGCCGCCGATGGCGATCCGGCGGTTGCACTGCGCGGGGTCGCAGCGCCTCCACGGCTGACCAACTGGACGAAGGCCGTCGTCACCCGCGCATCCGGCGGACAGGTCCGCATTGCGCTCGCCGACGGTTCGCAACGCCAGCTCGCCAACGAAGACGTGCAATGGGCCGCTGCCGGCGCGCGCGGCAAGGCCGCCCGCGCGCTGACCAGCGGCGCGGCGATCTACGTCCAGTGCCCGCGCGACGGCCGCTGCAACCTGCGCCAGACGCCGGCGGTGGAGGGCTCGCTCGTGGCGATGAACCCGCACACAGGCCGCGTGCTGGCGCTGATCGGCGGCTATGATTTCCGTCTCGGCGATTTCAGCCGCGTCACCGACGCGCACCGCCAGCCGGGCTCCTCGTTCAAGCCGATTGTCTACGCCGCATCGCTTGAGCCGTGCGCGAGCGAAGGCCAGCGCGGCTGCGGTCTCACGCCCGCCACGCTGATCGACGACGCGCCATTCGCGGTGGAGGCCGGCGACGGCACGGTCTGGGCGCCGGACAACTACAACCGCGACACCTTCCTCGGACCGACGACGATGCGCGTCGGCCTCGAGCGCTCGCTCAACACGATGACCGCGCGCCTCGTCTACGAGATGGGCCCTGAGCGCGTGTTCGATTTCGCCTCGCGTCTCGGCATCTACGATCCGTCGAAGAGAAACCTCGCGGTGTTCTCGCTCGGCCTCGGCGTCGGCGAGACGACGCCGCTGCGCATGACGACCGCCTACGCGATGCTCGTGAACGGCGGCCGGCGCATCAACCCGATCTTCATCGACCGTATCCAGGACCGCGACGGCGTCTCCGTGCGTCGTCAGGACCAGCGCGCGTGCGACGGGTGCTCGGCGCCATGGAACGGCCAGGGCGCGCCTGTCATTCCCGACGTGCGCGAACAGGTCGTCGATCCCATCACGGCCTATCAGGTGGTGTCGATGGCGCAGGGCGTCGTCGAGCGCGGCACCGCCACCGTCGTCAAGAGCGTCGGCAAGACGCTCGGCGGCAAGACCGGCACCACCAACGACTACAAGGACGCGTGGTTCATCGGCTTTTCACCGGATCTCGTGGTCGGCGTGTGGGTCGGTTTCGACACGCCGCGCTCGCTGGGCGAAGGCGAAGCGGGCGGACGCCTTGCCGCGCCGATCTTCCGCGATTTCATGGCCGAAGCGCTGAAGCGTGAGACCGACACGCCGTTCCGCATGCCTGCGGGCGTGCGCCTCGTTCGCATCGACGCGCGCACCGGTCAGGTCCCGAACGCAAGCACCGTCGACACGATCATCGAGGCCTTCCGGCCGGGCACAGAACCGACCGAGGACTTCGGCTCCTCGCCGATCATCATCGGGCGGGGAGAGACGGGATTCCCGGGTGTCGAGGGCGGGCCCACGCAGCCGAACCAGCCGGGCCAGCCGAAGCAGGACGACGGACTGGGCGGGCTGTACTAGCCATTTGGCCGGACGCCGGGTGCGTCGCCGCCGCGTTGAATGCGGTATTCGCCCCTGCGCGCGCTCAGCGCAATTCCGCGCCCGCGTCAGCATTCTCGATCTGGCGCTCCAGCGTCAGGATATCTCGCTCCAGAAACGGGAGGTCGCGCGCTGCGGCGTGGAGATTGCGCAAGGCGCCTGCGTCATCGCCTGCAGCCATCTGGGCGCGCGCCAGCGTGTATTTGAAGTCCGCCGCGAAGGGATAGGTCTCGACCAGCGAACGCGCTTCAGCGACGGCGCTCGCGGCAAGGCGCGGATCGTGGCCGTGGCGCAAAATCAAGTCGGCCGTGACGCGAACGCGCAGCGCGCGCGCCAATGCAAATCCAGGTCGTTGCGCCGTCAATATCTCCAGGCGGCGCTGCGCAACCAGCAGTTCCTGTTCGCCCGCGCCCCGGGCCAATGCAAGGATTGATTCGTACTCTTCGCGCGCCGCACGCGGCTGACGCGCCTGGCCCTTGCGCCCCAGTTTCAGGCTGAGCGTTTCGACACGGGCGTGTACATTGCTGGCGAAGTGGGCAAGCGAACGGTCATAGTCCGACGCATCAAACGGATAGTCCTCGGCCCACAGGATCAGGCCGCTGTGCCGATCGACCAGCCGTAGCGAGAGACGGGCGTCCGCCCGAAGCCCGGCGATCGCGATATCCACGATCAGGTCGCTCGCCCGTCCACTCGGCGACGGCGCCGCAAGCACATCGACGCCTTCCATGCGTGCGAGATAGTTCGCCAAATCGCGGGAGACATTACTCACGGCTTGGGCGTCGGTATCCGGCCTCCCACGCGTCTGGACAATCTCGATTTGAAGCGCGCCCGGCGGTTGTCGCCAAGGCCCGCCAGCGGCCAGCGCCGCAGTGGCGATCACCACGACAAGCGCGCCCGCCGCGGCTGACGCGCGCCAGTCGCGGAGGCGTCCGAGAACAGTGCTGCGAACGGGCGCATCGTAGACTCCGGACGGGACGGTCAAGCGGTATCCGACCGAACGCACGGCGGCGATGGCCTCCTCGGGCAGACCCAGCGCGACCAGCGCGTCGCGCAACAACTTGGCCCGTTGCTTCATGGTTTCGCGGGTGACCTGTGCGGCCCAGACCGCGCGTTCGATGTCCTCGAAGCTCACAGCCGCTGGTGCGTGCTCGCTGAGCACCTGAAGCAGGCGGAACGACAGATCAGGCAGCTTCGCTTCGCGGCCGGCGAAACGGACGCTCTGCGCGCGGACGCACAAGTCCACTCTTCCGGTGGCGACGCTGTCGTTCGAACGCATTGATAAATAGCGACCTTTGCCGACCTTCACCAAAGTTTTCTTGCTGGCGCAAGACCTATGGGTGCAGCTCGCGGCGCCAACAAGGCGCCTGCGCCATGGGCTCCCACATGGGCTCCCACATGGGCTCCCACATGGGCTCCCACATGGGCTCCCACAGGGGGCTACTAAAGGAAAAACGAATGCGTGAATCCCTGTGCCGGAAGTTCGCTTCCCTTGCGTGCGCCTTGGCGCTCGGATCGAGCGCCGTCGCCGAAACCGGGCGCGACAGCAACGCCGGGCGGATCTCGGATGCAATCCTTGAAGCGCTCGTAGAGGCCAACGGCGTACCCGGCATGTCAGCGACGCTGGTGCGCAACGGCGACATTGTCTGGCTTGGCTCGGCGGGTCTGCGCGATATTGAGCGGGCTTTGCCCGTTGACGCGGACACGACGTTCCGTTTCGCCAGCGTTTCAAAACTGATCACCGCCACTGCGGCGGCGCGCCTGGCCCAGGACGGCGGCCTTGATCTCGATGCGCCTGTGCGCTCCGCCGTGCGCTACCTTCCTGAAGCCTGGCCGGCGATCAGCGCCCGCCAACTGGCGGCGCACACTTCGGGCATCCCGCACTATCAGGAGGCAGATTCCGAGCGGGGCCGCGTGCGCTTCAACACGACGGCGGACGCTGTCGGCGTCTTTTCAGGCCGAACACTGCTCTCGGAGCCAGGCGCCGCCTACAACTATAGCTCGTACGGCTTCACCCTGCTCAGCGCGGTCGTTGAAGAAAGCGCGGGCGAGCCGTTTCTCGACTATGCGGCGCGCGTCCTGTTGCATGACCTCGACATCGGGCCGGACCTGGGCGGCGATTCACGGGCCACGATCGCATACGACTTCACTGGATCTGGCGGCGTGAAGCCGGTTCCGCCGCATGACTACAGCTACTCCTGGGGCGGCGCCGGGTTTCGCGGCTCGTCGCGGGATCTGGCGCTGTTCGGCGCACGCGTGCTCTCGAGCGCCATCGTTTCACAGGCGACGCGCGAGATGATGTGGACGCCGGCGATGCTGAATGACGGTTCGATCGTGATGGAGGACCGTGACGCTGCGGTGGGCTTCGGCTGGCGTATTGGCCGCGACCTGGATGGCGCCCGCATCGTGCACCATGCCGGCGTGACGGACGGCGCGCGCAGCGCGCTTGTCCTCTATCCCGAGAGCGGCGATAGCGTCGCCGTGCTGTCGAACGCGCGCTGGACAGCTTCGATCGAACAGACGGCGATGATGCTGGCTGCGCCGTTTCGCGTTGGGGCGAACTCAGGCGCGCGCTGCCCGCTGACGGCGTCGCGATTTGAGGGCCGCTTCGGCGCTGAAACCATCCGCGGCGCGGCGCGCTTCAGGTTGGAGAGGGGCGCTTGTCGTGGCCGCATCTCCGCCGCCAACGCCCTGGGCGCCTGGCTCAATTCTTTTCCGCAGCGGGACGCTGCCGAGCTGCAGATTATCGCCGTTTTATCGGACGGTTCTCTCACCCGCGCCGCCCTGGTCACGCCCGTGGGCGTTTACGACCTCCGCGCAACGGACGACGGCGCCCACGCCGCGCGGGTCGGCGCCAATCGCGCGCTCAGCATCGCTTTCCGCTGACGCCTGCTGGGCGTCGGTGGAGCCGCAGCGCGAGCGGTTCACCAGTGTGGAGTTCCATGCACGGCCTTCCCGAAGGCTGCCTCGTTGCAGGCGATGGCTTCGGCCCAATACAGCCGTTCCCGCGGGCGTGGCGGCGCCCACCAGGTTCGCGCATTGCGAAACCGTAACTAGGAAAAAAGTCTCTCATGCGGATCATGGTCTCCGAAAGGAGCGCAAGAAGGAGTAACCATGGACGCCAAAGCCGCATACCGCCCCAGTTACCGACCACGCCTGCCAAGCCGCGACCGTCTCACCGCCATCGCGGCGGAGATCGGTGTCTGGCTCTGCGCGCTGGCGGCCTGGCTGGTCGAGGCGGGGGAGGCGCTGGGGCTGTCCATGCGCGGCCTGCGGATGGAGCTGCGCGCCGAGTTGCGCGCCGCCGGCTACGACATGGAGCGGGTGATCTTTCTTCTGGCCTGCCGGGAACTGCCCGCGCGGGCGCCGCCGACGCGGCAGGGGCGCAGGCCCGGCGCCGCTCCAGCGGGATTCCGCAAGATGCGAGACGCCACAGGCACCCTTCGGCGCGTCCGGCGCGTGTTTGCATCGCCGGACGCCCACGGGAGTCTCCGCCGGCGCATCGCCCGCCTGCGTGACCTCATCGACCGCCGCGATCTCTGGATCGCCCGCGTCGTCCGCCACATCACAGACGGCCCGCACGGGGCGGGCCTGGCGCCCGTCGCGCCGCCGGCTGCGCGGTGTGCGTCCTCCGTCATGGCGTTCGCCGCCGCCGAAGCGGACACCTCATGAGGCCGGAGCGGTCTCCCGGAGTCCACGCGACACGCGGCGCGAGTGCAGACTCAGCGTCGGCGCCCGCGCGCGCCGCGCCTGCGGCACTGGCGGCGACCCCGCGAAGCACATATCTCAGGCCCACTGATTTCCTTTCCCGAGCCCCGGAGTCTCCCATGCGTCCCGACATCGCCGCCCTGTCCGAACAGATCGAAACCACCGTCGCGTTGCTGCGGAGGCGTCTTTGACTGGGATCGCGCCAACGCCCGCGCCGATGAGCTGAACGCGCTCGTCGAGGACCCGTCCTTCTGGAACGATCCGGAAAAGGCCCAGAAGCTGATGCGCGAGCGCACGCGGCTCACGGGCGCCATCGAGAACGTGCTCGCCTTCGAGCGCGAGCGCGCCGACACCGTCGAACTCGCGGACATGGCCGACGCCGAGGGCGATGAAGGTCTGCTCAACGAAGCCCGCGCCGCACTCAAGGTCACGCAGGAACGCGCCGCACGCGCCGAGCTTGAAACGCTGCTGTCCGGCGAAGCCGACGCCAACGACTGCTACGTCGAAATCAACTCCGGCGCCGGCGGCACCGAAAGCCAGGACTGGGCGCAGATGCTCCTGCGCATGTACACGCGCTGGGCCAACGCCCACGGCATGAAGGTCGACCTGCTGGAAGAGCAGGACGGCGACACCGCCGGCATCAAGTCGGCGACGATCCAAGTGAAGGGCGAGAATGCCTACGGGTGGCTGAAGACCGAATCCGGCGTCCACCGCCTCGTGCGCATTTCGCCTTATGATTCCAACGCCCGGCGGCACACGAGTTTCGCGAGCGCATGGGTCTATCCGGTCGTCGACGACACCATCGAGATCGAGATCGCCGACAAGGACGTGCGCATCGACACCTATCGCGCGTCGGGTTCGGGCGGCCAGCACGTCAACAAGACCGACAGCGCCGTGCGCATCACCCACTTGCCGACGGGCGTGGCGTGCGCGTGCCAGTCCGAACGCTCCCAGCACCAGAACCGCGCGAAGGCGTGGACCATGCTGCGCGCGCGGCTCTACGAAATGGAATTGCAGAAGCGCGAAACCGCCGCCCAGGCGCTGCAGGATTCAAAGACCGAAATCGGCTGGGGCCGGCAGATCCGTTCCTACGTGCTGCAGCCGTATCAGATGGTCAAAGACCTGCGCACCGGCGTTGAAACGTCCGACACCCAAGGCGTCCTCGACGGCGATCTCGACGCGTTCATGGCGGCGGCTCTTGCAGCAAGAGTCTCCGGCGCGCCGAGCGGCGTGATCGAGGATGTGGAGTAGGGCGCAACGAAAAGGGCCGGCGTTTCCGCCGGCCCTGATCGATCCCGTGTTCTTTGAAAATCGAATCTAGTTCGCGGCTTAATTCTGGGCGCCGGTGACGACGACGCCCGAGACCATGCCGGGCTGGTCGTAGAAGCCGTTGGCGTCATTGCCTTGCGTCGACGGCGTCGAGGCGATCTGCGGCGTGACCGTCTTGCCCGGCCCCGACTGGGGACTCAGCGGATCCTGGAGGTAACGGCACTGGCCTTCAAACACCGCGCCCATCTCAACCGAAAGGGACTGGTGCGTGATGTCGCCGAGGACATGCGCGTTGCGGGCGAGTTGGACCTTGCGGGCCCGCACCGAACCTTCGACGCGACCGTTGACCAGCACGTTCTCGGCGATCACGTCGCCCTTGACCATGCCCGTGTCGCCGACCGTGAGCGAGCCGCCGCGGACGTTGCCGTCGATCTCGCCGTCAACCTGGAGTTCTGCGCCTTCCGCTTCGACCGTTCCGATGATCCGCACGCCGTTGGCGATGATCGAAGTCATCAGCCGGGAAGGGGCGGAGCGCCGCGAGGCCTGGTCAGGGAGAGCCGGAACGGTGTCTGGCGTCTTACCCTTGTTCGTGAACATGTCGTCCTGCCCTCAAGAAATTGATCGGGTCGTAGTGCTTGCCGCGGAACCACACTTCGTAGTGAAGGTGGGTGCCCGTCGAGCGACCCGTGGAGCCCATGGAGCCGAGCCGCTGGCCGATGGCCACGCGCTCGCCCGGCTTCACCTGAATATCGCGAAGGTGGCCGTAGCGTGTCTTGAAGCCGTGCCCGTGATCGACTTCGACCACATTGCCGTAGCCGGATTTCACGCCCGCGAAGATCACCGTGCCCGGCGATGTTGCGACGACCGGCGCGCGTTCAAACGCCGCCATGTCGAGGCCGCCGTGGAACGCGGCGCGTCCGTTGAACGGATCGATCCGGGCGCCGTAGCCGCTGGTTTCCCGGTACTCGACCCCGACAGGCGGGGCGAGGGGCGTGGAGCTTGCGATGCCGTCAAGGCGACGGGCTTCCTCGACGCGCGCGGCGACCTGCTGGACCCGGCGCTGGAACGCGGGATCGACCTCGCCCTCGCCAAGCACGCCGCTCAGGTCGAGCGGAACGAGCGGGCCGCCCATTTCCGGGGCGCCGTCATCGCCCGTCAGGCGGGTGAAGCCGACGCCGGTCATCCGCAGGACGCCGCGAATTTGCTCGGAGCGATCCACGGCCGCTTCTTCAGCGGCGGTCAGGAAGGCGGTCTGTTCTTCCTTCAGGCGGTCGACGCGCGCCCGGAATCCGACGGACTGGACGCGATAGGACGGCTCCGCCCAGTCCCGCGATTGGCGCGGCTCGGCTTCTTCGATCGACGCCTGCATCAGGAGACGCGCGCCGTCACGTTCAATCGGACGGGCTGCGGCGGAGATCGACGAGCCGCCAGCGTAGTCCAGCAGCATCTTCAGCGTCTCGTGACGCCGCTCGAATTCCTCGGTCGCCTTCTCGAAAGCGACGGTGCGTTCCTTAAGCTGGGACTCGGCGGCCGTCTCGCGGGCCCGCGCTTCCGCGAGCCAGCGCTTGTATTTGGCCTCCATGCGGTCGACTTCGGTCTCCTGTGCGGACATCACCTGTCCGCGCATCAGGACGTTGACCGATGCGTACGCGCACCAACCCGCAATGCCGATGCCCGCCAGCGCCATGAGCGCCTGATGGGACGGCTTCAGTGAAACGTAGCGAACGGTTCCGCCGCTGCGATGGTAAATCTGCCGCTCGGGAAAAACTCTGTCGAAGAGTGCTTTTGCCCGGTGTGGGAACTGGCTCATGTTCTCAACCGCCCGCTTCTCGTCGCTACGCCATCGCTTCCGCGACCGCTGTTCTGCAAAACCCGCCTCAGACTTTCAGGTATCGCCTGAAGCGGCCCCGCTTGGCAACCGCCTTGGGCGCCGCTGACGGCGAATTTTTCATGCGGATGCTCCAGATGCGAGAATTGAGCCAAGGCCTTACGCATGGCGCGCGACAGGTTTCCGGCTAGATTTCCTGCGCGGCGGCCAGCACATCGTCGGCATGACCGGAGACTTTAACCTTTCTCCATGTTCTGGAGACCTTGCCCCGGCGGTCGATCAGGAACGTCGAACGCTCGATTCCCATGTATTTCCGGCCGTACATGCTCTTCTCGACCCAGACTCCGTAAGCATCGGTCACCGCGCCGTCAGTGTCGGAAGCCAGCACGACCGTGAGGCCATGTTTCGCCCTGAAGCGGTCATGACTTTTCACGGAATCCCTTGATACCCCAACCAGGACTGCATCGAGGGCCTCGAATTCGGCTGCTTTTTCAGTGAAGTTTAGAGCTTCCTGCGTACACCCTGCAGTGTCATCCTTCGGATAGAAGAACAAAACGACGATCTTCCCCCTCAGTCCGGCCAGATCGACATGCCCTCCACCACTGACGGGCATGGAAAAAGCCGGTGCATCATCACCCGGGTTTAGTCCGCTGCTCATGTTGTCTCCCATGCGTTTCACCGCCCTTTGCGCCGGCCCGGGCCGTTGCGCAATGGCGGCGTATGCGGGGTGGCGAGGGGGGCGGCGATGATCCGGCGGTCCACCCTCATCGCGTTCGAGATCCTTGTCGGGATCATGGTGACGATCGGCTTCGGCCTGGGCTTTCTCGCGTGGCGGCTGTCCCAGGGGCCGGTCGTGCTGCCCGGAATGAAACAGCACATCGAACGACAGCTCGCCGACGCCCGCGGCGGCCGTCCCGTGACCATCGACCGGGTCGAACTCGCCTGGTCGGGACCGGAGCGTGGACTCGAACTGAAGGCGCGGGGCGTCAAGGCGCTCTCCGAAGACCGGAAAGTCCTTACCCAAAGCAGGTCCGTCCATATCGGCTTGAGCCTGCGCAGCCTCATGTTCGCTCGACTTGCCGTCGAGCGGGCGGCGTTCGACGGCGCGGATGTCACCGTCACCATCGCCGCTGACGGTTCTGCCGGGATTGCGTTCGGGCCGCCCGGGTCGCCCCCCGATTTCGTCGTTCCACCTCCCCCGCCAGACGAGTCGCTCTCGCAGCGGGTCAACCGTGTGCTCGACGCTCTCGCGTCCGTGTTCCGTCCGGTCGGCGTCGGCGGCGCGCTGCAATCCATCAGCATCGACCGCGCCCGGCTCACGATCGTGGACGAGAAGCGCGAGGGCGTGTGGCGCGCTGATGATGCGGTGATCAAGGTCACCCGGACCGGGGCGGACCTCACGCTTGCAGCCCAGGCCGCCTTCCGCGGTCAGCGCGGCCCGGCCCCCGCCACGCTCAAGGTCACCACGAACACCGGATTTTCCGCGGCACGCGTCGAACTGACCGCGCGCGACGTGCAGCCTGCGGCGCTCATTCCAGTGAGCGCGCTCGGTCCGATGGCGGGGCTCCGGGCGCCCATCACGGCGGCCGTCACTGTCGGGCTTGACCGCAAGATCGGCGTCACCCTCATCGAGGGCGACGTGCGGCTGGGCCGCGGAGCGTTCGCGATGGGCGGCGGCCAGATGGCGCTGAGCGGCGCGCGTTTGCATGGCGCCTACGATCTCGCAAGCGATGTGCTCACCATCGACAACATTGCCGTCAATGGCGACCGGACGCGCATCAAGGGCCGCATCGCGATCAGGCAGGCCTCAGCGTTCCTGGGGGCCCAGGCCTCCGAGCCCGCGAGGTTCGACATGGCGCTCTCGGCGCTCGAACTCGACGCCCCGGGTTTCCTGTCCGCGCCGGTCGCGCTGAAGAACGTTACGCTGCGCGGCGCGATTGCGCCGAAGGATGCCGCGATCACGTTCGACGAGATCGACGCCGTTGTGGACAATGCGCGTGTGACGCTTGCCGGCCGGCTCTATTGGGTTGCCGACGCGCAGGGCGTTTTGCGCCCGGGCTTGAACGCGACCGGCAGGGTGACGGGCGCGCTGGACGCACGATCGGTCCTGCGCTTCTGGCCTGTCGGGTTCGTCAAGGGCGCGCGGACATGGGTCGATCAAGGCGTGCTCGGCGGGCGCATTTCCAATGCGGTCTTCGCGGCCGACATACCGCCCGCTGAACTCGCCGCGAAGCTGCTGCGCAATGAGAGCCTTTCGCTCAGCTTCGACTACGAAGCCGCGAACGTCCGGTATGTCGAGGGCATGACGCCGATCACAGAGGGCCGCGGCAGCGCCGTGCTGAAGGGCAACCGCTTCGACCTTGCGGTCGTTTCCGGACGCGTCGGTTCGCTCGCGGTCACGCAGGGGCGGGTCGAGTTGCCCCGCCTGAATCCGAAGGGCGCCGAAGCGACTTTCTCCGGCCGCGCTGAGGGCGATGCGCGCGCGATGGTTGATCTGCTGCGGCAGGCGCCGATTGGGCTCGACGAAAAGCTGCCGGCGAACCCGGCGACGATTGTCGGGCGCGGAACCGCCGATTTCGCAATCAAACGGCCGTTGCTGTCTAACGTGCCGGCCGGGCAGGTCAGGTTCACCGTCGACGCGCGCATGGAGAATGTCGGCGCAGTCTCGAAGGATGGCCGCTTCACGATCGCCAACTGGCGCATGCATACAACGGGCGACCAGGAGTCGCTGACGTTCGCGGGACCGATGTCTCTGAACCGCAGCCAGGCCAATCTCACTTGGACGGAAGCGTTGCGCGAAAGAAGCGCGCCTCCGTCGCGGTTCGTCATCGACGGCAGGTTCGATGCAGCTGATCTCGTACGCTTCGGGTTCGGCGTCGCCGGATACGCAACGGGCGCTGTGGGCGTTCAGGTGCGTGGTTCCGGCCGCGGCCTGGACGTGGCGACCGCGAATGTGCGTCTTGACCTGAAGGACGCCGATATCGTCCTGCCGAAAAACGTCTGGTCGAAGCGGGCGGGACGCGCGGCGTCGGCGGTCTTTGATGTGCGCGAGGCGCCGGACGGCGGCCTGACGTTGACCAATCTCGACGCACGCGGCCCCGGCGTGGCGATGACTGGCGGTCTCGGCGTTCAGGCGGACAACCGTCTCGCGACGCTCAACCTGCAGCGCGTGTGGATCGACGGACGCACCGATGTGCGTGTGACGGCGCGCCGCGCGCGCGAGGGAATGCTGCTGGTGCAGGTGAACGGCCCCATGTTTGACGCCGTGCCGTTCCTCGGTCCGGATGCGCCGCCGCGCGCGACCAGCGTGCCGGCGATGCCGGCAGCAGCCCATGCGGCTGAGCGGATCCCTGAGCGGATTGTGGAGCGGATCGACGTGGCGATCCAGGCAGACCGGATATTGATGAAGTCCGATACCGAGCTTCAGAACGGGCGTATCGAGGGGACCTGGATCGGCCCCGCGATGACCCGGCTGGACGTCCGCGGCGTCGGCCCTGCAAACGCGCTGATGCAGGTCAGTCTCGGCGGTCCGGATGGAGCGCCGAGCGGGCCGATCACGTTCCGCGCAGACGACATGGGGTACGCCTACCGGGCGATCACCGGGGCTGACAACGTTCGGGGCGGAGCGGTCGAGGGCAAAGGTGTCTGGCGCGCGGCGAACGGCCGGGCTGATATCACGCTCAAGGCCAAGGATTTCCAGGTGGTGCGCGCGCCGGCCATGGGGCGGCTTCTGTCGTCGATCGGCTCCCTGCGAGGTCTGGGTGAAACGCTGAACGGCGAGGGCATCAGCTTCAACGGCCTTGAGGCGCCGATCACGATCGTCGACGGCAAACTGTTTGTGGCGGAGAGCCGCGCGGCGGGCCCGTCTCTCGGCATCACTGCGAAGGGCACGATCCGGCTTGCGGACGGGGTCGTCGACCTGGACGGCGTGGTCGTGCCGATCTACGGGCTCAACTCGGTCCTCGGCGGCTTGCCTGTGCTCGGCCAGCTGTTCACTTCGCGCCGCGGCGAGGGGCTCTTCGCGATGACATATTCGATGAACGGTCCATCCGAGCTTCCGCGTGTAACCGTCAACCCGCTCTCGGCCATCGCGCCCGGAATCCTGCGACGCATCTTCGAGCCGTGGGGTACGCCGGCGCCGCCGCCGCCCGCCGCGCAGGCGTCGAACGGCTAGACCGCGCGCAACAATGCGTGGCGCTTCTTGCCGACCGAGAGCTTCACGATATTCTCTGCATCGATGTCGCCATCCGAGAGCGCCGCCAGTTCATCGGTGATCGCGATGTTATTCACGGCGACGGCGCCGGCCTTGATGTGGCGCTTGGCTTCGCCGTTTGATTCCACGAGACCCGCCCGCCGCAACGCATCGGCCACGCGCATGCCGGCGATCTCGGCGCGAGGCGTTTCCACGGTGGGCAAGGCGGCTCCGGCGCCGCCGCCAGCGAACGTGGCGCGCGCCGTCTCCTCAGCCGCGCGCGCGGCTTCTGCGCCGTGAAGCATCGCCGTCGCGGCGTTGGCGAGCGCAATTTTCGCGTCGTTTATCGCGGCGCCATCGCGTGCTTCCAGCCGTTCGATCTCGTCCAGCGGCACATCGGTGAAGAGGCGCAGGAAGCGCCCGACATCAGCGTCCTCCGCGTTGCGCCAGTACTGCCAGTACTCGTAGGCGCTCAGCATGTCGGCGTTGAGCCAGACAGCGCCGGCGGCGGTCTTGCCCATCTTTGCGCCCGAGGCGGTGGCGAGGAGCGGCGTCGTCAATCCGAAGACCTCCTTGCCGTCCACGCGCCGGCAGAGCTCGACGCCGTTGACGATGTTTCCCCACTGGTCCGAGCCGCCCATCTGCAGCGTGCAGCCTGCGCGTCGGTTCAGCTCCAGAAAGTCCACCGCCTGCATGAGCATGTAGTTGAACTCGAGGAACGTCATCGGCTGCTCGCGCTCAAGCCTCAGCTTGACCGAGTCGAACGAGAGCATCCGGTTGATCGTAAAGTGCGTGCCGTATTCGCGCAGGAACTCGACGTAGCCGAGCTTCGACAGCCAGTCGTCGTTGTTGACGATGATAGCATCTGTGGAACCGTCGCCGAAAATCAGGAACTTCTCGAACACGCCACGGATCGAAGCCATGTTGTGGGCGATGTCGGCGTCGCTCAGCATCTTGCGGGATTCGTCTTTTCCGGACGGATCGCCGATCTTGGTCGTGCCGCCGCCCAGGAGGACGATTGGTTTACCACCGGACTGCTGGAGACGGCGCAACATCATGATTTGGACGAGATTACCGACGTGCAGGCTCGGAGCGGTCATGTCGAAACCGATATAGCCGGTCACGACTCCCGCTTGCGCGGCGGCGTCGAGCTCGGCGAGATGGGTGCACTGGTGGATGTAGCCGCGATCCTGAAGGGTGCGGACGAGGGAGGAACGGATCATGATCCGCCCAGCTAGCACGTCGGCTCCGGCATGGGCAAAGCGTCCCGAACGCCCTCGTGTTGCTCCTGAGGCGGATTTTCGGGGGCGGGGGCGCCCGGAATCACAGATATTGGCGCGCATAGTGTCGATTGTTTCCGGTTCGGGCTTGCGCGGCGGTCCGACCCGCCGCTAGCGTCGGCCGGCAGGGCGGCAAGACCCGGCGGGAGGTTCGCATGAAGCGTTGGATCGTGGCGGCGGTGCTCGCGTTGGTCGGGCTGTGTGGCCTGTACGTGGGCGGCGCGGTGTTCTGGAACTGGTTCGGGCACGCGCGCGGCGCGGGCGAGATCCAGGGCGCCTCGATCCCGGCGGCGGTGATCGACGCCCGGGACGGCGTCGTGGCGAGCGCTGCGGGCGGCGATTCAAAGCGCATCCTCTTCGGCGACCTGCACGTCCACACGACGTACTCCACCGACGCTTTCCTCTGGGCGCTGCCGATGTTCGGCGGCGAGGGCGTCCACCCGCTCGCCGATGCCTGCGATTTCGCGCGCTACTGCTCGCAGCTCGATTTCTTCGCCGCCACCGACCACGCCGAGGCCATCACGCCCGTGCGCTGGGAAGAGACCAAAACATCGATCCGCCAGTGCAACGCCCGCTCCGGCGATCCAGCGAACCCGGACATGGTTTCGTTTGTCGGTTTCGAATGGACGCAGGTCGGACGCACGCCGAACGATCACTACGGGCACAAGAACGTCATTTTCCCGGGGCTGGAAGACGGCGGCATCGCCCAGCGCGCGATCGCAGCGGCCGGCGTTGCGACGCAGGCGCTACGCGGCAGTCCAGCAGCGCTGAACCGCTGGATTCCGTTTCTCGACTGGAAGCACAGGCAGGACTATTTCGACTTTCAGAAATACATCAAGGAAACGCGCGACCCGGTCGATTGCGATGCGTCGAAACCGTCGAACGAACTTTCCAGGGATTGTTTCGAGTCCGCGACCACGCCCGGCGATCTCGTCCGCAAACTGGACGAACAGCGGCTGCGCTACCTGCTCATTCCACACGGCACCAGCTGGGGCTTCTACACCCCGCCCGGCACGACATTCGACAAGCAGCTCGAGGCGTCGATGCGTCCCGAACGCCAGACGCTCATCGAGGTCATGTCCGGGCACGGCAACTCCGAGGAATACCGCTCGTGGCGTGAGATCGACACGCAGGACGGGGTCACAGGTGAGTGTCCCGCGCCGACGGACGACTACGAACCCTCGTGCTGGCGCGCCGGCGAGATCATCCGCGCGCGGTGCGTCGCGGCTGGCGAAACCGCCGAATCCTGCGAGACGCGCGCGGCGGACGTGCGCCATCAGGCTGCGAATCTGGGCGTCGCCTACCATCTGCTGGTCAGCGGCGAGAAGGTGGAAGACTGGCTCGACAGCGGCCAGTGCCGCGACTGCTTCGTGCCGCCGTTCAGCCATCGACCGCGCACGTCCGTGCAATACGGGCTGGCGATTCGCAATTTCGACGATCCGGCAAACCCGACGGCATTCCGTTGGGGCTTCATCGGGTCTTCGGACAATCACCGCGCCCGTCCGGGCACCGGCTTCAAACCCGTGGACCGTCTGCGTCATACGGAGGCGTCCGGGGTGAACTCCGACGAATGGCGCACGCGGATGCTCGGGCCGCCGGAGCCTCAGACCGCAAGTTCAACAGGCATGACCCAGCAGGATCTGCAGACGCTCGCCGGGTTCCAGCTCACCGAAGTCGAACGGCAGGCGAGCTTCTTCACGACCGGCGCGATCGCTGCGGTGCATTCTGAAGGGCGCTCGCGCGAGCAGATCTACGCCGCACTGGAACGCCGTGAAGTCTTTGCGACGAGCGGACCGCGTATGCTCCTGTGGTTCGACCTGATCAACGCGCCGGGCGCCACCGCAGGCGCAACTGTTCCCATGGGCGGCGAAGCGACGATGAATGCGCCGCCGCGGTTCCGGGTGCGCGCCGTCGGCGATTTCGTGCAGAAGCCGGGATGTCCCTCGTTCACGGAGCAGGGCCTGCCGGAAAACCGGCTGCGGGCGCTCTGCGGCGGCGAGTGCTACAATCCGGGCGATGCCCGCCACAAGATCACGCGCATCGAAGTGGTCCGCATTCGCCCGCAGGTGCGCGCGGGCGAGGCCGTCGATGGTCTGATCGAGGACGTCTGGCGCACGTTGCCGTGCAATGACACGGGCGCGGGCTGCACGGCGGAATTCGGCGACACGGACTTTGCGCGTGGCGGACGCGATGCCTTGTATTACGTCCGGGCGATCCAGGAACCGACGCCGCGCGTGAACGGCGGTGGCTTGCGCGCTACTCGTGACGCGAACGGCAGGACGACGGCGGTTGAACCCTGCTGGGGCGACTGGCGCACGTCGCGTTCCGACAACTGCGTCGCGAATGTCGAGGAGCGGGCCTGGTCGTCGCCGATCTATGTGAGTGCGGCGCGGCGATGAAGCCTGGCCGGGATGCGCTGTTCCTGGCGGCGGGCGTTCTCGGCCTCGCGGCGGCGGTTGTCAGCGCGATCGGCGCGCCGAAGCTCGAAGCCTTCGGCGCCGGGGCTGCGGCGGTCGTCGACGGGCGCGCCATTCCGCGCGATGCGGCGGCGCGCGCCGTGGAAGCGCTGCGGAACGACAAGCGTAATCCTGTCACGCCGGATGATGAACGCGCGGCCCTTGAGCGCCTGATCGAGGAAGAACTTCTGGTGCAGCGCGGCGTTGCGCTGGGGCTTGCTGAAACCGACATCGGCGCCCGCAAGGCGATCGTTCAGTCCGTGTTGCAGTTGGCCATCGCGGAGCGCGCCGGCGTGGAGCCAAGCGAGGCGGAGCTACGCGCGTTCCATCGCGACAATGCCGGCTATTTCGCCCCGGCGGCGCGCGTGCAGGCCAGTCTGGCGTTTGTGCGAGGGGGCGCGGATGTGGCCACCAGAGCCGCTGCTGCAGCGGCGGCGCTGAAGGCGGGGAAGTCGGCGTCCTCGGTGGGCGATCCACAGGCGCTTGAACTTCCCGCGACCCCGCTGGGGCCGACAGAGCTGCGCAGCTATCTCGGCGCAGCGCTCACGGCGTCGGCGCTCAAGGCGAAGCCGGGCGATGTCATCACCCTGGAAGGCGATGACGGCTGGCGGGTCCTGCGGATCGATGCGTGGTATGCAGCACCCGCGCCGCGCTACGAAGAGGTGGCGCAAGAGGTGCAGGCGGAATGGGATCGTCGCGCCGATGAGCTTGCGGTGCGAGGCTACCTTGAACGCCTGAAGCGGCAGGCCCGGATTGTTCGCAATCCGTGATGGTGCGTCTTCTGGCCTTCCTGATCGCGTTCGGGTGCGCAACGCCCGCAGTCGCGCACACCCGTTCGCAGTCGGCGTCGCACTGGCGCATCGAGGGCGACATCCTGCGTGGCCGGGTAGAGGCCGATGCGCTGGACGCGACACGGCTCTATGCACTCGGCGACGAGGACGAGCCGCTGTCGGAAAAATTCCGCCGGCACGCGGGCGGCGCGTTCACGGTGAAGACCGCCGCCGGCGCGTGTGTCTCCTCAGGCGATGCGCGTGCGACATCGGCGCCGGTCGGTCGGGTCGCGGTGGAAATCGTCTTTCGCTGCCCGGCGCACGGCCTGTCGGACGGCCGCCTCGATTTTTCCAGCCGGCTGTTTCTGGATGTGGCGGCGAGCCATTTGCATTTTGCGAACTTCAGCGACGGCGCCGGAGGCGAGGGGGAAGCCATCCTGACGGATGCGCACCGCACGGCGCGGATCGCGATGCAGCCTGAGGCCCGTGCGGAGTCCGCATGGGGATCGTTCCTGCGGTTCTTGCCAATCGGCGCCACGCACGTATGGGGCGGGCTCGACCATCTTGCGTTCATTCTCGCACTCGCGTTGCTGGCGCGCGGTCTGGCGCCCATCGCCATCGCGGCGACCGGCTTCACGCTCGGGCACACCGCCACCCTCGCGCTCGCCACCATGGGAGCGGTGCAGCCGGACGGGTCGACGGTGGAGGCGCTCATCGGATTTACAGTTGCGTTTGTGGCGCTTGAAGCTGCCCGTGACGGGCAGTCGCGGATGACGCGCTGGTCGGTTCCGATTGCGCTCTGCCTGCTCGCTCTGGCTGCGTTTGCGCTGGTCAGCGGACTCGGGGGCGCGCCGATCGCACTGGCGGGCCTTGCGGTCTTTGCGTTCGCTTACCCGCGCGGATTCAAGCGCGGTGCGTCGTCGGCGCCCTGGCTTGCCGCCGTGTTCGGGTTGATCCACGGCTGCGGCTTCGCTGGCGCGCTCAACGAACTTGATCTACCGCGACCGCATCTCGTGTCGGCGCTCGCGGGGTTCAATGTTGGCGTCGAGTTCGCGCAGGCGTCCGTTGTCCTCCTTGCGCTGGCCGTCGCATGGGCGGCGCGCAGGTTCGCTCCGACCCGAGTCGGCGTCGCCGGCGAAGCGATCACCGCCGGCCTGTTCGGGCTCGGCGTCTTCTGGTTCGTCAGCAGGACGATTGGCGCCTGATTCGCGTCAGGCCGGCCGCCGCAAGGCTTCTAGGGCGTCGAATTGCGCCTGCATGACCGCTTCGCTGCAGTCACGGACGTCTTCCGCAGCAGCGGAGAAGACGTCAATGGCGGGTGCGTCGTCAGCGGCCGGCAAGGCGCCGCCGGTGGGCAGCTGGGTTCGCATGAGGTCGCCGCCGGCTTCCAAAAGCGCCTCCTGCAGCATGAGCCAGTTGCCGATCCCCGCGTAGGCGAGTGTGCTCCACGCGGCGACGCAGGACCTGCCGCCGGGCCATGCGGCCCATAGGTTGGCGGCGAAGGGTGGTTCGTTCGTGTTGGCCGGAAGGCGATCGCTGGACATCCTGTTCCTCCCATCTCGTGGCGGCGGGCCGGGCCCGGGGGCGACGTGTAGCGGATGGCGGCCATTCTCTCGCGTGACCGGGGTACCACTGTCGCAGCCGCGCCGCGACTTACAGTCCGGACATTTGATGCGCCGGGCCCGGCCACGGCGTGCTTCCCTCCGCGGGCCGGCTCGGATATAGGCCCCGCTTCCGCCGTCGTAGCTCAGTGGTAGAGCGCATCCTTGGTAAGGCTGAGGTCGGGAGTTCAATCCTCCCCGACGGCACCAGTTTCCCTGATTCCCGAACGCCCGCGCGGTGGCCCATGGCCGAAAAGGCTGAGCAGAGCAAAGCGCCCAGACCCGAAGCCGCCGCCCGTGAGGCCCGGCGCGCCAAGGCGCTCAAGACCAATCTTCGGCGTCGCAAGGAAGCCCCCGCGCCGCCGAGGAATGAAGACTGACGGACCTCCGCCTTGCTTCGGCCCGCCTTGCGTCGGATCGGGTCGGGACGCATAAGCCCGCACATCGCGAAAGGCAGTCATGGATCGCATCATCATTACGGGCGGTCGTCCGCTCCGTGGCGTCATCCCGATTTCGGGCGCCAAGAACTCGGCGTTGAAGCTGATGGTCGCCTCGCTGCTGAGCAGCGAACCCCTGACGCTGGACCGCATGCCGCGACTGGCGGATACGCGCTTCACCGCAACCCTGCTTGAAAGTCTCGGCGTCGCCGTGGACTGGCCGGATGCCGGCGCGACGGTGCGCTTCCATGCGCGCGAGATCACGTCGACCATCGCGCCCTACGATCTGGTGCGAAAGATGCGCGCCTCCTTCAACGTGCTCGGGCCGATGCTCGCGCGCGTGGGCCATGCAACCGTCTCGCTGCCGGGCGGCTGCGCCATCGGCGCGCGGCCGGTCGATCTGCATCTGAAGGCCTTCGAGGCCATGGGCGCCGATATCGTCATCGAGCAAGGCTACGTGAAAGCGGCGGCGCTGCGCGGCCTGAAGGGTGCGTCGATTGTCTTCCCGTTCGTTTCCGTTGGCGCGACCGAGCACGCCATGCTCGCCGCGGTGCTCGCAGACGGCGAGACGACGCTGGAGAACGCCGCGCGAGAGCCGGAGATCGTCGATCTCGCGAACTGCCTGAACGCCATGGGCGCAAAGATCGAAGGCGCCGGCGGCGGCGCCATCGTCATCACCGGCGTCACTTCGCTGCGGGAAGCGCGGCACATGGTCGTCGCAGATCGCATCGAGGCCGGCACGTATGCCATCGCCGCCGCAACCACGGGCGGCGAGGTTCGCCTTGAGGGCGCGGTTGCGCAGCATCTCGGCGCACTGATCCAGGCGCTGCGCGCGGCGGGCGTGGAGGTGATCCCCGACGCAGACGGCATCGTGGTGCGTCGCGAGAACGGTCGGCTCCAGCCGGTTGATATCGATACGCAGCCGTTCCCTGGATTCCCGACCGACCTGCAGGCGCAGTTCATGGCGCTGATGGCGCTCGCCGACGGCACGTCGATCGCGCGGGAGAACATCTTCGAGAACCGCTTCATGCACGCTCCCGAACTGTCGCGGCTCGGCGCCGACATCACGGTGCGCGGCAAGGAAGCGGTGGTGCGCGGCGTCGCGAAGCTGCACGGGGCGCCTGTGATGGCGACCGATCTGCGTGCGTCCGTCAGCCTCGTGATCGCAGGCCTTGCGGCGGAAGGCGAGACGATCATCAATCGGGTCTACCACCTCGACCGCGGCTTTGAGCGGCTCGAGGAAAAGCTGGTCGCGTGTGGCGCCGATGTCCGTCGCGACGGCGGGAGCGCCTGAGCGATGCCTGCGCCGCCGCTGCGCATCCGCGCGGATGACAAGGAAGATCTCGCCGTGATCGCTGCGGCGATCCAGGATGCGGCCTTCCTGATGGGCGATGTCGTGTTCGACCCGAAGATGCGAAGGCTCGCAGTCGCCATGAACCGGTTCCGCTGGGAAGCGGCGGGAAAGCGCGGACCGTTTGAGCGGGTTAGATCGGCGCTTGCCATGGAAGCCGTGCTGGGCGTCAAGAGCCGAAAAGTGCGCCTTGGCGCGCGCGACGCCGCTGGCGTTCTTCTCGACATCGCGTTTGACCCCGGCGCCGAGGCGCCGGGCGGAGCGATTGTCATGCGGCTCGGCGGCGGCGGGGATATCCGCCTCGATGTCGAGTGCATCGACGTGACGCTCACCGACTTCGGCGCGCCGTGGCCGACGCCGCGACGTCCCGATCACGAGCGGTATTGAGCGATGGTCCTGCGTCTTGATGCAACTGCGCCCGGCTTTGCGGAAAGCTATCGACGCCTGATCCGCGCGCGTGGCGAGCGGCTGGACCAGGCCGAAGAAGCGGTGCGGCCGGTACTCGCTGACGTGCGCGCGCGCGGGATCGATGCGGTGCTGGAGTATGCGGCGCGCTTTGACGGCGTGTCGCAGAAGGTCTCGGACCTGCGCGTCGAGGCGCGCGAGGTGGACGCGGCGGTGGCGGCGTGCGCGCCGGACCTGCTGAAGGCGCTGGAGCTCGCCGCTGAACGTGTCGCGCTGTTTCACGAACGCCTGCGTCCGCGTGATGAGACTTTTGTCGACGCACAGGGCGTGACGCTCGGCTGGCGCTGGACGCCGGTCGACGCTGCCGGGCTCTACGCGCCGGGCGGGCTCGCGGCGTATCCGAGCGCGGTGCTGATGAACGCCATTCCCGCGCGGGTCGCGGGCGTGCAGAGGCTCGCGATGGTGTCGCCGCCCGGAAAGCTCCTGCAGAACCCGGCAATTCTCGCGGCGGCGAAAATCGCCGGAGTCACGGAGATCTGGCGCGTCGGCGGGGCCCAGGCGATCGCGGCGCTCGCCTACGGCGCGGGACCGATCGCCGCCTGCGATGTGGTCGTCGGGCCGGGCAACGCCTATGTGGCGGCGGCGAAGAAACTCGTCTTCGGCGATGTTGGCGTCGATTCCATAGCGGGGCCGTCGGAAGTCTTTGTCGTGGCCGACGCAAGCGTCGATCCACGCTGGATCGCGGCCGACCTTCTCGCGCAGGCCGAACACGATCCCGACGCGCAATCGGTGCTGTTCACGACCGATCGCGCGTTCGGCGACGCAGTGGCCGCCGCCGTCGAGGCCGACATCGCGGCCGGACGGGCGGGACCATCGGCGCGGGTGTCGTGGGACAGCTACGGCGCCGTCATCCACATCGCGCGGATAGAGGATGCCGCCGAACTGATCGACGCCGCTGCGCCTGAACACGTGCAGCTGGCGCTCGCCGATCCCGCGCCGCTGGCGGCGCGCATCCGTCATGCGGGCGCTCTGTTCCTCGGCGCCTATGCGCCGGAAGCGCTCGGCGACTATGTGGCGGGCCCGAACCACGTGCTGCCGACGGGCCGTCGCGCGCGGTTTGCGTCGGGGCTGTCCACGCTCACCTTCATGAAGCGGACCACCATCATCGGCGCCTCACAGGCGGGCGTTGCGGCCATCGGCGGCGCGGCGGCGCGGCTGGCGGATGCGGAAGGTCTGCCTGCGCACGCGCGTTCCGTTCGCTTGCGGCTTGGCGATGAGTGAGAACAATCGTCTCTCCGACGTGCGCCTCGACGAAACCTCGCTCGCTGCGGCGAGCGCCGACGCCGAACACGAGCGGCGGGTGGCGATCTTCGATCTGCTGGAGGCGAACTCCTTCGCCGTCGATGGCATGGACGAGGGGCCCTATGCGCTCTTCCTGTCCATCGTCGATCAGCGCCTCGTCTTCCGGATCGACAAGGAGGACGGCGAGGAACTGCACACCTTCATTCTCTCGCTAGCGCCGTTCCGGAAGGTGATCCGCGACTACTTCCTCGTCTGCGACAGTTATTTCAGCGCGATACGTTCGGCGACGCCTGCGCAGATCGAGGCCATAGATATGGGGCGCCGCGGCCTTCACAACGAGGGCTCGACGCTGCTTTCCGAACGCCTTGCGGGCAAGGTCGCGATCGATTTCGACACCGCACGCCGCCTTTTCACGCTCATCTGCGCGCTGCACGTGCGGGGATGACGCGTGATGCAAGGCGCGCGTCCCCTGCCGCAGGCGGTGTTGTTCGCCTGCAGTCACAATGTCATCCGCTCTGTCATGGCCGAGGCGATCATGCGCCTGCACTTCGGCCGACAGGTGTGGGTGGACAGTTGTGGCGTGCGCAAGGGCGAAGCGGTGGATCCGTTCGCCGCCATCGTGCTCGATGAAATCGGCGTCGATACGGCCAGGCACCGGCCGAAGGCCTTCGCCGATCTGGACGACGCGAGTTTCGACCTCATCGTCACGCTTACACCGGAGGCTCATCACCGGGCGCTCGAGTTCACGCGCACCATGGCGGTCGACGTGGAATACTGGCCGACGATGGACCCGTCGCTGGCGCAGGGCTCGCGGGAACAGCGGCTTGAGGAATACAGGGCCGTTCGCGACGCGCTTGAGAAGCGTATTGCCGCCCGTTTCGAGCGGCCCGCCCATGGTTAGGTTTGTGGGATTGGTCTTGCCGCGACGGGAAACGCCCTCGATAGATGGCGATTGATCTCCGAAGGACAAGGTTCATGAGCGGAAAACCGGCCATTCTCGTGACGGGCGCGTCAAGCGGCATCGGCGAGGCTGCGGCCCGCGTGGCGATCGCACGCGGGGCGCATGTCTATGCGAGCGTGCGGAAGGCCGAGGACGGCGCACGCCTCGCCTCGACGCTCGGCGCGTCGCTGACGCCCGTGGTGTTCGATGTCACCGACGAAGCGGCGGTGGCCGCGGCGGCGCGCGCGGTAGCGGAGCAGCAGCAGGGGCGCCGTCTCCTCGGCGTGGTCAACAATGCCGGCGGCTCTGTGCCCGGGCCTCTGCTGCACATGAGCGCTGCCGAATTGCGCGCGCAGATGGAGGTGAACCTCATCGGCGTGCACAACGTGACGTGCGCATTCGCATCGTTGCTCGGCGCGGAGGGCGCCAACCAGCTAGCGTCCGGCGCGCCGGGGCGGTTCGTGATGATCTCCTCGGTCGGAGGCCGCCGCGCGCTGCCGTTCATCTCCGCGTACGCGGCGTCCAAGTTTGCGCTGGAAGGATATTCCGAGGGCCTGCGACGCGAACTCATGCCGTTCGGCGTGGATGTGATCGTCATCGGTCCCGGCGCCGTGAAGACGGCGATCTGGGACAAGGGGCTTTCGTTTGACCAGAAGCGCTACGCCAACAGCGTCTACGCGCCGATCCTGAAGCGTTTCACCGAGGCCGTCGGCGCGCAGGCCGCGGGCGGATTGCCGGCCGACGCGGTCGGCACGCTCATCTGGAAAGTGCTGACGGACGCCGCGCCGAAGACCCGTTACGCGATCATGCGCGACTGGCTGACAGGCGGCGTGCTGCCGGGCTTCATGGCGCCGCGCACGCTTGATCGCATCATCGCCAAGCGCTTCGGGCTGAACCCGAAACCATGACGTTCGTCCTCGCCAGCGCCAGTCCGCGCCGCCTTGCGCTGCTCGATCTCATCGGTCTCTCGCCGTCACAGGTGATCGCGACGGACATCGACGAGACGCCGAAGGCGGGCGAGCTGCCGCGCCTGCTGGCGGAGCGGCTTGCGCGCGAGAAGGCGCTTGCGGCGGCGCTGCCGGATTCCGTGGTGCTCGCGGCCGATACGGTCGTCGGCTGCGGGCGACGCATCCTGCCGAAAACCGAGACGGAAGAAGAAGCGCGCGAATGCCTCGCGCTGCTGTCTGGTCGGGCGCACCAGGTGTTCACGGGCGTCGCCGTCGCGCATTTCGGCGTCGTGCGTGCGCGCATCGCTACGACACGCGTGAAATTCAAGAGACTGAGCGACGCCGAGATCGAGGCGTATATCGCGAGCGACGAGTGGCGCGGCAAGGCCGGCGGTTACGCCGTGCAGGGGCGCGCTGGGCGGTTCGTGATGTCGCTCAACGGGTCGTACACATCGGTCGTCGGACTGCCGCTCTACGAGACCGCGGGCTTGCTCGCCGCCGCGGGCGTCGTGCTGCCTTGAGCGCGGTGGAAACCTGGATCGACGCCGCCATCGGCGAAACGCGTCAGGTTCTCGTGCGCGACGGCGCGCCGATCATGTTGCATGTCACCCGGTGGTCGGACGCGGGAAAACGCGCGCTGTGGGGAGAGGCCTATGCCGCGCGCGTGCGCACCGTGGATCGTCGTAGACGTGGTTGTTTCGTGGATCTCGGCCTCGGCGATGAACATGGGTTTTTGCGGCTCGATGCGCAAGGCCGTGTGAAGGGACGAGCGCTGGCGGAAGGCCAGGGCGTCGTCGTGCGTGTCACGCGGGAAGCGGTGCGCGGGAAGGCGGCAGTGCTGGAACTGCTTGCAGAGCCTGCGCCCGAAGGCGCGCCGCGCCGTTTGCAGCGTCCCGAATGCGACAGCGATCTTGAGGCGGCGACGCCCTCTGAGATCGAAGCTCGCGAACGCATCGACGACATCGTGGACGCAAGCCTAGCGCATATCGCGCCGATCCCCGGCGGCGGCCTGCTGACCATCGAGCCGACGGCTGCGCTCGTGGCGATCGACGTGGATTCCGGAAGGCGGAGCGGCTCGCCCGATGCGGAGAAGTTCGCGCTCGATCTCAATATTGCGGCGGCGCAGGCGGTGGCGCGGGAGCTGCGTCTGCGCAATCTCGGCGGCATCGTCGCCATCGACTTCGTGTCGATGCGCGACCGGCGGGGCGGCGAAGCTGTGGTCGCGGCGCTCAAGGCGGCTGTCGCGGACGATCCGTGGGGGGTGACGGTAGCAGCCATGTCGCGCTTCGGCGTGGTCGAGATGTCGCGCGGGCAGTTGCGGGCGCCGCTGGCGGAACGATTTCTCGACGCTGACGGCCGGCCGAGCGCCGAGACCGTGGCGCTGAAGGCGCTGCGGGCGATGGAGCGGGAAGCGCGCGGCGCGCGGGGCCGCGAGGTGGTCGCGCGGCTCGCGCCGGACGTGATCGCCTGGCTGGAGGCTGATGTGATCGGCTGGCGCGAAGCGCTGCGTTCGCGTATCGGGCCGCGCTGGCGCCTGCTCGCCGAACCGGCGGGCGTGCGCGAACGCATCGATGTCGAGGCCGTCTGAACCATGAAGACCATGAGCGAACCAGTCGCGAAACCGCCGGCCTGTTCCCTGTGCGACAAGCCGATGGATCCTAAATACCGGCCCTTCTGCTCGAAGCGCTGCGCGGATGTGGACCTGCACCGCTGGTTGTCGGGTAGCTATACGATTCCGGGCGATGTGGAGGAGGATGATCTCTCTTCGCCGGACGACAGCGAACGCTGACTTCAATTCATGCGCCGACGGGCCTAGGATGCGCAGATGGTGAGCCAGATCGAACTTGTCGAGGTCAGCGCCCGCGACGGGCTGCAGAACGAGCCGGAAATCGTCGGCACGGAGGCGAAGCTCGAACTCATCGCACGCTCCGTCGCTGCGGGACTGAAGCGGCTTGAAGTGGCGAGCTTCGTCAATCCGACGAAGGTGCCGCAGATGGCGGACGCCGCGGAGGTGATGGCGGGGTTGCCGAAGAACGATGGCGCGACCTACATCGCGCTGGCGCTGAACCGTCGCGGCTTCGAGCGGGCGGCGGAAGCCGGCGCGAAGGAAGTCAACTTCGTGCTCGCCGCATCCGATGCGTTCGCCATGCGCAACAGCGGCGCGCCGATGCTCGGGCTCGTCGATGCGCTCGCGGAAGTTACGCCCTTGGCGCGCGCTGCAAACATCCGCGTGTCGGCGACGATCAGCGTGGCGTTCGGCTGTCCGTTCGAGGGCGAGACGCCTGCCGAAACCGTCGCCGATCTCGTGCGCCGGGCGGCGGATGCGGGCGTGTTCGAGGTCGCGCTTGCAGATACCATCGGCGTCGGCGCGCCGTCGCAGGTGCGCGATCTGTTCGCGCGGGCGAAGGCGGCGGCGCCGGGCGTGCAGTTGCGCGCGCATTTCCACAACACCCGCAACACCGCGCTCGCCAATGCGCTTGCGGCGGTGGAATGCGGCGTGCGCGTGATCGACGGATCGCTCGCGGGCGTCGGCGGGTGTCCGTTCGCACCGGGCGCTGCGGGCAACGTGCCGACGGAAGATCTCGTCTACATGTTCGAGCGCATGGGCATCGCCACCGGCGTCGATCTCGACGGCGCCATCGAGGCGGCGCGTTTCATCTCGCGCACGCTCGGCAAGGCGACGCCCGGCATGGTGAGCAAGGCGGGCGGGTTTCCGAAGGCGGCCGTGCAGGCGTGATGTTGGAGAGCAGGACCGCCGGCGCCCTCGCCGGCAAAGTGGATCGTCCTGAAAGATTTTCGCCTGTTTCAACACCGTATGCCGGCGAGGGCGCCGGCGGTCCTCCATCACCTTCCTCCTGTGTTTGATCCAGACACGCTCCATCGTCCGCGCCAGCATCGCTGCTTCGCGGCCTCGCATCCGGCTTATCAATCCCAAGCCGGAGGGACGGGGCGCTGCTTCAACGCCGAGTTTAATGACGGCCTTGCGACCGTCTGATAGTGCGCCGTCACAGCGCCCCACAGCGCCCCGCGTGGCCGTTTTCGCGCAGCAGGGAGTCCGAGGGCTTGTTTCCCCTGGCAAGCCTGCCGTCCGTTTCCGGTCGAACAGGCGAGCGTCCGGGCGATTAGGCCCATGCTCAGTGCTGCCGCGCGCGCTCGGGTCTCCCAGTGAGATCCCCGGACCCCGGCGGTTTCAATCCCCGCCGGCTTTTGGTTTCGCCTTCAGACGCCGCACTCAAAGAGTCGCGACCGCAGCTTCGCGCTCGACCACATTGCTCGCGTCCATCTGATGACTGGGCCCAGACACCCTCCGTTGCGCGAGCAACGAA
>WRPF01000037.1 GCA_009773335.1 Caulobacteraceae bacterium
GCCTGCGCCAGAGACGGCGGCGGCGGCACCGGCCCCGCGCTGCCCGCGAGCGCGGCCGGCGCGCCGGTGCGGGCGGCGTCCGTGTAGACGATGACGCTGCCCAGCGCGGTCACGCGCAGGAGGACATCGCCCGTATCGGTCTTGAAGAACTCGTCGCCGCGCGGGCCGGGCACGGAGCGCAACACATGCACCTCGTCGGAGCCCTCGAACCGCACCAGCGCGAGGCGCGCGCCGGAGCGATCCAGCACGAAGCGCACCCGCCCGTCCGGCGTCTGGTAGCGCTCGGCGGCGGGGCGATCGTTCGCCGGCAGATCCAGCAGACCCTGCGCCAGCGGGGAATCCTTGCTCTGCGCAAGCGCGCTTGGCGCGACCGCCAGCGCCAGCGTCGCGGCGAACGCGCCGGCGACGCGGGCGCCGAAATGCGGGGCGCCCGATTGTGATGACCCGGACTGCGGCGGGGTTTCAGCGGACATGGGCCCACTGAAAGCCATCCGAACCCGGCGCTTTCGTGGCGCGGACCGGCGTGACAGATTTCCGCTCAGAGACGTGACGAAAATGCAACGCCAGCCACTCAGCCGGAATCAGCCGGCGATATACTGGGCCCCGTTTACCGTGAGCGTCGCGCCGGTGATGAAGCCCGCGTCGTCGCTGGCGAGGAACTGCACTGTGCGCGCGATCTCCGAGGCCTTGCCGAGACGGCCGGCGGGGATCGTGGCGATGATCTTGGCCAGCGCCGCTTCCGGCACCGCCGCCACCATCTCGGTGTCGATGTATCCCGGCGCGATGCAGTTCACCGTGACGCCCTTGGAGGCGCCTTCCTGGGCCAGCGCCTTGGTGAAGCCGATCATGCCGGCCTTGGCGGCGGAGTAGTTCACCTGCCCGGCCTGGCCCTTCTGGCCGTTGATCGAGCTGATGTTGATGATACGTCCGAAGCCGCGCGCGCGCATGCCGTCGATCAGCGGGCGGGTCATGTGGAAGAGGCTGTCGAGGTCGACGCGGATGACTTCGCGCCACTGATCGGCGGTCATCTTGTGAAAGAAGCCGTCCCGCGTGATGCCGGCATTGTTGACCAAGACGTCAACCGGGCCGAGGTCGGCCTCGACCTTGCGCAGGCCCGCCTGGCACGCTTCGTAGTCACCCACGTCCCACTTGTAGCACTTCACGCCTTCATTCTCGGCTTCGGCCTTCGCCGCCGCCTTGTCGTTGCCGGCGTAGTTTGCGGCGACCTTGTAGCCCGCCTTGCTCAACGCTTCCGTGATGGCCAGACCGATGCCGCGGGTGCCCCCGGTAACCACTGCGACGCGCGACATGCTGATCTCCTCCCAAACTTTTGGCCGAATTCTTGGCACGACCATAGCGCGCGTCGGCGCGCGGCCAAGCGTCATCAGGCAAAATATTGCGCATTACGTGCAACAGGTTTCGCTCAATCGACAACGGTCGCCGATTTTTCCCACGCCATGACGCAGAACCAAGGCGCGCGGCGGTAGCGCGCGGCCTTCTCGGCAGGCGCGTCCGGCGTCGGCGCCGGCTCCGAGAAATGCGTGAGCACGAGCCCCTGACCGAGAAAGAGCTGCATATAGGCGCCGAGGGGCCGGTGATGGTTGATGATGCGGATGCCCCGCCACTCGGTCCAGACGGCGCGCTCCTGCAGATAGTTGTCCATCGCGAAGTACGGCCGCTCGCCGGAGGCGTCCCGGACCCATCCAAGCTCCAACCCAGCGGTGTTGAACCCGTTGAGGCTGGCGACCAGCAGACGTCCGCCCGGCGCAAGCACGCGCGCCATCTCCGGAATCGCGGCGCCAACGTCCGGGATGTCGATGAGCGAGAGGTAGCTCACCACTAGGTCAAACGCCCCATCCGCGAACGGCAGGGACTCCGCGACGCCTTCGACATAATGCCCCTCCGGGTCGAGACGTCGCGCCTGCGCGATCAGCGCGCCGGTCGGATCGATCCCGACGGCCTCGCCGCCGCGTGCCCGCAGCATCCGGCAGAACCGCCCCTCGCCGCAGCCGACATCGAGCACGCGCGTCGCGGAACCGGCCGCCGCAAGGCCGAGCATCAGCGGGTCGAGCACGTAGCGGCGTCCGAAATCGCCATGCTCGCCCTGCGAGTCGATCCATGCCTGAGCAGAGGCGTTCCAACCGTCCGTCATGTCCAGCCCGCCTCGCCCACTGGCCTTATCCTTGACGCGCGCGTCGCACCCCGTCAGAACCCGCGCTTTCTCGCCCGCCGCCCTCTTAGGGGAATTCTCATGTCCGCCAACCCGAATCCGCTTCTGCCCGTCTATTCCCCGCCGGAGCAGGTGTTCGTGCGCGGCGAGGGGATGCATCTCTTCGACAAGTCGGGCGACCGCTACCTCGATTTCATCGCCGGCATCGCCGTGAACGCCTTCGGCCACGCGCACCCGAAGATGGTCGCCGCGCTCACTGAGCAGGCGGGCAAGCTCTGGCATCTGTCCAACATGTTCCGCGTGGAAGGCCAGGAAACGCTGGCGGCGAAATATGTGGCGTCGACGTTCGCGGACGTCGTCTTCTTCACCAACTCCGGCACGGAGGCCATCGAGGGCTGCCTGAAGATGGCGCGGAAGTACCATTCCGCGAACGGCAATCCGGAAAAGATCGACATCATCGGCTTCTCCGGCTCCTTCCACGGTCGCAGCTACGCGGCGATCAACGCGGCGGGCAATCCGAGCTATGTGGACGGTTTCGGCCCGCGTCTGCCCGGCTTCATCAACCTGCCCTACGGCGACCGCACGGCGCTCGACGCGGCGGTGGGGCCGACGACCGCAGCGATCATCATCGAGCCGGTGCAGGGCGAAGGCGGCTGCCGCGCCGTGCCGGACGAGGATATGCGCCACATGCGCGAGCTCTGCGACAAGCACGGCGCGCTGCTGATCTTCGACGAAGTGCAATCCGGCGCCGGGCGCACGGGCAAGATGTGGGCGCATGAATGGTCGGGCGTGACGCCGGACATCATGGCGATCGCCAAGGGCGTCGGCGGCGGGTTCCCGATGGGCGCCTTCCTCGCGACGCGCGAGGCGGCCAAGGGCATGGTGCGCGGCACGCACGGCACGACCTTCGGCGGCAACCCGCTCGCCATGGCCGTCGGCAACACGGCGTACGACATGCTGCACGAGCCCGCGTTCCTCCAACACGTCCGCGATGTGGCCAACCACCTCGGTCAGGCGCTCGAAGGCCTGAAGGATCGACACCCCGGATATGTGCTGGAAATCCGCGGCAAGGGCCTGCTGCGCGGGATCAAGCTCGCGAGCGATCCGAAACCCGCACAAGCCGCCGCGCGCGACCGCAAACTCCTCGTCGGCGTCGCGGGCGAAAACTGCGTGCGTCTCGCGCCGCCGCTCATCGTCGAGACCGCGCACGTCACCGAAGCCGTCGCCATTCTCGACGCGGCGCTGAGCGATGCGAAGGCGAAGGCGTGAGAGCCCCGCGCCACTTTATCGATCTCGCCACTTTCGATCCCGCAGAGCTGCGCGCGATTCTCGATGAAGCGCATCGCCGCAAGGCCGCGCGCGCCGGCGCCACGAAGGGCGCCAAGGACGCCGACGTCCCGCTCCTCGGCCGCGCGCTGGCGATGATCTTCCAGAAGAACTCCACGCGCACGCGCGTGTCGTTCGATGTCGGCATGCGCCAGCTCGGCGGCGAGACCGTCATCCTCAACGCCGCGGACACGCAGCTGGGCCGTGGCGAAACCATTGAGGACACCGCGCGCGTGCTGTCGCGGATGGTGGACGCGGTGATGATCCGCGCCAACGCGCACGCGGACGTGGAAGCCTTCGCCGCCGCCGCGAGCGTGCCGGTGATCAACGGCCTCACCGACGTGAGCCACCCCTGCCAGATCATCGCCGATCTCATGACCATCGAGGAGCGCCTCGGGCCCGTGAAGGGCAAGAAGGTCGCGTGGATCGGCGATGGCAACAATGTCTGCGCGAGCTTCATCCAGGTCGCAGGCAAGCTCGATTTCGATCTCGCGATCGCAAGCCCGAAAGGCTATCTGCCGCGCACGCAGGACGTGCAGGCCGCGCAGGCCGAAGGCGCGCGCATCAGCGTGAGCCAAAAGCCGGAAGCGGCAGCCGAAGGCGCGCACGTCATCGTCACCGACTGCTGGGTGTCGATGGGCGACGCCGACAAGGACGAGCGCATGGCCGCGTTCCCGCCCTATCAGGTGACGCCCGCGCTCATGGCGCGCGGCGCGAAGGATGCGGTGTTCCTGCACTGCCTGCCCGCGCACCGCGACGAGGAGGTCGCCGCCGCCGTCATCGACGGTCCGCAATCGGCGATCTTCGACGAAGCGGAAAACCGCATCCATGCGCAGAAGGCTGTGCTGCTGTGGTGTCTCGCGCCTTGAGCGCGACGGACGACACAGTCGCGGCCTTCACCATAGACGGCGCGCCGGTGCGAGGCCGCTACGCACGCCTCGGCGTGGGCACGATCGACCCGATCATCAAGCGCCACGCCTATCCCCGTCCCGTCGCGCTGCTACTCGGCGAGACGCTGACGCTGGCCGCACTCGTCGGCTCGCTGCTGAAGGACGGCGGCACGCTCACCGTGCAGGCAGAAGGCGACGGCCCCGCGCCGCTGCTGGTTGCGGAATACCGCGCGGGCGGCGGATTGCGCGGTTACGCACGCGTGACGGACCCCGACCTCGGAAACACTCGACGCACGCCCGCAGATCTCATAGGCGCCGGCGCGCTCACGCTCACGCTCGATCAGGGCCCCGACACCGAACAGATGCAGGGCGTCGTGCCGCTTGAGGGCGACACGCTGGCGCAATGCGCCGAGCTTTATTTCGACCGCTCGGAACAGACGCCGACGCGCGTGCTGCTCGCGGTCGGCGAAGAGGTCACCGCACACGGTTCGCACTGGCGCGCGGGCGGCGGCCTCATCCAGCGCGTGGCGGGCGATGCGACGCGCGGCTTCACGGAAGAAGACTGGAACCGCGCGCAAATCCTGTTTGAATCGCTCACCGACGCCGAGATGCTCGATCCGACGCTCGCGACCGAAGTCGCGCTGTTCCGGCTTTTCCACGAGGACGGCGTGCGGATGGCGCACCCGCGGGCCCTTGCCGACCGCTGCACCTGCGACCGTGAGCGCCTTGCGGCGCTCCTGAAACGTTTCACTGCGGAAGAACTCGCCGATCTCGTGGAGCCGGACGGCAAACTCCACGCCCGCTGCCAGTTCTGCGCGCGTCTATACCTGATCGATCCTGCCCAAGTGTCGCCGCACGCCTGACGGCGCGGCAGTGTTGGCTGGCGCCTCGTCGCCGTGGTAACGCCTCAGGCATCGGAAATGGTCGGACAACATGACAAAATTGAAATCGATGCTCCGGCTCGTCGCGGCCGGGCTTCTGTTGACTGGCTGCGTCTCGACAAGACCACGGCCCTACGCGCCAACTGTCCAGCCGCCGCCCGCTGATGTCGCCGCTTTCCAGAGCGCGTTCTCGATCTGCGCAGCAGAAGTATCGACCGAGGCGAGAAACTTCCGTCCTAGCTCCGCGCCGATCGTCGGGGTCGCGGGCGGCGCTGCAGCCGCCGATGTCCTTGCTGGCGCGGCGACTGCAACGGTTGTGGGCGGCGGCTCTGCGCTCGCTGCAACAGGCGTCGGCATGATTGCGCTCATACCACTGGCGACCTACGGGCTGACCAGTTCGCGACGAAAGAAAAACGAGCACGTAGTCCAAGCCGCGATGACCGCATGTCTCGCGGAAAAAGGCTACACCATCGTATCCTGGACGAGGCTGACACGAGAAGAGGCGGCGGCGGTGACGCTCGTTTCACCAACACGCCACGCGCCGCCTTCGCCCCCGCGGTCCTGATCGTCTCCTGATGCGCGAGGCTCTATCGTGAGACCCGCCACAATGTGAACCGGTTGTTCGTACGGCGATGGAAATAGAGCGCACGCCCGTCCGGCGTGAAGGTCGCCGCCTCGGCAAATCCCCGAATCACCCGGATTTGCACAGGTGGACCGAAAGCATCCGATGCGCGTGGGCGGCGCGCTATCCAGATCGTCGCGCTTGAGAAGGGCGGCGGCCCTGTCATGCGCGTGAAAGACAGCGTCAGGCCGTCTGTCGACAGCGCCGCCGCGTATTCGAGCGCGCGCGAGTTGACGGCGGCGAACAGGGGATCGTCCTCGGGGTTGAGGCGGAAGGTTCCATCGACGAGGCGCGCCTGACGCAGATCGGAGCTTACCGGAACAGGGCCGCCGCGGAACAGGCCATCGGCGAGGATCATGGAACGTCCCGATGCGTCGATCTCGATGTCGAACACGACGCGCCCGAGGACCCGGACCGCCGCCTCGCTCTGGAGCGCGACATTTTCCAGACGACCGTGGGACCAGTCGCCGCAATATACTGTGGCAAGGCTCTCGAAATAGCTGCGCACGGAGATGTAACAGAAGCGGTCGCCCGCGCTCATGGTCGCCACGCCATCGAGTTTCGGGCTGTTGGCGCCCTCGACACGACCGCGATACCGGAATGTCAGGTCATCGACACGCTCGGCCCAGTGCAGATCGGTCTTGTCCGGCGGGCTGTTGCGATTGTTGAAGAAGAGCGTGGCGCCGTCGCGCGAGAGAAACGGCTCCATGGCGTCGTCGTTGTAGCCGAGGATGCGCACCGGCGCCGGCGCATCATAGCGCGCCCAGGCCGGCGGTTCCGGCGCCTTGGCAGAAGCCGCCATGAAGCCGGCGCCCGACAGGGCGATCGCGATCGCCATTCCCACAAACAAGCGTGAACCAGGCCGCATGCGTCCCCCCTGTGCAATTCCGGCAGCGTCGTTAGTTGGCCCGCAAGTTCGCGTGCGGACTATCGAGCGCGAATGTGGGCACGACCACCCTGAACGGCAGATGACTGGCGGTGTCGATCATGCCGTAGTGCCCGCCCATCATGCCGGAGGGCGCCGTGAGCGGGCAGCCGCTGGTGTAGGTGAACGCCTCCCCCGGCTGCAGCAGCGGCTGCTTGCCGACCACGCCGTCGCCGCGCACCTCGTGCTCGACGCCGTGCGCATCGACGATGCGCCAGTAGCGGTTCATCAGCCGCACGGGTCGCGCGGAGAGATTGAGGATCTCGATGGTGTACGCCCAGAAATAACGTCCCTCCTCCGGCGCGCTTTCGGCGGGCTGGAAGGCGGGGGTCACGCGGATGCGCACGCCGTCGGTGATTTCCTCGTACATCGCCTCACACTTTATCGAGCGCCTGGATCACATCCTCGATCAGATCGTCGACATCCTCAAGGCCGACGCTCAAACGCACGGCGCCGGGGCTGACGCCGATGCGCGCGCGCGCTTCCTCAGTGAGGCGGCGGTGCGTGGTGGTGGCGGGGTGCGTGGCGAGAGATTTCGCGTCGCCGAGATTGTTCGAGATGTCGATGAGTTCGAGGCCGTTGAGGAACCTGAAGGCGCCGGCCTGCCCGCCCTTCACCTCGAACGCGATGAGCGGCCCGCCGCCCTTCATCTGCTTTGCATGCACCGCGCGGTGGGGATGATCGGCGCGACCGGGATAGAGCACGCGGGCGATCTTGGGATGCGCGGCGATGGCGTCGGCGATCTTCGCGGCGGAGGCGCACTGCGCCGGCACGCGCAGGTGTATCGTCTCCAGGCCCTTCAGGATCACCCAGGCGTTGAACGGCGAGATCGCGGGCCCGGTGTGGCGCAGGAAATCGCGATAGTGCTCGTCGATGATCGCCTTCGAGGACAGGATCGCGCCGCCCAGCGTGCGGCCCTGCCCGTCCATGTGCTTGGTCGTCGAATACACGACCACGTGCGCGCCGAGTTCGAGCGGCTTCTGGTTCAGCGGCGTCGCGAACACGTTGTCGACGACGATGATCGCGCCGGTGGGCTTGAGGATTTCAGCGACCGCCTTGAGATCGACCGCGCCGAGCACGGGGTTCGAGGGCGTCTCGATCAGCGCCAGCCGCACGGGCTTCTTCGCCGCTTCCCGCCACTGGTCGAGATCCTCGCCGTCCACCAGCTCCACCTCCACGCCAAAGCGCGGCAGATAGGTGTCGAGCAGCCACAGGCACGAGGAAAACAGCGCGCGCGGCGCGATCACGCGGTCGCCCGCCTTCACCACGCCCATCACCGAAGCCGTCACCGCCGCCATGCCGGAGCCCACGCAGAGGCATTCCTCCGCGCCTTCAAGCAGCATCAGCTTCTCTTCGAGGATGCGGATCGTGGGATTGCCGTAGCGCCCGTAGAGATAGCCGGGCGAGGTCCCGGCGAACCGCGCATCGGCTTCTTCGGCGCTATCGTAGACGAAGCCCGAGGTCATGAAGATGGCTTCGGCCGTCTCCTTGTGCGGGCTGCGGTTGATCCCGCCGCGGACGAGCTGCGTGGCGAGGCGGGGTGACTTCTTCTTGCTCATGTGCGGGCCTTCCAGACGATGTGTTCGATGCGCGAGAGGCGGATGTCGGGGTGCGCGGCGATGGCGTCGGCGATGCGGCCGGCCTCGCCCGGACCGATGCCGCCGACGCGCAGGTTCAGCGTGCAGTCGCCGTCCGTGAACCGCGAGCCGGACATGGACAGGAGCTGCGCCGGCGCGCCCGAGAAGGCGCCCGCAACGGCGGCGAGCATGGTCCAGGCGTCCTCGCCCGCGACAAGGAGATCATGGTGCGGGTCCAGTCCCGCGGGTGATGGATCGGCGGTCATCGCAAGCCTCGCGTCGTTCATACGGCGCGCCGACAGCCAGATCACTGGCCGGATCGCTTGCGGGCTTGAAGGAATGCACCCCTGAAGATGCTGGGCGGCCTCACCGGCTGCCATCCCCTCGTTTAGCGGCATTTTTAACGCGCCCGCAAGCAGAGTCCAAATCGGCGCGAAGGCTCCCTACGGCTCCGCGCACGGCGCGTCAAGCTGGACAAATCGCGGCGCGCTTGCCACGACAGACCCCCTTCTGGCGCGGGAGAGCGCACCCAATGGCATCCCACGGCGTACTGCCCGACGCGGAAATCCGGCGCGCGATCGAGCGCGGCTTCATCGATCACGGGCCGCCCCTCCACATCGACCAGATCCAGCCGGCGAGCCTCGACCTGCGTCTGGGGAATATCGCCTACCGCCTGCGCGCGAGCTTCCTGCCGGGCGCGGCGACCGTGGCCGAGCGCCTCGACGATGAACTCGTCATGCATCGCATCGATCTCACCAACGGCGCGGTGCTGGAGACGGGCTGCGTCTATCTCGTGCCGCTGCTTGAGCGCGTCGTGCTGCCGCCGCACCTGCACGGCGCGGCGAACCCGAAATCCTCCACCGGCCGCATCGACGTGTTCACGCGGCTGATCGTCGATCACGCCACCGCGTTCGACCATGTGCCCGCCGGCTACGAAGGTCCGCTCTACGCCGAGATCAGCCCGTGCACGTTCTCGGTGCTCGTGCGCACGGGCTCGCGGTTGTCGCAGCTGCGCCTGCGTCGCGGGCCGCCGCACCCGAAGCGCGACGTGGATTTCTGCATAGATCTTTCATCGGACGGCCCTGTCGGGTTTCGCGCCAAGCGCCATTCGCGCGTCATCGACGTGGAGCGCATCAACGACTACGACCCGCGCGATTTCTGGGAGCCGCTGGAAGCGCGGCGCGGCCGCCTCGTGCTCGATCCCGGCCAGTTCTACATCTTCGCGTCCAAGGAACCCGTGCTGATCCCCGCCGACGAGGCAGCGGAGATGGCGCCGATCCGCCCCGAGCTCGGCGAGTTCCGCGCGCACTACGCGGGCTTCTTCGACCCGGGCTTCGGCATCCCGCCGCACGAAGGCAAGGCCGTGCTCGAAGTGCGCTCGCGCGACGTGCCGTTCATTCTGGAAGACGGGCAGCCCGTGGGAAAGCTCGTGTTCGAAGCGCTCTCGGGACCGTGCGAGAAGCTCTACGGCGAAAGCGGTTCGAGCTATCAGGGGCAGGGTCTCAAGCTCTCGAAGCACTTCGCACCGTGGGGGTGAGCCGCGACATCAGGATTGCAAGCGGCGGGGCATCGTTGCGTGTGGACACGGGCGGCGAAGGTCCGTCCGCGATCCTGTTGCACGCTGGCGTCGCAGACCGGCGCATGTGGCGCGAAGCGTTGCCGCCGCTGTCTCAGTCCTTTCGTGCGACCGCCTATGATCGTCGCGGATTCGGCGAAACCGTTGCGCCGAACGAACCGTTCCGACACATCGACGATCTCCGCCGCGTCATCACGCATCTCGGCGGCGACGCGCCTGTCCTTGTCGGATGCTCACAGGGCGGACGGGTCGCCATCGACTACGCCCTAGCTTACCCCGGCGACGTCGCGGGGCTGGTGCTGGTTGCTCCCGCCATCACAGGCGCCCCGCAACCTGACGCCTACCCGCCGCAGATCGGAGCGTTGCTCGCCGATCTCGATGATGCGGAAGCGCGCAATGACGCGCACTTGGTGAACGAAATCGAAGCGCATCTCTGGCTCGACGGTCCGCTCCGCGCAAAGGGGCGAGTTGTAGGTGACGCGCGCGATCTCTTCCTTGACATGAACGCCATCGCCTTGCGCCATCCGGCGCTCACGCACGAGCAACCCTCGCCGGACGCCATTGACCGACTGCACCAGATCGCGACGCCGACGCTCGTGATCTGGGGCGATCTCGATTTTCCTCATTTGCAGCAGCGATCGAGAAGGCTCGCCGAAACAGTCCCTGCCGCGCAATCGCTTGTCATGACCGGTTGCGCCCATCTGCCGAACATGGAACAGCCGGAGACGTTCAACAACGCAGTGACGCAGTTTCTCGAGGAAGCTACAAGCGCGCGCCAGCGGGCTTGAACCACACGGAACGGAGCCCACAGATGTCACGCGTCGCGGGGATCGAAACCAGGACCGGAAAAGCTGCGACCCGTCTGGGCTCCGGGCGCGCTTGACAGGCGTGCGCTGCCGGCGATGGTCGACGGATGAGCCTCAACGACCTCTTCCAGCTCATCGCCGAAAACTACGGCCTCCTGCCCGCCTATGCGCTCATCGTCGCGTCGGCGGGCGTGATGGCGGGATCGGTGAAGCAGCTGCTCGGCATGCTCACGATCATGACGGGCGTATACGTGACGATGTTCCGCGCGTTCGATCTCAAGCGCGATCTCGACGTCTTCCAACTTGCCGAACGCTTCGGGCTCGATGCGAACGTGGCCAACGGCGTCGCGGGCGCGCTGTTCGTGTTCGGGCTCGGGTTTGCGGTGTTCGGCGTGAAGCGGCTCATCGTGCGCAAACCGCGCACTCAGGCGTAGACGGCGAGACCGCGCTGCACGGCGGGCCGCGCGAGGCCGCGTTCGAGCCAGTCATGCACATGCACGTAGCCGTCGAACGCCACCAGTTCGCGGGCCTCGTAGTAGCCGATCAGGTGATGCACCCAGCCGAGCATCGAGATGTCTGCGACCGTGTAGTCGTCGCCGAGAAACCACGCCTTGCCCGCGAGCACGCCATCCATGACGCCAAGCAGGCGTCTGGCCTCCTCGACGTAGCGCTGCAGCGGCCGCTTGTCCTCCCAGTCCTTGCCGGCGAACCTGTTGAAGAAACCGACCTGCCCGAACATCGGCCCCACCCCGCCGATCTGGAACATCACCCACTGCACCGCGCGCCAGCGGCCTGCGGGATCGGCGGGGATGAGTTTGCCGGCCTTCTCCGCCAGATAGAGCAGCATGGCGCCGGACTCGAAGAGCCCGAACGGCGCGCCGCCCGGCCCGTCAGGATCGATCATCGCGGGAATCTTGCCGTTCGGATTGAGCGACAGGAATTCCGGCGACTTCTGTTCGGTCTTGCCGAAGTCGACGCGGTGCGCCTCGTAGGGCAACCCGATCTCCTCCAGCATGATCGTCGGCTTCACGCCATTGGGCGTGCCGAGCGAATAAAGCTGCAGCCGGTCCGGATGCTGCGGCGGCCAGCGACGGGTGATGGGAAAATCCGCGAGACTGGTCAAGGCGCTGCTCTGCTCCCACACGTCTGACCGATTCACTTCAGCGCGAACACCACAGTCACGTTCGCGGTCAGATCCACTTCGCCCGCCTGCACGGGCGTCCCCTCCGCGAGGTCCGCGCGCATCGCCATTGCGGCGTACGGGCGAGGCGGTGTGATGAAACCGCCTTCCTGGATCGAGAGGATGCGGTCCACGGTCATGCCCGCGGCCTGCGCATAGAGTTCCGCACGCGCGCGGACCTTCTTCATCGCTTCCACACGCGCGCGGTCGAGCGCCGCATCGGGATTGTCGAGGCCGAAGGAAATGCCGTTGAGCTGGTTGCCGCCCTGCCCGACGAGCGCATCGACCGTCTTGCCGACATTGGCGAGATTGCGAACCCGCACGCTCACCATGTTCGTGGCCTGATAGCCGGTGATGCGCGGGGGCGTGTTCTCGGCGTAGACGGTCTGCGGCTGCACGGAGAGCTGCGAGGTCTGGATGTCGCGGTCGGCGACGCCCGAGCGCTTGATCGCCGCGATCACCGCGTTCATGCGGCGCGCGTTTTCCGCCAGCGCGGCTTCCGCCGTCGGCGCCTCGGCGACGACGCCGGCGTTGATGGTGGCGATGTCGGGCCGCTCGGAGGTGCGGGCCTCGGCGGAAACGGTGAGCGTCGTGCCTTGCATCGTCATCATGTGGCGCTCCCCGTGCATGGCGCCCTCCTGCGCAACGGCGGGCGCAACGGGCGCAGCAAACATGGCGAGGGCGGCAAACGGAGCAAGGGCGAGAGTACGCATGTTGAATTCCTCCACGCCGCCCATGGAAGGGGCGAACGCGGAGAAATCAAGGCGTTATGCCGGCGTGGGCGAGGCTCAGGCCCCGCGCGAGTGGTCGAATTCGACATCCCTGCGGGCCGACACGATGGTCACCACCACGCCCGCGAGCACGTCGAGCAGCGACATGATCATGATCGTGAAGAAGACGCTGGTGGCGAAGGCTGCGTTCAAAAGGAACTCGACCAGGCAGATGATGAACACCAGCATCGAGAGCGCGTGGTTGAAGATCGCCGAGGTGCCGGTGCTGGTGGATTTCAGCAGTTCGATGAACAGGAGGACCAGCGCGATCAGGACGAGGATGTCGCCCCACTGCACGACCCATTGCACGCCCGACGCCATCGGCACCGAGAACGCCTGCGATTCCAGTTGCTGGATCACCGCCGCCGCGTCGCCGGCCATCGCCATGCCGCCCAGCGCGATGATGTTGTAGATCAGTACCGGTATCAAAATCAGCGGAAAGACGTTGAACGCCGCGGCCATCGCACCACTCCCCTCAGTTCCCCCGCCGCGGCCCTGTCTGGAGGCCCGGCGTATAACCATCGCTTCCTGCATGCTCATGCCGTCGCGACTCATAGCTCGTCCGTCCCCTTTGGATCACGGAGCCTGCTCCGCAGCCACATGACGCCGAACAGGTCGGTGCCCGCAGCCGCCAGACGGCCCAGATTGGTGTACTTCGAACGCCCGGCCCCCCTCGGCCTGTGGTTGACCTCGAAATACTCCACGCCGAACCCCTCGCGAAGCATCAGCGCCGGCATGTACCGGTGCATATGGTCAAAATACGGGAGAAGTTGGAAGGCGTCACGCCTGAAGACCTTGATGCCGCACCCCGAATCCACGGCGCCGTCACCCAGAAGCGACTGTCTCACGTTATTGGCGAGTTTCGAGGCCCAGCGCTTTTCGGCGGCGTCCTGACGCTTGAGGCGCATGCCGGAAACCATGGCGAGCCCATGGGGCGCATCGTGTCTGGCGATCCGGGCCAGCAGCTTCGGCAGGTCGGCCGGGTCGTTCTGGCCGTCCCCGTCGAGGGTCCCGATCAGCGGCGCGCGGGCCGCGGCCACCCCAGACCGGATCGCCCGGCTCTGGCCGGCGTTGGCGCGATGGCCGACAATCCGCAGGCGCGGCAGTTCCGCGCGGGCGGCCGCCAGTTCGGCGCGGGTGTCGTCGCGGCTGGAATCGTCCACGAAGATCATCTCGTAGGCGTGGCCGTCGAGCGCGCGCGCGACCTCGCGGGCAAGCTCCGCCGCGTTGCCCGCTTCGTTGTAGACCGGCACGACGACGCTGAATTCGATGCTTTCGGCCAAGCCGCGCCGCCCCGGTGACAAGAGAGTGAAGGTTCGAACGCGGGTTCCTAGCCCCTTGGAGCCGTGAACGCGAGCCCGGCCTTCAGACAGGCGAAATCAGGCCTGGTTGGCCGCGATCCGCATCTTGGCCGCGTGCTTGGCGGCGTACATGGCCTCGTCGGCGCGGGCCAGCAGCGCATCGGCCTCTTCCACGCGGGCGTCGTCGCCGGCGAAGGCGTGCACCCCGACCGAGGCGGACAGGGGATGCGTGACGCCCTCGAAGCTGAACGGGGTGGCGGCGATGATGGCGGCGAGCCAGTCGGCCTTGCGGCGCGCTTCGTCAGGCGCGGCGTTGGCGAGGACCACGGCGAACTCGTCGCCGCCGATGCGACCCACGATGTCGGAATCACGCACCTGCACCAGCAGGATCTTGGCCACGTGCGCCAGCGCCGCATCGCCGACGGCGTGGCCGAACTGGTCGTTGATGGCCTTGAAGCCGTCCATGTCCACGAAGATCACCGCGGCCTGGGTCTTGTAGCGGCCGACGTAGGAGATCACCCGCTGCAGCTCCCGGATGAGCGCGCGGCGGTTGTAGAGCGGCACCAGCGGATCGCGGTCGGCGAGGCCCTGCGCGAGGGCGGCCTGCTCGGCGAGATCGGCGTTTTCCTGCGCCAGCATGGCGGTCTCGGCCATGAGCGTGTCCACCGCGGCGCGCACGGCGGCCGGCAGCTTCGATCTCTTCAGGCCGAATCGGCGCTCGAACGGGTCCATCCCGTCCCCCGTCGCGCCGAAAAGCTTGCCGCGCATGAACTGCTCCTCAAGTCACGGAGGAGAATGCGCGGCCGTGGTTAAGGGGCCATGAATCGGGTCGTTACGGAGATGCAACAGAAGGGCGCCGGCTTGCCACCGGCGGGGCGCCCGCCGACAGTCCGCGCCATGACCAGCTTTTCGATCCTCGATCTCGCGCCCATCATCGAGGGCGGCGACGCGCGCAGGGCGCTCCACAATGCGCGGGATCTCGCGCGCCACGCCGAACGCTGGGGCTACAAGCGCTTCTGGCTCGCCGAACACCATTCCATGCGCGGCATCGCGAGTGCGGCGACCTCCGTGGCCATCGCGTTCGTGGCCGGCGGCACCGAGACGATCCGCGTCGGCGCGGGCGGGATCATGCTGCCCAACCACGCGCCGCTGATCATCGCCGAACAGTTCGGCACGCTGGAAGCGCTGTTTCCCGGCCGCATCGATTTAGGCCTCGGCCGCGCGCCCGGCACCGATCAGGCGGCGGCCTATGCGATGCGCCGCAATCTCGCGAGCGACACCGACCGCTTCCCGCAGGATGTCGTCGAGCTCATGCGCTATTTCGAGCCCGCTCAGCCGGGCCAGCGCGTGATCGCGGTGCCGGGCGAAGACAGCGACATACCGGTGTGGATCCTGGGCTCAAGCCTTTTCGGCGCGCAGCTCGCCGCGATCCTCGGCCTGCCCTTCGCGTTCGCCTCGCACTTCGCGCCGCAGCAGATGATGGAGGCGCTTGAGGAATACCGCACGCGCTTCCAGCCGTCCGCGCGTCTTGCGAAACCCTACGTGATGATGGGCTACAACATCTTCGCCGCCGCGACCGAAGACGAGGCGCGGCTTCTCTCCACCTCGATCATGCAGGCCTTCGTGAACCTGCGCCGCGGCACGCCGGGCAAACTGCAGCCGCCGGTGAAGGACTACGACAGGACCCTCGCGCCCATGGAGCGCGGCATCCTCGACATGCTCACCACCTGCGCCGCCGTCGGCACGGTCGATCAGGTGCGCGAACAGGCCGCCGCGTTTGTTGCGCGCACGGGCGCGGACGAACTGATGGTGACGGGCCAGATTTTCGATCACGAAAAGAGATTGCGGAGCTTCGAGCTGGCGGCGGAGGCGTTGGGGAACATTCCGGCGCACAGCGACGCCACGAGCGGCTGAAATCACGCAAACGCAACAATACGTCAGCGTCGTGCAACGCAGGCGATGTCTTGTTTGTAGAGAGCCGAAACAGGATCAAGCCGTCGAGCTTCCATCAGCGCTTCTCGCGATTCGCCGCAGCGTCCGGCAGCAGCAAGAGCCGAAGCGTAGCTGTGCTGCACACCGCCAATACCCGGCGCACGTTCGACCGCGGACTTGCAGTATGGCAAAGCCTCCGGCACACGATTGGCACGCACCAGAATATAGCAGTGATTGTTCAGAACCGCCGGGTTTTCGGGCTGGACAGCTAGCGCGCGCGTGCTGAAAGACACGGCGCTGTCGAGTTCGCCGAGTTGTTCAAAAACGGCGGCGCGGGATGCTATGGATTGCCAATCTTTTTCGGGTAATGCCTGAAATGCCGCGCGGGCGGGTTCGTACAGCGGGTCCCGCGCTTCCTTCAGGATCACAAGTATGGAGCCGTAGGCGAGTTCCGGATCCCAACCGTACCGATCCGCACGCGCCCGGATATCGGCGGGAACATCCGGCTGATCGAGAAGGATCGCTGCGGCCATGTGTGCGTCGACGAACGCTTCGGATTTCCTGCCGACATGGAAGTAGGCGTCTGCACGCAAGGCGTGGAACGCGGCGTCGGAATAGAGGTGTTTTCCGGGCGGCGTCGCCTCATCGTAGAAGCGCACGCCTGCCGCATAGTCTTGACGCAGGATTGCCTGTGTCCCGAGATTGATCAGCGCCCAGCCGCGCACATCCGAACCCGGCGTCGTTACATCTGCGCATGCCTGATAGTCGATGACACCCTGCGCATTCGGCATGCACTGCGGCGGAACGGCGTGCGAAGTCTGCGCGGCCGCCTGCATCGGGAGCGCAATTAGCAACAGAAGCAGCCATTTCATCTGAACTCTCCCCACCTGAACGCGCAGGGTACTCGAACAAGCCGCATCCATCAATTCTGCAACCGAATTCTGCCCCTCCCTCCCCTCCATGGGGAGGGTGGCCTTCGCGCAGCGAAGGTCGGGTGGGGCGAGCGCGAGATGGTAGGGCGTCTAGTGCGGATGGCGTTGTTCGTTCATCGCCTCAATCGCATCCCCGTCAGCATAGAGCCCGAACCCCACCCGTCGCGACTGCGTCGCGCCACCCTCCCCATGGAGGGGAGGGAGAGGTTCCCAACGCTCAAGAATCTGTGGGAATGGGCGCGTCGAACTCCACACATTTCCGGCATGCGCTTTCATGGCTCCCAAGGCGCACAGCGAAATCGCACATGAATCTATCCGACCGGAGTCCCGCACATGAAATCATGGCCCTTCGCATGAGGCGAAGGAGCCATGAGACACGAACCGCGCAGAAAACCCGACATCGACAGAGTGAACACCATCGCCCGGCGCCTCAGGCTCTGGGTGCTGGAGATCATCGCGTGGGTGGCGGCGATTGCGGGTGTGCGCTTCAGGCCCGACATCTCGGAAGAAATCTACGCCGCGAAACTCTGCGTGTTCCTGAACGCGATCCACCGTTGCGACAATCGCGGCCGCGTGTTCATGCGTCGCCACTGGCGGGGCGTTGCGCCAGGATTCCGATATAGATTCCAGCGCGCGCAACTCCGCGCCTTCACGCGCGTCGTCAAAGTCCGCGATCTCGCGGAACTCCGTGATCTCCTCGATGACATGAAACCCGCCATCGCGCGGGTGCTGCGACAATTGAGGAAACACGCCATCCACACGCACCTCGCGCCGGTGGCGCCCCGCGCGGACGATTGCATCGCCGTTGCAACTTTTGCGGTCAAAGCCGCCGACACGTCGTGATCTCGGCGAGCAGGACCGCGGGCCCCAGAAGCCATTGGGGACCCGCATTTCAAAATTCAGGTCACGCAAGATTCTGCGGAGTCTGGCGGCGCCTTCCTGCGGGCCATAGGCCCGCGGTCCTACTCGCCATCCCCGCACCCTTAACCCCTCGCCTTGCGCGACTCAGCCCCTCCCCTATAACCGCCGCTTTCGCGGAGCCGCATCATGACCATGAAGCCCCTCGTCGGCCTCATCATGGGTTCAAAGTCCGACTGGGAGACCATGGGCCAGGCGGCCGCCGCCCTCGACGCGCTGGGCGTGGCCTATGAGGCGAAGGTCGTCTCCGCGCACCGCACGCCCGCCCGCCTCGTCGAATACGCCACGACCGCAAAGGCGCGCGGCCTCAAGGTGATCATCGCCGGCGCCGGGGGCGCCGCGCACCTGCCTGGGATGGTCGCGTCGATGACGCCGCTGCCGGTGCTCGGCGTGCCGGTGCAGTCGAAGGCGCTGAGCGGCCTGGACAGCCTCTTGTCCATCGCCCAGATGCCCGCCGGCGTTCCGGTCGGCGCGCTCGCGATCGGCGCTGCAGGCGCGACGAACGCGGGGCTTCTGGCGGGCGCGATCCTTGCGCTGAACGATCCCGCCATCGCGCAGAAGCTCGACGCCTACCGCGCGCGCCAGACCGCCGAGGTCGGCGAAGACCCCGCAGGCGGCTAAGCGATGCTGAAGCCGGGTTCGACCATCGGCATTCTCGGCAGCGGACAACTCGGCCGGATGGTCGCGATGGCGGCCGCGCGCCTCGGCTTCGACGCGCACGTCTTCACCGACGAGACCGACAGCCCCGCCTCGCGCGTCGCCGCAAAAACCACTGTCGCCGCCTTCGATGACGAAGCCGCGCTCGCCGCATTCGCAAAAGCCGTCGATGTCGTCACCACCGAATTCGAGAACGTGCCCGCGCGCACCGCACAATTCCTGACCGAAACCGGCGTGTCCGTTCGCCCCGGCGCCAATGCCCTCGCCATCGCGCAGGATCGCGTGCTTGAAAAGCGTTTCCTCAACGAGGCCGGCGTGGCGACCACGCCGTTCGCGGCGATTGAATCGCTCGGCGATCTCGAAGCCGCGCTCATCGCGCTGCCTGCGCCGGCAATCCTGAAAACGCGACGCATGGGTTACGACGGCAAGGGCCAGGCGCGGCTCGCGCATAACGAAAACGCGGAAGCGGCGTGGACCGCCATCGGCGCGCATCCTGCGATCCTTGAAGCGCTCGCGCCGTTCGAACGCGAAATCTCCGTCGTCGCCGCGCGCGGGGCCGATGGCGCCTTCGCCGCCTTCGATCCGGCCGAAAACGTCCATGTAAACGGCATCCTGCACACCAGCACCGCGCCGTCCTCGCTCCCCTCCGCGATGCTCGACGACGCCATCGCCGCGACGCGGCGCGTGGCCGACGCCTTCGACTATGTGGGCGTGCTGACGCTGGAATTCTTCGTGATGCGCGACGGCCGCCTGCTCGCCAACGAGATCGCGCCGCGCGTGCACAATTCGGGACACTGGACGGAAGCCGTGTGCGTCACGAGCCAGTTCGAACAGCACGTGCGCGCGATTGCGGGCTGGCCGCTTGGATCAACCGAACGCCTTGCCGATGCGCAGATGACCAACCTCATCGGCGACGATGTGGATGCGTGGGAAACGCTCGTCGCCGATCCCGACGTGCGCCTGCATCTCTACGGCAAGCGCGAGGCGCGCGCGGGCCGCAAGATGGGCCACTACACGCGGCTGGTCAGACGATTCTAGACGCCGCCGGTCTATATGTTTCCGGGCGCGCGGCGCGAAAACGCTTTCGCTGCTGCGCCGACGGCCGCCACGGCCATGATCCCGACGGGACGGGCCTGCGCCTTCAGCTTCTCGATCTGCATCACGTTGTCGATGCGACGATCGAGGAAATCGAGCGTGCGGGTCATGTCGTCGCCGGGCTCGGACAGCCACCGCGCCGTCGTCGAGCCGAGAACGCCCACAAGGATCGCGCGCTTGGAATAATAGTTCTCGTCCGTCGAGCGGTCGCCCAGCAATCGCCAGATGCGGTCGGCGCTGCGCCAGACGAAGCCCGCGCCCTCGCCGGCGCGGAAGGGTCGGATCATCGCCTGCACGGCCTTCGCCTCGGCGGCCTTGTACGGGGCGATGGCTTCGAGCCGGGCGACGACGGCGGCGCGGACCCGCTCGCGGATCTTGAGCGAGAGCAGGTTCACCCGCTCGAGCCGTTTTTCCATCCCGGCGTCGCCCCACTCCGCGAAGGCGTCGATCATGTCGAGGGCCCCCCGGGGGGCGGCGAGCTGAAGTTCCCCCGCGCTGAAGCCGAGGCTGTCGGCGGCCTCCTTCAGGGTCGCCGGGGACCATCCCCTCTCGGCCGCGATCGGCAGGAGCGCCGCCAGAAGCCGGGCGCGGAGGCGTTCGGAGGGGGGCAGGTCCGCACGGACCGGGGTGATCTGGCTCATGGGATTCCGCATACTCCTCCCCCGTGGACCTGTATACGCGACGAAAATGACGCTGGACCGTTCCCCTGCCGGTGGACACGGGCGCGGGCATTTGATACGGCTCCGGCCTCAAAATTGGGCGGAACGACAACGGCGGGGACCTCCCCGGCGGGAAATCGTTGTTTCGCGCTGCAGCATACGTTCAGCAGGAGGACGGGTCATCGTTCAGATTTTCGTGCGCGACAACAACGTCGATCAGGCGTTGAAGGCGCTGAAGAAGAAGATGCAGCGGGAAGGCACTTTCCGCGAAATGAAGCGCCGGACGCACTACGAGAAGCCCTCGGAAAAGCGCGCCCGCGAGGACGCCGAAGCGGTGCGCCGGGCTCGCAAGCTCGCCCGCAAGCGCGCCCAGCGCGAAGGTCTGCTGCCGGCCACGCCGCGCAAGGTTCCTGGCGCGCCGGGCGCCGGCGGTCCGGGCCGCAAGTAAGATTTCCACGCTTGAATGACGAGCGCCCGCCTCCCGGATGGGACGGCGGGCGCTTTGCATTCCGGACCTCAAATCAGCCAGACTTCTTCGCGAAGAGCCGCCGCCGGAAGCTCGCAGCACTCGCCTGGTTGACCACGCCCGCGTGAAAGACCCGCGCAGCCAGCACCAGCACCACCGCCACCGTCACCGCCAGCAGGACCATTGGCCCCGCAAAGTCCGCGAACGAGAGCCCTGACGGCGCGCGCATCATCATCACGAACGGCGTGAACAGCGGAAACCACGACGCCCCCACGATCAACGGCGCGCTCGGGTTCTGGAACGCAGGCCCCACGAGCAGGATCGGCAGCGTCAGCACGAAGAACACCGGCCCCAGCAGCGACTGCGACTCCTGCAGCGTGTCGCACAGCGACCCCAGCGCCAGAAACAGCGCGCCGTAGATCAGGTAGCCGCCGAGGAACATCAGCAGGAACGCCCCCAGCAGCCCCGGATCGAGCGCGGCGGACGCGACCTCCGCCCCGAAGCCCGACTGACCGCCGCCGAACAGCGACAGCGTCGAGCCGCCCAACAGCGCCCACACGCCGAAGAGCGTGAAGCTGACCGCCGCCACGCCCATGAGCTTGCCGATCAGGATCTGCAGCGGCGAAGCGCTGGTCAGCAGCGAGTCGAGGATCTTGTTCGATTTCTCCTCGATCACGCCCGTGAGCAGCATGTTGGCCACGCCCATCACCGCGCTCCAGAGCACGAAGGCGAGCACCATGCCGACGATATACGGCGCGCGGTCCCGCGAGGTGACGGCCTGCCCTGTCTGCGCCCGGGGATCGTACTGGGCGAGCCTGGGTTCAAGCGCCTCGATGCGCGCCGTCTCCGCCGCATCGAGGCCGCGCGCGGCAAGCGCGTCGGCGCGCTGACGCCCGGCGATGGCGCTCACCGCGAGATCGGAGGGGCTGCGGTCGGTGAGATTGACGCTCCAGTAGTCGATGGACGCTGTGTCGCCGGCGTTGCGGACGAAGAGCGCGGCGAACAGCGGGCGCGCCTCGCCCTCGATGGTCACGGTCTTGGCGCCGGTGAGCCAGAGGGCGATGGCCTCGGCGGTCCGCGCGGGCGGCTCCACCAGCACGTATTTCGGCAAGGCGTCGGCGCCGCGCGCGGCGAAGGCGGCGGCGATGGCCTCGGCGTCGCGCGGATTGTCGGCGATCACCGCCAGCGCCCGCGTGGGCTCGGCCCGCCCGGCCAGCAAAGGCCCCACCGCGAACAGCGCCAGCAGCAGCGGCGCGGTCAGAAGCGAGAGCCAGAAGCCCCACGCGCCCACGTAGGCCAGATATTCGCGCCGGGCGATGAGATAGATCTGCTGCATCACGCTGGCGTTAGAGAGAAACGCCAGCCTCGCCAACCCTCGCCCGCTTGCGGGAGAGGGTGGTTGCGAAGCAACCGGGTGAGGGGCGGCGGCGCAGGACGAGACTCATCCTGAGAGGCCGGGCCCTCACCCTGACCTCCGCTTCGCTCCGGTCTGTCCCTCTCCCGCAAGCGGGCGAGGGTTGAGGCCGGCGCTTACTCCCTCTATCCCCCGCTCATGTCCGCATCCTACGCCCGCATTCTCTCCTCCATGACCGCCGTGGCGGCCGCGCCCATCGAGAAGGAAAAGACGCTCGCCCGCGCGGTCGAGTATCTCGACGACGCTGGCCGCATGCGCGTGGAGACGCGGCGGGGGCCGCTGACCTTCACGACGCGGCGCAGCGTCGGCGCCTACAAGATGGCCAAGGCCTGGGACGACGAGCCGGAAACGCTTCGGTGGGTCGACGAGCACGTGAAGCCCGGCGACGTGGTGTGGGACATCGGCGCGGCCATCGGCGTGATGGCGATGTACATCGCGCTCGACCCGAAGGTGCGCGTGGTCGCGTTCGAGCCGAAGGCGGCGTCGTATGCGCTGCTGGTCGATCACCTCTCGATGAACGGCATGGGCGAGCGCGTGGCCGCGTACTGCATGGCGCTCTCGAACGAGCGGATGCTCACGTCCTTCCGCGTCGACACGCGCCAGCCCGGCGGCGCCTCGAACGGCCTCGCCGACACGCCCGACCAGTTCGGCCGCGGACGCTCGGCGCTCGTGCAGTCGGCGATGGCGATGTCGACCGACGAGTTCCAGACCTTCTTCGGCGCGCCCGCGCCCGATCACCTCAAGCTCGACGTGGACGGCATCGAGGGCGTGATCCTGCGCGGCGCGGAAAAGACGCTGCCGAAGGTGAAGACCGTCATCGTCGAAGTGGAAGGCGACAACCTCGCGCACGTGGGCGACCGCATCGAGGCGCCGCTGTTCGCGGCGGGCTTCACGGAAGATCTGAGCGTGCGCGGCGCGGGCTCGAACAGGAACAGGTTGTATGTGAGGAAGTGAGACGCGGTGCGGTGGCGCTGCACGAGGGGACGCAATCTGGAGGTGTGATGGGGTGGACGGCTCCCTCGTACTGGTTTGCAACAACACCAGTCTGGCACGTTTCGATGCCGTTCGGGGGCCGTCCACCCCATCACGCCTTCGGCGCCTGTCACCCGCAAAGGGCGCGGGGCGGCGGCGATTTTCCTTCTCCCCCGAGGCCCGCTGCGCCCCTCCGGCCATGAGCCCTCATCCTGAGCCTGTCGAAGGAGGAGGGCTTCGCACGGTCGCCGGCGCCTGGCGCCCTCGCCCTTCGACAGGCTCAGGGTGAGGGCGTTGGACATTAGACGTCGCACGTAGGGTGCATGGAGCCCGCAGGGCGCAATGCACCGCAGACGCCATGGTGTATTGCGCTTCGCTCCATGCACCCTACCCACGGGAAAAATAGGGGGAACGGCGCCCCCTCGTTCCACGCTTTTCGCACACACGCGCTCATGGCCGCCAAGGGCTGAAAAATATTTCGCGTGAATCTATCCGACCGGACTCCCGGTGCGCGCATCCTCTGCCGATGACACACGCCCTTCCCCTTCTCCCCGAAATCGCCCTCCCCTCCGGCGTCGCCCGTCAGATCGCCCCGCTGTGGCGGACGGCGGCGCTCGCGCTGGCGGGGTTCGTCACGCGGTTCGGGCAGCCTGCGGATGTGCGGCGTCTGAATTATTGCGAAGGGCATTTTCTCTGGCGCACGGCGGCGATGTTGCGGCGGGTGCAGAAGATCGTGCGCTACATACTGGTCGTCTACGCCGCGCGGTTGCTGAAAACGGCGCCGCCTTCGGAGACGAGAACGCGGGTGACACACACCAAAGGTGTGTGTCACCGAAAACCCGTCATCGACGGCGATCCATCCACTTGGCGCGTGGGTTTCGTCACGCCGCCGCGTGTGCGACCGCTGCGCGCGCTGGAGGATCAGCGACTGCCGGACAATTTCGCCCGCGCCGTGCGCAATCCGCTCGTGGTCATCGCGCGCCGGATGGAATCTTTGCGGCGCGTCCTCGAAGCGCCGATGCCTTTCATCACCCGCCTCGCACGACGGATGCGGCGGGACGTGTTCAAGGTCCTCGCGCGCAATCCGAAACGCAAACCGCCGCCGGGCCGGCGCGACTATTTCCGAGATCTCTGCGATGCACGGGAGGCAGCGAGCTGGGCGCTCCATCCGCTGAACTCGAGTTGAGCGGCGCGTTTGTGCAATCCGTCGAAATCAACCGCGTGCGGCGGGCGATGAGTCATGGCTGGATGATGGAGGTGTTGCGGATGAGGACCGCCGGCGTCCTCGCCGGCATACCGAGTCGAAATCACGCGACGATCTTTCAGGACGTTCCACTTTGCCGGCGAGGGCGCCGGCGGTCCTGCTCGCGAAGACTGGATGCAGGCCCGTCCTTCACGCCAGCGCCCCTACTCCATATCCCCGATCACGCCCTCGCCCACGATCCGCACGAACGCATCGTGCAGCGTCGCGCGGGCGGGCTCATAGAGCGCGAGCGGCGCATTCGCGGACGCGCACGCCGCCAGCAGACGCCGCGACGCATCCGGCCCGTCGAGCGCGACGCGCCATTTGCGATGACCGTGGGCTTCGCCGCCACTTTCGGTCCTGAAGCCGTGCGGGGCCAGCGCCGCCGCGAGATCGAACGCGCCTTCGGTTTCGATGGTCGCGCTGGCCGGCACGACGGCGAGCGCCTCGGCCACGGTGCCCTCGAACGCCTTCTTGCCGTTGGCGATCAGCACGATGCGGTCGCACAGGCGTTCGGCGTGCTCCATGACGTGCGTGGAGAAGATCACCGTGCGCCCGGAGGCGGCGAGATCGCGCACGAGGGATTCCACGCCGCGCTGGTTCACGGGATCGAGGCCGGAGAAGGGTTCGTCCAGAACCACGAGATCGGGCTCGTGCGCGATGGCCGCCGCGAGCTGGACCTTCTGCGCCATCCCCTTCGACAGCGTCTTGATGCGCTTCCTCGCATAGGCCGAGAGCCCCTGCGCGGCGAGGAGTTGATCGGCGCGGGCGCGGGCGTCGGCGGCCTTCACGCCCTTCAGCCGCGCGAGGTAGGTGATGAAGGCGCGCGGCGTCATGGAGCGATAGACGCCGCGCTCCTCCGGCAGGTAGCCGACGCGACGAAGGCTCTCGCGCGAGAGCGGCGCGCCGAACATGTCCACCCGGCCCTCGTCCGGGGTGAGGATGCCGACGATGGTGCGGATCGTGGTCGACTTGCCGGCGCCGTTGGGGCCGAGCACGCCGGTGATCTTGCCCGTGGGCGCGGCGAAGGAAATCCCGTCCACGGCGCGCTTGTCGCCGTAGATCTTCACGAGGCCATGGAGGGCGAGCGCGTCTGTCATCGCCGCGGCGTTAGCGCGCTTCGTGCGTTACCGCCAGAAGCGACATTGACTCCGGACAGCCTGCCAAGCACTTCGGCTCCTCATGGCGCAACCTCTCCTCATCGGCATCGCGGGCGGCTCGGGCTCCGGCAAGACCACGCTGGCGCGCGCGCTCGCGCACGCCCTCGAGCCCTCCGTCGTGATCATCGCCGAAGACGACTACTATCGCTGCGCGACGACCATCCCCGACTTCAACGCGAAGACGCACGACTTCGACGGCCTCGACGCCAAGGACATGGCGCGCCTCGCCGCCGATCTGGCGGAAATCCGCACGGGCGTCGCCATCGAGAAGCCGCTCTACGACTACGTGACCCACAGCCGCCGCGTCGAAACCCAGACGATTGCGCCGGCCCGCCATGTGATCGTGGAAGGCATCCTCGCGCTCGCCGACGCCGATGTGCGCGCGGCCTTCGACGTGGCCGTCTGGCTCGACACGCCGGGGGATCTGCGGCTGCTCCGGCGGGTGCGGCGCGACGTGGCCGAGCGCGGCCGCTCGATCGAATCGGTGCTGTCGCAGTACGAGGGCACGGTCCGCCCCGCCCACCGCCGCTACGCCGCCGCGCAGGCCGCCGCCGCCGACCTGGTGCTCGACGCAGAGGGCATGGGCCACGACCTCGACGCCATGGTCGCCCGCGTGCTGCGCGCGCTGCCGCGCTAGGTTCGCTCCCCTGTGACGCGAAATTCCGGCCTCAAAAATGCTGTGATGACGCGGCTCCCTGTTCCGGGTTAAGTCGCGGCGTTGAAGGGGAAATTCATGAGACTGGCTTCTTTCGCCGCGATGGCTGCGGTTCTGGTCGCGACGGCTGCTTCCGCGCAGCAGGCGACGCCGCGGCTGGCGATCACGATCTACAACAACGACATCGCGCTGGTGGAGGACGTCCGCAACGTCGAGGTCGGCGCCGGGCGCACCCGCCTCGAGTTCCCCAACGTCTCGGGCCGCATCCAGCCGCAGACCGCATCGCTGCGCGCCGACGGCGTTTCGATCGTCGAACAGAATTTCGACTTCGATCTGCTCACGCCCGTGAAGATGATGGAAAAGGCCGTGGGCTCGCGCGTGCGTCTCGTTCGCACCAATCCCGCCACCGGTCGCGAAGTGATCGAGACGGCCGAAGTGCTTTCCGCGAACCAGGGCGTGGTGCTGCGCATCGGCGACCGCATCGAAGTGCTGCGCGACGACGGCCTGCCGGTCCGCGTGCTGTTCGACCGCATCCCCGAAAATCTCCGCGCCAAGCCGACGCTCTCGGTGACCGTCGACAGCCAGCGCGCGGGGACGCGATCCGCCGCGCTCCGCTATCTCACCAACGGCATCGCCTGGAGCGCCGACTATGTGGGCGTATTCGACGAACGCGCCGGCACGCTTTCCATGCAGGGCTGGGTGACGCTCACCAACCGCACTGGCGCCTCCTACGCGAACGCCCGCACACAGCTTGTGGCGGGCGCTCCCGGAGAAGTCGGTCGCGGATCGCCGGGCGTGCGCCGCGGCGGCACAGGCGGGCCGTCGAGCGACGAAACATCGTTCGCCGACTACCACATCTACACCCTGCCCGAGCCGACCACGATCGCAGAGAACCAGACCAAGCAGGTCAGCTTCCTCGATGCGCCGAACGCGCGCGCGGCGAAGGTCTATGAGGTCGAACGCAACGGCTACCAGAGCGAACGCTTCGCCAGCGGCGCCGCCGTGCGCCTGACACTCAGGAATGCGCGCGAGACGGGCCTCGGCGCGGCGCTGCCGGAAGGCACGGTGCGTCTTTATACCAAGGACTCCACCGGCCGCGTGCAGTTCATCGGCGAAGATAATATCGGCCACACATCGGAGGGCTCCGACGTCGTCCTCGACGTGGGTACGGCCTTCGACGTCACGTCGCAGTCGACAGTCGTGCGCCGCGAAAATCCGAGCTCCGGCATAACCGTCACGGAAATGGCCTACGTCTTCCGCAATGCGCGCGCGGAACCTGTCACGATCGACTTCCGTCAGGGCGGCATCGATGGCGACCACGATTTCCAGCGCTCCAGCATCGAACCGAAACAGATCGACGCCAACACGTTCGGGTGGTCGGTGCCGGTGCCGGCGCGCGGCGAGACGCGCCTGACATTCACCATCCGCGAAGGCAAGCGGACCGAGCCCACGCGCTGATGACCTTCGCCCGCGTCTCCTTCGCGACGCTTCTGGCGCTCGTGACGCCTGCCTTCGCGCAGGAAGCCCCGCGCGAGGTGCATGCGGGCGCGCCCACCGCCGTGTCGGTCACCATCTACCGCGACGATCTCGCGCTGATCACAGAGACGCGCGAGGTCGACCTCCCCGGCGGGCCGGCGAAGATCGTGTTCGACGGCGTGCTGGACCGCATCATCCCGCAGTCGGCCATCGTGCGCGGCTTCGAAGGCGCGGAACAGGAGCGCAATTTCGACTTCGACGGCCTCAACGGCCGCTCGCTGCTGCTGCGCTCCATCGGCGAAACGGTGACGATCCGGCGCACCACGCCCGGTTCCGGCGCGGCCGTCGAGCAGGAAGCGACGATCCAGGCGGCAGGCGACGGCGTGGCGTTGCGCTTCGCTGATCACTGGGAGGCGCTGGGTTGCTCGGGCGCGCCAGAGCAGATCATCTTCTCACGCATTCCCGATGGCTTGCGCGCACGGCCGGCCCTGTCGACGACCCTTGGCGCCACGCCGGGCGGACGCCGCGAAGTGACGTTGTCCTATCTCGCGACCGGCCTCGAGTGGAAAACCGACTACGTCGTGACGCTCAACGATGACTCAACGCGCGCCGATGTCGGCGCGTGGATCACGCTGACCAACGGCGGCGAAGAGGGCTTTGCTGGCGCCACGGTGGGCGTGGTCGCGGGCGACCTCTCGCGCGTCTTCTCCGACAGCGCGCGCGCGAACTTCGACCGCATCGCGCAACGCGCCTGCTGGGCGAGCGGCACGACGACGGACTTCCCGCCCGACTACGGATATTTTGACGGCCCGCCGCCCCCGCCGCCGCCCGCACCCATGATGGCGCCGGCGATGATGGAACGGGCGATGATGGCTGAGGACAGCATCGTCGTCACCGGCGCGAAACTCGCGGAGCGGGAAGAACTCGGCGACTATCAACTCTACCGGATCGGTGAACGCACCAGCGTGGCGGCGAACCAGACAAAGCAGGTGATGTTTCTCGCGCGTTCGAACGTGGAGGTGTCGCGGATCCTGCGCCACGAGGTGAACCAGATCGAGGAAAGCGACGACGAGGTACAGCCGACAACGATTCTGCTGCGCACGAAGAACGAAGAAGCTAGGGGCCTCGGCGAGCCGCTGCCGCGCGGCACCGCGCGCGTCTTCGCTCCGTCACAGGATTTCGGCGTGCTCTATTCAGGCGAGTCCGACACGCGCGACACCGCCGTCGGACTCGAATGGGAGCTGGAGACCGGCGAAAGTGCAGACCTCACCGCGAAGACGACGATCACCCGCCACACGACACGCGAACTGTCCGGAGATCGTGCGCGCCACACCGCCGATGTCTCGGTCGAACTGTCCAACGCCGCCGGCGTTCCGGAGGTCGTCGAACTCGTGCAGTCGACGCTCGGCGCCTCGCAGCGCCTGTCGAACGCCAACGCCCGCTGGGCGATGAAGGACGGCGCGCCGACCTTCACGGTCACCGTGCCCGCGAACGGACGCATGACCGTCACCTACCGCCTCACCTACATCGACGGCTGAACCGGCCCCCACGCACGGCCGGACGCCAAGGCCCCAGGCGTCGAACTCACTGGCGCGCGACGCTGAATATCTTCCAGCCCACGGCCCTTGCGCCGATGGGGGCGCCCCGTCTATATCGGCGCTCCCATGGGTCTGGGTCCGTCATGGCGGCTCGGGCGCGTAGCTCAGCGGGAGAGCACTACGTTGACATCGTAGGGGTCACAGGTTCAATCCCTGTCGCGCCCACCATCGGACCCCTTGAAAACCAAGGCTTTTCTGATCCTCACCTCCGCCGACGAAGAACCAAAAATCGATTTGGTAATGTATCGGTAACGGGAATGTCGGCTTGGCCGGATGTCGCCTGACACAGAATGGGCACGCCGTTCGCCAGAAGCTGCGGGAGCCATTGAACCGGCGCGTACGCGCGGGGGCCCGGCTCCCCTCGGCGTTGACGCGCCGAGCGCCCCTTCATGCCCCGGTGAGGCGCGCGTTTGCGTCCATCCGAGGAGAGTAGACGCCTGTCGAGGATCTGGCTCCGGTCGTCCAAAAGCGCGAGACGCCCCGACAACAGCGGTGACCCGGGGCGACAGGGACTCGCTTACCGGGTCCAGCCGCCTGGAACGCGACCTTCCCGGATCAGGAGTTCGCAGAAGCTCTGACCGAAAGAAGGATCCAGTGGAGCTGGGTTCGATCGAAACGACGAACTGACCCATCCTCGACCACCCGGTCGCCGATGAAACGGATGCCCGGCACCAGACCCGCCTTCATCCGCCGCGCGACCGTCGGTCGCGAAACGCCGAAGTACGTTCGGATGTCGCGGTAGGTAAACCACACTTGCCCGGTCGGCAGATTCGAAATGGCCTGCTCGACAGAGTCAGCGAGTTCGCTCGGATAGCCGGGGAGGTCCGCTTCTGAAACGGTGCGATCCGATTTGAAACGCGGAGCCTCCAGCTGGGAAACGCGTCCGGCGCGCGGGCGTGTCATGACGACCCCAGCGCAGCTACCCGCGCCGAAGTCGACGCCGGCGCCGACCGCCGCCTCTTTGCGGCCCCGCTCGTCGTTTTCCGGCGCTGCCCGTGGAAGGTCAAAGAGTTCCGGCTGCCGCGGCGTGGTGGTCGTCGCGGTGCGAGCTTGCCGCGCCCGCCGAACTTGGCCTGTCATGTGTCGTCTCCCCGCCTCGCTTGTCGTGGTGCAATCCAGGTCCAAGCAGAGCACCAAACCCCAGTTGGCGCAGAGTCGACGTTCCGCAATCGACCGCAATGAAGCGAAATTCTCCGCAGTCTCTCAAGCCTCAGGCGAGTTCGCCGTCGCCCGCGCATTCGCCGCGTGCGTCCGTTGAACCGCCCGAAAGATTTCAGAACTTCACGGCCGGCCTCATGACGCTCCGCGTTGCGAATGTGTCCCTGTCCGCAAAGTGCGACCTCAATTTCCGGCGGGAGGCCATCTGTTGTGGCGAGGGCGAGAATTGCGAGCGAAGCGATTGTCTCTTCATCAAATCTCGCGTCGCACGAATTCGGTCGAGATGTTCGAGCCCATGTGGTCGCCTTTCGAAGGGTTCGCGGTGGGACGCAGACGCAATGGGACAACGCAGACGAAACGACCGCAAGCCGACGGCGGACCTCAGACAACTCGGGTTGCCGTTCGAGACCGGGACATTAGACGCTTCGGACGGACATGGCGCCGTAGCCGCGCCTTCACCTGTCCCGACTACTCGCAGGCCCCAGGGCTCGCCTGGCGAACCGGCGCACGCCGCCCACGCCCGTGCAACCAGTCGCGCCGCGCCGTCAGCGCCGACGTCGAAGCCCACCCAGCGCTCCTGGCCGGGATTCAAGGGTCAGAGACCACCGCGACCACACCGGGACGAAATCCCGCTCAACACCAAGCGCGCAGCGCACTGGATTGGACGTTCTGCACGATGGATGGAGCTCGTCCGATACAATGAAGGCAGTCCGCCTTGGCTCAAAAAGGGCGGGCAATACGAATACTATCCCTCTCAGCTCGACTGGTGGCGCGACCAGCTCGCCGACAGCTGGTGACGCAGGGACTCAATCCGGATCACGCCCGGGCTCGCGATCCCGGGCGCGACGGGCCTCCCGCGCCGCAAGCCATGCCTCATGGCGTCTCACCGCCTCACGCGCCGCATCTTCCGCAGGCGCGCGCGCTGCAGGTCCGCGCAGCTCCGCCGGCCGCTGCCTCTGCGACGGCGAGGTTCTGCGGGGATCCGGCGCACGCTCCGCTGCCGCCCTTGCGCGATCGGCGTCGTCGCGCTCACGCGCGAAGGCCTGCGCCACGCTTTCGGGATCGACCCGTTCGCCGCGCGCGCATATTTCTTCGGCGATCGTCGCCAGA
>WRPF01000272.1 GCA_009773335.1 Caulobacteraceae bacterium
GGCAGGGCTAGATCGCCCCCCCCGGACCCGTATAATGGGCGTTCGCCTTTGCGCACCCGGGAACGGTACCCGACGCGCGAGGGCCGCCGACTGGACTACGAACCATGGCGAACGATCGTGGTGCGCCCGCGGACGCCTCTGGCGAACTGGCGGCGGCGATCCGCCTGGTCGAGAACTCGCCCGGCGACGCGTCGCGTTGGGAGCGGGTCGAGGAACTCACCGAGACCGAGCAGCAGCCGGACCCGGTCGCGGCGATGTTCCGCCGCGTGCTCTCGGCCAAGCTGGCGCCGGAGCTGGCCTCGGACGTCGGCAAGCGCGCGGTGCGCTTTTTCGAGACCTGGTACGGCGAGCAGAGCACGGACCTGGCGACCCTGCTGGAACGCGTGCTGGAGATCGACCCCGGCGCGCAATGGGCGTTCGAACGGCTGACCGTCGCGTACACGGTCGCCGAGCGCTGGAAGGAATTGCTCGGCGCCTACGATCGCGCCATCGCGCGCGCGGAGGACACGCCGCGTCGTGCACGCCTGCTCGAAGAGGCCGCGCAGGCCGCCAAGGACTTCGCGTCGGACCCGGACCGCGCGGTCGGCTACATGGAGGCGCTCTACGCGCTCGATCCGTCCAACACGCAGCTCGGCGTGTCGCTCGAACGCTTGCTGGAGCGACAGCAGCGCTGGGACGGACTCATCGCGCTCTGGGAATCGCGCCTGGAGCTCACGCGCGCGCACTCGGACAGCTGCGCGAGGTGCTCGACGGCGCGCCCGACCACAAGGAAGCGCTCGCGCTCCTGGAGCGCCTGCTCGACGACGCAAGGGCGGGCGTTGCCGAACGGCGCGAGGCACTCGAAACGCTCAAGGCGCACTTCACCAAGAAGGGCAAGGCGAAGGACGTCGTCCGCATCCTGGAGCTCGGTCTGGCCTTCGTCGCGCCGGAAGAGCGCGCGGCGTTGTTGCGCGATCTGGTGCAGCGCCTGCTGGACGTGGGCGACGAGGCGCGCGCGACGGCGCACCAGGCGCGTCTGTTGGTGCTCGACCCGATGCCGAAGGAGCAGGACGCGCTGCGCGCGCTCACCGAGCGCACGCGCGACTGGGGGACGTACATCGATGCCCTGGTCGCGGCGGCGGACGCGTGCGCCCAGCCGGCCACCGCGGTGGGCTTGTTGCTGGACGCGGCGCGCACGCGCGAGGAAGTGCTCGCGGACGAAGCCGG
>WRPF01000273.1 GCA_009773335.1 Caulobacteraceae bacterium
ATACCCGCGGCCTCGGAAGCATTGCCGGGTCGTGCGAGCGAGATGCCGGTGCCGACGCGGCACTTCGTGAATGGCGCGCCGATGAAGGGGCCCTTCGAGGGCAAGGAACTCGCGATGTTCGCGCTCGGGTGCTTCTGGGGCGCGGAGCGAAAGTTCTGGCAAGCGCCGGGCGTGTTCTCGACGCACGTCGGCTACGCGGCGGGGCACACGCCGAACCCGACCTACGAAGAAGTGTGCTCGGGCCGCACGGGACACGCCGAAGTCGTGCGCGTCGCGTTCGACCCGCAAGCGACCAGCTACGCGGCGCTGCTCAAGCTGTTCTGGGAGAACCACGACCCGACGCAAGGCATGCGCCAGGGCAACGACATCGGCACGCAGTACCGCTCGGGCATCTACGTGTACTCCGACGCGCAGCGCAGGCTCGCGGACACGCTGCGATCACGACCGAGATCCTGCGGGCGCCGACGTTCTACTACGCCGAGGACTACCACCAGCAGTACCTGGCGAAGAACCCGAACGGCTACTGCGGCATCGGCGGCACCGGCGTCGCGTGCCCGGTCGGGCTCGTCACGGGCTGAACCCAATCGCGTGGACCGGACCTCGCTCCTTCGCTTCGGGTTCGTCACGTGCGTGCTGGCGCTCGCCGCATCGGCCGACGCGCAGGATCGCCTCGACCCGGGCCGCTTTGCCCAGCCCCCGCGCGTTCGCTTGTGCTGCGCGTTCGGCACCGGGGTGCGCATCGACATCGGCGAGAGCCATGCGCCGGTCGTGCTCGACATGGTGGGCAGCCCGCAAGTCCTCGGGCATCACAGCTACCTCGGCTTCGGCAAGTTCCAGGAGAGCAACGGTCTGGTGTACACGTGCCGGGGCGGCTTCATCGACGTCGCGCACGTGCGCGAAACGGCGGACTGGACCGCGTACCTCGCAACGCGGCTGCGGGCGTCGCTCGCGCGAGGCGGTACGATCGCGCTGCCGGGCGATGGTCCGCCGCGTTCGTTGCGATTGAGCGCGTCGGGCACGGCGGCGGATGCCGACGCGCTGAGCGTCGCGCTGGGCCAGCGCATCGCGTACGAGCTGATGTGGTGGGCAGAGCTGGAACAGTGGGCGGGCCTGTTGAGCGTCGC
>WRPF01000038.1 GCA_009773335.1 Caulobacteraceae bacterium
GGCGCGACAGGCGCAAGCGGGCGCACGCGCGGGCGCGGCGGCGGCGCAGTGGGCGGCAGCGATGCGACGGTGGCCGGTACGCCCGAAGCAATCGGGATGGGAAGACCCGCGTCCGGCACGAGCGCGCCTTCCGGCGCCACGATCGGCGCGAAAGGCATCAGGCGTACGTAGTCGATCGGGTGTTGAGACACCGAAAGCTTCACGCGCCACAGGCCCTGCGCATCGCGGGTCGCCGCGCCGACGAGCAGGCCACGCGGAAACACCCCGCCATCGCCGGAGGTGACGATCCGTTCGCCTTCGCGCAGCGCGCCGCTGGGCGCCTGATATTCGAGGCGTGGAGAATTGATCTCGGCGGCGCCCGTCTCGATGCGCGGCGCAAGCGAGGCATCGCCCGAGAGCATAGCGCGGGCGCGGCTCTGCAGGCCCATGACCGGGATCTTGGAGTTGAAATCGTCAAGGATCAGCACCCGCGACGAGCGCCGCCCGACCGCGACCACCCGCCCGATGAGGCCGTTCTCGTTAAGGGCGATGTAGCCGCGCTCGACGCCATGGTCGGCGCCGGCGTTGGCCAGCAGCGTGCGTTTGAACGGCCCGCCGGCGTCAAGGATGAGGCGCGCGGAAATGGTGCGGTCGCGCTGCGCGCCGACGCCGAACGCCTCCGGCGGCATCTTCAGCAGCGCCTCGTAGCGTTCCAGCCGTTCGGCCAGCGCCATCGACGTCTCGCGCCACTGCCGGAGCTCGCGGTTTTCCTTCTCCAGCGCCTCGATGCGCCCGGTGGCGTTCCATGAATCGCCGACGCGCTTGAAGAAACGGCCCGTCACGGCGGCGGGCCCCGCGCCCGCGCGCACGCCCGCGGCGGCCACATCGTCGCCCGCCGATACGCCGCCCTCGTCGCGCGTCGCCAGAAACACCGCGCCGCCTGCGACCAGAACGAGCGCGGTGATTGCGCCGATGGTGATGCGGACGCCTGTGCGCTGCGCCCTGCTCCTGCGTCTCGCCACGCGGTTTATCCCTTGCCCGTTGGGCCCTCGATCGGCCGGCTCACACGTCTAGCCGCTTCGCGCTCAGACGTCAGGCGTCAAAAGCCGTCTGCCTTCGGGCGTGTTCAGATGCTCCAGCGCCTTGCCGCAGCCGAGCACGACGCACGCCAGCGGGTCGTCGGCGATGGACACGCGGATGGAGATGCGCTCCGCCAGCACCACGTCCAGGTTGCGCAACAGCGCGCCGCCGCCGGTGAGCATGATGCCGACGTCGAAGATGTCGGCGGCCAGTTCGGGGGGCATGTTGTCGAACGCCTGCTTCACCGCCTCGACCATCTGGGCGACGGGATCGGTCAGCGCCTCGGCGACCATGGCCTCGGTGACGGCCACTTCCTTCGGCGTGCCGCCGATGTTGTCGCGGCCCTTGATCATCAGCGTCAGGCCCTGGCCCTCGTCGGGAGCCTTGGCGGTGCCGATTTCCTTCTTGATGCGCTCGGCGGTGGAATCCCCGATCAGCAGGTTCTCCGTGCGGCGCAGGTACTGGATGATGGCCTCGTCCATCTTGTCGCCGGCCACCCGCAGGGAGCGCGACCAGACCACGCCGCCGAGGGAAAGCACCGCGATTTCCGTCGTGCCGCCGCCGATATCGACGACCATGCAGCCGGACGGATTGTCGATCTGGAGGCCCGCGCCGACCGCCGCCGCCACCGGCTCCTCGATCAGCTTCACGTCCCGGGCGCCCGCCGCCTGGGCGCTCTCCAGGATCGCGCGGCGTTCCACCGGCGTCGCCCCTGTGGGCACGCAGATGACGATGCGCGGGCTGATCAGCGTCGGCCGCGGCATCACCTTCTTGATGAACTGCTTGATCATCTCCTCGGCGACGTCGAAGTCGGCGATGACCCCGTCCCGGAGCGGGCGGATCACCTCCATCATCTTGTGCGTCTTGCCGAGCATGTTCTTGGCTTCGGCGCCCACGGCGTGGACGACCTTGCGCCCGCCCTCGGTCACGTAGGCGACCACGGACGGCTCGTTGAGGACGATCCCGCGCCCCTTGACGTAGATAAGGGTGTTGGCGGTGCCCAGGTCGATCGCCAGGTCCGGCGCGACGAGACCGAAGAAATTACCGAACATCGAACCTCTCAAACGCCGACCGACACGGCCCTCAGCCCCGATGTCCTGCGGTCTAGCGAGCAATCCTTACGTTAATGCAAACCCCCAAAGTCCCCGGCCCCGGAGCCCTCAAAGCCTTGCAGCGCATGGACAAAGAGCGGGTCGCAGTCCCGTCCGCAGCCACGACGGCCGGCGAATCAGCGCTTCGACTCACACCTCACACGCGAGCAATGAGGCTGTGCATGAGCCCTGCGGCCGGCGCAAGGGTGCAACGGCAGGAGGTCTCCCCAACGTCAGCTTGCGCCCGCCGACGCACCCTTTACGATGACGGGAACGTCACGAGAGGACCGCATGCGTTTCGAGGGCACATCGAACTACATCGCCACCGACGACCTGAAGGTGGCGGTCAACGCCGCGATCACGCTGGAGCGCCCGCTCCTCGTGAAGGGCGAGCCGGGCACCGGCAAGACGGTGCTGGCCATCGAGGTGGCCAAGGCGCTCGGCTCGCCGCTCATCGAATGGCACATCAAGTCGACCACCAAGGCCCACCAGGGCCTCTACGAGTACGATGCGGTCATGCGCCTGCGCGACAGCCAGCTCGGCGACCCGCGCTCCACCGACATCAAGAACTACATCAAGAAGGGCAAGCTCTGGGAGGCGTTCGAGAGCGACCAGCGCCCGATCCTGCTCATCGACGAAGTCGACAAGGCCGACATCGAGTTCCCGAACGATCTCCTGCAGGAGCTCGATCGCATGGAATTCTATTGCTACGAGACCAACGAGACCATCAAGGCCAGGATCCGCCCGCTGGTGATCATCACCTCGAACAACGAGAAGGAACTGCCGGACGCGTTCCTGCGCCGCTGCTTCTTCCACTACATCCGCTTCCCGGATGAGGACACGATGAAGGCGATCATCGACGTCCACTTCCCGAAGATCAAAGGCCGCCTCGTCGGCGAGGCGCTGAAAATCTTCTACGACATGCGGAAAGTGCCGGGCCTGAAGAAGAAGCCGAGCACGTCCGAACTGCTCGACTGGCTGAAACTCCTGATGACCGACGACATCGATCCGGAAATCCTCAGGAACAAGGATCCGACGAAGCTGATCCCGCCGCTGCACGGCGCGCTGCTGAAGAACGAGGCCGACGTGCAGCTGTTTGAACGCCTGGCGTTCCTGGCGCGGCGGGAGCAACGGGGGAGCTAGCCCCCCCCTACCGCGCCAGCGAAATCTCCACGCGCCGGTTCTGGATTTCACGGACGCCGGGACCGGTGGCGACCAGCGGCTCGCTTGAGCCGCGGCCCTCCGCTATGATCTGGTCCGCTGGGAAGCCCTGAACAATGAGTGCATCGGCGACGGACTGCGCTTGCCTTTGCGAGAGACGAACGGCGTACGTTGGGGACATGCTCGTGTCCGTGTGTCCGGTGACCACGATCTTCGACAGACCGCAGAACTCGCGCAGTAAATTGAGCTGAGGCGCGGTCTGCCTGGCGAATGATTCAAGGACGGTCATGGCTTCCGGCGTCACCACGGCGCTGTCGAAGTTGAAGAATACGTTCACCGGCACTCGGAGCTGCTCGCAGCGTTGCGCCACCGGAATGGCAGGCCCCGCCGAAGCGAGCGCCGTACGCGCCTCTCCGACATAGCGACCATTCGGAAAGGCCTGCAGATAGAGCCGGAACAGGGTGTCGCCGCCCAGCGTGCGCGCGGCGCCGATCACTACGTCTTCAGAAGCCGTCAACTCCGCACTCGCCGCCGTCGCACACGACGCCAGACACACCTGCCCGACGCTTGCGCTCTGGAACCACGGCGTCTGGCGCCCGCCGGTGGTCGTCTGCACTTCATCGCCGACAGAATCGAGTATCTGCAGCACCGTGCCGGGCTTGCCGATCCACGTCTTCAGCGCCGAGGTGAACGGGCTGTTGCGGCCGCCGCCATCCGACGCCGTATGTCCCGGCGCGGTTGCGAACGCGATGACCGTGCGCGGGGGCGCGGCGATTTCCGCGAGGCCGCGCGTCTGCGACGCGGAGCGTCCGATGCCACGCACGCGCTCTTCCCAGGGGTTGTTGCGGCAGGCGTCGAAGATGAGGAGATTCGCGCCCGGCGCGCGCAACTGCTTGAGTTGCTCGCTGATTTCCGTCGTCGACACCGCCACACGACGCAGGATGGTCTGCACCTGGTTGGTCGGCATGCGTGCAAAATCCGCCGCCGGCAGGCGCGCGCCCACGGGAATGAGAAAATTCGCGCCGTCCACCTGGATGGCATGACCGGCGTAATAGATCACCACCTGCGCATCGTCGGGCGCTGCGGCCACCTTCGTGCCGAAAGCGGCGAGGGCCGCACTCATCGTGCCGCCGTCGGCGTTGGTCACCAGATCCGCCTGGAAGCCGACGCGCATCAGCGCCTCGCGGATGTCGGTCGCATCGTTGAGCGGATTGCGCAGGTCCGGCACGAAGCCCGCAGCTTCCGACGCCGCGATCCCGGTCGCGCTCGCATCGACACGCCCGTCGCCGTTGTAGTCGGCGTTGCCGATCACCAGCGCGAGCTTGGTCACAGGCGCCTGCGCGCTGCCCATCCCCGCCGCAAACACAACGCACGCCGCCAGAATCCGGGCAGTCCACCGCATGACGATCTCCCCTTTGAAGGCGGAGATTAGCGGGTCTGTGTGGGGAATCCAGATAAGGATCTCTCTCGCCGGGGTGAGATCATCGCCAGACGCGCGCTCCTCTTTCTCCGAGTTTGCGGCGTGCGCCGCCCCGGAGAAAGAGATTTGTGCCGCTTCTCAAAAGTGGGCGCGCGGAATTCGGGAAAAATAGAGGGATAGATTTGGCCCATTCCCCCACCTTTCGCCGCGCCGGCCCATGGCCGCCAACAAATGCACATGAATCTATCCGACCGGACTCCTGGCCATGGGATCATCGCTTTGTTTTCAACAGGCGATGGAGCCCAGGACCACCCATGCAGATCCACAAACCCCTCCGCAGCAGCATCGAAAAGATCAGAACCCACGTCCGGTCCCTCCGGGTGTGGGGGCTGGAGGTGTATGCGTGGTGGGTGCTGGGGTTCGGCAATCGCGAGGAGCGCATCGATCTGCGCGGCGACATCCGTGACGCGCGCTGCGAGGTGCGTGAGCTGATCTTTCTGAGCATGGTCTCGCGCATGACGTTCCAGAAGCGCACGCGGCGATGGATGCGTCCGCCGTCCGCGCGCAGCGGCTTCCGCTACGCGCAAAGAAGGCTGAATCTCATCCGGCTCTACACGCGCGGCGTTCGATTGAAGACGCTCCGCGACATCCGCGATGTGCTGAACGATTTCGACCGCGTCGTGCAACGCGCCATCGCGCGGGTTCCGGAGGCGGCATGTACGGGCGGGCTCACGATTGTAGCGGCGCCTGCGTGCGCTTGCGGTTTCGCCGCGCCCGCACCCGCCGCCGAAGGCGCAGACACGTCATGACCTCCGAAACAGGACCGCGGGCCTATGGCCCGCATTTTCAGTATTCAGGTCACGCGAGATTCTGCGGAGTCTGGCGCCACCCGGGTATGCGGGCCATAGGCCCGCGGTCCTGCTCGCCGACGCCGGCGCATTCCCGCACTGTTCACCCAAAAACCAGGCCACATCCCGAAAGACGCCCTATATCATCCCCAAGACTCATCCCCCCGCCCCCATCCCGGAGACTCCCATGGCCGATGGCCTCGCAGGCGCTAACGAAGGCGCGCCCCTCGATCTCGACGCCGCCCAGAAGATCCTCGCGGATGCCTCTCGCGGCGCCGATGACGGGGAGCTGTTCGTGGAGGACAGCCGGTCGGAGAGCTTCCTGTGGGACGACGGGCGGCTGAAATCGGCGAGCTATGACGCGAGCCAGGGCTTCGGCCTCAGGCTCGTGGCTGGCGAGCGCGCGGGCTACGGCCACTCCAGCGTGCTCGACGAGGACGCCGTGCGCCGCGCCGCCGACGCCGCGAAACTCGCGCTGCGCGGCCATTCCGGCACGCTCGACGTCGCCCCGCCCCGCACCAACGCCAAGCTCTACCGCGACGTCGATCCCCTCGCCGCGCCCGGCTTCACCGACAAGACCGACCTCCTCGCCGAGATCGACGCCTATGTCCGCGCGAAGGACCCGCGCGTGGTTCAGGCGACGGTCTCGATCGCAGGATCACGCCGCGCGGTGACCATCGTGCGCCCCGACGGCGAACGCTACGAGGACGCCCGCCCGCTGGTGCGGGTGAACGTATCGGTGACGGTGGAGAAGGATGGGCGGCGCGAATCGGGGTCGTCGGGAATCGGCGGGCGCGAATCGTATGAGGCGTTCATCGCGCCGGACCGCTGGAAGAAAGTCGCCGACGAAGCGCTACGCATCGCGCTCGTGAATCTTGATTCGATTCCTGCGCCTGCGGGCGAGATGGACGTGGTGCTCGGGCCGGGCTGGCCGGGCGTGCTGCTGCACGAAGCGGTGGGCCACGGTCTCGAGGGCGACTTCAATCGCAAGGAAACCTCTGCTTTTGCAGGCAAAATTGGCCAGCGCGTCGCGAGCCCCGGCGTCACCGTCGTCGACGACGGCACGTTTCATGACCTGCGCGGCTCGCTCACCATCGACGACGAAGGCACGCCGACTTCGCGCACGGTGTTGATCGAGGACGGGATTCTGAAGGGCTATCTGCAGGACCGGATGAATGCGCGGCTCATGGGAGTGTCGCCTACGGGCAACGGTCGGCGCGAAAGTTATGCGCACACGCCGATGCCGCGGATGACCAACACCTTCATGACCGCCGGCGACAAGGACCCCGAGGAGATTCTGCGTTCGCTGAAGCGCGGCGTGTATGCGGTGAACTTCGGCGGCGGCCAGGTCGACATCACATCGGGCAAGTTCGTGTTCCAGTGCACCGAGGCGTATCTCGTTGAAAACGGGCAGATAAAAGCCCCCATCAAGGGCGCGACGCTGATCGGCGACGGCCCCACCGCGCTCACCCGCGTGACCATGATCGGCAACGATCTGAAGCTCGACGAGGGCGTCGGCACGTGCGGAAAAGGCGGCCAGAGCGTGCCCGTCGGCGTCGGTCAGCCGACGCTCTACATCCAGGGGCTGACGGTCGGAGGCCTCTGAGCGAATCCGGGTGCGTCAATTTTCTGACGCACCCCATCTTCTCGACTCAGTTTGTTTGTGCGTTAAGCGCGATGCGTTTCGACGCATGGGAGACTATAACTATGGCGACGAAGACTGCTCCGAAGAAAGCTGCTGCAAAGGCTCCGGCCAAGGCTGCGGCGAAAAAAGCGGCTCCCAAAAAGGCCGCCAAGAAAGTCGCGAAGAAGAAGTAAGCTTCTTCATTGCGCGAAAATCAGGCGTCGGTCCGAACGGGCCGGCGCCTTTTTCTTTTCCCCTTCTGGATCAAGCATTTCATGCCGAAGCCGAAACGATCCGCGTTGCGCCCGTCATCATGACTCCGTCCGAGCCCACATGGGCGCTGAGCGCATCGCGCACCGCCGCCGTCACCGCCGCCCGCTGATCGTCCCCCACCTCGCGCATCATCGCCGAGACGGGCCCCACCTGCAGCGTCGTCGTCATCGCATCGTCAAGATCGGCGCCCACTGACATCGCCGCGTCGAACGGCGCGATCGTGATCCGCGTGAACCCCGCTGTCTCGAGTATCTTGCGGACACGGTCGGCATCGGCGAACGCGAACGGCCCCGGCGCATGCGGATCGGGCGCGACCTTCGGCGGCCCGAGCACACGCATCGCCGCAAACGTCGGCACGCTCACCCACGGATTGTCCGCAAACGCCCGCCAGCAGACGAACGCCATCCGCCCGCCCGGCTTCAGCGCCCCGTGCAGATGCGCGAACGCCGCTGCGGGGTCGGAAAAGAACATCACGCCGAACCGCGAAAAGATCAGCTCGTGCGGCCCGCCGAGCGGCGCGACCGAGGCGTCGGCCTTCTCGAAGCGGACGTTGGCGATCGCGCCCGCACGCTCGTGCGCCCGCGCCAGCATCGGCGCCGAGACGTCGACGCCCAGCACGGCCCCGCCCGCGCCCACGGCCCTCGCCAACGCCAGGGTTGTATCCCCGCATCCGCACCCCACATCGAGCACACGCTCACCGGCCTGCGCCGCCGCCACGCGCATCGCCTCGTCGCCGAACGGCGCGATCAGGTGATCGAGCCTTTCCTGCTGTTGCGTCCAGCGCTGGCCCACTTCCTCGTTCCAGAACGCGATCTGTTCGTCATTGTCGGCCGCCATGAAATGCTCCTGAAGCCTGGACCGTCGCGGTGCATCCGGACGCCCTGCGGCCTGCATCTCCATATCGTGGCGCATGCCCGATGGGATCGGTGATTTGATCCATGTCAAATTGCGGCCACAATTTAGGTCTTCTCGATAAACAATAAAACGATAGTGTTCTTCGATAATCCGGGGAAGAAGATGAAAAACGCAGCGGCCCTGGCGGCGCTTCTGGCCATGACGGGGGTCGCGCATGCCCAGTCCCCGCCCGGCCCGGAGGCGCCCGGCCCCGGCGGCGGCGGCGAGTCTCCGGCCGTCCCCACGTCTCCGCAGGAGGCGGGAGCGCCCACGGCCGTCGATGGCCGCGTGACCTACCAGCCCGACTTCTTCGCCCAGTACACGCCGCAGACGGCGCTCGACATGGTCCGGCGCGTGCCGGGCTTCTCCATCGACTCCGGCTCCGACCGGCGCGGATTTTCCGGCACCGCCGGCAACGTGTTGATCGACGGCGGGCGACCGAGCGCCAAGAGCCAGGGTCTGCAGGACATTCTCGGCCGCATCCCTGCAAAACAGGTGGTGCGCCTGGAGCTCATCCGCGGGGCCGCCTCGGGCGAGGCTGCGGGACAATCGGTGCTCGTGAACGTCGTGCGCACGGCGAGCGCGGGTTCCGGACGTTACGAGGCCGAAGCGGAAATCTCGGACTCGCAACGCATCAGCCCGCGCGGCGAACTCTCGTACAACGGCCGGATCGGCCAGATGGAATTCACCCTCGGCGCGGACCGCTACATGGAGCAACGCCCGCTCGGCGGCATCCGCATGCTGCGTGATGGACAGGACAATCTGGTCGGCGCGCGCAGCGACTGGACGCCCCGCACCTATCGCGAAGCAAACGTGAATGGCGCGATCAGCACGCCGTTGTTTGGCGGGACATTCAACTTCAACGTCTCAGGCGGCCGCGAGAACTTCAAGACGGCGCTTGAATCCCAAGGCTTCACGGTCGCGCCGGTCAGCTCAGTCGTCTCGCCCGCAGGCCCCACGGTCGTCGCAGTCCCCGCAGACTCGTTCCGCCTCTCCATCGACGACCGCAATCGCGAGCGTGAGCTCAGCGCGGACTGGGAACGTCGCTTCGGCGATCTGACATTCAAGCTGGTCGCGCTCGACACGCGCGAGTGGGGCGGAAACGACGAGAGTACGCGCGTGCGTGACAACGCCGGCGCGACCGCAGCGGTGGTGTCCCAGCGCACACGCTACGAAAGCTCCGAATCCATCGCCCGCGTCAGTGCCTCGTGGGCGGTCGCGCCGTCGCACCGCATCGAGTTCGGCGGCGAAGGCGCGCTGAACACGCTCGATGCGGCCCTGTCGCTGACCGAGGATCTCGGCGCAGGCCCTTCCCCCATCGCGCTGCCTGCTGCGAACGTCACCGTGGAAGAGGAGCGCTTCGAGGGCTTCCTGACATACAACTGGAAAGTCTCGCCACGCTGGACAGTCGAGAGCGGCGTGACGGTGGAAACTTCCACCATCTCGCAGTCCGGCGACACCACGGCGAGCCGCACGCTCACCTACTGGAAGCCCAACGTACAGGTGTCGCGCCAGATCGGCACGCGCGATCAGGCGCGCGTGCGCCTCTTCCGCGATGTGAGCCAGCTCGATTTCGGCGACTTCGTGAGTTCAGCGACGCTGGCCGACAACACGGTCGCGGCAGGCAATCCCGATCTGCGACCGCAGGCGACGTGGCGCCTTGAAGGCGTGTTCGACAAGCGCTTTGGCGAGAACGGCGCGGTCGCACTGACTGTCGCGCGCGAATGGATCGAAGACGCGTCCGACCTCGTGCCGATCCTCGATCCACGTCCGGGTGCGCCAATCCCGATCTATTTCGATGCGCCGGGCAACATCGGCGAAGGCGAAGTGTTTTCAATACGCCTGACCGGCACGATTCCGCTGGGCGCGGTGCTGAAGGGCGGCCAGGTGAAAGTTGACCTCAACTGGTCGGACGCCGAAGTCACCGATCCGGTCACACACCGCACGCGCCAGATTTCGGGCTTCGCCGACACCGAAGCCAACATCGAGTTCCGGCAGGACATCACGGCGATGAAACTCGCGTGGGGTTTCGAGTTCTACAAGCGCGCGGAGGTGCAGTTCTTCCGCGTCGGCGAGTTGGAGACGTACGAGGAAGGTCCGCTCATGTTCGGCTTTGTGGAGTCCACCGCGATCCGCGGCGTCAAGATGCGCGCGTTCGTCGAGAACATGCTCGACAGCGAGTTCAAGCGCGAACGCCGGTTCTACAGTCCCGACCGCAACGGCGCGGTGTTCCGTGATGAGGAGCGCGAACGCCAGTTCGGGCGCGTGTTCGGCGTCGAGGTCAGCGGCAACTTCTAGGCGGGGGCTAGAGCATTTTCCGACGAAGTGGATCCCGGTTCGTCGAAAGAAAATGCGACCAATCAATAACCTAGAGCCGGTTCCGATCCGATTCCATCGGATCGGAAACGGCTCTAGAAGAGCCCCGGCTCCGGCGGCTTCTTGCCCTTCGGCGGCGCGGGTTTGGGTTCTTCCTCGAACATGGGGTTCTGGTCGAACATGCCCTTGAACGGCGCGTCCTCAAGATAATCCGGCAAGCGGCAGGCGACCGCCTTCACGCCGCTGCGCGCGATGATCTGGCGGTCGGGCGCCATGTTGCGCAGGGTGTCGGCGTCGATGTCGCCGATGAGTTCGCTCGACTCCTTTGCCATCAGGTGATTGGCGACGCCGAAGAGCTGGAAGACGCCGGCGTTGTTGAAAATCGTGCGCCAGTCCTTCGGGTAAAGGCGCTGCAGCTGTGACAGATCCTGGAAGAACGGCCAGACCTGCAGACCATAACCGCGCAGCAGCGTCATCGACTGGCGCAGCGGCCCGAACTCGCCGAGCTGGGCGCATTCGTCGAGCAGGAAGAGCGTCGAGCGCTTCGGGCGCCGCCTGCGACCCATCACCGTCAGCATCAGCGCGCCGACCCACAGCCGCAGCAGCGCGCCGTGGCTCTCCAGCTTGTCCGGCGGAATGATGATGTAGATCGTCATCGGCGCGCCTTCGCGCACCGCGTCGAGATCTATCGTGGACCGTGTAAGGGACCGCAGCGCGGAGTCCGAGTTCACGACCTTCAGATAGCTCTGCGCCGTGGAGAGAATGCCCGAGCGCGTCTGCTCGGTGATGGGCAGGAAGGACGAGATGTTCTGCTTGGAGAGCCGGTTCAGGTCCTCGTGGTTTTCCAGGAGCGTGTGCAGGTTGAAGACCGCGTCGTCGCTCATCAGCAGTTCGCGGACGCGGCCGAAGTGACGCTCGTTCGGCGTCGACGTTTCGGCGACCGCCGCGATCACGCCGCTCATCAGCGAGCGGCCCCAGTTGTCCCAGAAGGGTTCCTTGTGGAAGCCCGCGTCCCCCGCCAGCAGCGAGGCGAGCATTTCGGCGTCCGCATCCAGCAGCGCGCCGGGGCGATCGAAGAGATCGAACGGGTTGAGGCTGTCGGTGCGCTTGCCCACCGCCTGGAAGGGATCGAGCAGCAACACCTGCTGGCCCATCTCGCGGCGGCGGCGCGCGGTGACGTGCCAGGTCTCGCCCTTGGGGTCGATGACGATCACTGAGCCTTCAAAGCGCAGCAGGTTCGGGATGATGACGCCGCGGCCCTTGCCCGCACCCGTGGGCGCTATGGTCAGCAGGTGGCGGTCCTCGCCGTAGAGAATGGGCTCTTCGGCCACCACCGGCGCGGCTTTGTTCGCAACGGCGGACGAGAAGCCCATGGCGGCCTTGTCGTCATCGGCGGCCTTCCAGCCGAGCAGAAGCTCCATCGCGCCCGGTTCCGGCGGCGGAGCCGTGCGCGTGGATGCGACGATTGCTCTTTTACGGGCCATGCGTCAGCGCCTCCTTCGCGCGGGGAAGTACCGACGTCCCCGTCCCGACTATAGAAGTACGCGCGGATTTAGCCATGAGTGCGGGCGATTTGGGCGCAGCGGCGCCGCATCCCGGCGCGAACATGGCGAGTGGTTAATCACCACCCGCCATGTCCGTGCGCCGTCAGTGGACGTCGGCCATCCACTTCTTGATGAAGGGCGAGAGCGCCAGCAGGATCACGCCCGCCACAAGTCCGGCAATGCCGACCTGCGTGAAGACCGTCACATAGCTCTGCAGCTGTCCCGCCGGATCGACGACCTGACCAGCGACGGTATCCTGCGAGGTGCGCTGCGCGATGATCGCCGCGAGGATGTGCGCCAGCGAACTCGACAGGAACCACACGCCCATCATCAGCCCGACGACGCGCGCCGCTGACAGTTTCGTGATCATCGACAGCCCGACCGGCGACAGGAAGAGCTCGCCCGTCGTGTGCAACAGGTAGAGCAGCGCGAGGAAGATCAGCGGGACCTTGAAGTCAGGGCCGGCGAACTGCGCGCCCGCGACGAGCACGAAGAAGCCGAGGCCCACCTGCAGCAGCGCGAGCGCGAACTTCACGGGCGTGGACGGCTCGAGCTTCTTCTTCGCGAGCCAGACCCACATCATCGAGAACGGGATGGCCAGCAACACGATGAAGCCGGCGTTGAAGCTCTGGGTCTGCGCGGCCGTCATGACGACGCCGGGCACAACCGTGAGATCCGTCGAGCGCTCCGCGAACAGCGACAGCGACGAGCCCGCCTGCTCGAACAGCATCCAGAAGATCACGCTGAACATGATCATCGCCAGCGCCGCGATCATCTTGCCGCGCTCGACGCCCTTGAACGCGATCACCACGTAGGCGAACACGCCGATGAACAGCGCCGGCACCAGGATCGGCAGCGCATGCTCCATCATCACGGTCTGCTGCACCAGCATCCACGCGGGAATGACCGCCAGGAGGCCGCCGATCCAGAATAGACCTTCCGTCATGGCGCCGATCGGCTTGGGCGGATCGGCCTTACCGTGCAGGTGCTTCTGGCCCATCAGATACTGGATAAGGCCGAAGAGCATGCCGACGCCGGCCAGGCCGAAACCGTACTTCCAGCCGTAGGTCTGGCCGAGATAGCCGCACGCCAGAGTCGCGAGGAACGCGCCGAGGTTGATGCCCATGTAGAAGATCGTGAACCCGCCGTCGCGACGGGGATCGCCCGGCGCGTAGAGCGAACCGACGGTCGTCGAGATGTTGGCCTTCAGGAAGCCGACGCCGACGATGATGAAGGCCAGCGAGAGATACAGTATCTGCTCGAACGGTACGGAGATCGGGCCGATCTGCGCCACGTCGGGCCGCACGCTCAGCTTGTAGCCGGCGGACGGTATGAACGCAGGAAGTCGCTCGCCGGCGCCCGTGACGGTCATGCCTTCAGCGCTAAACGTCACCGGAAACTCGGCGTCGCCAGTGATCAGGTTGAGTTTGCGGTCATCGCCGCGTCCATCGGCGACAACATCGTAGACGCCGCCATTGTAGGTCAGCTCCTGAACCGAGCCACGCCCCTCGAACGCCATGCCGAAGTGGCCGAGCACGAGGAAGAGCGCGCCGATCGTCACCGCCTTGCGGGCGCCCAGGAAGCGGTCCGCGATCACGCCGCCGATCACCGGGATGAGATACACGAGCGCGGCGTACGCGCCGTAGAGCCCTTGCGCCTTGTTGTCGGAGAACAGGAAGTGCTGGGTGAGATAGATCACCAGCAGCGCGCGCATGCCGTAGAAGGAAAACCGCTCCCACATCTCGGTGAAAAAGAGGGTCACCAGGCCGCGCGGGTGGCCCATGAACTGCGCGCCAGCATCCGGCGACTGCGGAGGCGTAGGAGCCCCCGTATCTGTTACGCTCATCCGTTGTTCTCCCCCGCGCGTTACAGCGCAGTCATTGACCCGCGACTGAACACGCCAGCGCGGGGCGTTTCAAGCGCCTTGCGCCGGTTGACTGGAACTGGAGATGAACGAGCGCCCGTTACGAGGGCACGAAATGCGGCGAATTCGCTTGAGCGGGCATCTTCATGCCGCACCTGCGAACACTGCCCTCACGCGCCCGGCCGATGCACCCACCAAAAGGCGTTGCTGCGGGCCGACGAGCCATCGAGATCGAAGCCGAGTTTTCTCAGGGTGCGGATGGACGCCTTGTTGGACATGGCGCAGCCGGCGATGATCTGGATCGCGCCGTGATCTTCCAGTCGCTTGATGACGGCGGCCGTCGCCTCCGTGGCGAAGCCCTGTCGCCGCCAGCCCGAAGCGATGGCGTAGCCGATCTCGAACCCTTCCCCGCCCCGCAGCGGCTCGAAGCGCACTTCGCCGATCAGCGATCGCGCGACTTCGTGAATGACCAGCATGTGCCGGGGCCTTGAATCGACGGTGGTGGAGCGGCCCGCGCCGAACACGTGCTCCCCGCGCCAGCCGTCGTCGATGGCGGCGTCGATGGACGCCTCAAGCGCCGCACGCCCCCTGTTCGCGGCCACGATCACCTCGGCGGTGACGGGTTCGAGCCTCAGACGCTTCGTATAGAGCACATGAGAGAGCGACATGGATCAACAACGTGGGCTGCGTCGCGTGCGAGTGCAAGCACCTGTCGGCGCCCCCTCGCAGCGGCGCGAACGGCGGGCCGGCGGCGACAATCGGCCTGCGGCCTCGCCCATGAAGGGAGAAGCGACGTGCAGCTGGTGAAGGCGACCGCCTACTCGATCCGTACGCCGCCGCCCAACTTCGGCGGCTACTTCTGGTACTTCGTGAAGCTTGAGACCGACACTGGCCTCACCGGTTGGGGCGAGACGGCGGTGCTCTTCAGCATGTACGGCGCCGAACGCGGCTTCGAGGGCCTCGTCGACGGTGTGTTCAACCGCTACCTCAAGGGCCAGAACCCGCTGAACCGCGACATGCTCAACAAGCTGATGTACGCGGGCCTTTCCTCGCAGCACGCCGACTACTTCATCGCCGGGATCATCAGCGCCTTCGACGTGGCGATGTGGGACATCTGCGGCAAGCAATTCGGCGCCCCGGTCTGCGATCTGCTCGGCGGTCGATACCGCACGCGCATCCGCACCTACACCTATCTGTACGAAATCGGCGGCGACGGCGATCTCGCATCCTCCGCCGCAAACTGGGCGAACAATCCCAAGCGCGTCGGCGAAATGGCGGCCGCGATCGTCGATCAGGGCTTCACCGGGGTGAAACTCGATCCGCTGCACTACGCGCTGCCGGGCACGCAACCGGTCGGCCCGTGGGAAATTCGCATGGAGGAATACGACCGCGCCGAGCGCACGATCGAGGCCATCCGCACGGCGGTGGGCAACCGCGCCGACATCCTCATCGGCACGCACGGACAGATCACACCCTCCGTTTCGCGCCGCCTCGCGAAGCGTCTCGAGAAATACGACCCGCTCTGGCTCGAGGAGCCGTGTCCGCCTGAAAACGTCGAAGAAATGGCGCGCATTGCGGCGAGCACCTCGATTCCCATCGCGACCGGCGAACGGCTCGCGCACATCCACGACTTCCACCGGCTGTTCGCCGCCGGCGCCTGCCATTTCGCCCAGCCGGATCTGGGCAGCTGCGGCGGCGTCACGGCCGCCAAGCAGATCGCGGCGCTGGCGGAGGCGCACTACATCTTGATGGCGCCGCACGTGTGGGGCGGGCCTGTGATCACTGCGGCGGCGATGCAGATCGACGCCAACGTGCCAAACTTCCTGATCCAGGAGAGCATTTACAAGTCGGGCGGCTTCTTCGACGAAATCGTCAAGGAACCGTTCAAGTGGGAAGGCGGAGACCTGATCCTCGACGACCGTCCCGGCATCGGGGTCGAACTCGACGAGGCGGCGCTGGAGAAATACCGTATCTGACGCGCGGGCGTCTCAATACGCACACGCCTCGAACACCTTGGTCATGTCGCCCTTCCAGTCCGTGCGCCAGCGTTCGAGCAGGCGTTCGGCGGGGGTGAGGCCGGTGGCGACGATGTCGTCGAGTTCCGTGAGGAAATGCGTTTCGTCATCGCCGCTGGCGTTGAGGCGCGCGCGGCCCTTCAGGCCCTGCCGCGAGATCGCCAGCGCCTGTTGCGCCACATCGCGGGCGGTCATGCCGCGGATCGGCGCCTTGAGGCCGAGCACGCCGACGCTGCGGCGCAGCGCTTCGCGGTCTTCTGCAGTCCAGCACTTCACAAGACTCCACGCAGCTTCAAGCGCTGCGTCGCAATAGAAGATGCCCGCCCAGAAGGCCGGCAGCGCGCACAGGCGCGACCACGGGCCTGCATCGGCGCCGCGCTGCTCGATGTAGGTTTTCAGACGCACTTCAGGGAAGATGGTCGAGAGGTGATCCTCCCAGTCGGTCAGCGTCGGCTTCTCGCCCGGCAGGCCCGGCAGGCGACCGGCGAGGAAATCGCGGAAGCTCTGGCCCGCCACATCGATGTATTTGCCGTTCCGGTAGACGAAGTACATCGGCACATCGAGCGCGTAGTCCGCATACTGCTCGAAGCCGAAGCCCTCATCGAACACGAACGGCAGCATGCCCGTGCGGTCCGGATCGGTGTCGGTCCAGATCTGTGCGCGGTAGGACAGGAACCCGTTCGGCCGCCCTTCCATGAAGGGCGAGTTGGCGAACAGCGCCGTGACGATGGGCTGCAGCGCGAGCGAGACGCGCATCTTCTTGCGCATGTCATTTTCAGACGCGTAGTCGAGATTGGCCTGCACCGTACAGGAGCGGAACATCATCTGCCGGCCGAGCCGGCCGACCTTCGGCATGTAGTTGCGCATGATGACATAGCGCCCCTTCGGCATGATCGGCGTTTCCTCCAGCGACCATTGCGGCGAGACGCCGAGGCCGAGGAACGCAATGCCGAGATTGCCGGCGACCTCACGCAGCTGCGACAGGTGCACGCCCACTTCCGAACACGTCTGGTGCAGGTGCTCAAGCGGCGCGCCGGACAGTTCGAACTGGCCGCCCGGCTCGAGGCTGATGGAGGCGCCGTCCTTCTTGAGCGCGATGACGTTCTCGCCCTCCATGACGCGCTCATAGCCGTATTTCTCGGCCAATCCGTTCAGGAGCTGGCGGATGCCGAACGGGCCCTCATAGGGCACCGGGGAATGATCGGAGACGTGGAAGCCGAACTTCTCGTGCTCGGTGCCGATGCGCCAGGTTGTCGGATCGGGCTTGCAGCCGCGCTCAAAGTGCTCGACCAGCTCGGCATGGTTTTCGATCGGGCGCGCCCGTTCTTTCGTCTCGGCCATGACGCTTCCTCTTCCCGTTTGAGCGAGGGATGTGGCGCCGGGGCGCCGCCGCCGCAAGGTCGCCGCAATTAGAAACGTGCTTACCAGTCGCCCCCTACCAGTCACCCCATGACGACTGGATGACGGCGAGCGCCGCGATCACCGCCGTCCCCGCGCGCAGAATTCGCGGACCGAGGGAAACCGGCACGACGTACGGCAGGCTGCGCAGCAGGCGGCGCTCCTCGGCGTCGAAGCCGCCTTCCGGCCCGGTGAGCAGCGCGAGCGCCGGCGCCCGCACGTCCCGCAACGCCTCGCCGACCGGTCGCGCGCGTCCCTGGGCTCCGCCCCATGCTGCGGACGGGTCGTCTGCCGCCTCGTCAGCATAGACGAGCGGCCTTTCCCCATCCCAGCCGTCGAGGATCCGGTGCAGCGGCAGCGGGGCTGCGATCTCCGGCACATCGAGACGTTCGGTCTGTTCGGCGGCCTCGATGGCGATTGCGCGCAGGCGTTCGAGGCGCACGGTCTCCGACACCGTGCGCCGCGTCAGCACCGGCTGCAGCGTGCGCACGCCGAGTTCGGTGGCCTTTTCCACGATGAGATCTGTGCCGTGCCGCTTCACCGGCGCAAACAGCAGCGTGAGATCGGGAGGGGCCGTCTGGGTCCGGGTCTGGGCGCCGATGGACAGGCTCGCGCCCCGCTTGCCGGCCTGCGCCAGAGTTGCAGCCCACTCGCCGTCCATGCCGTTGAAGACGCGCACCGGCGCGCCCGGCGCGAGCCGCATCACCGCCGTGAGATAGCGCGCCTGCCCCTCTTCCAGAGGAACTGCGGCGCCTGCGACGAGCGGCGCTTCGACGAAGAGGCGGGGAACGGCCATGATCCTTGCTCGCCGAAGCGGCAGCCGGTTGCAAGCCGCCTTGACCTCGCCACCTATGGCGGGAAGGAAACCGCCCGGGAAGGAAACAATGGCCAGACCCGCACGGATCGACGTCCTCCAGGGCGATGTCACGAAAGTCCAGCTCACCTCGGAAACGCACGTGATCGCGGGCGCGAAGGGCCGTGCGCCGAAGAGCGAGATCGTCAACAAGATGCGCGTCTTCCTGCGCGAGCGCGCGGGCGGGCGCGAGACGGATGTGACGTTCGCCAACACCACGGTCGGCGTGCATGAGGGGCATTCGATCACGGTGGGACGCGCGTTCGTGCTTGGCCGTCGGGCGCCGGTGCTGTTGACGCTCGTCAACGAATCCACCGGCCAGCGCGAGGAATTCGCCGAAGGTTTCAGCCGCGCCTTGCGCACCGAGACGTTCGGGCCGCGCTGGAAGGCGTTCGGGCTTTCGGCGGCGATCTTCTTCGTTGGCTGGCTGTGGAACGCGCTGTTCGCACAGCCCACGCCCGGCGTCTGGCGCGGACTGTGGCCGCTGTTTCTGGCGTTCCTGGCCTATCCGGCATTCTGGGCGGGCGTTGCGAGCCTCGACGGTCTCACCCGCCTGCGCAGCGACGCCGCCGAGACGGCCCGCATCCGCGCCGAGATCGCCCGCCTCTCCGGCGGCCCGCGCGACGTGACGCCGTCCATCGCCGGCCCCACGAGCGAAACCGGCGCGATCACGATCCTGCCCCCGCCGCGTTAGAGGTTGCTCCGATGAGTGTGCTGACTTGTAGCTGGTGTGGCGGCGGCCCCAATGACTATCGAAAGATCATAGCGGGTCCGGGAACACTGATATGTGACCAGTGCGTATTGAGATGCCTGACGGTGATCGCCGACGATAAGAATTGGCTAGATCGCGCAATATCCGATGCTCTACTTAAACACGCAGAAATTGACCTGATAGTTAGCCATCGACGATCCGCAGATGAGACGGACCCTCTCAGCTGAGCTTGTCGTTGGAACGACAATCGGCTTGGGTGCGGCCATGCGCTCACTCTTCCTCGCCCTCGTCACCCTCGTCTTCATCGCACCGGCGCAGGCCGCCCCGCTCGATCCTGCGCTCGCGCGCGAGATCGATGCGGTCGCCAACGAGACGCTGCGCGCCTCGGGCGTGCCGAGCGCCTCCATCGCCATCGTCCGCGACGGCGAGATCGCCTATGCGCAGGCCTACGGACAGGCGCGGCGCGGCGTGCGCGCGACCACGGAGACGCGCTACGCCATCGGCTCGATCTCCAAGCAGTTCACCGCCGCCGCGATCCTCATGCTCGCCGAGGACGGGAGGCTGACGCTCGACGACAGGATCGATCCCTACGTGCCGACGCTTACGCGCGGGCGCGACATCTCCATCCGCCAGATCCTGTCGCACACCTCGGGCTATCGCGATTACTGGCCGCAGGACTTCGTGCCGGGCCTGATGGAGCGCCCCACCAACGCGCAGGCGACGCTGACCCGCTGGGCGCGCATCCCGCTCGATTACGAGCCGGGCGCGGAATACCGCTACTCGAACACCGGTTTCACCATCGCGGGGCTGATCGTCGAGAAGGTCGCCGGCGCGCCGCTCCAACAGGTCCAGCAGCAGCGCATCTTCAACCGCCTTGGCATGACTGGCGTGACGGAGATCGACAGCGGTCCGCTCACGGGGCCGGTCGATTCACAAGGGTTTGCGCGTTGGGCGGACGGGCCTGTGCGCCCCGCCGTGAAGGAAGGCCGCGGCTGGCTCTACGCCATCGGCGAACTCGCCATGCGACCGACGGATCTCGCGCTGTGGAACATCTCGCTGATGAAGGGAACACTGCTGAAGCCCGCATCTCTCACCGCGATGACGACATCGGTGACGCTGACCAACGGCCAGCCGGCGAACTACGGCGCGGGTCTCGATGTGCGCACCATTGGCGGCAAGCGCGTGTGGAGCCATGGCGGCGCGGTGTCGGGCTATCTCGCCAACAACGCCATCTACGCCGACGAGAACCTCGCCATCACGGTGCTCACGAACGGCGAGTTCGGCGGCGTGCAGGACGCGCTGACGGCGCGGCTCGGCTTCCTCTTGCGCGCGCAACCGCCGAAGGTGATCGCCGCGCGCGACATGCTCGCCCAGTTCCAGCGCGGCCAGATCGACCGCGCACGCTTCACGCCGAATGGCTCCGCCTACTACACGGACGCCGCAGTCCGCGAACTCGCGCGCCTTCTCCGCCCGCTCGGGCCGGCTCGGCTCATCCAGCTGCAGGCGGACCGCCTGCGGGGCGGCCTCACCGTGGAAGTCTACGCCGTCACCTTCGCGGACCGGCGCGCCACGATCGTCGCCCGCGCCGACCCCGCGACGGGCCGGTACGAGCAGTTCGTCGTCGACTTCGGCGCGTGAACCGCCGAAGGGCCCCAACGCCTCCGATCAAAAGCACGTCGCGGGGGAACCATTTACCCCCGCTGCCGGTTGTTGGGGGGATGCCTTCAAGGATGCGCGCTCCCGCGCGAGGTCCGACGGCATGGCCCAGGTGGCAGTGGTGAGCGCAGTGCTGATCGTCGAAGACGAGGTGTTCACCCGGGAAATGGCCAAGATGCTGGTCGAGGAATGGGGCTACCATGCCCATTCCGCCAGCGACGCAGATGAAGCGTTCGCAGTGCTTCGGTCGCAGACGCCGATCAACGTGCTGTTCACCGACATCTATCTCAAGAAGCAGGTCCTCGGCGGGCTCGATGTGGCGCGCGAGGCCGTCAGACGCTGGCCGGACATCCGGGTCCTGTACACGACCGGCAACGCCGCGTCCGAAACACTGCGGGAACAGTTTGTCCCCGGCGCCGGTTTCATACCCAAACCCTATTCGCCGGATCAGCTCAAGGCAGCGCTGGACGGCCTGACTGTTCAATGAGCGAAAAACAGCCAAACGCCATGGTCGAAATCGCAGCCAGCGAAATCGTGGAGACCGTACCGAGCGCCCTCATCATCCTCGACAACAATCTCATCATCACGTCCGCCAATCGCGCATTCTACCAGACCTTCCGCACCAGCAGCCGCGATACCGAAGGCTGCCTCATCTACGATCTCGGCAACCGCCAGTGGGACATCCCCGCGCTCCGCACGCTTCTGGAGAGCGTCATCCCGCACCGGACGTCGGTCGAGGGGTTCGAGGTGGAGCACGATTTCCCGACGATCGGGCTGCGCACCATGCTGGTCAACGCCCGCAAGATCTTCAGTCCCGGCAACACCGGCGCGATCCTGCTCGCCATCGAGGACGTCAGCGAGGAACGCGCTGCGCGCGCCGAGAGCAAACGCATCTGGCAGCTCACCCAGAGCATCGTCGACACGATCCGCGACCCGCTCGTGGTGCTCGAAGACAACATGACCATCGTGATCGCCAGCAAGGCCTTTCTGACCATGTTCGGCACGACGGAGGCCGAGACGCGCGGACGGCGCGTATCCGATCTCGGCCAGCACCAGTGGGACGTGCCCGCGCTGCGCAATCTCATGGACAAGGTGCTTCCCGAGAACACGCCCATCGAGAGCTTCGAGATCGAGGACGATTTCCCGGGCCTCGGCCGCCGGGTCTTCAACCTGAACGCCCGCAAGGTGTCCCAGCCGGGAAACCACGCCCACCGCATGCTGCTGGTGTTCGAGGACGTCACCGACCGCAAGCAGCGCGAACGCGACGCCGTCACGCTCGCCAACGAGATATCCCACCGGATCAAGAACAACCTGCAGATCGTCGTCGGCCTCATCGCCTACGAAGTGAAGTGGACCGCCGCGCCCTGCGTGATCGGCTACAAGGCGATGCAGGCGCGCATCGCCGCCATCGCGCAGCTGTACGACCTTATCTCACAGTCGAGCCACGGACCGACGGTCGCCATCGCCGCGTACCTGCGCGAGATCGCGAAAGCCATGGCGGCGAGCCTGCTGGGCGATTCCTCCGGCGTCGACATAGAGGTCCAGGCCGAAGCGCTGGAAATCGATTCAGACCGCGCGGTCCCCTTCGGCCTGCTCGTCAACGAACTTGCGACAAACGCAATCAAGCACGCCTTTCCCGACGGACGCGGACACATCGTGCTGCGGGTCGCCAGGGTCGGTGACGAGATCGAACTGACCGTCGCCGACGACGGCATCGGCATGGACGCGGCGGACCATGCGCGATCGCCGGACAAGCACGGCGCCGACTACGTCGCGATATTCCTGCGACAGCTGGGCGGGCGGACAATTCCCGCCGCATCGGACGCGCCGGGAACCACGGTGACCGTGCGTCTGCCCCTTCTCACGGGATCTGTCTGAAGCAGTGCCCCCGCTCCGCGCTCAAGCGATCTCGTAGTCCGCCAGCGCCAATTCCTTCGTGCGCTTGGCATATTCCCGCGTGTGCCAGCCCCAGTTCTGGGTGATGCGGCCGCCGGCGGTCTTGTACCAGGAATGGCAGTGCGGATCGGCCCAGACGGTGCGGGCGAGCTTTTCCTGAAGCTCGGCGTTGAAGCGCGTCTGCGCGTCCGGTTTCACCTCGATCGATTTCGCGCCCTTGTCGCGCAGCTTCTTCAGCGCATCGACGGTGTAGCCGACCTGCTGCTCGATCATGAAGGTGATCGTGTTGTGGCCGAGATTGGTGTTGGGCCCGTAGAGCATGAACATGTTCGGGAAGCCCGCAGTGGTGACGCCGAGATAGGCTTCGGGCGTCTCCTTCCACATTTCCTGCAGGTGCACGCCGTTCCTGCCGATGACGTCCATCGACCAGTGCCAGCCTGTTGTTTCAAAGCCGGTCGCCCAGACGATCACGTCGCAGGGATGCTCGACGCCGTCTTTCGTCACCACGCCCGTGGGCGTGATGCGCTCGATGCCCTCGGTGACGAGCGAGACGTTGTCGCGTTGCAGCGCGGGGTAGAAGTCATCGACGATCAGCACGCGCTTGCAGCCGATGGGATAGTCCGGCGTCAGTTTCCTGCGCAATTCGGGATCGGTCACCTGCGCGTGCATGTGGTTGAGCGCCTGCTTTGTCAGCGCCGCGCGTCCCGCGTCCGTCCACTCGAACGCCTGCCAGAAGAAGCGGTCCGCGCGCTCGTAGATCAGCTCGCGGTTCATGGCGCCGAGGCGCATGGCCGCTTCGAGATCGGTGAAGAAGAGCGCCTTGTCCTCGTCGGTGATCTCCATGTCGTTGCGCGGGATGCACCAGTTTGGCGTGCGCTGGAACACGTCGAGATGGCCCGCGACCTTCGCCACTTCGGGAATAAGCTGCACCGCGCTCGCCGCCGAGCCGATGCACGCCACGCGCTTGCCCTTGAGATCGACGGATTTGTCCCAGCGTGCGGAGTGGAAGGACGGGCCCTTGAAGCTGTCCTTGCCGGGGATGTCCGGAGTCGACGGACGGTTGAGCTGGCCGAGCGCGGGCACGATCACTTCCGCTTCGTAGCGCGTCCCCTGTTTCGTGGTGATGTTCCAGACGCCCTTGGCGTCGTCCCAGACCGCGCGCGTGGGCTCCTCGCCGAGCTTGAGGCTGGGGCGGAGCTGGAACTGGTCGCAGAGGTCTTCCGTGTAGGCCTGCACTTCCGGCGCGCGCGGGAAGAGGTGGCTCCACTTCGGATTGGGCGCGAAGGAAAATTCGTAGAGCGCCACGGGCGTGTCGCAGCAGCAGCCGGGATACTCGTTGTCGCGCCAGGTGCCGCCGACCTTTTCGGCCTTCTCCAGGATCGTCACCTCGTCGAAGCCGGCTTCCTTGAGCCTGATGGCGGCGCACAGGCCCCCGAGTCCGGCCCCGATGACGGCGACGCGTGGCTTCGACATGGCGTTCCTCCCATTTTTCCCGGACCATAACACCAAGCGGCGACGGCGCGCAGCCGTACCGTAGCGTCAGTCTGCGCACGCGCCGGCCATTGCGAGCGTGGCGGAACCCGTGCAATTTTCCGGTACTGCGGGAGAGGGCGTGACAATGCGCAAGCTGCAATCGGCATTGGCAGGCATTCTGGCGGCGCTCGCCGTCATCGCCATCGGCGGCGCCCAGGCTGGAATGGGCGATCCTCGTTCATCGGCCCCGACCCGCTCACGCATCGTGATCCCGCCGCCCGCACCGCGGGCGCAGAGTGGATGGACGCAAATCGTCAATCCGGGCCCCCAGCCGCTCAAGATCTTCTACAAGGCAAGTACCGAGGACTTTGTCGCCGTCGCCACGCCGGAGAGCGAGACGCTGTTGTTGTCGGAAGGATTCCAGTTCGTGCGGACGGACGGACTGGTCATGCCCTGGCGCAGCTCGGACACCGTCGCGCTCAACCTTGTCCGTTGCCAGAGCTGGACGAACGGTCAGTCGCGGACGTCCTATGCAACCACGACGGCTCCGCCAAGCGTTCATCGTTGCGATGTCATCCGGGAAGAAGGCAGCGTCTACATCCACCCCGCGCCGGACAGAATGGAACTCATTGCCTACTGGAACGGCGTGAAAGGCGAAAGCGCGCTCGGCGCGTTTCTCGCCGCCGAGACCCTGTATCGCAATGCGTCCCTCGCACCCGGCAAAATCGAAGGATTCGTGCCGCGAACTGATCCGGACAGCGCATGGCGACAGCAACGATCGTTCTGGGATCCGATCGCTGAAGACAATCTCACCGCGGCGGGGCCGGGTCTGACGGGGATCACCGGCTATGGGCAGGCCATTCGCAGCGGCCTGCATGCGTACGTGCGCGATGAAGGATTCGTTGCGACGTCCCCCGCGGCGGGCATGACGCCGCTCTACGCCTACTTTCGCCAGCACCAGCGCTCCAATGGATCGACGCGACGCGACTACTTTCTCGGCGCCACGCCGCAGGCGGCTGCCGACGCGGCGGCGCTTGGATACGCGGTCATCACCATCGACGGCTTCTGCCATACGACGCAACAGCCGGGCGCCGTTCCGTTGAAGCGATACTGGCATGCGGGCCGAGGGGACTACTTCACACTTGCCTCCTCTGCCAGCGAAGCATCCGCCGTGGCCGCCGGATACCAGTATGTCGGCACGGAGTGCTATGTACCGCTGGCGCGGCCCGCCGAGACCCTGATGCTTCGTCCTCTGGGGCCGCGACAGACTCGCCCTCTGCCGAGGCGCTCGTTGCCGACTGCGCCGTCTCCGGTTCCGCTGCCGTCGACCAAGCCGCCGATGTGAGCATCAGTCATCATGTCAGAGCATCGACTACCGGGGTCAGCATCGGCCCGATCTCCTCGTGCACCACCAGATCCGCCATGTCGTCGAGCGGCGTCGCCTCGCGGTTGACGATGACGAGTTTCGCGCCGGCGCGCTTGGCGATGACGGGGAAATTCGCCGCCGGCGTCACCACCAGCGAGGAGCCGAGCACGAGGAAGAGGTCGCACGCGCGGCTCGCAAGGTCGGCGTGCGCCATCGGGATGTCCGGCATCGGCTGGCCAAAGGAGATGGTGGCGGTCTTCACGAGGCCCCCGCACGCGCGGCACGTGGGGATTTCGCCGCGGTCGACGAAGACGGGGCGCAGGTCGTCGAGTTCGTGGCGTTCGCCGCAGTCGAGGCATTTCGCATAGCTCGCGTTGCCGTGCAGCTCGATGATCCGCTCCTCCGGCACGCCGCTGTCCTGGTGCAGGTTGTCGACGTTCTGGGTGATCACCGCGAACGCCTTGTCGCGCTCGACGAGGCGCGCGACCGCGTAGTGGCCCGCGTTCGGTTTCTTGCCGACCCAGCCGGCCGCGCCGCTGAACACACGGCGCCAGGCCTCGCGGCGCATGGCTTCGTCCGCGACGAAGTCCTGGAAGTAGATCGGGCTCATCCTGGTCCAGACCCCGCCGGGGCTGCGGAAGTCCGGGATGCCGGATTCGGTGGAGATGCCTGCGCCGGTGAACACGGCGATGTTCCCGGCGGCGTGGAAGAGGTCGCGGAGGCGGTCGGTCTGTGACATGCCCCCAGACTAGCACGGACGACCACAGCCTCCCGGCGCGTCTGGGTCACCCCCGCCGCCGGCAGTCGGCCGGGTGAACCGTTCCCCGTTCGTGCTATCTATGGTCATGAGAGCCGCCGAATCGATGGACCCGAACCTCCCCATCTCCCAGCGCGCGAGCGCAGCCGCCCCCTACCTCGCCAAGCTCAATCCCGAGCAGCGCGCGGCGGTGGAGGCGCTGGACGGCCCTGTGCTGGTGCTCGCGGGCGCGGGCACAGGAAAAACGCGCGTGCTGACGACGCGGCTGGCGCACCTCCTGGCCACGGGCCGCGCGAAATCCTGGGAAGTGCTGGCGGTCACCTTCACCAACAAGGCCTCGCGCGAAATGCGCGAGCGGGTGGAGCACCTGCTCGGCCCCGGCGCGGGCGGCATTCGCTGGCTTGGCACGTTCCACTCGGTGAGCGCGCTCATGCTGCGCAAGCACGCCGAACTCGCGGGCCTGAAATCGAGTTTCACCATCCTCGACACCGACGACCAGATCCGCCTGCTGAAGCAGATCATCGAGGCCGAGGGCATCGACGAAAAGCGCTGGACCGCGCGCGCGCTCGCCGGGCAGATCGATGCGTGGAAGAACCGCGCGCTCATCCCGCGCGACGTGCCGAAGGGCGAAGCGCATGCCTGGGGCGACGGCAAGGCGATCGCGATCTATGCGGCGTATCAGGAACGCCTGAAAATCCTCAACGCCTGCGATTTCGGCGACCTGCTGCTGCACGTCATCGACATCTTCAAGACCCGCCCCGACGTGCTCGCCGACTATCACCGCCGACTGCCCTACATCATGGTGGACGAGTATCAGGACACCAACGTCGCGCAGTATCTGTGGCTGCGTCTGCTCGCACAGGGCTCGAACAATCTGTGCGTGGTCGGCGACGACGACCAGTCCATCTACGGCTGGCGCGGCGCGGAAGTGGACAACATCCTGCGCTTCGAGCGTGATTTCCCCGGCGCCAAGGTCGTGCGGCTGGAACGCAACTACCGCTCCACCGGCAACATTCTCGCGGCCGCATCCAAGCTGATCGACCACAACACCGGCCGCCTCGGAAAAACGCTGTGGACCGAGGACGAACCGGGCGACCGCGTGAAGGTGCGCGGCGTCTGGGACGGCGAGGGCGAAGCGCGCCTCATCGGCGACGACATCGAGCACTGGGTCTCCGAACGCAGGGAGCGCGGGTCTTCAGGCCCGCAAGCCGGCGCCGATGCGGGCCTGAAGGCCCGCGCTCCCGTCTATTCGCAATGCGCCGTCCTCGTGCGCGCGGCCTGGCAGATGCGCGCGTTCGAGGAACGCTTCCTCATGCTGCGCATCCCCTACAAGGTTATCGGCGGCCCGCGCTTCTTCGAGCGCGCGGAAGTGCGTGACGCGCACGCCTATCTCCGCCTCATCCGCAGCCCCGACGACGATCTCGCCTTCGAGCGCATCATCAACCAGCCCAAGCGCGGGCTCGCGGACGCGACGCTGAAAAAGCTGCACGCCGAAGCGAGCGCACGCACGCCGACGTTCAAACCCGACGAACCGCTGTTCGACATGCTCACCGGCGAGGTCACCGAGTATCCGGTTCCCGAAAACATCACCGCCTCGACGCGCTTCCGCTCCCTCACCGAGGCCGCGCGCGAGATCGTGAAAGGCGACGCGCTGCCGCTGAAGGCGCGCACGGCGCTGAAGGGTTTCCTCGCCGACCTCGACCGCTGGCGCGAGAAGCGCAAGCAGGTGAATCATGTGGAGCTCGCCGAAATCGTCCTCGACGAGAGCGGCTACACGGAGATGTTGAAGAACGACAAATCCCCCACGGCGCAGACGCGGCTCGAGAACCTGAAGGAACTCGTGCAGGCGATGGGCCACTTCGACACGCTCGAAGCCTATCTCGAACACGTGGAACTCGTGCTCGACATCGACACGGGCGGCGGCGGCGATGAAGTGCATCTGTCGACGCTGCACGCAGCCAAAGGCCTCGAATGGCCGCTCGTCTTTTTGCCGGGCTGGGAGGAAACCGTGTTTCCCTCGCAGCGCTCGATGGACGAGAACGGCGTGAAGGGCCTCGAGGAGGAGCGCCGCCTCGCCTATGTCGGCATCACGCGGGCGCGTCAGAGCGCGCGCATCTCCTTCGCCGCCAACCGCCAGATCTACGGCCGCTGGCAGAACGTGCTGCCCTCGCGCTTCATCGACGAACTGCCGGAAGCCAACGTCGATGCGATTTCCGAAACCGGTTACGGCCGCGGCGGCGTCGGCGAGAGCGGCGCACGCTTTGAAGCCTACGCGCCAGGCGCAGGCTTCAACTCCGGCTACGAAAGCCCCGGCTGGAAGCGCGCGCAGGACAGGATGGGTGAAGGCAAGAGCTTCGGTCGCGCGCCCGCCATCGAAGGCGAAGCCCGCCTCGTGGCGAAATCCGCCGACAGCGACGCGAAATTTGCCGTCGGCGCGCGCATCTTCCACGACAAGTTCGGCTACGGCCGCATCCGCGCCGTGGAAGGCAACAAGCTGACGGTGGCGTTCGAGAAGGCGGGCGAGAAGAAGGTGATCGATAGTTTCGTGAAGGCGGCCTGAGGCTCATACAGGCCGGGCGCGCTTCGCATGAAGCACGGCGTCGATGATCACGTCGTCACCCACGACGCGGTAGTACACAAAGTACGGCGTCCGACGAACGATCATCCGTCGCGACACGCCATCGGAAATCATTGGCCACAGCAATGGCGTCGCCGTCAGGTTACGTACGCTGGCGCGTATCCTCTTTTCGACAGCGACCGCTGCGCGAGGATTGTCGCGCCCGATCCATGACCGCATGTCGTCGATGTCCGCGAGCGCGGCACGCCGCCAGACGACTTTCACGCGCCGCCGCGTGCGAAGAACGCCTCGACTTCCTCCGCATCGGCGAAATCGTCCGGCCCGGCAAGCCGCGCGGCGAGCACCTCAAGATGCCAGTCCGGCGCGTCCCGTGCAGCCGCCACTTCTTCCACGAGCACAACGAGTGCTTCTGAAAGCTCCTCCCGGCGCGCGGTCGGCAACCGCTGCAGGCGATCCACAAGAGTTTCGAGTTTCGTCATGCGCCTCAAATACCATGACCGGAGGCTGACATGAAATCCTCTGATGGAGGTTTCGCACCGCCGCTTGCCCTCCCAACCCCCGCCAGCCTAGCCTCCCCGCACCACAAGGGAGCCCACGCCATGAAACTCAAAGCGTTCGCCGTCGCCGCCGCCGTGGCCTGCGGTTCCATCCCCGCCCCCGCGCACGCAGCGCCCGCCGTGACGGTCGAGGTGTGCATCACCGATGTCCGCGTGCAGACAGGGAATGCGCGCCACAGCCTGTCGGGCTTCGGCAAGATCCGCGACGGGCGGCTCTTCGCGTGGTCGATCGCCGCCACCGACATGGCCGCAATCGTCGGCACGGCGTCGAGCATCACGCCAATCACCGCCGGCCCGGGCACGGGATATCTCGCGGGCGCCGAACCCGAACTCGTGCGCTTCGTCGAACGCGCCGCCGCCGACGGCGCGTGGCTGCGCATCAGCCTCGACGCGTCGACAGGCGCCTCGCAAAAGGCGAGCACCGTCGCGCGCGGGTATCCGGGATCGGGGCGCTGCGGCTGACACCGCATCACGCCATCATTGCGGAAATGTAGGGGGAACGCGGACGCGCGTTCCACGCTTTCGCGTACCCCGCGCCGATGGCCGCCATGAAACGCGTCTGAATCTATCCGACCGGACTCCGGCCCGTGGGATCATGGCGTCTTCACATCAGGTGAAGGAGCCATGAAACACACACACCCGCCGAGACCCGACATCGCCAGAGTGAACGCCATCGCCCAGTCGCTACGACTGTGGGTGCTGGAGATCATCGCCTGGATCGCCGGGATCGCAGGCGTGAAATTCCGGCCCGACATTTCCGAAGAGATCTACGCCGCGAAACTCTGCGTGTTTCTCCACGCCGTGCATCGCTGCGATCAGCGCGGTCGCGGATTTGCGCGCAGGCACTGGCGCGGCGCGGCGCCGGGATTTCGTTATGCGTTCAAACGCGGACAGCTTCGGGCGTTCACGCGCGTCGTGAAAATTCGCACTCTGACGAACCTGCGCAAATTGCTCAACGACATGGAGCCCGCCATCGCGCGGGTCGTGCGACAGCTGAAAAAGCAAAGCATCCACACCCACCTCGTCCCCGTCGCGCCCGGCGCGGATACGTGCATCGCAGCGATTGCGAACATGGCGCCCGAAGAGTCGGACACGTCATGATGTCGGCGAACAGGACCGCCGGCGCCCTCGCCGGCATTCGGTGTCGAACCAACGCGAGATTCTGCGGAGTCTGGCGGCGCCCGCCCATGCCGGCGAGGGCGCGAACCGCAGCGCGTGAACAAATGGCTCGCGCAGTCGGGCGTGTGCTCGCGGCGCGAAGCCGAGGCGCTGATTGCGGCGGGACTTGTGTCCGTCGACGGGCAGACCGTAAGCGATGCGGGCCGCAAGATCGAACGCGGCCAGACGCTGACCCTGCAGGACGCCGGCGCCGCGCAGTTGCGCGCGCAGATGACCGTGGTGATCCACAAACCCGTCGGCGTCGTCTCCGCGCATCCCGAGCCGGGGCAGGTCGAAGCGGCAAAATTGCTGACCGCCGAAAATCTCTGGAACGGGCGCGGCGATATTCCGGCGAAGGACGCCTCCCTTCCCCCGCTCGGGCGCCTTGACCGGGATTCGCGCGGGCTGCTGCTGCTCTCCGAAGACGGCGTGCTCGCGAAGGCCGTGATCGGGCCGGACTCCACGCTCGACAAGGAATACCTCGTGCGCGTCGCCGGCCGCATCGACGACCGGAAAATCCACCTTCTCCGCCACGGCCTCTCGCTCGACGGCCGCACCCTGCGCCCCGCCACTGTCGAAGAGATCGGCCCGCAGCGTCTGCGATTCATCCTGCGCGAAGGCCGCAACCGCCAGATCCGGCGCATGTGCGAAAGCGTCAGCCTCGACGTCGTCGATCTCCTGCGCATCCGCATCGGCCCGATCGAGCTCGGCGATCTGCCAGAAGGCCAATGGCGCCCGCTCGGTCCCGGCGAGCGATCAGCGCTGCTGCGCGGCTAGAGCAATTTCCGACGAAGTCGGCGCCGGTTCGTCGCCAGAAAATGCGTTCAAACAAGAAGCTAGAGCCCCGATCCGATTCAATCGGATCGGAAATGGCTCTAGATCTTCGCGAGCGGCGGCAGCGTCCAGCGGCCATTGCGCAGATTCGCGCGCGGCAGATAGGCGCGGAATGTCACCCGGAACGGCCCGCGCGGCGCCGGCAGCCAGTTCGACGTATCGTCCGGCTGGTCCGCCGAAAGCATGATCGCCATCGATCCGTCGGCGTTCACTTTCAATCCTTCGGTGCGATTGCCGATCGCAAAACGGCGAACCGGATTGTCGACGAAGAACAGCCGGCCATCCGCATCCGGTTCGTACATCGACAGCGACCAGAACGCATCGACCGGCGCGCCGCCCGCAGGCAACGAAAACACATAGCGCGAGGCGCCGTTCAGCTCCGCGCCGGAAGCATCCCTGTCGGCAGACAAGTAAACCGCCTCCTCCGGCGGCAACGCGCCAAGCCCCGAAAGCGCGACCTGCGCGCGATAGGCGTCGTCATCGCCGAAATCGCCGGTGTTCGCAGCCGGATAGAGCCAGCCATCGACCTCGTGGCCCTTGCGTGCAAACCCCGCCTTCAGCTCAGCAAGCGTCTGCGTGATCGTTCCCTGCCAGAGCACGCGTTGAACTTCCGGCATCGCTTCCCATGTATCGGCCTCCACCGGCCCCAACCCCGTCGCGCGATATCTGGAAGCACGGGATGCCGGACCTGTCCCATGGCGCGAGCGCCACAGGCTTTCGTTGACGACGCCGAGGAAATTGTGCGCATCGCTCGCACTCGTCGGCGCCACGCGGCGCGGGATGAGCGGATCGGCAGTCACCGGCGTCATCGTGAATCGTTGCTGCACCGCCTTGGCCGCTTCGAGATCAGACGGACCATCGACGAGGATTCGCGCCAGCGCCCAGAGGTCCGTCGTCGGCGACCGGATGAGTTCCACGCCCGCAGGCGCCGCGCCGCGATAGCCGGGCCCCACGATCCAGAAGCGTCCGCCGCGACCGCCCGTCGCGCGCGTGCCGATGATGCGGAAATTGTCGGTGAACGCCGACATGAACGCGACGCTGAAATAGCGGCCAAGCACGGATGGCGCGAAGACCTCGACGGGCCCGCCGGAAAGATCGATCCACGCGGAGGAATAGAGCGTATCGTTGTTCGGCGTCGTGACCGTGCGGGCCGTGTGATCAGACAACGTGCTACGGTGGCCAAAGCGATTGAATCCAGTGCCCGTCGTCGTCGCCCGCGCCGCGAGTCGCGCCATCTCATAAGGCGCAAAGCCATACAGGAACGCATCGCGAATCGACGCGGGCGACTGCGCGAACGCACTCGGCGCGCCCAGCGCCAGAGCCGCCGCGCCCGTGGTCAGCGACTGTGCGAATTGCCGTCTGTTCATTGAAGTCCTCCCCGCGTCTTTTCAGACCGGCTTAGGACGCCCCGGCGCAGACGCCAAGACCGTTCAGCGGCGCCAGGCGCGGATCGCGTCGATCACGCGGTCCTGATCGGCCTCGGACAGATCGGCGTGCATGGGCAGGCTGATCACGACGTCCGCCTTTGCATCGGTGACAGGCAAGCCGTTGCCGCCGACCGGATAGTCCCGGTACGGAACCTGACGGTGCAACGGGATCGGATAGTAACACGCCGTCGGCACGCCGTGGGCCTTGAGATGCGCAGCGAGTTCGTCGCGGCCCTGCACTTCGATGGTGTATTGCGCCCAGACCGAAACGCCGCCGTCGATCACGGTCGGCACGGCGTCGACCACATCGCGCAGGCCGTCGTTGTAGCGTTTTGCAATCCGGTTGCGCCACGCGATCTCGTCGGCGAACACGTTGAGCTTTTCAATGAGGATCGCGGCCTGTACGGTATCGAGACGGCTGTTCATGCCGATGCGCATGGCCATGTATTTCGGATCGTGCTCGAACTTCGTCGCCGCGATGTCGGCGGCCGTCGCCTTGCCGTGGACCCGCAGCGAATCCATCAACTCCGCAAGCCCTGCATCGTTGGTGAGCACAGCGCCGCCGTCGCCGTAGCAGCCGAGCGGCTTTGCCGGAAAGAAGCTCGTCGTGACGCAATCGGCCCAGTGCATCGGGTGCTTGCCGTCGAGCGTGCAGCCGAAACCCTGTGCACTGTCGGCGATGAGTTTGAGCCCGTGGGCGCGCGCGACCTTGGCGATCGCCGGATAGTCGGCTGGCTGGCCGAAGAGATCGACGGCGATGACGACCTTCGGCGTCAGTTTCCCGGCGGCCTTCACCTCGCGGATCGCGGCATCGAGACGATCTGCGTCCATGCAGTAGGTGTCGGCTTTCACGTCGACGAACACGGGAGACGCACCAGTCCACGGCGGCACTTCCGCCGTCGCGGCGAACGTGAACGACGGGCAGAACACTGCATCGCCTGCGCCCACGCCCCAGGCCATCAACGGCAGCGCCAGCGCATCGGTGCCGTTCGCGCAGGAGACGCAATGCGCAGCCTCGCCGAACGCCGCCATCTGCTGCTCGAACGCGCGAACCTGCGGCCCCATCACGAACGCGCCCGAGTTGATGACGTTCATCACCGCCTCGTCGATGCGCGCGCCAAGGCGATGGCGCTGGGCGAGGAGGTCGATGAAGGACAGCGGGCGGGTGGCGGCGGAAGCGTTCATGGAGGGCGAATTCCGTGTGGGGCGGGCGAGCCGCGATGTGGCGGCTCCCATGCGGCGGTGGCCGACGGGGGTCAATCGGCTGCGCTGACGCGGATGGGGCCACGTAACAAACACCGCCCCGCAGGCCATGGCGCGCAACAAGTCCGCGCGCTTCCAACCCCGGCGTTGAAGCACAATGTGACCGCGCGGGTGCGCCTGACGCGCCCGGAGGTTGCGCGGTCGCGGGCAGCGGTGTTAGCCGCGCCCATGGCTTCGCCCCTCGCTTCGGCCCTCGACGGCGCCCGTGTGCTCTACCGGCTCCTGCCGATGAGCCTGAGGCTCCCGGCTGGCCGGGCGATGCGGGCCGTACTCGAACCGGCGCTGGCGGCGCGGTTGCCGAAGGCCCAGACGGGTCTGCGTCTGCCGGCGAACGCCGCGACCCTGATCGGCCTCTTCAGCGCGCCGCTCGGCCACGGCACGGCGGCGCACCTGTGCGCTCTGGAACTGCGCGCGGCGGGCGTCGAAGTCTCCGAGATCGACGTGAGCGCCTCGGTCGGCGCGCCGGTCGAGACCATGACAGCGAACGCAAAGTCGAACGACGGCGCCGCCGTGCTGATGATGAATCCGGACACGGCGGTGCATGCGCTCTCGCGCGGCGCGGCGGACCTTGTGCGCGGACGGCGCGTGATCGGCTACTGGGTGTGGGAACTGGAGGCGCCGCCGTCTCACTGGCGCGTGGGACGCGGGCTTGTTCACGAGATCTGGACGCCGAGCGCATTTTCCGCCGTGGCCGCGCGCGCTGCGTTCGATGTTCCTGTTTCAGTGATTCCGCACCCGGCTGCGCTGCGGCCGCCCGTAACGCCGACGCCGGAATCGCGCGCGGCGGGGCGCAAGCGCATCGGCGTGGGCGCTGGCGATTTCGTCGCGTTCCAGAGTTTCTCGCTCGCCTCGAGCCTCGAACGGAAAAACCCGCTCGCCGCCATCCGCGCATTCCGCGATGCATTCGGCGCCGATCCGAAGGCGCATCTCGTCATCCGCATGAGCCAGGGCGACCGCTATCCGCAGGCGCGGGAAAAATTGCGCACCGCGGTGCGCGAAGCCGGTCCGGGCGTGACCCTGATCGAGGCCGCAGGCTACGACGAACTCATGGCGCTCTATGCCGCGTGCGATGTGTACATTTCGCTCCATCGCAGCGAAGGCTTCGGGCTGAATCTCGCCGAGGCGATGCTCGCCGAACGCGCCGTGATCGCGACGGGGTGGTCCGGCAATCTCGACTTCATGGATGGGGACTCGTCGGCATTGATCCCCGCGAAACTCGTTCCCGTGCGCGATCCGCAGCGCGTCTATTCGGTCGCCGGAGCAAGATGGGCGGAGCCGGACCATGACGCGACGGTTGAATCGTTGCGCCTTCTACGCGCCAATCCCGATTCGCGCGCGGCGATGGCGACGCGCGGCGCGGAACGTGCGCGCGCCCTTCTCGGCGGCGGGGCAGCGGC
>WRPF01000039.1 GCA_009773335.1 Caulobacteraceae bacterium
GCCGCACCGGCCGGGGCGTCGCCGCCGGGCGTTCTGCGCGCGAAGTTCTGTAGGTGCAGCTTGAACATGAAGCGCTGCTCCGTTCCTGCCGTCATGATGGGCTACCCGGACGGCAAACCAAAGCCGCAGCATGAAGGCGCCGGAAACCATGTTCCGCGCGGCGCGGCGGAGTCGCCGTGGCTGTTCCGTTCTGCCTGCCCTGCTACTTGCCCAACCCTGCTTGCCCAACCCTACTTGCCCCGCCCCATCCGCCTTGGTAGCCAAAGACGCGGGCCACCCGCGCGGGCGTAGTTCAGAGGTAGAACGTCAGCTTCCCAAGCTGAATGTCAGGGGTTCAATTCCCCTCGCCCGCTCCATGGCGCCCAAATGGCCCTGCGCTCCGCCGGGACCGCTTCAGGGAACCATGAATGAACTGAAAGAGTTCCGTTCATGTACGGGACAGGTGAGACCCTCTATTGAAGGCCCATCTTCCTGAGGAGGGATACTCATGTTCAAGAACCTGGCCGTGGCGGCGCTGGCCGCCGTCACCCTGATCGCCGGCTGCACCACCGTCGATCCCTACACCGGCGAACGCACGCCGAACCGCACCGCGAACGCGGCCATCATCGGCGCCATCGGCGGCGCGGCGGTCGGCACGCTCGCGGGCGGCAACGACAGCCGCAACGCGGCCGTGGGCGCAGCGGTCGGCGCGATCGCTGGCGCGGGCGTCGGCGCCTACATGGACGCGCAGGAACGCAAGCTGCGCGAGCAGATGCGCAACTCCGGCGTCGGCGTCACCCGCACGGCGGAAAACGAGATCACGCTGAACATGCCGTCCGACATCACGTTCGACGTCGACCGTTCCGACATCAAGCCGCAGTTCCAGTCGACACTGGCGAGCGTCGCGCAGACCCTGCGCGAATATCCCTCGACCACTGTGGACGTGGCGGGCCACGCCGACTCCACCGGCCCGGACGCCTACAACCAGTCGCTCTCGCAACGCCGCGCCGATGCGGTCGCACAGTCGTTGATCGCCAACGGCGTGCAGCCGGTGCGCGTGGTCGCCGTGGGCTTCGGCGAAGCCCGCCCGATCGCCGACAACAACACAGTGGCCGGCCGCCAGGCCAACCGCCGCGTGGAAATCAAGCTGGTCGGCGTCACGAGCTGATCGTCTTCCATCGCTGAATGAAGAAGCCCCGGAGAGCGATCTCCGGGGTTTTTTCGTTGTCGGAGTCGCCGCCTACTTCGGCTCGACGATGATCTCCTCGATCAGGACTGTTTCGAACGCAGCAAATCTCCGGGAGTACGAGTCAAAGCGCACGGCAAAAATCCCGTTCGAACCGGCGGGGGCCGAGAGCGTGTGGCGCTGCTCGGCGGCGTTGTCGTAGCTCGCGCGAATACCGTCCGAACTCTTCTCATACTCTTCGCCTGCCGCGCCGAGGGCGGTTGCAGTCCATTCGGGAAACGTCACACCGCTGTCTCCCGCGGCCCAGAGCGCCGGTATCAGGAACGTCACGCTCTTCATCGGGCGATCGAACCTGAGTGTGAAGGACGACGGCACGTTGTCCGTGTTGATCTGGGTGAGGAAGTTCTCGCTGATCGTCGGCTTGAGCGCACGCCCCCCGTATGCGCCGAGATTGTTCTGGAAGACGATCACCGAGTCCTGCGGCGCGCGCGCCGAAACGGTCACCGACACTGGTGCGGCCTTCAGATAGGGCTCTGCGGCGACGACATGGCGCGGCGCAGCGCCATCCTCGCCGCGGCTGAAATCAAGCCGAACCTGACCCGCTGCTAGCGAAGGGAGCCTCGGATTGGCGCGACCGCATCCCGCCAGACATACCTGCGGAACGGTGACCGAATTGATCCACGGACGCTGCGCCCCATCGCGCCACGCGCGCGTGCGCTGTTCGACGGCGCGCGAGACGCCATTGAACATGTTGAAAAGATCGACGTTGGCGGTCGCAATATCCGCCTTCAATGCCATCGTGTACGGAGAATTTCGATCCCCTGGATCGCCGTCGTACGCTGTGTTGCCTGGCTCTGTAGAAAACGCGATGAGCGTCTGTCCGAGCCCCCAGTTCTGGTCCGCCAGACCGCGCCCGCGTCCACCCTGCCCGCGTCGCGCCGGATCCCATGGGTTGTTGCGGCATGCATCGAGTACGATGATGTTGACGCCATCTCCGCTACGCGGCCGGAGCTGCGCGCGAAGCAGAGTCATCGGTGTCGCGACCCCCGAGAGAACCGCCTGCATCGCCGAAGCCGACATCTGCGAAAAATCCGCCCCCTCCAGCCGCGCACCGGCCGGAAGAAGGAAATTCTCGCCCTCAATCTGCATGCCGTGACCGGAATAGTAGACGAAGACAATCGCTTCCGGCCCTGCCGCCTGCACCTTCCGTCCGAACGCATCAAGCATCGTGATCATGTCGACGCGCGTTGCATTCTCGCGGTAGTTCGACACATCGAAGTTGAGTCGCGCCAGAGCGTCGCGAATATCACGGGCGTCGTTGAGGGAATTGGCGAGGTCTGGCAGGTGACCGGTGCGTTGTGAGGTTGCCTCACCGGCGTCCGACACGTCGATCCGCTGATCGAGATTGTAGTCTGCGTTGCCGATGATCAGGGCCAAGCGCTTTACAGACGTCTGCGCGCTACCCATCCCCGCCGCCAGGACGACGCACGCCGCAAGAATCCGAGCCGCCCATTTCATGGCCATCTTCCCCTTGGTGCGGAGGGAGACTAACGGCTCCGGCGTCGGAATCCAGTCCGGACTTTTCCGCCCGCGTGCGCCGGAAGGGGCATGGTGGGGCGGGAATGGCAGCGCCGACGCACGCGCAGCAACGCGCTGCGCACATCCCTGCCAGCGGGAATCGTGTCCGCGCTAGAACCACATGTCCTTCACACATCGCCCATCGGGCCCGAGATCCTCGAACGTGTCGAGACCGTCGAAGTGCTCCATGGGAATGGCGGCGACAGCGTCGGGGTCCGCGAGCCGCAGGTTGACGGCGATGCGACGGCGCCCGTCGTCCAGCGTTTCGCGCGCGCGCCAGAAGGCGATGCAGCCGCAGACCTTGCAGAAGTGGAACTCGGTCGTGCGCCCGCGAATGTAGGCCTGCGTGTCGCCGGACACGGCTATGCCCTCGCCTTCGTGGTCGTAGGCCCACAGCACGCCGTAGCGGCGGCAGACCGTGCAGTTGCACCCGGTCGCGGACTCCGGGACGCCCCTGAAGCGCCAGCGGACTGCGCCGCAGTGACATGCGCCCTCGATCATGCGGTCTCCCCTTTTGTCTGCGCCGCGAAAATGGAGGCAATGAACGGCGGCGTCACCTCACTTTTTCCGCGCCGACCCATGCGCGCCAACAAACGCATGTGAATCTATCCGGCCGGGTTCCGGCCCGTGGGATCATCGCTTCGTCTTCAACAAGGGACGGAGCCCGAGACAGAGCCCATGCAGATCCTCAACCCACTTCAACCCCACAGAGCGCAGATCGAAGCCTTCGCCCAGAGTCTCAGACTCTGGCTGCTCGAACTCGCCGTGTGGGTCGTGGCGTTGATGGACAGCCGTGCGGGGCGAATCCAGCTTCAGCATCTGATCATCGAAGCGCGCCAGGACATCCGCGTGCTGATCGCGCTGAAGATGGGATTGAGGTTGCGTATCCATACCGGACGCCGCTCTGCGACCAAGCATGGATACTCTGCCGCGCCGCCGGGTTTTGCGGTGCAGACGCGCACTGGCAGACGCTTGCGCCTGTTCACGCGCAGTATCGCGCTGAAACGTCTCCGCGACATGCAGCGCGTGCTCGCTGATCTGGAAGCGATCGTCACACGCGCGCTGGCGCGGCTGCCGGTCCGCATCACGCGGACGTCGATCGTGATGGTCGCGGCGGTGGCGGATGCGCTCCGTACGATCGCACTCACACACGCGCCCGAAGGCGCAGATACATCATGACCATCGAAACAGGACCGCGCGTCTTCAGACGCGCATCAGGTATTTCATGACACGCAAGATTCCCGGGAGTCTGGCGCCGCGGCCCCATGCGCGTCTGACCCGGCTGCGCCGTAGCGAAGCTACAGCTTCGCCGAGGCGAGAGACGCGCGGTCCAGCCTTCCGACACCCCGCGCTAAATCTTCTCGCTCACCCGGATCGCGATCTTGCAGCCGAGCTTGATCGCCCCGCTCAGGAAACCAAATCCCGGTGCGCTCCTGGCGCCTTCGACGATGGCGGTGTCGCGATGCTCCAGTTCCTCGATGCGGAATTTCTCGACGACGCGCTTGAGTTCCGGATCGACGCCATCAAGGGCTTTCGCCTGCGCAGCGTAGTGCTCCTCGATGGCCTCCTCCACCGCCACGGTGCAGGCGTGCGCGGTCTTCTCGCCCATGAGCGCGGTCGCTGCGCCGAGGCCGAAGCCCATCACGCGCCAGACCGGCGTGAGCGCGGTGGGCCGCACGCCCCGCTCGACGATCATTTCGTTGAAGGTGTCGAGATGGACCTGCTCGCCCGCCTCCATCGCCGTGACCAGACCGGAGACATGGTCCTTGCCAGTCTGGTTGCGAAACACCGCGAGCTGGCCGCGATAGATCTGCACCGCGCCGAACTCGCCGGCCTGGTCGACGCGGATCATCTCGGCGAGGCGGCGCGCGACCCCTCCGGCGCCGGGGGGCATGGGACGTTCGCGATCGGTCATGTGGTTGCCTCAGTCACGAGCCGGCCTCTCGACGGGAGTCGCGGCGGCGAAGAAGCTCAGGGCCGCGAGCCCGAGCGAGATGATGGCGTTCCAGCCCGCCATCGACAAGGTCGTCACCGGATCGCGCCAGGCGGCCTCGTCGCAGGGGACGACGATGATGCGGCGGCTCAGCGCCGCGTTCAGATCGCCAACCGGGCCGCCGATGCCGGAGCAGCCGGCAGGTCCCGGCCAGAACTTCCACTCGACGCCAGCATGGTAGATCGCGACCCCGGCGCCGGCGAGGAAGGCAACACCCAGAAGCAGGCACACGGCCCGTGGCAGGTAAGGGCTTTTCCAGAGCCGCGCGAGCAGGAGCCCGCCGACGGCCACGCCCATCGCCCCCCAGTAGACCTCGCGCTGCCTGAGGCAGAGCGCGCACGGGCTATACCCCGCCGCCTCGAAGGCATGTGCGCCTCCGAGCATCGCCGCCGAGGCGACGAGCGCCAGGACCGGCCAGTTCTTCCGCGCAAAGTCGATCAGGCTCATTCCCCCAGATTACGCGATTTCCGGCGCCGCCCCGCTGCGGCGGCTTGCCTCAAGTCAGTGGAGCATCGAGGCCGCCACGATCCCGCCGACGATCACGACCGCAAGGCCCGCCGTCACCATCCCGATACGTTTCTCGATGACCGGGGCGAGACTTGGGCCGAACTTCTTGAACAGGAACGCCACCGCAAAGAAGCGGATGCCGCGGGTCAGGATCGAGGCGGCGATGAAGACCGGGATCGAGAACTGCATCGCGCCGGAGATGATCGTCACCAGCTTGAACGGGATGGGCGTCAGGCCCTTGAGGAAGATGAACCACACGCCCCAGTGGTCGTAGAAGGCGCGCAGCTCCGCTTCCTTCCCGCCGTAGCCGAAAAGCGAGATGATCCACCTCCCGACCGTCTCGAACAGGAAGAAGCCGATCGCGTAACCGAACATTCCGCCGATCACCGAAGCGGCCGTGCACACCAGTGCATAGCGCGCCCAGCGCTCGGGGCGGGCGGTGGCCATGGGCCCCAGCATGATGTCCGGCGGCAGCGGGAAAAAGGAGCTCTCGGCGAACGAGACGATGGCGAGCGCCGGTTCGGCCCGGGGGCCGGCGGCGAGTTCGAGAAGCTTCTGGTAGGCGCGACGCAGCATGGTCCGCGCTTACCCTGCGCCGCCCTCATCGTCCATCAGCGAGCGCTCTCAGGCGAAATCGGCGGCGAGTTCGGCCCGCGCGGCCGGGCTCAGGATCGCCATGTGGGCGTAGGTCTCGTGATCGACGCCGGCGAGGATCTGGGTCTGCGGATCGCGGAAGCGGCCGATCTGCGCCGGGGTGAACCGGAAGTGGACGAACTGGACGCTGGAGGCCTTGCCGTCGTCGCGGGTGCGCTCGACATCGCCTTCGGGAAGCCCGCGGACCTTCTCGTCGCCCACCTGCACGAAGAAGCACTCCTCGACGCCGCCGAGGCGCGCGAGCACGGCGGCGCGGCGACGCGGATCGTCGATCTCGAACATGATCGTCGCCACCAGCTCATCGCCCTGCGGCACCAGCGGATTGTACGCCGCGAGCTCATCGGCCAGTTGCGCATCGCCGCCGCGCTCGATGAACAGCATCTCCTGGATCTGGAAGAGCATGGTCTCGAAGCACTCGAAATAGAACGTGCAGTACGGCCCCACGTCGACCCGGCGCAGGCGCTTCTTCGGCAGAAGGTCGGCGCGCCGCGCCTGACGTTCACGTCCGAATTGATCGGGCGAGATCACGTCGCCCGGACCTATGCTGCGCTTCGTCATGCCCATGACCTCATGCTAGGCGAGCCCGTAGGCGCGCGCGAAAACCTCGATCGGATGCGCCTCGGCGATCTTGCCGCCAGACAGATCCGAATATTCCTCCGACACGATCTGGCCGAGATGCTTGCACGCGAGCGGGCAGTCCGAACACACCGTCGCGTTCTTCTTCTGCGCCACCTGCTTTGCCGCAGGACGACCGACCTTCATCGCCAGCGGGCGCGTCTGCTTCATCACCCCGAACGTGCCGCCGTGGCCGGAGCAGCGCTCGACGACGTCCACCTTGGTGTCCGGTATGAGCTTAAGCATCTCGGCGGATTTCTGGCCCATGTTCTGCGCGCGCGCGTGGCAGGCCATGTGGACGGTGACGCCGCCGTCGACAGGCGCGAGGCCCGGCGCGAGACCTTCGCGCTTCGAGATGTCGACGACGTACTCGCAGATGTCGCGCGTGGCGGCGGCGAGTTTCCGGACGTTCTCGTTCTCCGGCAGGATGAGCGGCCACTCGAACTTCATCATCAGACCGCAGCTCGCCGTGAGCGCGAGCACATCGTAGCCCTTCTCGATCCACGGGACCATGGCGTCGGCGACCGTCACCGCGCGGCGCGCGACTTCAGCAATATCGCCATGCTCCAGTTGCGGCATGCCGCAGCACGCCGGGTAGACGACTTCCGTCTCGACGCCCTGCCGCGCGAGCACGGCCTGCGCCGCTTCGCCGGTCTTCGGTTCATTGTAGTCGACAAAGCAGGTCGCGTAGAGCACGGCCTTGCGGCCGCGCGCGGGGCCTTCCTGATTCACCTTTGGCGGTTCGAGTGCGGCCTTGTTCTCGAAGGTGCGCGTGTGGAACTTCGGCAGGATGGCGTGGCGATCGACGCCGAGCACCGCTTCCATCGCGAGACGCGCGGGCGCGTTGGAAGTCTCGGATGCGAAATTCGCCAGCGGCGCGGCGAGCCTGCCGATCACGCCGTTGCGGTCCGTTTCAGCGAGCTGCGCCGACAGCGGCTGCCTGCCCTTGTTCTTCTTCAGCTCCGCCGCGCGCCAGCGCAGCATGAGATGGGGAAAATCGACGGCCCATTCGTGCGGCGGCACGTAGGGGCATTTGGTCATGTAGCACATGTCGCAGAGCGTGCAGCCCTCGACCACCTGTGCGTAGTCGGACTTCGCCACGCCATCGACTTCGCCCGTGGACGACGCGTCAACGAGATCGAACAATCTCGGAAAGCTGTCGCAGAGATTGAAGCAGCGACGACACCCGTGACAGATGTCGAACACCCGCTCCATTTCCTTCTCGATCGCCTCGAAATCGTAGAAGGCGTCCGTGCGCCATTCCAGCGGATGGCGCGTCGGCGCTTCGAGGCTGCCTTCGCGGCGCGGATCGGCGGGCGTGCTGGTCATGTGGCGTCCAGAACGAAATCATCCCGGATGCAGCGACGCGCACCCGGGATGATCGACGTCAGTCGGGATGACTACTTGTCGAGGTTGTCGAGCGCACGCTGGAAGCGGCCAGCGTGACTCTTCTCGGCCTTCGCGAGCGTTTCAAACCAGTCGGCGATCTCGTCGAAGCCTTCTTCGCGCGCCGTTCGCGCCATGCCCGGATACATGTCGGTGTACTCGTGGGTCTCGCCGGCGATGGCGGCCTTCAGGTTGTCGGACGTGGCGCCGATCGGCAGGCCGGTGGCTGGGTCGCCCACGCCTTCCATGAATTCGAGGTGGCCGTGCGCGTGACCCGTTTCGCCTTCGGCGGTGGAGCGGAAGACGGTGGCCACATCGTTGTAGCCTTCGACGTCGGCCTTCTGTGCGAAGTACAGGTAGCGACGGTTCGCCTGGCTCTCACCCGCGAACGCGGCCTTCAGGTTGTCGAGCGTCTTCGAGGCGGACAGAGACATGAAATTTTCCCTCACTTGGCTGGCGACGTGCCGCCGCCTCGCTTGGAGGGACGCCGCCGGGATGTCAAATCGATAGCGGGAACAAGCCGGATAGAGAAAAACTATAGGCTGCGGAACCCGCTTCGCCATTTGACAGCGCCCGCCCCGGTTCGTTACCGCTCACGCCTTCAACCCGGTCCGGCCGATTGGCGGAATTGGTAGACGCGGCAGACTCAAAATCTGTTGCCCGTAAGGGCGTCTCGGTTCGAGTCCGAGATCGGCCACCAGACCGGAGCTAGACGCGCACCGCCGCCGCGAGAATGCGCGCGAGCCGTTGAACGCCGAGGCGGAAGGCGTCCTCGTCGTGCGCCTCGTTGATGACGGCCTTCGACGACACCGCGACGATGTCGGCGAAGGCGTGCTCATCGCCATCCACGCAGGCCAGATCGATCACGCGCCTGTCGGCAGCCGCGCGCGTCCGCGCCGCCAGCAGTGCCCGGAAGCGTCGATCGAGATCGCGCGAGACTTCGGCCGTCAGCTTCTCATCCGCCGCCATGATCTCCGCGCCGTGCGGCGAGGCGTGAAGGAGCTGGAAGAAATCGAGATCCCGCCCGAGGATCATGGCCTCCAGATTGGCGGCGAAAGCAGCGTCGTCCTTCCAGCCCGCCGCCGCGCCAGCCAGCGCCAGATCGCGCAGCTGTTCGGCAAGCGATCGCAGAACGTCCTGCTTGGACCGGAACCACAGATAGAGCGCCGGGCGCGACACCCCGGCTTCGGCCGCGATGTCGGCCATCGAGGCGCGTTTGAACCCGTAGCGGGCGAAGACCGTTCTCGCCCCCTCCAGGAGGCGGGCGCGCTTGGCGGCGTCAGTCTGGTTTGACACAATATACCAATACTGTCAGCTTGACAGAACAATACAAGCCGCTCGAGGGCGCGACAACGGGAGCATAGCGCATGAGCGAACGTGGCGTCGTCCTCTTGACCGGCGGTTCGGGCTACATCGCCGGTTTCTGCATCGCCCATCTCGTCCGCGAAGGCTGGCGGGTGCGCACGACGGTGCGGTCGCTGTCCCGGGAGGCGGAAGTCCGCGCGTCGCTCGGCACGCTCGTCGATCTCGGCGACAGGCTGAGCTTTCACGCGGCGGACCTCAGGGGCGACGCGGGCTGGGCCGAAGCGGTCGCAGGCTGCCAGTACGTGCAGCACGTGGCGTCGCCGCTACCGTCGAGTGATCCGAAGAGCGACGATGAACTGGTGGTCCCCGCCCGCGACGGCGCGCTGCGCGTCCTGAAGGCCGCGCGCGATGCGGGCGTGAAGCGCGTGGTGATGACGGCGTCGGTGGCGTGCATCGCCTACGGGCGCGGCGGGCGCGCGACGCCGCACACGGAAGCCGACTGGAGCGACGAGACGAACCTGAAGGACACCGGTCCCTACGAACGCTCGAAGACGATCGCCGAACGCGCCGCGTGGGACTGGATGAAGCGCGAGGGCGGCGCGCTGGAGCTCACGACGGTCAATCCCGGCGCCGTGCTGGGGCCGGTCTTCGGCAAGGACTTCTCCGCCTCGCTCGAGATCGTGAAGCTCATCCTGCAAGGCGCGCTGCCCGGCTGCCCGCGCTTCGGCTTCCCGATCGTCGACGTCCGAGATGTGGCCGACCTGCACTATCGCGCCATGCTCGCGCCGAATGCAGCGGGCGAGCGATACATCGCCGCGAACGGCTATTTCTGGATGAAGGATGTGGCGAACGTCCTGAAGGCTGGCCTCCCCGAACGCGCGAAGAAAATCCCCACCAGCGAACTGCCCGATCTGATGTTGCGCCTCGCAGCCCTGTTCGATCCCATCGTCCGCGGGCGCCTCTTCGAGCTTGGCAAGCGCCGCGACGCCTCTCCGGAGAAGGCAAAGACCCAGCTCGACTGGTCGCCCCGCTCCGGCGAGGAAGCCATCATGGCGACGGCGAAGGACATGATCGCCCTCAAGATCGTCTGACTGACAAACGCATTGAACCGGATGGCCCCTCGGGCGTTAGTCTCCTGCAATACGCGGAGACAACGAACATGGGCATTGAATCCCTTCTGGTCTGGTTGATCATCGGCGCGATCGCCGGCTGGCTCGCGGGCGTCGTCGTCAAGGGCGGCGGGTTCGGGCTGGTCGGCAACATCGTCGTCGGCATTCTCGGCGCGTTCGTCGGCGGATGGCTCTTTCCGAAACTGGGCGTGTCGCTTGGCGGCGGCATCGTCGACACCATCCTGTTCGCCACAGGCGGCGCGATCGTGCTGCTGGTCATTGTCAGCCTGTTCCGCAGGACAGCCGTGTAAACGCGAGGCCGCGCCGGCGTTTCAGGCGCCTGCGCGGTTCTTCACGAGGTCATCGACGACCGCAGGATCGGCAAGCGTCGAGGTGTCGCCGAGGCTACCGATGTCGTTCTCGGCGATCTTGCGCAGGATGCGCCGCATGATCTTGCCGCTGCGCGTCTTCGGCAGGCCCGGCGCGAACTGGATCACGTCCGGCGTCGCAATGGGTCCAATCTCGTGGCGCACCCAGTTGACCAGCTCCTTGCGCAGATCCTCGCTGGGCTCCGTGTTCAGGTTCAGCGTTACGTAGGCGTAGATGCCTTGCCCCTTGATGTCGTGCGGAAAGCCGACGACGGCGGCCTCGGCCACATTGTGGTGCGCGACGAGCGCGCTCTCCACTTCCGCTGTGCCCATCCGGTGGCCGGAGACGTTGATGACATCATCCACGCGCCCGGTGATCCAGTAGTAGCCGTCCTCATCGCGCCGACATCCGTCGCCGGTGAAATACATGCCCGGATAGGTGCGGAAATACGTCTCGAAGAAGCGCGCGTGATCGCCGTAGACCGTGCGCATCTGGCCGGGCCATGAATCGAGCAGCACGAGATTGCCGCTCGCTGCGCCATCGAGGAACTTTCCGTCCGCATCGACGAGCGCAGGCATGATGCCGAAGAAGGGACGCGTCGCCGAACCCGGCTTCATGGCCGTAGCGCCGGGCAGGTTGCCGATCAGGCAGGCGCCGGTTTCGGTCTGCCACCAGGTATCGACGATCGGGCAGCGGCCGTCTCCGACGACGCGGTGATACCAGAGCCATGCTTCAGGATTGATCGGTTCGCCGACGGTGCCAAGCAGACGCAGCGACGCGCGCGATGTCTTCTTCACCGGCTCTTCGCCCTCGCGCATCAGCGCGCGCAGCGCCGTCGGCGCGGTGTAGAAGATGGTGATCTGGTGCTTGTCGATGACCTCCCAGAATCGCGAACTCGACGGGTAATTGGGCACGCCTTCAAACATCACCGCCGTCGCACCATTGGCGAGCGGTCCGTAGACGATGTAGCTGTGGCCCGTGACCCAGCCCACATCCGCGGTGCACCAGTAGATGTCGTTTTCCTTGAGGTCGAACACGTACTCGTGCGTCATCGCCGCATAGACGAGATAGCCGCCCGAGGTGTGCAGCACGCCCTTCGGCTTTCCCGTCGAACCGGACGTGTAGAGGATGAACAGCGGGTCTTCGGCGCCCATCGGCTCCGGTGGACAGTCGTCCGAAACGCCCTCGACGGCGTCGTGATACCAGACGTCCACGTCGTTCGACATGAGGTGCGCGGGATATGCGCCCGTGTGGCGGATGACGATCACGGTCTCCACTGAGCTGCAGTGCGTGAGCGCCATATCGACATTGGCCTTGAGCGGCACCTTCTTGCCGCCGCGCAGGCCTTCGTCCGCCGTGATGACGAGCTTGGAGTCGCAGTCGTTGATGCGGTTCGCGAGGCTTTCCGGCGAAAATCCGCCGAACACCACCGAATGGATCGCGCCGATGCGCGCGCAGGCGAGCATCGCGTACGCGGCTTCGGGAATCATCGGCAGGTAGATCGTGACGCGATCGCCCTTGCGCACGCCATGGCGCTTCAGCACGTTCGCCATGCGGCAGACTTCGCGATGCAGTTCGCGGTAGGTGATCTTTTTCGACTGGGACGGGTCGTCGCCTTCCCAGATGATCGCGACCTTGTCGCCGCGCGTCGCGAGATGGCGATCGATGCAGTTGGCCGAGACGTTCAGCACGCCGTCCGCATACCAGCGGATGCGGAAATCGGCCTCGTCGAAGGAGCAGTCCTTCACCTGCCGGTAGGGCGTGATCCAGTCCAGCCGGCGCCCGTGATGACCCCAGAACGCCTCGGGGTCATCCAGCGCCGCAGCGTGCATGCTGCGGTACCCGACGTCATCGACCAGCGCCTTCGCCCGGAACTCTTCCGGCACGGGAATGATGATCTCTGACATGGCGTCTCCCTTCGCTCTCGTTGAAGGAGAGCATAGAGAAGCCGGAGACGCCGGTCACGCACCGGCGCGCAAGATCAGCGCGGTTCGACCTCGTCGTCGCCCTCAAGCGCGAGATCGTCGTCGGCAAATTCCTCGTCTTCGTCGAGATCGAGCATCGGCGCATCGGCGTCCGCCACCGCGTCCTCTTCGAGATCAGCCTCTTCTTCCGAGAATCCTGGAGGAAGTGCGTCAGGGGAAGTCGCTTCCTCTTCGCCATCGTCGTCGAGGATGACGGCGGGCTCGTCGCCCTCCGCGTCGAGTTCCTTGGTTTCCTCGACCTCCTCCTCGGCGCCGTCCTCGACTTCGACGACGGGCTTTTCTTCTTCCTCGTCCTCGTAGTTCGCAGCGGTGGCGCGCGTGGCCTTCACGCGCTTCAGCTTGACGACTTCATCGCCCGGATCGAACGACGTGCCACACTTCGGGCAAACCGCAGGACGCTTGGTCAGATCGTAGAACTTCGCGGCGCAGTTGGGACACAACTGCTTTTCGCCCAGATCGGCTTTCGGCACCCACACACTCCCGGAATTGGCGGGCGCAGCGCTTGCCACCATCGGGGGCGCCTGTCAAAACCTTTGTCGCTCCACTGGAGCTCCCTTCCAGCCCGCCGCCGAGAAAGCCCGCCGCATGCGTCTTGTCGCGCGCCCCTCCGGGCCGATCCGCAGCCCGGACATGGGCCGGGTGCGCCCGCCGGGCGACAAGTCGATTTCCCACCGCGCGCTGCTGTTCGGCGCACTCGCCGACGGGGTCACCACCATCGACGGCCTGCTGGAGAGCGAGGACGTCCTGTGCACCGCCGCCGCCATGCGCGCCTTCGGCGCCGGGGTGACGCGGAGCGCTTCAGGCCGGTGGACGGTGGTCGGTCGCGGCGCAGCGGGCTTCGCGGAACCTGCCGGCCCCATCGACTTCGGCAACTCCGGAACCGGCGTCCGCCTGACCATGGGCGCGGCGGCGGCGTTCCCGATCAAGGTCACTTACACGGGCGATGCCAGCCTGTCGGGACGGCCAATGGGTCGCATCCTCGATCCGCTCGCCCTGATGGGCGCGCGATGGAGCGCCCGGGACAAAGGCCTTCTCCCGGCGACGGTTCACGGCGGCGCCCTGAGGGCCATCGCGTACGAGTCCCCGCACGCCTCCGCGCAGATCAAGTCGGCGATCCTGCTGGCGGGCCTCGGCGCGGACGGCCAGACGAGCGTTACGGAACCACGCGCCTCCCGCGATCACACCGAACGGATGCTTCGGGCGTTCGGCGCCGAAGTGCGCGAAAGCACCGGCGCGGATGGCCGTCATACGGCGACGGTTAAGGGCGGCGCGCGCCTGCGCGGCCAGCCCATCGCCGTGCCCGCCGATCCGTCGTCCGCCGCCTTCCTGGCCGCAGCAGCGCTCATCGTGCCGGGATCCGAGGTCATCCTCGACGACGTCTGCCTCAACCCGCTCCGCACCGGCTTCTTCGACACCATCGCGGACATGGGCGGCGGCGCGGAGACGATCGATGTGCGCGACGCCGGTGGCGAGCCGGTCGGAACGCTGCGCGTGCGTGCGCCGCAGCGCCTTCGCGGCGCAGCGCCTCCCGAGGCGCGCGCAGCGTCGATGATCGACGAATACCCCATTCTTTCAGCGCTGGCGGCGTTTGCGGACGGCGAGACCACCCTGTCGGGGGCCGCAGAGCTGCGCGTGAAGGAAAGCGACCGCATCGCGCTCATGGTCGAAGGCCTGCACGCCTGCGGAGTCGATGCTGACGAACGCCCGGACGGCCTCGTCATCCACGGTCGCGGCCCAGGCGGCGTGCCCGGCGGCGCGACCGTGCGCACGCACGGCGATCACCGGATCGCCATGTCCTTCCTCATTCTGGGTCTCGGCGCCCAGGCGCCGGTCGTGGTCGAGGACGCCGAGATGATCGCGACGAGTTTCCCGGGGTTCGCGGACCTGATGCGCAGCCTCGGCGCTGACATCTCGGAGGCGTGAGCGCGATGATCATCGCCATCGACGGCACCACCGCCTCCGGCAAGGGCACGCTCGCGCGCAAGGTCGCCGAGCGGTACGGCCTCAAGCGCCTCGACACGGGCGCGATCTACCGCGGCGTAGCGCTGGCGCTGCTTGATGCGGGCGCCGACCCGTCCGACGTCGCCGCCGCCGCCGCCGCCGCCCACGCCCTCGACCTCGAGGCCATCGACGAAGACCGCATCCGCTCCGGCCCCGTCGGCACGGCGGCCTCGATCGTCTCGGCCATCCCGGCCGTCCGCGATGCCCTGCTCGACGCCCAGCGCCGGTTCGCCGCCGCGCCGCAAGGCACAGTGCTGGACGGGCGCGATATCGGCACGGTCGTCTGCCCGCGGGCGGACGTGAAGCTGTTCGTCACCGCCGACCTCCGCGTCCGGGCCGAGCGGCGCTGGAAGGAGCTGCACGCCCGCGGCGAATCGGTCACTCTGGCCCAGGTCGAGGCGGAGATCGCAGCGCGGGACAGGCGTGACTCCGAAAGGCTGATTGCGCCCTTGCGGCCGGCACCTGATGCGCACTTGCTCGACACCACCTCGCTCTCTATAGAGGCGGCGGCGGCGGTCGCGTGTCACATCATCGACGCGGTCATCGATCCTTGAGGCGACGTTCGGGCTTTCGGGCCCGGATTTCGGGGGTCCGGAAGGCGCAATGCCTGCCGGCCCGTTTTGCGTTTCCGACGCACCGCCTGGATCTCCGGTCACCGCCGAAGTCTGCCATCCGGCCCATCTTTCAACGCCGTTGAGGGAGGGGTCGAGACCGCCGGAGCCAACCGGCTGGCCCTCATCAATTCTAAGTCTGGAGTTTCGAGTTTGAACCAAACCGCCCTGAAAAGTCCCTCCCGCGACGATTTCGCGTCGATGCTGGACGAAAGCCTCACCGGTCGAGGCATTGTCGAAGGCCGGGTCGTTCCCGCCACCGTTGTCGCCATCGAGCATGACTTCGTGGTCGTGGACCTGGGACTGAAGACCGAAGGGCGGATCCCGCTCCGTGAATTCATCGTCGATAGCGAGAACGAAGCGCCGAAGGTCGGCGAGATCGTCGAAGTCTATCTTGACCGCATCGAGAACGCGCTAGGCGACGCCGTCGTCAGCCGCGAGAAAGCGCGCCGCGAAGAAGCCTGGACGCGCCTTGAAAAGAATTTCGCCAAGCAGGAACCCGTCATGGGCGCCCTCGTTGGCCGCGTGAAAGGCGGTTTCACCGTCGATCTAGGCGGCGCCAACGCCTTCCTGCCCGGTTCGCAGGTCGATATCCGCCCGGTGCGCGACGTCGGCCCGCTCATGCACATCGTGCAACCCTTCGCGATCCTCAAGATGGACCGCGCGCGCGGCAACATCGTCGTCTCGCGTCGCGCCGTGCTTGAAGAGACCCGCGCTGCGGAACGCTCGGAAATCGTCGGCCAGCTGCAGGAAGGCGAAATCCGCGAAGGCGTGGTCAAGAACATCACCGACTACGGCGCGTTCGTGGACCTCGGCGGCATCGACGGCCTGCTGCACGTCACCGACATGAGCTGGAAGCGCGTCTCGCACCCCTCGCAGGTGCTCAACGTCGGCGACACGGTGAAGGTGCAGGTCGTCAAGATCAATCCGGACACCCAGCGCATCTCGCTCGGCATGAAGCAGCTCCAGTCCGACCCGTGGGACGGCGTGGAAGCGAAGTACCCGATCGAGGGCAAGTTCACTGGCCGCGTGACGAACATCACCGATTACGGCGCGTTCGTCGAACTGGAGCCGGGCGTGGAAGGCTTGGTCCACGTTTCCGAAATGAGCTGGACCAAGAAGAACGTTCACCCCGGCAAGATCATCTCCACCTCGCAGGAAGTGGACGTGATGATCCTCGACGTGGACAGCGACAAGCGTCGCATTTCGCTCGGCCTGAAGCAGGTCATGTCGAACCCGTGGGAGCAGTTCATCGCCGATCACCCGGTGGGCACGACCATCGAAGGCGAGGTCAAGAACATCACCGAGTTCGGTCTGTTCATCGGCCTCACGCCGGAGCTGGACGGCATGGTCCACCTCTCCGACATCGCCTGGGACGCACAGGGTGAAGAAGCCCTCGCCCGTCACAACAAGGGCGACACGGTCACCGCGAAGGTTCTCGACGTGGACGTCGAGAAGGAGCGCATCAGCCTCGGCATCAAGCAGGCCGCGAACGATCCGATGGCCGGCGCCGAGTTCCGCCGCGGCCAGCAGATCACGGTCGAAGTCGTGGAAGTGACCACGGGCGGGCTGGAAGTGGCCTTCGGCGAAGGCAACACCATGCGCAGCTTCATCCGCAAGACCGATCTCTCCCGCGACCGCGCCGAGCAGCGCCCGGAACGCTACGCGGTCGGCGACCGCGTGGACGCGATGGTCACCACGTTCGACAAGGCGTCGCGCCGCGTGTCGCTCTCCGTCAAGGCCCTCGAAATGGCCGAAGACAAGGAAGCGATCGCCAAGTTCGGCTCGTCGGATTCGGGGGCGTCGCTGGGCGACATCCTCGGCGCCGCGCTGAAGGGGGCGGACAAAAAGAACTAGTCCGACGCAAGGCATCGGAACATCGGCGGCCGGGGTCTTCGCGACCCCGGCCGTTTTCTTTTGCAAGACAACACGTTGACGGACTCGCCTACGTGGGTTTCCATCTCTCCCGAGGGGGAAAAGATCGATGTTGCGATCCGAACTCGTGACCCGCCTGCAAGGTGAATATCCGGACATGCGCGTGCAGGACGTGGAGGCGATGGTCGAGGTGGTCCTCGACGAGATCGTGCGCGCACTCGAAAAGGGCGACCGTGTGGAGCTGCGCGGCTTTGGCGCCTTCTCCGTGCGAAGGCGGGCGGCGCGTCAAGGCCGCAACCCCCGCACCGGCGCAACCGTGAAGGTCGCCGCCAAGAACGTGCCGTTCTTCAAACCGGGCAAGGAGCTGCGCGCCAAGGTCGATGTCCGGCCAAAGGCCAAGGCGAAAGCAAGAACCGCGAAACCCGCGAAACGGCGGGCCAAGTAAGTGACCCCGGTTGAGCCGGGTTGACCTCGCGCCAGGACTCCGCTTGTGACTTCACACTCAGGCGACCGCCAGAAGCGCAGCAGCAGGAGTGAGCATGCTCAAGGAATTTCGCGATTTCGCGATGCGCGGCAACGTCGTCGACCTCGCGGTCGGCGTCATCATCGGCGCGGCGTTCGGCAAGATCGTCTCGGCGGTTGTCGACAACATCCTCATGCCGATCATCGGCGGGCTGACGGCAGGCGTCGACTTTTCCAAACTCCAGTTCGTCATTCCGAACCCGAACCCGGCCGGCGCGCCCATCCCGGTCGTCTACGGCGTGCTGATCACCAACACGATCCAGTTCGTCATCATAGCCTGGGTGCTCTTCATGCTCATCAAGGCCATGAATGCGATGAAGAAGAAGGAAGCCGAAGCCGCTCCCGCAGCGCCGGCGGAAGACATTGTCCTGCTCCGCGAAATTCGCGACGCATTGAAAAAATAGACACTTTGGGTTGAACGTCGGCCATGCAGATTGTTCTGGCCGACGATGGCCTCCCCTTCGACGGACTGACGCCGCAGGAGCGCCCGCTGGGCGGCGCCGAAAGTGCGTTTGTCGCCCTAGCTGAAGCGCTCGCCGCCGCGGGCGACGAAGTCACTGCATACGCCAGGGACGCGCGTACGCTTGAACATGGCGACGTCCGCTGGCGGGCGCACGGCGCGACGCTTCCGGAACGCGCCGATCTCTACATCGCCAACCGCAGCCCCCGACTGGTCGGCGCGCATATCCGGGCGAAGCGGCGCGTGTTCTGGCTGCACAATCCCGCCGGCTTTCTCGCCAAGCCGCGCTACCTCTGGCCGATACTGCGCTATCGCCCCACGCTCGTGATGGCAGGCCCGTCGCACGCGGCGTCAGCGCCCGCGTGGATCCCTGCGCAACGCGCGATCATCCCCCTCGGCGTCGAGCCCGCCTTCCTTTCCACGCCACGCGCCGCCGGCGCGCCGGCGCCGCGCGCCGTGTTCACTTCAAACCCGACCCGCGGGCTGGCGGCGTTGCTCGTCGTGTGGCGCGAGGCGATCCGGCCGCGCGTACCGAACGCCGAACTGCACATCTTCTCTGGCCCCCAGGTCTACGGCGCGACCGGGTCGCGCGCGGCGGGCATGCGCGCGGCGCTGGCGGACGCAGAAGCGAACGCCGCACACGGGGTGGTCATCCGTACGCCGGTGACGAAGGCGGTGCTGGCGCGCGAGCTCGCGCAGGCGCGCGCGCTCCTTTATCTCGGCGATCCGGGCGAGACCTTCTGCCTTGCCGTCGCCGAGGCGCAGGCGATGGGCGTACCGGCCGTCGTGCGCCCTGTGGGATCGGTGGGCGAACGTGTTGTCCATGGCGAGACGGGGTACGTTGAACTGGACCCCGCCGATTTCGCGGAACGCGCGGCGCGGCTGCTGACGGACGACGATCTCTGGACCCGCCAGTCCGCCAACGCGCTCGCCCGGCGTGACGCGCTATCCTGGCCGAAATCGGCCGCGCTCTTCCGCGCGCTCGCGCGATGAGCCGCCGCGCCCTACCTTAGGACGATGATCGAAACGAAAATCTGCGGGCTCTCCGATGTCGCAGGCGTCGATGCGGCGCTGGTCGGCGGCGCGCGCTATGTCGGCTTCGTGTTCTTCCCGAAGAGCCCGCGTCACATCACGCCGGAAAAGGCGGCGGCGCTGGCCGCGCCCACCCGCGGACGGGTCGATACCGTCGCCGTGACGGTAGACGCGACCGACGAGGCGCTGACGGCGATCAGCGCAGCCTTCCAGCCCGACTGGATCCAGCTCCATGGGGTCGAAACGCCGGCACGGGTCGCCGCCGCCCGACGATACGCGCGCAAGGGCGTGATCCGGGCCTTCGGCATCGCCCGCGCCGCAGATTTCGCGGGCGTTGACGCCTACGCAACCGCCGCGGACGCCTTCCTGTTCGACGCCAAGGCCTTGCCCGAAGCCGCGTTGCCTGGCGGCAACGGCGCGGCGTTCGACTGGCGCATCCTGCGCGGACGCACGGTGCCCCGGCCCTGGCTCCTGTCCGGCGGTCTGACGGCGGCGAACCTTGCGGAAGCCGTGGCCGAAAGCGGCGCCGGCGCAGTCGACGTCTCCTCTGGCGTGGAACAGGCGCCGGGCGTAAAGGACCCGCTCCGCATCGCCGAATTTCTCGCAGCCGCAAAAGCCCTCTGATCATGGACTCAAGACGCAACTGGCAGGACCTGCCCGACGCGACCGGCAAGTTCGGCATCTATGGCGGCCGCTTCGTCGCCGAGACGCTGATGCCGCTCGTCCTCGAACTTGAGAAGGCCTACGCGGCGGCGAAAACCGATCCCGCGTTCAGGGCCGAGTTCGACGACCTGATGACCCACTACGTGGGCCGCCCGAGCCCGATGTATTTCGCCGAGCGTCTGACGCAGCACTTCGGCGGGGCGAAAATCTATTTCAAGCGCGACGAGCTCAATCACACGGGCGCGCACAAGATCAACAACTGCATTGGCCAGATCCTGCTCGCCCGGCGCATGGGCAAGACGCGGATCATCGCCGAGACGGGCGCTGGGCAGCACGGCGTTGCATCCGCGACAGTGTCCGCACGCTTCGGATTTCCGTGCGTCGTCTACATGGGCGCGGTGGACGTGGAGCGGCAGAAGCCGAACGTATTCCGCATGAACCTGCTGGGCGCGGAAGTGCGCCCGGTGACGAGCGGCGGCGCGACGCTGAAGGACGCGATGAACGAGGCGATGCGCGACTGGGTGACCAACGTGCACGACACCTTCTACATCATCGGCACGGCGGCGGGTCCGCACCCGTATCCGATGATGGTGCGCGACTTCCAGAGCGTCATCGGCACGGAAGCGCGCGCGCAGATCCTGGAGCGCGAAGGCAGACTGCCTGACGCGGTGGTCGCCTGCATCGGCGGCGGCTCCAATGCGATCGGGCTGTTTCATCCTTTCATCGGCGACGACGACGTGCAGCTCATTGGCGTCGAGGCCGCGGGCGAAGGGCTCGACAGATACAATCGCCACGCCGCGGCGCTGAACGGCGGCAGGCCCGGCGTGCTGCACGGCAACCGCACCTACCTGCTGCAGGACGACGACGGCCAGATTCTCGAAGGCCACTCGATTTCCGCAGGCCTCGACTATCCCGGCGTCGGACCGGAACATGCCTATCTGAAGGACACCGGCCGCGCGAAGTATCTCTCCGCCACCGACGACGAAGCGCTCGCGGCCTTCCAGCTCTGCGCCCAGATCGAAGGCATCATCCCCGCCCTTGAACCCGCGCACGCCCTCGCGCGCATCGGTGAGATCGCCAAGGACCTGGGGCCGAAAGGCCTCATCGTGATGAATCTCTGCGGTCGCGGGGACAAGGACATCTTCACCGTAGCGGACGCGCTGGGGAAGACGATCTAATGGTTGCTTTGAAACCATTCTTGGTCGCGACCGCTGCCGCGATTGCGTCCTGCTCGCCATCTAAGCCAAACCAACATGTCATTGACTTGTACTCGTCCGCCCTCAGCAACAACGACGCTACGGCCGTTTCGCTAGTTCCCGGCCTCCTAGATTTTGAACTGGTTGAAGGGTCGCAAGTCCAAGCGCAGTGTGAGATACAAAACTCTCCACACCATCCCGGATCGCTGTGCATTGAATTTGCGGGCGCCCGTGCCGAGGAGATCGTGGACGAATACCGTCGCAGACTGCGTCAATCCGGATGGATCGCCGACCAATTGCCGCCGGACCTTGTCGGCGCAAACGTGACGACCGGGTTCAAACGTTCCATCCCGAACAGCAGTTGTTATTATTCATTGCTGCCCATGGTCTACGATAAGGTCACGATGCCGCTCGACTTGCCAATGAAGGGTGAGAAAGCAGTCAGAGATTTTCGCCGAGAACCCGGCCGCATTTCCGTCTTGGCGATTCATGTAGAACGGTTAGACCCGAATGCTCGCGATTTGATCTGCGCAACAGCTGGTTCGCCTAAATGACCAGCCGCATCTCCACCCGCTTCGCCGCACTCAAGGCCGAAGGCCGCGCGGACCTCATCGCCTATGTCATGGCGTACGGCCCCGACCGCGAAACCTCGCTTAAGCCCTCCCTCCCCTCGATGGGGAGGGTGGCCCGAGCGCAGCGAGGGTCGGGTGGGGCGCGCACGCGATGTGCGGGCGAGAGTCTCAAATGGCGTTGGCGCCGAATAGCGTGTTTCGCCCGATCCTCAATGCGATCACCCCACCCGTCTCGCGCGCTGCGCGCGCGATCCACCCTCCCCATCGAGGGGAGGGAGGGATGACATCACGCATCACCTCCCGCTTCGCTGCACTCAAGGCCGAAGGCCGCGCCGGCCTCATCGCCTATGTCATGGCGTTCGATCCCGACGGCGATACCTCGCTCGAGATCATCAAGGCGCTGCCCGCGGCGGGCGCTGACCTCATTGAGATCGGCTTTCCCTTCTCCGATCCGATGGCCGAGGGCCCCTCGATCCAGAAGGCGTCCGAACGGGCGCTGAAGGCCAGCGGATCGCTCAAGGGCGTCCTCGACCTCGTCGCCCGCTTCCGGGAGACCGACAAGGACACGCCCGTGATCCTCATGGGCTACTGCAACCCGGTGGAGCAGATGGGGGCCGCCGCCTTCGCCGAACGGGCGAAAAACGCAGGCGCGGACGGGGCCATCATCGTCGATCTGCCCCCGGAGGAGGACATCGATGTCCGCACAGCCCTTGGCGGCCAAGGACTTTCCCTGATCCGGCTGGCCGCCCCAACCACGGATGATGCCCGCCTGCCGGTCGTTCTCGAAGGGGTTACGGGTTTTCTCTATTATGTTTCCGTGACAGGGGTGACGGGCGCGAAGGCGATCGGGGTCGATGCGGCCCAGGCCGCCGTCGAGCGCCTCAAGCGGTCGACGGACCTGCCCATCGCGGTCGGGTTCGGCGTCCGGGACGCGGCATCGGCGAGCGCCATCGCGCGTGTCGCCGATGCGGTTGTGGTAGGGTCGGCGTTCGTGGACGTGATCGCGAAAGCGGCTACGGATGGCGCGCCGGTAGCGGCTGCGGTCGCAGCGAAGGTTCAGGAACTGGCACGTGCGGTGCGCACCGCGCGCGAGCAGGATAAAACGGCATGAGCAGCAACAGCTGGTGGCACAATGTCGTCCCCCGCGGCTTCCAGAAGAAGACCGCCGAGGAGGAAGCCAAGAAGCCGCGCAAGGATACGCGCGTCGACAAGGCCGCCGACGAACAGCACTGGGTGAAGTGCCCGCAGACCAACGAGATATTGCCGCGCGAGGATGTCGAGGCCGCGCACTGGGTGACGCCTTCGGGTTTTCACATGCGCATCGGCCCGGAGCCGAGATTCAAGAGTCTTTTCGATTCCAAGTGGCTCAACATTCCGCTCCCGAAAGTCATCACCGATCCGCTCCGGTTCAAAGACGACAAGAAATACGTCGACCGCCTGAAGGCCGCGCGCGCGAAGACGAACCGCGAAGACTGCATGACCGCCGCACACGGCAAGATCGGCGGCCAGAAGGCCGTCGTGCTGGTGCAGGATTTCGAGTTCATGGGCGGCTCGCTCGGCATGGCCGCGGGCGAGGCCTTCATCACGGCGGCTGAAGCGGCGGTGAAGCGCGGCGCGGCGCTCGTGGTCGTCACCGCCAGCGGCGGCGCGCGGATGCAGGAGGGCGTGCTCTCGCTCATGCAGATGCCGCGCACGACCATCGCTATCCAGGAACTGCACGAAGCGGGCCTGCCCTACATCGTCGTGCTCACCGATCCGACGAGCGGCGGGGTCACCGCCTCCTACGCGATGCTGGGAGACGTCCACATCGCAGAGCCCGGCGCCATGATCGCCTTCTCCGGCCCGCGCGTCATTGAATCGACGATCCGCCAGAAACTGCCGGAAGGATTCCAGCGCGCCGAATATCTCCTCGAGAAGGGCATGATCGACAGGGTCGTGCCGCGCGGCGAGATGCGCGAGACCATCGGCGCGATCCTTTCGGTGCTGATGGCCAAACGCGCCGCTGTCGCCGCCAATACCGACGCCGAGCCCGAACTGCCGTTGCCGGAACCCGCGCCCGTCCGCGAGACACGGCGTTCGGCCGCCGCACTGAAACAGTCGCGCCCGAAGGCCGCGGAGTAAGCCCTTCTCTCACACGCGTCGTATCCGCACATGATCATCTCCGGACGCGATCCGGTCTCGTTGCGCCTGGCCGAGATCGGCCAGGAGTTCGGCCACGGCATGGCGCTGAAGCTCGATCGCATCGAGGCGGCGCTTGAGGCGCTCGGTCGCCCGCAGGATCGCCTCCCACCCGTCCTTCATGTCGCCGGCACCAACGGCAAAGGATCCACCTGCGCCTTCCTGCGGGCGATGACGGAAGCGGCGGGTATGCGGGCGCACGTCTTCACGTCGCCCCATCTCATCGTCCCGAACGAACGCGTGCGACTGGCCGGCACGCTCGCTTCAGACGAAGTATTCATCACCGCGATCGACCGCGTGGCCGCGCTCGGGATGACGCTGCCCTACTTCGAGGTGCTGACCGCGGCAGCGCTTCTGATGTTTTCGGAGTCGCCCGCAGACGTGCTCATCCTTGAAGTCGGCCTCGGCGGCCGCTTCGACGCGACCAACGTCATCGCCAATCCCGCCGCCACAGTCATCGCGCCAATCGCGCTCGATCACACCGCCATTCTCGGCGACACGCTGACACTCATCGCCGGCGAAAAGGCCGGCATTCTCAAGCGCGGGGCGCCCGCAGTCGTCGCGCGACAACCTGAAGAAGCGACGGCGGTTATCGAGGCGCGTGCGGCGGACGTGGGCGCGCCGCTCTTTCGCTGCGGCGTCGACTGGGACGCGTGGCGCGCAAACGGTCGTCTCGCCGTTCAAACGCAGGATCGCTTCCTCGATCTCCCCGCGCCAAACCTCGCCGGCGCACACCAGTTCGACAATGCAGCGCTCGCCGCAGCCACACTGCTCGCCTGGGACGGCGCGCGCTTCGATGACGACGCCCTCACGCGCGGCGTGACGACAGCCGATTGGCCCGGCCGCATGCAACGGCTGACGCAAGGCCCACTTGCGGACATCGCGCACGCGCGCGGCGCAGAACTCTGGCTGGACGGCGGCCACAACCCGCACGGCGCACTGGCGCTCGCAGCAACGCTCCGCGACCTCCATGCGCGCGCGCCGCGTCCGTTAGTCCTCATCACGGGCATGCTGACGACTAAGGATGTCGACGGTTTCCTCGCACCGCTGGCGCCGCTTACGCAGACGCTGATCGCCGTGCCGGTGACATCATCCGCCGCGTCGTATGAAGCGGAGCCTCTCGCGGCGATCGCCGCGCGCAACGGTATCGCCTCATCGACTGCCGCCTCCCTTGTCGACGCCATGAAAAACGCGGCGGCTCTCCAGGGAGAACCGCCGCGCATCGTGATCTGCGGATCGCTCTATCTCGCCGGGGATGCGCTCGCACTGTCCGGCGGCGTCGCGTGACCTTCTTTGGTCGCGCTTCCTGACGGAAAACCGCAAACACTTTCCTGGAAGCGCTTAGGCCTCAACGGTCTCGTTGAGCCATTCGACGATCTTCGATTTCGGGATGGCGCCCACGCGTGTCGCGGCCACCTTCCCGCCCTTGAACAGCATCAGCGTCGGGATTCCGCGCACGCCGTAACGGCTGGGCACCATCGGGTTTTCGTCGATGTTGATCTTCACGACCTCGATCTTGGCGCCGAGTTCGTTGGAGATTTCCTCAAGCGCCGGACCGATCTGCTTGCAGGGGCCGCACCACTCCGCCCAGAAATCGACCAGAACAGGCTTCTGCGCCTGCAGGACGTCGGAGTCGAAACTGTCGTCGGTGACTTTGGCGGTCGCCATGGATGTCTCCTGGAAGGTCGGCCGGTCGCACGGGGATCCGGCGCGGTTCACAAGATGTATGGACGGAATCGCCCCGCTTCAACAACGGGCGTCGGCGGGGCGAACGGCATCGAGCAGGCCGTCCGGCAGCACCGCCAGTCGGGGCTCCTCGGTCCACAGGAGTGCGGACCGGATCACCTTATCCGGGAAGATGAGCCGCAGCGCCGCCCGATAGGCCGCCATCTGGGCGAGGATGCGGGGCGGGGTGTCTTCCACCAGCGCCGGCGGCGGCCGGTCCGTCTTGAAATCGAGCAGCAGCACGGTCTCGGCCGTCACGACCATCCGGTCGATCACGCCGCGGACCACGGTTCCGTCCTCCAGCGTCGCCACGAGCGGCGCTTCGGCCCGGCTCCCGGGCCCGAACACTTCAGCGAACGCCGGATCATCCAGCACGCGCAGCGCTTCCCTTGCGTAGGCTTCCGCCTCGTCCCCGGGTGCGCCCTGCGCAGCAAGCCAGCCGACCGCAGCAGCGATGCGGCGCTCCGGCGTCACATCGGGCAGCCGCTGCAGCAGGCCGTGGATCAGCGTGCCGCGCCGGAACCGCGCCCTGCCGTCGGCGCGTGGTGAGAATATGCGGTCGTGAGGCAATGAGAGTTTCGACGGTGTCTGGCGCGCGGGCGCAGGCCCCTCCGTCGGAGCCACACGTCGCGCCCAGTCCGGCAGCGCCAAGGCTGCTGCAACATCGGGTGAATCGCCCTTTGCCTTGAACGCCTCGCCGATCGCGAGCCCGGCGCCGAACGGCGTCTCGCACGCGGAGGCGTCGGCGCGCTTCATTCCCGTCTCCACGGCGCACCACCATGACTCAGGCGCGGCGCCCGTGGCGAAATTGCCGCGTGCGTGCCCGCAGACGACCAGCCTGTCCTTCGCTCGCGTCATCGCGACATAGAGCAGACGGCTGTGTTCGAGCCTGGCTGCTTCCTCGGCGGCTCGACGCGCATCGGCGACGACATCGTCATCAGTCGCCTTGGCGCCACGCATCACGGGGCCATCGGCGCCGAAATAGATGTTGCCGGGCGGGTCGGACTTCACCGAACCGCTGGTGTCAGCGAGCAATACGACAGGCGCTTCCAGCCCCTTCGCGCCGTGCACGGTCATCACGCGCACCGCATTGTCGCCTTGCTCCGTCTCGCGTTTGACTTCCGCCGCATCGCGTTCGATCGCATGAACAAAATGCTGCAACGTCGCCGGCCCCTGCCGCCCGCACGCAAGCGCGCGCGCGAGAAGCTCCTCGGCCGGATCGCGCGCTTCGTGTCCGAGCCTCGCGATCATCTGTTCCCAACCCGAACGCCCCGCGTCGTCGGTACGTTCGAGAATACGCGAGAAGAAGACGTGCGGGTTGACGTGCGCGTGCACGATCAGGTCTTGGACGAAAACGCGCGCAGTTGCGTATCGATCATGCGCGACACGCAGGCGATCGATCAGGCGTTCGCCATCCACACGACCATGCGTCAACGGAAAGATGTCCGCATCGTCATCGACGAGGCCGATCCACGGCGACTTGAGCAACGTGGCCAGTGACAGATCATCGGTGGGGTCGAGGGCGACTCGCGCGGCTGCGAGCAGGTCCTGCGCCGCAATTTCCGCACTCAGCGTCATGCGGTCGGCGCCCGCCACCGGCAGACCCGCACGCTTGAACGCACGCAGGAGCTGGCTGAACAGCGGACCGCGGGAACGAACGAGCGCCAGAACGTCGCCAGGCCGCATCGGCCGCTGCACGCCCTTTTCCCACACCGCCTCGCCGCCATCGATCCAGGCCTTCACCTGCGCGGCGAGACCGGCGCACAGGACTGAAACGGATGAGGCGCCGGTCTCTATGTCCTTCGGCGCATCCCATGGCCGCGCCTCCGCCACGGTCGGCGGCGACGCGAGTGGCCACCATTCCACACGTCCCGATTCGCCGATGCGATAGGCGCTGTGCTTGATGATTTCGCCCGCCGCTGCATCCGCAGCCACGGGCATGCCCTCGAACGTCGCGTCTACCGCGCGCAGCACGTCTGGCGTCGACCGGAACGACATCGACAGCGTCGGCGCCGCGTAGAGCTTTCCGCTTGCGGCGGCGCGCGTGGAAAGCGCCTGCGACTCCCTGAGAAAGTGCGCCGGATCCGCGCCCTGGAAGGAATAGATCGACTGCTTGAAATCGCCGACCGCGAAAACCGTGCGTTCCCTTTCCGAAGCGCCCGCACCGGAGAAGAACTCCGTCTGCAACGGCTCGACGAGTTTCCACTGGGCGGGACTCGTATCCTGGCCCTCGTCGATGAGGATGTGGTCGAAGCCGCCGTCCAGCTTGAACAGCACCCACGGCGCGGCGTCCGACAGCGTCAGCAGATCGTTCGCGCGATCGATGAGATCCTCAAAGTCGAGCACGCCCGCCGAGGCCTTGGCCTTTTCATAGGCGTCGCCCAGCGCCGCGCCGATCACAAGCGCCGCCCGGGCGTCATCGGCGCGTTCGATGCCGCGCAGTTCCGCATCGACGGCCGCAATCCGCTCGCACTCGTCCACGAACAACCTGCCGATGAAGGCGTCTGTTTCGCGGGTCTTCTTCGTCGGCGACGCCGCATGCGGTTCGCCGTTCGCCTTCAGGAAGATCGCGCGATAGCTCTCGTAGGACTGGTCCGCCCGCGCGACGCCGATCCTGTCGGCCGCCTTGACGTCATTTGCGCCGCCGCCGCCGAGCCGTTCGGCCGCTGACGCGACATCGTCCCACCGGCATCTTGCATGCGCTTCGGCGAGCGCTTCTTCCGCAGTACGCGTCACGCGATGGCGCGTGGCGATAGCCGCCACCGCAGGCGAAAGACCCTGACTGCTCTCGACGAATGTACGAATGGCGCCGCGACGTCCGGCCAGTGTCGCGAGCACGCCTTCGAAGGTTTGTGAGTCCAGTTTTACGCCGAAACGATCGAGCGCGCCGTTGAATGCAGCGTCGCCATCCGCCACCGCGCGCGCCCAGGCCATCGCGATGAGCGCGCCGCCGCGTGCGTCGTCGGCGATCTCGAACCCGGGCGCGACGCCGGCTTCCAAGGGGAAGCGGCCTACAAGCCGCTCGCAGAATCCGTGAATGGTCTGGATGCGCAAGCCTCCTGGAGTCTCGAGCGCCTGGGCAAAGAGAGCGCGCGCAAGCATCAGGTGCGCTGCGTCCGGCGTGGGTTCTCCAAGTTCGACGAGTTCGCGAGTCAGCTTTTCATCGTCGGCGACGCACCAGGCGCCGAGGCGTTCGAACAGACGTCGCTGCATCTCCGCAGCAGCGGCCTTCGTGAAAGTGATGCACAGGAACGCCGAGGGCTTGGCGCCACCGAGCAGCAGGCGCGCGATGCGGTCGACGAGAACCTTCGTCTTGCCGGACCCCGCATTCGCGGTGACGAACACCGACTGCGCGGGATCGGCCGCGATGCGTTGCGCGTTCTGCGCTTCGAGATACTCGGGCCGGCTCATTCGCCCTCTCCCGTGGCGTCGCCCCATTCCACGCGCCGCGCGAAATGGTCGTAGTCATCCCATGTGTTGGCGAACTGCACGCGCGGTTTGGAATAGAAGGGCTGCGCGGGGTCGGCGTAGCGCGCGAACAGCTGCTTCAGCGCCGCAAGCGTTTCCTTGGCGACCTCGTTCACATCGCCGTCGATCTTGACGGACACAGGCCCCGGATCTCGCCCCCCGAACCGCCAGTAGACAAGCGCATGCGTGAGCGCGGCCGGAACGCCTTCCTTCGCAAACCCGCCGTCCGCGAGCAGCGCCGCTTCCAGCGTGAGCTGCGGCGCGAGTCCGGAGTTCACCTGCGGATTGGACGGCGGCGCGCCGGTCTTGAAGTCGATGACTTCCGCCAGCCTGTCGGGGCGAATGTCGATGCGATCGGCGCGGCCCGAGAGCATGCGTCCGCCGCCGAGGTCGAGCGCGCCCCGCACTTCACGGTGCGCGACGTAGCCTGCGCTCAGGCGAGCGGCGTTCCACGCCACGAACGCTTCGGCGGACTCGATGAGGCGCATGCGCTCCGTTCGACGCCGTTCGGGCGAGAACCCCGCCAACGCCAGTGCACGATCCAGTCGCGCGATCAGATCGGCGACCGTCTCGCCCGGCACGAAATGCTCCAGCGCCGCGTGCACGGCGGTGCCGCGTTCTGCAGGACCCGCGTCACCGCCCGGCGGATCCAGTGCTTCGAGGCCGAGGATGCGACGCGCATAGAGCGCGTAGGGATCACGGATCAGGCGCTCGACTTCCGTGAAGCTCAACCGCTTGAGCCGTGCGTCCGCAGGCGGGCGAGGCTTTGGCGGCAGGATGCGCACTGGCGAAGCCGGCAAGTCGATGAGACGCGCCCAGGCACGCGGATCGATTGCGGGCTTCAGCGCGTCCTCGCTGCCACCCGCGCGCGCCAGCGTCTCCAGACGCCACAACCAGCGCGACGCAACGGCCGGCGCCCCGTCGCGCTGCGCGGAGCGCGTCATCACCACTTCGGGTGCATTGGCGAGTTGCGCGAAGTCATGCGCGGCGAGGCCAATACGCACCTCCGGTTCCGGAAGCCCGAGATCGCGACGCATGCCACGCGAGAGAAACGCATCTTCGGGCGGCGGCGCAGGCCAGCCGCCTTCAACCAGACCGCCAAGGATCATCAGGTCGCGCCGCTGCAGGCGCGCTTCGAGCGGCCCCAGGATCGCGAGACGCGGGTGCCCGCCCGTCGGCGGCGGCGCTTCGCGTGTCGACATCAGCAGATGAATCGCGCGCGGCGCGTCGCGTGGCGCGATGGCGCCGAGGCTTGCGCCGAAGGATGTCATGTCGCCGAGCATCTGCACGACGGATTCGCCGGCCGCGCCCGCGCCGAGCGACGTGGCTCCGCCCGGCGCTTCGTCACGGGCGACGTTGCGCGCCGCCGCCGCAAGCGCATCCGCCAGCGCGCCTCTCGGAGCGGCGTCAACGCATCGGACAGCGCCCGGACAATGCGCAAAGCGCCATCATGTGGAGCCCGGTTCTTTTCCTGCCTCGCCTCGTCCTCGATGCGCAGCACGAGATCATCGAGATCGCCCCAGCGTCGCGCGCCACGGACGATGACTCGCTCCAGCGCCGTGATCGCCGGCGCGCGCTCCGCTGCGGAAAGACCCAGCGCCGTGAGCGGATGACGCAACGCGGCGAGCATGGCGATGGGATCGCCGTCGTCGACCAGAAGGTCCGCCAGCAGCAGCAGGAAGACGCCGTGCTCGGTCTCGGCCAGCGGCTCGCCGATCGACATCTGCGGTGCGATGGACCAGCGGCGGAGCTTGGCTTCCACGCGGCGCGCGAGCGTTGCATCCGGCGTGACGAAGGCGGCGGTGCGATCCGGAATCTCAAGCGCTTCACGCAGCAGCAGCGCCACCGCAAGCGCCTCTTCCTCCTCGTTGCGCGCCTCGAATAGATAAAGACCTTTCGCGCCCTCCGTAATCAGGGCCGGGCCGCCGTTGTCCGCCACACGCTTGCGCCAGTCCGCCGTCGCATCCGCCGGCACCAGCGCCTCGCGCATCAGTTGCCGACGCGCGCGCGCCTGCGGTGTCTCCGTATCGATCAGCGGCGCTACATCCGTGCGCGCCACGCCAAGAGATTCAAGCGTGACCTTCAACGCATGCTGGGGATGCTGCGCATCAATGCGCGACCACGCGGCCTCATCGAGATCTGCATCGAGGCCGGGCAGCACGACAACGCCCTTTGGCAACGCCGCGGCGACGCGCATCAGAACGCGCGTTGCAGCAACGGAGCCGGTTGAACCCGCGATGATGATCGGCGTCTGCGGCGGCGCGGCCGCCCAGGTTTCAGCGAGACGCTCAAGCAGCACCGCGCGGCGCGCGGCGGGATCGGCGAGGCCGTCGACCTCGAGCCGCTTGGGCCAGTAATCCGAGACGATCTTCAGGAAGTCTGCAGAGCGCCGCCAGTGCGCGGCGAGATCGCGTTCGCCGACGAGTGTCGGCAAGGCGGACCAGTCGACGGCGCCAACGGTCGCGGCGGCGTCGAGCAGCCTGCACAGTTCATCGGCCCACGCGAGCGCGCGCACGGGATCGGACACGCCACCTTCCGCCACATCGCGCGCACGCACGAGTTGCGCGAGTTCAAAGCGACGACGCAACGGTTCGATGGCCGGCGGCACGGCGAGCGCGAGCGGCTCAGGCCCCCACACATCCGGATCGTCCTCAAGGTCGCCGAGCGGACGGATCGCCGGGAGCAACGCCGCGCCGCCCAGACGTTTCGCGAAAGCATCGACGAGGCCGCGCGAGGCGCGCCGGTTGGGCAGGAAGATGACGCTGTCGGCGAGGGCGAACGGATCGTCCGTCGGCAGTGCGTTCACGATCGCATCCACCAGCGTGTCGAGAAACGGCGCTGACGCGGGAATGTTGCGTACACGCGGCGCCAGGCCGTCGAAAAGTCCGGCGATGCTCATGATATGCGCCCTACGGCGCGCGCGCCTGAAGCAGACGCGCTTCCGCCGCATCACGCGCCGCCGGATCGCCTACGTGCATCCAGAAGCCGTCGAGGGCGCCGCCGAACAGACGCCCGGAAGCGATCGAGCGTTCCCATATGCGCTTGAAGGAGAACGGCTCAATGGGTTCGGGGGCGACAATTTCGGGCCGCACGATCTGCACGCCCGTGTAGGCCCAAGCCGCGCTCAGCGCGGCGCCGCGCAGGGCGATTGTTCCAGGTGGGGTCATCGTGAAATCGCCCGGCGTGTCGAAGCCGAGGCACGTGGTCATGTCTGCGAGCATCAATCGCGCGTCCATTCGCGACGCATCAAATCCATCGACGAGGCGCTTGATCGCGGACCCGTCCGGTTCTTCCCAGATGGAGTCGGTATTGCAGATGACGAACGGCCCATCGCCGAGCAGGTGCAACGCCTTGCGTACGCCCCCGCCCGTCTCCATCAACTGGTCTCGCTCGTCGGAGATCACGATCTCCACGTCACGGCGATTGCGCAGGTGCGCTTCCAGCAAGTCCGCAAACGCGTGCACGTTGACGATCACGCGCGTGATCCCTGCGCCGACGAGCCGATCGAGCATGTGATCCATCAGCGTCTTGCCATTGACGGTCACGAGGCACTTTGGCCGCGTGTTGGTCAGCGGACGCATGCGCGTTCCAAGACCCGCCGCGAGCACCATGGCTGTCGTCACGTCGCTCATGCGGCTATCTCCAGATAGGGCGCTGCGACATCGGAAACAAACGCGCGCATTTCGGCGAGTTCGGGATGGCGCAGATTGGCTGAGAGATGGCCCCATTCGCGCGGCATGAATTGCCTGTAGCGCGCCTTGCCGTCACGCTCGACGAGGCGACAGAAAATGCCGATGATGCGCAATGCATTGAGCGCGCCGAGAATCGCAAGCTGATGCCGGAACACCGCTTCGTTCATGCCGGAGCGACGCAGATAGCGCGCCACCGCCGCCTCAGCAGCGATCGGGCTGACATCGCGTCGCGCGTCCTGCAGCAGCATTGCGAAATCCCATGCAGGCCAGCCGCGCACGGCGTCCTGGAAATCCAGAAGACCCACACGCGCGATGCCCTCGCGCTCCGGCAGCCAGAGCAGGTTCTCGGCGTGATAGTCGCGGATCGTGAAGGCGCGCTCCATGCCCATGGCCTGATCGATGAGGCCGTCGCGGATGCGTTCCCAGCGCGCGCGCGCGGCGTCATCGACGTGGATGCCTTCCGCATGCTTGGGCGCCCAGTCGACGAAGAGATCGGCGTTCGCGGACAGCGCGAGCGCGTCGTAGTCCAGCAGCGGCCAGTCGCCGTCCGGCCCCGGCATTACGTCCGGCACGGACGCGGCATGGACTTGCGCAAGCACATCGGCGGCGGCGCAGTAGAGCTGGATCTCGTCCTCTCCTGACGCAATGGCGTGGGTGAACAGATTGTCGCCGAGATCTTCGAGCACCGCGTAGCCGGCCGGCGCATCGACGCCGTGAATGAACGGGGTGGAGAGACCGAGATCGCTCAGTTGGTCGGCCACCGCCACGAACGCTTCGACACGGGACGCGGCGAGCCGCGAAACGGCGTTCCATCCGGACTGCAGCCGCTGCTCGGGGGTCGCTGCGGGATCGCACGGCGGGCTTTCGTTGCTGCGAGGGGCGTCCATCAGGATCGCGGTGCGATCGGGGAGGAACAGGCGCTCGTAACGGCGCGTCGAGGCGTCGCCAGGAAAGGGTACGCGCTCGGCTTCCCCAAACCCCGTGGCCGTCAGGATGCGCTCAAGCGCGACGGTGCGGTCCATGCTCACTCGTCCCAGTTCTTCAGGCGCCCAAAGCCTGTGATTTCAACGCGTCGGCCTTCGCCGTCCATGGCGAGCCGCAGTTCCAGCCGGTCCGGCGGCGCCCAGCCGCCGAGCCGCTCCGGCCACTCGATGACCGCGACGCCCGACTCCAGCGCCTCGTCCAGACCGAGTTCGGCGGCATCATCGGGCGATTCGAGGCGATAGAGGTCGAAATGCCCCAGTTCGCCCCGCTCGCCCTCGTAGGTCTGGACCAGCGTATAGGTCGGGCTAGGCGTTTCGCCGTCGTCTCCGGTCCACGCGCCGACCAACCCCCGCGCCAGCGTCGTCTTGCCGGCGCCGAGATCGCCGAACAGCAGCAGCGCATCGCCCTTCCGCAAGCCGGTCGCCAGCCGCGCGCCGAGCGCTTCGGTTGCGGCAGGGTCAGCCAAGCGAATGATCCGGGGCGAAGCAGGCACGACGCGAAGCTGCCGGTACGGGAGCCGTCAAACAAGGGGGCGCCATGTGGTCGCGCTTGCGGGCCTCACGCTTGCACATGGGGCTGATGCGCCTCACAGAAAAGAGGGAGATGCGGAGGCGAGCTTGAGCGAGATCGGCCGGGTGATCATCGTCGGCGCCGGACAGGCGGGCGGCGAGGCCGCGATCCGGCTGCGCCAGCTCGGCTTCAAGGGCGAGATCATGCTGATCGGCGAGGAGCCCCTGCCGCCCTACCAGCGTCCGCCGCTGTCCAAGAAATTCCTTTCGGGAGAGATGCCGGAAGATCGCCTCCTCCTCAAACCCGCCGAAGCCTACGCCGAAGAGAACATCACCCTTCTCACCGGCAAGAAGGTCGTGTGGATCGACCGCTCCCAGAAGAAGGCCCGCCTCGAGGGCGGCCGGGAGCTGGGCTACGACGCGCTCATTCTGGCGACGGGCTCGCGGGTGCGGGCGCTGCCGGTGGCTGGCGCGGACCTGCCGGGCGTCTTCATGCTGCGCACCGCCGCCGATGTGGATGCGCTCCGGCCCGAGTTCAAGCCCGGCAAGCGCCTCGTGGTCATCGGCGCGGGCTATATCGGGCTCGAGGTGGCCGCCGTGGCGCGGACGCTTGGGCTTGAGGTCACCGTCCTCGAAGCCGCCGCGCGGCCCCTTGCCCGAGTGACCAGCCCGGAGGTTTCCGGCTTTTTCCTCGACTATCATGCCTCCAAGGGGGTCCGGTTCGCGCTGTCGGCGCAGGCCGCGGTGATCAAGGGCGACGCCCGGGTCCGGGCCGTGGGCCTCAAGGACGGCTCCGAAGTCCCCTGCGACCTCGTCCTCGCCGGCATCGGCATCCTGCCCGAGACCAGCCTCGCCGAGACCGCCGGGCTCAAGGTCGAGGACGGCATCGTCGTCGACCGCCAGGCCCGCACCTCCGACCCCTCCATCTACGCCATCGGCGACTGCGTCCGCCGCCCCCTCGTCCACTACGACCGCGAGGGGCGGCTCGAGTCCGTCCACAACGCCATCGAGGGGGGCAAGATCGCCGCCGCGATGATCACCGGGTCCGCCATGCCCGCCGAGGAAGTCCCCTGGTTCTGGTCCGACCAGTACGACCTCAAGCTCCAGATCGCCGGCCTCTCCACCGGCTACGACCAGCTCGTCATCCGCGGATCTATGGAAAAACGCGCGTTCGCGGCGTTCTATCTCAAGGCGGGCAAGCTCCTTGCGGTGGATGCGGTGAACAGCCCGGCCGAGTTCCTCGGCGGCAAGCGCCTCATCGAACGCGGCGCCTCTGTTGCGCCCGCCGCGCTATCGGATATGTCGAAGCCATTCAAAGAGATCATGACCGCCGCACTTGCGTGAGACGGACACGACAGAAACTTATGCCCCGGAAGGAAACGATGCCGAAGATCACTTACGTCGAACACAATGGCAAGGAACACGTCATCGACGTGGCCGCAGGCATGACCGTCATGGAAGGTGCGGTAAAGCACAACGTGCCGGGCATCGACGCCGATTGCGGCGGCGCGTGCGCCTGCGCCACCTGCCACGTCTATGTGGACGAAGCCTGGGCCGGCAAGACCGGCGAGAGCTCCGGCATGGAGCAGTCCATGCTCGACTTCGCCAACGACGTGCAGCCGACCTCGCGCCTCTCCTGCCAGATCAAGGTGACCGCCGAGCTCGACGGCCTCGTGGTCCGCCTGCCGCAGAGCCAGCACTGAGAGCCGGCTTTCGGAGAGTTGGACCGCGGGCCCCAGAAACCATTGGGGGCCCGCAAACGTCTTCGGCGCCAGACTCCGGCGGAATCTCGCGTGAGTTGGACTAAGGCATGCGGGCCATAGGCCCGCGGTCCTGCTCGCAAACATCATGACGTGTCTGCACCCTTTGTGGCGGGTGCGGAGGCCGTGAAGCTGCAAACGCACACAGGCGCCAAGGCGATTGTCAGTCGTCCCGTACACACGCCCTTCGGCACGCGCCCAATAGCGCGTTCCACGATCCGATCGAGATTATCGAGCGCCCTTCGCATCTCTGCGAAACTCTTCAGCGCGATCCCGCGCGTGTAGAGCCGCACCATGTCGACGCGTCTGTGCGCGTAGCGAAAGCCGCGCGGCGTCGAGGGCGGACGCAGCCTGCGGCGGCGTCTGTCCTGTTTCCTGAACCGCATCCGCGCACACATCATCAGGAAGATGAGCGCACGCAGTTCCCGGCGCACTTCGAGGCGATGCTTGTTCAGTGCAATGCGCCCTTCACGAAACCCGATCGCCTCCACCAGCCAGGCAGCGATCTCCAGCAGCCAGAGTCTGAGACTCTGGGCGTGTGCTTGAAGATCGGTGCGTGTAACTGGCGAAAAGATCTGCATGTTTTTTATCGGGACTCCGTTCCTGGCCTCTTGGGCCTGTTGAAAACGCAGCAATGCTCCCACGGCGCGGAACCCGGCCGGATAGATTCTTTTCTTTCCCCCACATTTCACCCGTTCCCGGATCGCCGCGAGAGCGGCGAGTCCGGGAGCCATCATCGCCGTAATTCAGGAGAAAGCCGTTGCACCACAACGCCTTCAGCGCCGCCGGCGCGTATGGACCCCGGACACGCGCGCTGCGCCCACGTTCCGGGGACCGGCAGCGCGCTTCCCCGCATTTCTGCGGTGACGCGCGCAATCTGTCCCCCTAACTCCGAGCTCAGGTAGCCGGCGTCGATGGCGGACGTTGTGAGAAGCTGCTCTTCGCGGGGAGCGGTCATTAAGCCTGCGCAGCAATTGACCTGGATCAACGCTCCTTACCCGTCAGCGGGATGGTGACCCGGCAGAGCGCGCTGCGCCGACTGCGCATTCACGGGGATCCAATAATGAGTACTGCAAACGCTGCGAACTGGGCGGTGGGCAAGCGTGTGTTCCATTGGGGTCTCGCGCTCGCCGTCGTGACCGCACTGCTGGCGCCGAAGCCGGAGGATAGCGCAGGATTGTTGCACATCGCGGCGGGCACGCTGGCGGCGGCGCTGGTGGCGATGCGGCTTGGCTGGCGGTTGCTGGGAGACGTGCGACCCTACGTGAAAGACGCGTGGCGTCTGAAAGCGCCGGACCTCTCGAAAGGCGCGCGTGGTTTCGCCCCCCTCCTGATGCAGGGCGCACGTATCGGGGGCCTTGTATTCCTGGCGCTTGTTCCGATCGCTGTCGGGCTGGCGCTGGGCGGCATCGGGCAAGGCGAGGACTCGCCTCTGCTGGAGGCGCATGAAGCGGCGGGAACAGCGATCATGGCGCTGGCGATTGCTCACGCCGTCGCTGTCATCGTGTTCTCGCTCATCATCAGGTACAACCTCTTCGCCATCACGCTTTTCGGCGGCGCGCGGTCGTTCCTTGAAGGCGGTGCGCGCGGCTTTTTGGGTTTGACACTAGGAGCTGCGCTGGGTCTGGCGGCGCTGGCTTATGTATGGGGGCCTTTCGATATCGCCTCGAAAGCCATGGCGATGTCTGAGCAGGAAACAGGCGACGGTGAACGGGGCGACGACGACTGAATTCCAGGCCGGACGCCGGTGGCGATCACCTGCCGATCCACGCAGCAATTGAACATCCAGATCGGGCCCGAGAGCCCCGCAGGCGCGCTTTGTCGGAGACGCGGCGATCACGATGCGCGCCGCGATCACTCCGCTTGCTGATTGTGGATTGCACGTTAGGATCGTGCGCGATGCATTCGCGGACGCAGTTCGGCATGGGGAAACAACGATGAAACTGGCGGTATGGGCGGCGCTCGGCGCGCTCGCGGTGTGCGTGGCGTGCGGCCCGCAGGCTGGAACGACGGATGCGACGAAGGCTGCGGAGGCCTCCTGCCCGGACGACGGCCCGCGCCTGCCCGGCACAGGCCTATGCCAGCGCACGGCGCTGCTGATGCTGCAGCACGCCGAGGGCGCGCAGAGCGTCGAATACCCGGAAGGCTGCTCGGCGTCCGTCAACGAGACGATGCTGCCGGGCGACGAGGCGCTGATCTACAGCGCGGCCAAGTGTGGGGAGGTGACGACGAAACTCGCCTACGCAGGCGGCGCACACAGCGCCTCCATTTCGTACGAGACGTCCGCGATGGGGCATTCGACGGAGGACGAAATCATCCGTCTGTTCGGCGTCGATCCCGATCCGCAGGGCGCGCTGAAGGAACAGATCGCGGCATTGCCCGCGGCGGAACGCGCGACGTGCGAAATCCGCCTGGCCGGCGGCGATGGCTGGCCGGCCGATGCGCTGGTGATCGCTCCCACGGCGGCGGCCCGTGCGCGCATGCCGAAGAATGAGCCGATCGCCGCGTGCGGCCCGCTCGGCCTCGACGAGGATTCCGCGCGCTACTGGCGCATCCGCCAGGGCTATGCGTGGCTGTTCGATCTCGGGCAGGACGTCGCAGGATTTGATCCAGCGAGCGTCACCGTGATCACAAAGGGCGCCGACGGAAGCTGGTCGGCGCGCAAGTAGGCCTTCGCGGCGCGCAGCCCGTTTGAGGCCCGCGCCGCGAAAGCGATCTGGCGTATCAGCCCATTCGGTGCAGGGCGCACAGCTTGTTGCCATCGGGATCGCGCAGGTAGGCGAGATAGAGCTTTCCCACGGGGCCGTCGCGCACGCCGGGCGGTTCTTCGCAGGTTGTCCCGCCATTGGCGACGCCAGCGGCGTGCCACGCGTCGGCCTGTGCGGTCGTGCTGCACGCGAAGCCGATGGTGCCGCCGTTGGCCGGCGTGGCCGGCGCGCCGTTGATCGGCTGCGACACCGAGAAGATGCCCGTCGGAGTGATGTAGAAAATGCGGTGGCGGTCGACGGTCGCCGGCGGAATGCCGAGCGTGCCGAGCAGCGTGTCGTAGAACGACTTGGCCCTGGTCAGGTCGTTCGTCCCGACCATGATGTGCGAGAACATGTCGTGTTTCCTTCCCTGGCGCGAAACCGCCGGGCCTTGCGCCCTTCCGGTCCTAACCTCGCACATGCAGGAAGATCGAACGGCTGACAATCCTGCGCGCTATTCCGCAGCGATCGACAGCGTCATCGCGGTCGGCAGGTTCACGCTCACGGTCGTGCCCTCCCCGGGCTCCGATTTCAGCGACACCCAGCCGTTGTGCAGCTCCGCGAAGGAGCGCACGAGCGCAAGCCCCAGGCCCGCGCCGCCGTTGTCGCCGGACTTGAAGTTGTCGAACGCGGTCGCCTGCTGCTCATAGGCCATGCCGCGGCCCGTGTCGGTGACCCAGAAACGCACCATGTTGTCGAGGCGTTCGGCGCCGATGGTGATTGTGTCGCCGCGCTCGGTGAAGCGGTGGGCGTTGGACACGAGATTGAACAGGATCTGGCGGATGCGCTTCGCGTCGCCGGCGATCGTGCCGATCTTCTTGTCGCACGCGATCTTGATCGGCACCTCGGTGGCCTTCGCGCTCGACGCCGCGCCCGCCGCTTCGCGCACCACGGCAAGAATATCGACGGCGGAAACCTCCAGCGCCACTTCGCCCGCCTCGATCATCGCCAGATCGAGCACGTTGTCGATGAGCTTGGTGAGGTGCGAGGACGCGGTGACGACGTTGTCGACCTGCGCCTGCTGGCGATCGTTGAGCGGGCCCGCCATGCGGCTGGCGAGCATGTCGGCGTAGCCGGTGATGGTCTGCAGCGGATCGCGCAGCTGCACGGAAACGTTCTGCACGAATTCCGTTTTCAGACGGTCCGCCGCCTCCAGCGCATCGCCGCGTTCACGCAGCGCGTTCTCGACGTTGCGCGAGGCGGTGATGTCGAGGAACGCCACCAGCGTCGCGCCGTCGGGCAACGGCCGTGTCAGGAACTGGACAATCACGCCGTCGGAGCGGCGCATTTCGCCAGCGTCTTCGCGCCGCGACGTCGGGCTCGGATCGGTGATGCGCGCCTTCATGGCCTTCCACACGTCGCGATCGTGATAGAGCGGCACGCAGGCCTCGATGATGTGATCGAAGTCCGCGCCGGTCGTGAACTCGGCGGCGTCGAGCGCCCACATGGACATGAAGGCCGCATTGGCGAGGCGCATGCGTCCGTCGGCGCCAAACACCGCGACGCCTTCGTGCAGCTTGTCGAGCGCGGCCTGCTGGACCTTTTCGAGATTGTTGTACTGGCCGCGCAGCGTCTGTTCGCTGGTGATGTCGGAGAACACGAGCAGGAGCCCGCCCATCGGGTGACGCTGACGCGCAATGCGCAACATGCGCCCGTCCTCGAGGTTCCAGCTTTCTTCCGGCAGGTGCGAGACTTCCTGATAGAGCGCGAGTTCGCCTGCGCGCCATTCCGCGAAACTGCCGTGGAACGGCAGCATGCGCTTGGCCTTCAGTTCATCGAGCCATTGCGCGTGCGAGGGTCCGTCCGCGAGGAAGGCGCCGTCGAGCTTCCACATCGCCGCGAACGCGCGGTTGTGGAACACGAGGCGCTTGTCGGGGCCGAACACCGCCACGCCTTCGGCGAGGTGATTGAGCGTCTCGTCGTGCGCGGCGACGTGACGGGAGAAATCCTCGCGCAGGCCTTCGGTCTCGGTGACGTCGAACGCCATGCCGCCGGCGCCGCCGGAGATCGGGAACATCACCACGCGCAGCGCGCGGCGGGTGCCGCCGATGACGATGTGGCGCAGCTCCTCGACATCCTCGTGCGTGTCGATGACGCGGCGCGCCTGCTCGGCGGCGGCCTGGTCGATCAGCACATTGCGCGCGACCGCGTGATCGAGGGTCTTCGTTTCGAGTGCTGCGAGGTAGGCGTCGTTGGCCCAGTCGAGCTTGCCGCCATCGGTGACGCGCCACGCCAGGAACGGCGCGTGCTGCATCATTTCGAGGAAGCTCGCGGGATCGCGCGCGATCGCGAGATTGGGATCGCCGTCGAGGCGTCCGTTGGAGCCGCCCTGCTCGACGCCTTTCACGCTGGAATCGACGATCCAGACGACGGCGCGGGCGCCGGCCGTGCGTCCGTCGATCTCGACGAACAGGCCGCCCGGCGTGGAGATGGTGACGGAGAACGGCGCGCCTTCGCGGCGCAGACGCATGAGCGCGGGCGCAAGGCGCGCAGGACGACCCGTCACGTCGCGGCCTTCAAACCCGGAAAGACCCTGCAGGATGCGCACCGCCGTATCGGCGGCCATCGAGGTGTCGGAGAAACGGATGAGGCTCGCGAGTGCAAGCGAGGAGCCGTAGGCGCGCGGCTTGCCCCAGTCGATCGCGGCGCCCGGCGCCTCATCGGCGTCGACACCGTCTTCCCAGATGATCACCGCGCCGGGGTGTGCGCCGAAGATGGAGTCCGCGCGCGCGAGCTTCAGTTCGAGTTCGGCGATACGTTCCTTCCAGCGCGCGATCATGCCGCGCGCGCCGTCGGTGACGCGCAGCGCCCACAACAAGGCCGCAATCGCGACTGCTGCGGCGCCCGCGGTGACCAGTGTCGGCGCGATGGATCCGTCCATGTCGGCAGCCTCGGTTAGCGCATCGAATCACAACGGATTCGTCGCGAGTCTGGACGATGCGCGCTCCTTCAGGAAGGCGCTCGGACGTAACCAAGCGGCAGGGATGGTTCAGGAAGGCTTAAATCCGGGGGATTTCGGCCGCGCGCCCCGCCGCGCAAGACGACCGCGATCGGTGACGCGGGCGGCGCCCTGGATACGAAACACGAACGGCATGCGGTATGACGGCCCGAATCGCGGGCGCTCGCCGGGGCGCACGACGAAACGCGCGTCCTTCAGCGCGGCCCGCGCGGCGTCGTAGAAGATCGGCGCGGGCCAGACGTCGATGCAGTGGATATTCTTGACCTGCCCCTCAGGGGCGATATCGAACTCCACCACCGCCACCCCTTCCACGCCGAATCGCCGCGCGATCTTGGGAAAGTGCACCCGGATGGGCTGCGCGAGGGACCACGGCATCTCCGCTCCGTCCTCGCCGCGCCAGACGATGCAGCACGGCCCCACCGGCAGGCCGAGGCGGTCGCGCTCGTCTTCCGCGCGCCTGGTGTCGAACGCGAGCCAGGCGCGGAAGAGGCCGAAGCCGCCCACCACGCCGCCGAACACCGCAGCCCCCGAGATCAGCAAAGAGAGCCCGCCCGGCACGCCGGCGTTGCGCAACGCCCCGTGCACCGCGCCCTGCAGCACGATGACGCCCACAAACACGACGAACAGGAACACCGCCGCGCCGAGATAGTGCGTCACCCGCTGGGTCGCTGAAATGCGCATGGAGGTTCCGGTCGGCGTGAGAAGCCGGGCGCTTCTAGCGCAACGAGCCGGCGGCTGTCGCGGCTCGTGTTCATACGGTCGAGATTGGGTCCGGCCCCCGTTTGTGGTACATTGAGCATATGGCGATCGACGATCTCTACGACCGGGACTTCTACGTCTGGACCCAGGAACAGGCTGCGGCGTTGCGCGCGGCGGCCAAGGCTGGAGGTCGCTCCAACGCGGTCGAGTGGGAGCGAGTGGCCGAGGAGGTGGAGGACTTGGGGAAGCGGGACCTGCGGGAGGCCTCGAGCTACGTCGCCCTGATTATCGAGCACATGCTGAAGCTGGCATGGACGCGGCGAGAGGAACCGAAAGGTGGTTGGCGAGCGGAGATCATCCGGTTTCAAGGCGTCCTCGAACTGGTGATGACTGCGACACTGCGCGCAAAAATCGAGGCCGATATGGAACGCCTTCACCGAATCGCCACGCGAGACGCCAAGGCATCGTTCGACGTCCACGAACCGGACACGCCGCGCGACGAGACGCTACGGTGGACGCTGGAGGAGGTTTTGGGGGATGACGCCAGCGCCGGTTAGCCGCGCATCGAAATGCCTGACGGCGTTCGCGCTCCTTGCGGCTTCCGCCCTCCTCCTCGCGGCCTGCAAGCCTGCGCCGAAAGCGCCTCCGCCTGCCCCGGCGGTGAAGTACGCGGACGCGGCGGTGTTCGCGGGGGTCTATGTGTTCGCCGGCGCCGGCGCAGCGCCGCCCCTGTGCACGCTGACCCTGCACAACGACGTCATCGAAGGCGCGCCGGATGTCCACGGCGCCGAGGCAGGCGTCGGCTGCACCGTGGCGTATCCGGTGCTGGTGACGCTGGCGCGCTGGGAAGTGATCAGCGAGGACGCGATCCGCCTCATGGACTCCGGCGGCTACGCGCTGGGCGACATGAAGAAGAACGCCGCCGGGGTGCTCGAAGGCGCGGGCGAGGCGGACGCCAAGCCCTATACGATGACGCCGATGGCGGTGTTCGCGCGGCAGAAGCAGAAATTGCAGGAACCGGAGACGCCGGAAGCGCCGCCGGCCGCAGCGGAACCGTCGCCCGCAGCGCCGGTCGCTCCGGAACAGGATGCGCAGAAACAGAAATGAACGAGCCGCCGGTCAGCGGCCAGCGCCACTCAGTCGAAGGCGAAACAGAGCTGCACTGGCTCGCGGACGCGCCGGCGTGCGCCCATTGGCTTTTGGGGCTTCTTTGCCCTGACGGGTGGCTCGGGCTCGTTGCGCGGCAAGCCGGCGAGCGCGAGGAAAGCGACGACCAGTCCGAGCTGGATTTGTGAGAACGCCCTCCCCTCCTCCGACGCATGTCGGGGGAGGGGCCGGGGGTGGGGGCTCAGTGGTTCGACGGGATGCAGTGGGAAGGTTCACGCGCGACTTTTCAACTGCGTCCGGTCGGGCGGCCGGTCCCCCACCCCCGGCCCCTCCCCCACTCACGTGGAGGCGGGGAGGTTCGTTGAATCAATACCGGTAGTGATCCGGCTTGAACGGGCCCGTTTCGCTCACGCCGAGATATTCGCTCTGGTCGGGGCGCAGCTTCGTCAGTTTCGCGCCGACCTTTTCGAGGTGCAGCAGCGCGACCTTCTCGTCGAGGTGCTTGGGCAGCGTGTAGACTTGCTTGTCGTACTTCGCGGCGTTGTTCCAGAGTTCGATCTGCGCGAGCGTCTGGTTGGTGAACGACGCGCTCATCACGAAGCTCGGGTGGCCCATGGCGTTGCCGAGGTTCACGAGGCGGCCTTCAGACAGAAGGATGATGCGCTTGCCGTCGGCCATCTCGATTTCGTCGACCTGCGGCTTGATGTTCGACCACTTGTAGTTCTTGAGCGCCGCCACCTGGATCTCGTTGTCGAAGTGGCCGATGTTGCAGATGATCGCGCGATCCTTCATCGCGCGCATGTGATCGATCGTGATCACATCCTTGTTGCCGGTCGCGGTGCAGAAGATGTCGGCGCGGGGCGCGGCCTCTTCCATCGTCACGACTTCATAACCCTCCATCGCCGCCTGCAGCGCGCAGATCGGATCGATTTCGGAGACGAGCACGCGGCAGCCGGCCTGGCGCAGCGACGCCGCCGAGCCCTTGCCCACGTCGCCGTAGCCCGCGACCATCGCCACCTTGCCGGACATCATCACGTCCGTGCCGCGACGGATGCCGTCGACGAGTGATTCACGGCAGCCGTAGAGGTTGTCGAACTTCGACTTCGTCACGCTGTCGTTCACGTTGATCGCCGGGAAGAGCAGCTTGCCTTCCTTGGCCATGATGTAGAGGCGGTGCACGCCCGTGGTGGTCTCTTCCGACACGCCCTTGATGGCGCCCGCGAGGCCCGCGAAATAGCCCTTCGGCTTCTCGGCGAGCTTCTTCTTCAGCAGCGCGAAGAACACTTCCTCTTCTTCCGAACCCGGCTTGTCGAGGAACGCCGTGTCGCCGTTTTCGGCGCGCAGGCCGAGGTGGACGTACATCGTGGCGTCGCCGCCGTCGTCGAGGATCATGTTGGGCGTGCTCGCCCCAGAGTCATTGGCGTGCCAGTCAAAGAGACGCGCGGTGTAGTCCCAGTAATCGGTGAGGCTCTCGCCCTTCCACGCGAAGACCGGAATGCCGGCGGCGGCGATCGCGGCGGCGGCGTGATCCTGCGTCGAATAGATGTTGCACGACACCCAGCGGATATCGGCGCCGAGGTGCTTCAGCGTCTCGATCAGCACAGCCGTTTGAATCGTCATGTGCAGCGAGCCGGCGATGCGCGCGCCCTTCAGCGGCTGGCTCGCGCCGTATTCGGCGCGCGTGGCCATGAGGCCCGGCATTTCGCTTTCCGCGAGGCTGATTTCCTTGCGGCCGAACTCGGCGAGCGAGAGGTCGCGGACAACGTGATTGGGGCCTTCGGCGAGCTGCACGGACATTTGGATCTCCTGATGTGGGCGAGCGTCTAGCAGGCTCCGCCGGGCCGGGCAATAAAGATATAAAGAAGTCTTTATATGATTTGAGGCGAAGATCAGATTCCGCCGGGCCCCGCCTCCGGATCAGGGCCCGAATGGCGGATCTTCAGCGCGATGATCGAGGCGCTGAGAAGCGCCGACACGGCGTTCCAGAACATGATGGCCGGCGAGTCCGCCAGAAAGCCGTAGGCGCCCCAGAGCGCCGCCCCGACGAGGGCCAGGAGATAGGTCGCCAGCGAGATGTCGCGCGCCGAGCGCGTGTGCAGGATCTTCAGGCCCTGCGGCGCAGCCGCGAACGTCCCGAACAGGCCGGCGACGAAACCGAGGCCTTCAATGGCGTCGAACTGCATGCGGTTCCCCTGTTCAGGATGCCTGATGCGATCGCCTCACGCGATGCGGATCGCGACGCTGCGCGAGCGTCGCAGGCGCTGGATAAGCGAACGGCCCCGCAGGTGACCGCGGGGCCGTTGTGATCTGATGGGTGCGGGGGCCAGATTTGAACTGACGACCTTCAGGTTATGAGCCTGACGAGCTACCGGGCTGCTCCACCCCGCGTCAGTTCAGATCATCATGTTGGACATCGTTTTGGGAGGGTTCGGAATGGATGTGCGTGTGTCATGCGGGCCGCGCAGAGCCGGCAGCGATCTACTCTCCCACGCCTTGAGACGTAGTACCATCGACCCTGGGGGACTTAACGACCGAGTTCGGGATGGGATCGGGTGGGGACCCCCCGGCATAGCCACCAGCTCGGCGTGGCCCGCATGAACACGAATGCACGAACGCTCACGCGTTCGCGTCACATCGTCGGAATATCATCTGACAAGCACCCAGGACGAACAAACGTTGTCGTCGCCATGCATGGAACACTGTGCATTCAAGTCTATCGAGCGATTAGTACCAGTTAGCTTCAAGCCTCGCGGCTCTTCCACACCTGGCCTATCAACGTCCTGGTCTAGGACGGCTCTCGAGGGAAACCTCGTTTTGAGGGGGATTTCACGCTTAGATGCTTTCAGCGTTTATTCCGTCCGCACATAGCTACCCTGCTGCGCGGCTGGCGCCACGACAGGTGCACCAGAGGTGCGTTCATCCCGGTCCTCTCGTACTAGGGACAAATCCTCTCAAGTTTCCAACACCCATGGTAGATAGGGACCAAACTGTCTCACGACGTTCTGAACCCAGCTCACGTACCACTTTAAATGGCGAACAGCCATACCCTTGGGACCTGCTCCAGCCCCAGGA
>WRPF01000040.1 GCA_009773335.1 Caulobacteraceae bacterium
CCCGCTTCAACAATAGCGGAGAGCGAGCGCGCGAGCAAACCTCTATAAAAGTATAGTCGCTATAATATTATTGACATTGTACATGGGGTTCGCCAATCTCGCAGCGAAACACAGCCCAAAATGCAAGGCACGCTGCAAAAACGATGAGCGGTTCATTCCTAACTGGGTACGCAGATCCACTGTCGCCGCGCCAGACGGGCGCGTGTCGTTCATGATCGCGGGGTCACAGGGGTATGCGGACGCCTGCATCGTTCGGCTATCTCACGGGTCTCGTTTGCCAGGCGGTCCCGGCTCGCAGGAGCACGACGTCGAGACCGGTGCGATTGGCGACATACATTGCGAACATCAGATCGCAGACATCGACTCTTACGCAATCGCGCCCGATCACCCCGCGTTCGCCGCAGCCAATTGGACCGTGCGGCTCTTTGTTAGGCCGACATTCTTGCGAGGACCCGAAGCCCTGTTTGATAAGGGCGACATTCGTCTCGGTCTCGACGAACGCGGCCAGCCCGTCGCGTTTGCCGCTGGCGAAGTCACGCTAAGTGGCAAGGCCTTGCGGCGCGGCAAGTGGGCTGGGTTAACCTCCAATGTCCTCCAAGGCTTTCTGACGCGGGACTTCACGCACCAGGAGACGCCATGAGCGACGTCTTCGTCATCGGGGTCGGCTGCACGCCCTTCGGACGCCACATTGAAACGCCCATCCGTGACCTGGCGCGCTACGCGATACGCGCCGCGATGGCGGACGCCGATATCGACACACGCGCTGTCGGCGCAGCCTTCTTTGCCAATTCGTCACAAGCGCACTTCGACGGACAGCACGCCTTGCGCGGACCGATAGCGTTGCGTCACGCCGGGTTCGAGAACCTCTTCGTCACGAGTGTCGAGAATGCGTGCGCCGGCGGCCTCACCGCTTTCTCACTCGCTGTTCAAGCAATACGAGCCGGTGCATGTGAAGTGGCGATCGCCGTTGGCGCCGAGAAACTTGTCGATGCCGACAAATCTAAGAGCTTCTCGGCGTTCGACAGCGGCGTGGACTTGGGCGATCCGGATGGCCTCAGCGATGGGCTTCGTCAACTGACGGGCGGCCTGCCCGCGGCGGATGACGGCGCACTCAAGCGAAGCCGGATGATGGACATCTATGCCGCGCTTGCGGCCTTTCATATGCGCAATTTCGGCTCAACGGCGCGCGACTTCGCGTATGTCGCGTCCAAAAACCGAAACATCGGCGCACGCAATCCGCTGGCTGCGATCCGCAGCCCGATAGGCCTGGAAGAGGTGCTCGCTTCCAGGCCTGTCGTCGGTCCGCTCACGGTGCCCATGTGCGCGCCCTTGACGGACGGCGCAGCCGCAGTGCTGCTCGCGTCATCCGACTTCGCTCAGCGCATCGCCGGGCGCGTGAGAGTTCGCGCCGCCCAAGTGCTTACCGGCGCCAACCGGCAAGCCGAGGCTCTCGACAAGCATGTCGCACGGCGAACATCACAAGCGGCTTATGAAGAGGCCGGGCTCGGCCCGAACGATATCGACATTGCTGAAGTGCACGACGCCACTGCAGTTGGCGAAGTGTTGCAGTCGGAACTGCTCGGCTTTTGTGAAATTGGCGCCGGCGCCCGATTGGCGAGTTCCGGCGCAACGAGCCTCGGTGGCGCGAGGCCAATTAATCTCTCGGGGGGGCTCGAGTCGAAGGGACATCCCCTCGGCGCAACTGGCCTCAGCCAAATATGCGAACTGACTTGGCAATTGCGAGGACACGCAGGCGATCGCCAGGCGCCGGGTGCCCGCATCGCATTAGCGGAAAACGGCGGCGGGTTTCTGACGGTCGAAGAAGCCGTATGCGGCGTCGCCATTCTTGAAGCCGTGGCGTGAACGAGCACATCGAGGAGACGAAATGAAGATTGTTGCATTGGGCGGCGCCGGCCAGGAAGGGACAACCACTGTAAGTTTGCTCGCCAAGGACCGGCGCGTTAGCGAGATTGTCATCGCCGACCGCAATCTAATCGCTGCCAACGCTCTGGCTGGCAAGCTTGGCGCGGGGCGCGTGCGTACAGCGCAGATCGACGTGTCGGACGCCGCCGCGCTGAAGGCCCTCATCGCCGACGCCGATGTCGTCGCCAATTTCGTGGGACCATATTATCGGTTTGGAAAACCCACCCTGCTGGCCGCCATCGAAGCAGGCGTGAACTATGTCGACATATGTGACGATGTTGACGCCACCGAGGCTTGCCTTGCACTAGATGGCGCGGCCAAGGCGGCTGACGTCACCGCGGTCATCGGCCTCGGCGCCAGTCCCGGACTGGCGAACGTTCTCGCGCGACGTGGCGTGGATTTGCTAGACAAAGCCCAAGATATCGAAATCCGCTGGCAAGTGAGCGTCACCGACGTCGAGTCCATGGGCACATCGGCGGCGATGTTCCATTTCTTCCACGCCATCGATGGCGACATTCCGCAATTCCTGGATGGCGCGCTGAAACTCGTGCCCGCGTACTCAGGCGAGGAAGTAGTTTCCTTCAAGAGCATCGGCGAGCGCCATGCGTTCTTCACAGCGCACCCCGAGCCCGTGACCATTCCGCGTTACATCGCCGGGCTTCGGAACGTGACGTGCAAAGGCGGCATCCTCGGGCTAGATGAGGGCGTCGCCGCTTTGCGCGCCCTGGGGCTCACAAGCAACACGCCGCTAGACATAGACGGCGCAATGATAACGCCGCGCAGATTTGCAATGGCGCTTCTGGACTCGTTGCCGCCACCCGATCCCCTCCCCGAGCCACTGTCGGCACTCAGGGTGACCGTGCATGGCGTCAAGGCTGGCGCGCCAACGTCCGTCGAGTTCGATGTCATGACGCCAACGCGCATGAGTCCAATTACCGGCATTCCCACCGCGGTCGGCGCCTTGCTCGTCGCACAAGGAAACGTGAAGTCGCCAGGCGTGGCGGCGCCGGAAGCCGTATTCGACGCCGCTCAGTTCCTCGAAGAGCTACGGCCGCACGGCGTCGAAATCGCTCAGACGATAAGCGCACGCTAGTTGCGCAACCATAGGGAGGCGCAACATGCGCATAGCGGAGACTTATCAGGCGCCATTCGTAGAGCGGAGCGGCTTCGACGCCGATCTCACGCTTGAAGAGCGGGGCATCGTGGAGGCGGTCCATCGTTTTTCCCGCGAGGTCTTGCGCCCATTGGGACGAAAACTCGATCGCATGAGCGCCGCCGATGTTGCGGCGCCCGGCTCGCCCTTGTTTGGCGCATATGTGGAGTTCGCGAAGCTCGGAATCGATCCGCTCATGCTGGATAGCATGGCCCCGGATGCAGCGAGCCGGCTTGAATGTCTGATCATGGAAGAAATCGGATGGGGCGACGGCGGGTTGGGCGTTTCACTAGCGGTGGCCGCTTTCCCGCTACAGGTCGCGCATGCAAGCGGCAAGAAAGAGCTGGTCGAGTTGGCGACGGGCCGCATCGGATGCTGGCCCATTACGCAGCCAGACCACGGGTCTGACTTTGTCGATACTCTCAATCGCGAACGCCAACAGCACGTAAAGACAAGTCCCGGGAACCTCTCCGCCAAGTTCTCCAAGGACGAGATCGTCATCAACGGTCAAACGTCGGCGTGGGTATCCAACGGTCCGGTCGCCCAGATTGCATCGCTGTGCTGCCCCGCTGATTTCGGCGACGGCATCGTTCGCGCGGACGGAGTGCGCAACATGGCTGTGATGATCGTGCCTCTCGACCTTAAAGGCGTGTCACGCGGAATGCCCTTGGAGAAGATGGGCCAAAATGCGTTGCCTCAGGGTGAGATATTCTTCGACAATGTTCGAATTCCCCGACGCTGGGCGGTCGCAGAAGAGGCAAGCGGCGCGGCAGGATTCCTTTCAATTCTCGCAATGGCCGGCGTGTTCATGTCGCAGTGCTTTACCGGCGTCGCGCGCGCAGCCTTCGAACTCGCGTTGGATTACGCCCATGAGCGCAAGCAAGGCGGCGAGCTACTCATTCGGCATCAGCTCGTGCGCTGGCGAATAGGGGAAATGTACAAGAAGGTCGAGGCCGCACGCGCAATGACGCGTCGTGCAAGTCTTTATCTCCGCGCCGCGCCAGCCCCCCATCCAAACGTGTCATCGATGAGCAAGGCTTTCGTCACGCAAGCCGCGTTCGAGGTGGCGAGTGAAGCCGTGCAGATACTGGGCGGCGCCGGACTCACCAAAGAGTACGAAGCCGAGAAACTGTTTCGCGATGCGCGTACGGCGCTGATCGAGGACGGCGAGAACTACTTTTTGACACTACGTTTGGGAACGGTGCTCTCGGATCTCTACGACCAAGGCTGGACGCGCAACTAGGCGAACAAGAGCGGAGACGCATTATGGCAAGCAATCCTGTCGTCGTTTATGGCGCGAGTGGCTATACTGGCGCACTGACTTGTGAATTCCTCACGCAGTTTGGAGTGCCCTTCACAGCGGCGGGGCGTGATCGCGCGCGGCTTAGCGCCGTCATGCAAAAATTGCCCGGCGTTGAGACTGCCCAATACGACATCGCCGAAGTCGCCCATGAAGTCGACGCGCTGGCGAAGGTGTTCTCGGGCGCAAAGGTAGTCTGTAATGTCGTCGGGCCATTCTCATCACTCGGCGACATTGTCGTGGAGGCAGCCCTAAAGGCCGGTTGTCACTATATAGACACCACCGGTGAGCAAGCGCACGTCATCCTCGCACGCGAAGAGTTCGGGGCGGCCTACGCCAAACGCGGTCTGCTGCTCGCGCCCTCGACTGCTTACATGCACGCCGTGCTTGAGATCGCAGCACGCGCCTGCATTTCCCACGGTGAGGTTGACACGCTCGAAGGGGTTTGCGCGCCGACAGGCACACCGACGTTCGCCTCGACCCAGACAATATTTCAAAGCGTGCGCGCTAAGGAATTCTATCTTGAGGGCGGCGCGCTTAAGCCTTGGCCGGCGGCGCATGCAGCCGAGGTGAGTGTGCCATTCACCGATAGGACGCTTCTGGCCCTCCCCTGGTCAGGCACAGCGGTGCCCATTTGGTTTCAGGATGATCCCCGCATTCGCAATGTGAAGGTCATGACTGCGTTTTCCGATCGCAACTTGATGACGCAGGTCCATGGCATCTATCAGCACTATCACGCCAATCTGGCCAAGCTCCCCGAGGATCAGCAGCAAGCCGAACTCGCCAAGATTGCGGCGAGCATCCAACCCGGAATGCCACCACGTGAAAACCCATTGTTTCACCGCAACTGGGACAGCGTGATCGGCACAAGCTCGCTCGGACGCGTGCGCTACACCATCTACAGCCACTGCCCATACCAACAGACGGGCCTCCTTCAGGCGTTCGCGGCGAACTGGCTCTTGAAGGCGCCGCCGCGCGCGCCTGGATTTCAAAGCCCCTGCGCAGCTTTCGGCGCAGACAACCTACTCGGCGCGCTCGAACGCTTTGGCTACGCGCGCATGGCGAAGGAAGCTTAAGCGTGGCGGTGATCGACTATCTCGATCGCGGTGCAGCCATCGCTCCCGATCGGCCGTATCTCATCTGGGGAGACAAGAGCGCCACCTACACGCAGGTGCAACGCCTGACCTATCGAATCGCAAACGCGCTGCTGGCGACAGGTTTACCACACGAAACGCCCGTAGCGATTTGGTCGCCAAATGATGGCATGGCATGGCAATGCACCTTGGGTGTGTGGCGCGCCGGATTCGCCTGGGCTCCGGTAAACCCGCGCAGCAGCGTCGAAGCGATTGTCGGGCAACTGAGTGCGTTCGATTGCCGTGTGCTCTTCTATCACTCCGCGCTCTCCAGCGAAGTTGCGGAGGTGCTCGAGGCCCTCCCGAATCTGACGATCGCCGTCTGCTTTGACGCACGCCCACCAGCCAGTGTTCGCACCGTCTTTCTCGATGATTGGTGGGAAAAGGCCGCGGATACGCCGCCGGACGTCAGCTACAACATGGATGATGTGTGCGCCATCACGCCGACAGGCGGGACGACCGGAGTGCCCAAGGGTGTCATGAACACCCATCGCAGCTTTCAAACCATGGTCGCCAATTGGCTGTCGGTGCTCTGCTATCGAGCCGACGAGGTTCCAGTGAACCTAGCGGCGGCGCCGCTGACACATACGGCGGGCGTGTTCTCATTCATGACGACTCTGCGCGGGGGCACAATTATCGTCGTGCCCAAACCCGACGCAAGCACGCTCCTAGATACAATCGAGCTCCATCGCGTCACTGAGCTCTTCTTGCCGCCGACCGTGATCTACACATTGCTTGACACGCCGGGGATCGAAAGCCGCGATTTCAGGTCGCTGCGCTACATGCTCTATGGCGCAGCGCCGATGTCGCCTGCAAAGCTTCGCCGCGCGCTTGGCTTATTCGGACCCGTGCTCATTCAGGGCTTTGGTCAGTCTGAAGCGCCTGCGGGCATCTCCTGCCTGGAACCCGCCGATCATTTTGTCGAAGGGGTCATTGCTGACGACGAGAGACTGTCCTCGTGTGGTCGGCCGTTTCCGTTCACTCGCGTCTCCATTCGCAACGACGCCGGGTTCGTCGTTGGTCCAAGCGAGATCGGCGAGATTTGCGTTTCGGGCGACATTGTCATGAAGGGTTATTACCGCGCCCCTGAGCAGACCGCAGAGGCACTAAAGGACGGCCAGCTGCATACCGGCGACATTGGCTTTCTCGACGCGAAGGGTTTCTTGCACATCACCGACCGCAAGAAGGATGTCATTATCAGTGGGGGCTTCAACGTCTTCAGCACCGAGGTCGAAGCTGTCATCAACGGTCTCCCTGGAGTGCGCGATTGTGCCGTGATCGGCGTGCCGGACGATCATTGGGGTGAAGCCGTGAAGGCTGTCGTTGAACTGACGCCCGGCGCGCCCATCACGCCGGAAGCCATCATTGAAGCCTGTACAGTCCGGCTCGGGCGGGTGAAGGCGCCAAAGACGATCGACTTCGTCGCCAGCCTACCCCGCAGCGCCGCCGGGAAGGTACTCAAGAAGGACGTGCGCGCGCCTTTCTGGGCAGGAAAAGATCGTCATGTTTCGTAGTCATTGGCGCATTGTCAGCGTAGCTGCCGGTTTTTTGGTGTGGGCATTGGCGACAACTACCCTGCGCGTTGCAGACGTCGCGCGATTTGGAGGCGAGGCATGGGAGCAAGTCGCTGTCTACGCCTGCGCCGCGATCGCCGTCTTCGCCTTACCGCGAATGCTGTCAGCCGCGCTGCAAGCACGGGCGATGCGTGTCGCGGTCTTTCTGGCGCTACCCGGCATGATCTTGGATGTTGGGGTCTTGCACCTTTGGCCTCGCGTGTTTCCAAATCTCCCCGCTGCGGAAGCCCAATTCGGGGCGCTAATGCTTTGGCTTTACGGAATGACGCTGCTTAGCGGCGCCACCGTTGGAGAAGAGGCATGACCTCGGCTTTTCTGCGCCGCGTGCTGCTCGGCGGCGCAATCCTCCCTGGCGCTGCCAGCGCAGTCTTCCTTACGAGCGGCAGCTTCCTTGGACCGTTGCTCAACGAAGGGCGAACTTGATCTCGACCAATTGAGCGCGCTTGCTTTTTCCGACGATCATGCCGCCCAGGACGCTGCTTTCTTCAACGCACCGGAATGGACGCGCACGCCGGAACGGCTTCGCGCTCAACTAGCGCAAGCGCACATCCCGTCAATGGATAAGCTCGTCCGCTTCGTTAGCGTCGATGCGTACAAGGAAGCGGGCGGCGTCTGCGTCAGCGATCTTTTCGCGGAGGAGGAAAGCGAGGACACTGTGGTCTGGCTCACCGACCGCGACCTCCTGGTTCGGCTCGTCGAGAGCAAGCTTTCGAACTTTGCCGACGAAGCTCAATCTGAAGGTTGGGCGTGGGTTGAGATCGCCATCGACGGCGTTGCATGGACGCAGTTTCCCGAACGCGTTCGCGACCGCCGTCCCCCCCTCATGGACGAGCAATCGGCCGAGCAAGACCGCCTTCTTGCCATGTTGGATGAGACCAAAGACGAGGCCGACATCGAAGCGCTTGAGGAACAGATCGATGCGCTCACGGTGATAGAATGGAATGTCAGTGAGGTGGCCGTAGCGGGCGCCATCGTCACCCTCGCCCATGACGGCGCCGTTCGGATCGAACGCGGCCTTGTCCGGGTTGACGACGCCAAGAAGCTCCGAGCGCTTCGCAAGCGCGCGCAAGATGTCAGTGCTGTGTCACTGGACAAAGAACCAGGAGAAGACCCATCCGCTGACGAGGTCCGCGCAACCGAGGCGTCAAACAGCGCATCCAACCTGCCCCGGAAGCTCGTGGATGAACTGATGGCGCACAAAACTCTGGCGCTGCGCGCAGAAGTGGCCGCCAGGCCTGACTTGGCGTTGCGGCTGACCGTGCTGGCGCTTGCCTCGAATGCATTTGGCAACGATTACGCATCGTTCTCGCTGGTGCGGTTGAAGGCCGACGAGATCGATATCGCTCGTCAGATAAGCCGCTGTGAGACCAAGGCGCCGGAGGCATACGCCACTCTCCTCAATGCGTGGAAGGAGCGCCTTGCCTCAGACACCGACGATCTCTGGGCCTTTGTGTCTGACGCTGACACCGACAAGCTGCTTGAGCTTCTGGCGATCCTTGTCGCTCCGGCAATTGAACTCCAACCCGGACGTGCGCCGGACGTCACCGATGCCATCTGCGAGGCAGAGGGCCTGGACATGAACCAGTATTGGCAAGCGACGCCGGCGAGCTTCTTCGATCACGTCCGTCGCGATGTCCTTCTTGAGGCCATACGGGAGTTCAAGCCAACGGCACTCAACGCAAAGCTCGAGAAGGCATCCAAGAAGGAAGTCGTCGCTCGTGCGAAACGCATCTTCTAAGGCAGTGCGTGGTTGCCAGAGGTACTTCGGACCAATGCTGCCGCGAATGAGCCGCTAGCGATCGCGGCTGAGTAATTGTCAATCGCCCATTGGCGGTCCGATCCCGCCCTTGGGCGTTTGCAGCGAACGTTTAGTCGACATCTGCACCGACGCTCCTCGACGCCACAGCCCTTCACCCGCTCTTGGTTCTTGCTCTTCGCACACGGGCGTTCGCCCGCAAGGGGCAAGCTCTGTCGTCCCCGACGACCCCTTGCGGGCTCTCTCATTCCCGCATGCGGACGCAACACCAACGCGGGCGAAATCGTCTGCGGCGCCCGCCGGAGCTCTCCGGCAACGGAGACAACACAAATGTTTCGCTTCGCAGCCCAAGGCCGCATCGGCTCCATCAACGAGTATCGCAACAGCACGCTCTCGATCTCGATCGCCGCAGAACGGCTCGTCGAAGGCCGCGACGGTCAATTCACCGCCACCGAATGGATGCGCTGCGTGTCGTTCGATCCCGCGCTAAACAAGCAGATGCTGATCGATCTGGAAAAAGGTCAAACCGTTCAGTTCGAAGGCCGCCTCGTTCCACGCGTCCGCGATAAGAGCGCAACGTCCAAGATCTACGACACCACGCTCGAGATCGCCTCGTTCAAGCGCACCTCCAAGCCCAAGGCCAAGGCTGAGAAGCCCGTTGCCGCTGAACCCGCCGAAGCGGCGGCGTGAGCGGTCTAGCGGTCGCGCCTAACAGCGCGGCCGCTTCCCTTCTCTGTTCAATCAACACGCGTGTGCGCGAGTGCGCCGACACGCCTTTCTCGGAGCCATTCCGATGACACGTTCAAATGCATCTCACACACCTTCGCCAAAGCGGTCGTCAGCCGACGCGCTTTCTCATGTCACCGCCGAGATCGCTCGCTTCCTGGAGCAAGGCGTCATGCCTTGGCGCGCGCCTTGGGACCCCAACAAGGCAATCGCCGCGACTCCTGGTCTTCCACTTCGCTCAACCGGCGAACCATATCGAGGCGCGAACGTGGTACTTTTGTGGGTGGCGCAAATCGCGCGCGGCTACTCAAAGCGTACTTGGCTGACATTTCGTCAGGCAATCGAACTCGGCGGCCACGTCCGCAAAGGTGAGAAGGCGTGCCCGGTCGTCTACTACGGCCAAGCGACCACGAAGTCGGACCGCGCCGAAACCGGCGATGACGGCGAACCCGCTCGTTCATACCGCTTCCTAAAGCTTTTCCACGTTTTCAACGTGACCCAGATTGACGACTTGCCGGACAATTTTGCGGTCGAACCAGCACCGCCCGAGATGCGCGAACCGGAAGCATTCGGACTCTGGGTCAAGCGCGCCGGAGCGCGCCTTCACGTCGGCGGCGCCCATGCCTTCTATTCGCCCACGACCGACACAATTCACGTGCCGCCTCCCGAAGCGTTCAACGATCCGGAGCAATGGAATTCTACAGTCGGACACGAAGCCGTCCACTTCACGGGTCATCCGAGCCGGTTCGATCGGTTGGCCGACTATCATATCGACCGCAAAGCACTCGCACGCGAAGAGCTGATAGCAGAAATCGGTTCAGCCGTCTTGGGCGCCATGTCCGGGTTTCGCCCCGATCACCTCGAAGATCATGCTGCGTACATTTCATCGTGGCTCGATTTGGTTCGCGAAGAGCCGCGCGCGTTTCTGTCAGCTGCCGCCAAGGCGCAAACCGCAGTGGATTGGCTGATCGAGCGGGCGGGACCGCCCGCCGTCGAGACACGCATTGAAAACATCGCAGCGTGATAACTGCTTGGGCCACGACCTGCCTACAGGTCGTGGCCCTGCCTGGCGCAGCGCTTGCTTCCGCCACGTGCATGCGAGCACAACGTACACCAACAACATTGATGATGGCCGTTGGCCTCGCCTTCGCGTTCTCTAGCTGGCTGCCGGCCCATGACGCACTTCTCTACAATCATAGCTCGTCCGTCCCTGCGGGCCTCTATCAGCGATCAAACGACGCCATCGAGCTCGGCGCCTTAGTGACTGTGCGCGCGGCTGAGGTGGCGCCGGCCTACGCCGCGGCTCGAGACTTCACCGACGCTGGCGATCGCTTCATCAAACGGATCGCGGCAGTTGGAGGCGATGAGATTTGCGCCGCGGGAGTGCTTGTCACCATCAATGGCGGCGTTGCCGCCGAACGGCAGACGCACGACGCGGTGGGTCGAGCCTTGCCCACCTGGACAGGCTGCCGCGTGCTGGGCGCTGATGAGGTGCTGCTTTTGGGCGACACATCGGACAGCTTTGACGGACGTTACTGGGGACCAACCTCGAAGCGGTTGATCGAGGGTGTCTGGCAGCCGATCGTCCGCAAGTACGATTGACGGGACGTTCCTCGAAGAGGAGATTCCATGACCATGGCCATGGTCTTTATCCTCCCCGTGGCGGCAATTTTGTGCGTCGCCTTGTTACGTCGGGCCCTGCCTGTTGGCGCGGCAGCATTGAGCGCGGCGATCGCATGGTTGGTGACGCGCGACCTGTCTACGACCTGCGTGGCCGGCGCCATCGTGCTCTGTGTGACAGCCGCTTTTTTGGATTTGGGAGCTACTTCTACGTCATCTGCGCTTCGACGATTGAGCGTGGGTGCGGAGGGTTTGGCGACGGCAGCGAGGTTGAGCCTGCTGGCCTTTGCACTGTTGCAAACGACGATGAGCGGCGTTGCGCTCATGTTCAGCGTTGCGTGTGCCGGGCTGATTGGCTTTGGAATTGTGCTGCGGTGGCGCGAGCACGCACGCTGAAATAGACACACCTAACAGACGTATGAAACGGCGCAGATTCGAGTGCGTTGTTAGTATGAATGCATGACAGGTCGTAAGAAGGTTGGAAGGCAAGATAAAAGCGCGGCCTGTGGGCCGCGCAAAACGCTTACGCGCGCAGAGTATGCGGCAGGCCGCGGGATGCGCCACAGGCCGCGCCACGGGCTGCGAAGAATTCAACGCTCTTCCGACGCCATTGCGAGAGACAGCAATGCCGATCACTAGCTTTGATCGTCTGCTCGTCCCGTCGCGACTCGCCTCATCAGGGATCGAGCGTGGCGATCAATTCCTCGCCGCGCAATCGCAGCGCTTGCTGCGCAAGGACAAGGATGAGCTGCGTGGAAAGCTGGGGCGCGCACGCTCGGGCGGCGGATCATCGGGTGGCGCGAACACGCTCTCGCGGCTCATCGACAAACGCACGCCGCTGCGCCGGCATTTTGGCGCCGGCCGCGACGGACATGGGGCCGCACCGTCAATGTCCTTCGATCAGCGTCAGCGCGCTGTCGTGAAGATCCACTATTTCAACCATGCCGGTGGCGGTGGCGCGGCGCTCAAAGCGCACGCGCGTTATGTCGCCCGCGACGCCGCGGCCCGTGACGGGCCGTCAGAAGACGTCTCCAGCAATGACCATGCCCGCGACGGACAGCCCGCTCCCGAACACGACGCGCAGGCCCGAGCGAAAGCGCACGCGGCCTATTTGGCGCGAGACGGCGCGACGAGCTCGGTCTTCTACGACGCTCGCGCGGATGGGGTGGACGGAGCGGCGCGCGCGGAAGCCTGGGCCGGGTCCGATCGGCGCCATTTCCGCATCATCTTGAGCGCGGAGGAAGGGGCGAGGCTCCAAGACCTGCCCTCCTACACGCGTGAGGTCATGGCGCGCGCGGAGGCCGTGCTCGGGACGAAATTGGCTTGGGTCGCCGTCGATCATCACGACACCGACAACCCCCATACCCACATCATCGTTCGCGGCCGCCGTGCCAACGGGCAAGACCTCGTCCTGCCTAAGGACTTCATCAAGCATGGCTTCCGTGGGTTAGCGCGCGATGTCGCCACCGAATGGCTGGGGCCTCGCACCGCAGCAGATGAACGCCTCGCTCTTGAACGCGAAGTGATCCGTCACGCGCCCACCCGGCTTGACCGTATGATCGCGGCGCAATTGCCCGAGGATCTCACCGTCCGCTTGAGCAGGCTCCAGGCGCCGCATGGCGATCCCACAATGACGCAAGCCCTCAAGGGGCGCGCACGTGAATTGGAGCGAATTGGACTCGCCCGTGAGGTGAACCGAAACACGTTGGCGTTCGAGCCCAATTGGCGCGATCGCTTGCAGGCGATGGAGCTTCATCTCGATATTCGCAAGCGCATCGTCCAGGAGCGCACGCTGCAAAAGCACCTGGATTTGGAACGCGCCATGAAGCAGGTCACACGTGGGCTGCTGGGGCGGTGATCACGGGCGATGCGCGTGGCGTTGAGCGTAATCCCCAGCATCAGGAACGAGCGCGTTCCGCTTCGGCTTTCAAACGCGCCTCTTCCTTAACGCGCAATTCATCGAGATAGTCCGCCCACCACTGGAGCATCTTCCGGCGCTGAGGCAGATATTGCGCCGAGTTATAGGCGCCGCGAACCTCATCGCGTTCGTCGTGGGCCAACTGACGTTCGATCCAATTCTCGTCGAATTCGTGCTCATTAGCTTCGGTGGAGAAAAGACGCCGAAACCCGTGCGTCGTCGTGCGGCCGTGATAGCCCAGCCGATAGAGCCCATAGAGCATGGTGTTGTTCGACATGACGCCGTCCTTTGCGCCGCTCGGAAACAAGACACCCTTTCGCTCGTTTGACCCGGGAAGCCCTGAGATCGCTGCGACCGCTTGCCGAGACAACGGCACCAAATGCTCCTCTCGCATCTTCATCCGCACCGCGGGAATGCGCCACAGCGCGTGATCCGGCTCATCCATCTTTTCAAACTCCGACCACTCGGCGGCGCGCAATTCCTTGGTGCGCACCACCGTCAGAAGCGCCAGATGGATCGCAATTCGTGTCGCCGCCTCACCGTCGTAGGTGGGCAGTCGGATGAGAAATTCCCCGATCGCGTCGCGTGGAAGCGCGAGATGATGAACGGCTCGGGGCGGCGCTTTAAGCGCGCCCTTGAGAAGCGTGGCCGGGTCGTGGCGGCAATAGTCAGAAGCAATTCCGAAACGGAAGATTGAAGAGCAATATTGCTTGAGCCTACGGGTCGTCTCCAGAACGCCGCGATCCTCGACCGTCTTCAGCGTGGTCAACACTTCCTTGGGCTCAATCTCTGCGATCGGCCGCTGGCCGAGGTCGGGAAACACATCGACCTCGAGGCGCACCATGACCTGGCGACCATAGGCTGGCGTCCAGCGATGTTTCTGCGCCGCGTGCCATTCACGCCCAACAATCTCGAACGTGTTGCTGGCGGCGTCTCTAACGGCGCGCTTCTGCTGGGCCTTTTCCGCTGATGGGTCCTTTCCCGCATCCAGGACCCGAAGCGCGGCGTCCCGCTTTTGGCGCGCCGCCGCGAGGCCGACAATCGGGTAGGCGCCCACGGCGAGCAATTTTTCCTTGCCGTCGTAGCGGTATTTGACCCGCCACAGCCGTCCCCCAGCCGTTGTTACCAGGAGAAAGAGCCCCTCCGAGTCGTAGATTTTGTAGTTTTTGGCCCGTGGCTTGGCTGCACGGACCCGCGAGTCAGAAAGCGACATTGGGGTAGATTTCCTGAGTGCTGGGGTATCTTTCCCAGAACATACCCCAAATTGGCTGGGGTACCCTGGGATGGGCCGAGGCCCATTGAGACCTCAGCTTGCTGGAAAAATTAGGAAAATCAAGGGAGTTGGCGTCTCAGGCTGGCTCATCCCGAGGCCCGCTGGCGGAGACGCAGGGATTCGAACCCTGGGTACAGTATTCCCGTACAACGCCTTAGCAAGGCGCCGCCTTAAGCCACTCGGCCACGTCTCCAGCGGCCCCTGCGATACTCCCTTCACGCCTCCGGGATCAAGGGATGGCGCGGCAGGCGCTGCTTCGCCCGCCCCCCAAGGCGAGTCCCGGGCGAGTCCCGGCCTGGTCCCGGGCGGGGTCCCAGGCGGAAGCGGTACGCCTCTTGCGGCGAGTCGGCTGAGATAGCGGTCTCGGAGGTGAAACCCGCGTGACATCGGCCCGATCAACGGACGGACGTGTCGCGGTGGCACAGGCGGCGGCGCGCGCATCGGCGCGCGGCGCGGGCCGCTTCGTCGCGCGGCCGGCGCAGGTGCGCCTTGAAAAGCCCGTCATCAGCTTCACCTTCGACAACTTCCCGAAATCTGCTGTCCGCAACGCGGGCGCGATCCTCGAAGCCGCCGGCGGACGGGGCACGTTCTATGCGTCCGCGGCCTTCGCCGGCCAGACGACGCAATACGGCGGGATGTTCGACGGCGCGGACCTGACCCGCCTCACCGCCGCGGGCCACGAAATCGGCTGCCACACCTTCGCCTGCCTCGACTGCGGTCGAGGCCCGACGGACGATGTGTTCGCGGACATGGTCCGCAACGCCGACGCACTGTCCGCCATGGGCCTTGAGGAGCGCCTCGTCTCCTTCGCATACCCTTTCGGTCACGCTTCGGCGGCGCTGAAGCAGCTGCTGCCCACACGCTTCACCACGGCGCGCGGCATGTCGCCGGGGGTGGCCGCGGGGCGGATCGACCTCGCGCAGCTGCCCGCGAACGCGCTCTTCGGCGAGGACGCCCAGAAACGCGCCCCGCGCCTGATGGAACTGGCGCGGCGCAAGAAGGGCTGGCTGATCTTTTACACCCACGACGTCTCGCCGCGGCCGACCGCGTGGGGATCGCAGACAGGACTTCTCGAACGTATCGTCACCGCCGCCTATGCGACCGGGATCGAGATCGCGCCGGTGCGCGAGGTCGCCACGCGCATCCTGGCCGCTGCGTCGGCGTAGCAAAGCAACCTTCGGTTAACCATACAGGCGCACCTTTTTGTCCAGTCGCTTGGAACTGCTTGACGCGAAGCGCGTCTGGCACAGGCCTTGAAGACCTGACGCGCGCAAGAGTCTGGAGGACAGCAATGTCTCGCAATGCGATCGCGGCGATGGCGGTGATTTTCGTTTCAGGTTTCGCAGGCTGCGCCGCGACGGCGCGCGCCGCCGATACAGCGGCGACCGAAGCGCCGCGCGTTGAACCCGCGCAGGAAGCGCCTGCCGCGCGCACGATCCGTCATGGCGTCGCCGCAACCCCGATCAAGCCGGACATCTACGTCCGCGCCGGCGCGCGCCGCGCGAAACGCGGCGCACCGCCCGCCTAGACGTTCGCCGTCGCAATCAGTGCAGCGGCGAGCGGCTCAGCCATTCGCGCGCCTGCCGTTGCGCGGCGGCGATCTCGCTCGACGTCATCTGGTCGGCGAGTTCCTTGCGGCAATCCTTGGCCGACTGCGACCCACGCAGCGCCGCCAGATTGAACCACTTGTGCGCCTGCACCAGATCGATGTCGGCGCCCTGGCCGGTCGAGTAGATCAGACCGAGCTTGTAGAGGTCCTCGGGCGCGGCCTGCATCTGCGCGGCCTGGTGCGCCTGGGCGATCTCTGTGTCCGTGAAAGCCATCCCACTATTCCCTTGCGTTCTTCTTGTTGGTCCCGGGCGGGCCCTTGGTCGGACCTCTTCCCGGAGACACCCCACCGCCAGCGATGTTGCCGGCGATGCGTCAGTTGTGACGTGGATAAATTGCAGCAAGGTTAAGTCGAATTGGCCTAGACCAAATATATTCTGGAACACTGTATGGTTTATATAAGTACACGATTGTTTCCGAAGTGTGATTACTCCACCGCAGCACATCGGACGCCTGCTCAGGCTCCTGTGGATAACTGGCCTACGTCCGCAAAAGCGACAAATCGGTAACTGGCGCGACGGCCAACTCGGTCCAAGGTCCTCCGATGACGGACAAACCGGTTTCCATCCCCACGACATTGATTTCGCTGGGCGCGGAGCGGCCGATGCACATGGCCGTGGACGCCGCCGAGAACGTGCCGTTCGCGCCGTCGACGGACGCAGGCCCCGGCGAGGAACGCGCGCTGCAGGTGGTCGATCTCGACAATCTGCACGCAGCGCTCGATGTGGGCCTGCCCCCCGACGCCGCAGCCAGAGGCGCCAGCTAGAAGGCCGGCACATCCGCGCCCACGCCCAGCGCCGCCACCACCGCCAGCAACGCCGAGAATGCGACGCCCGCACACCACGCGATCCACCGCCAGCGCCGCCACTGCGTGCGCGCCGGCGTCGCCTGCATGATGAGATCGACGGGATAGGCCGCGCAGTAAAGGACGTTTGCGACGGCGCCGAGCCCGATGACGGCGCCGAAATGCCGGCCGATCACCTCCCAGGACTCCGTCCCCGCGGCGACCATCAACAGGATCGCGGCGAGCACGCCGTTGTAGCCGAGGCGTCCGGTCTCCCAGAAACGGATGGAGTCGGCGAGGACGGCGCGATCGATCATGGCAAAGCGCTCACCACACGCAAGGTAGCAAGAGGTTGACGGGCTCAATCCCCAAAGAAGTATGCCGACAGTTTGAGTTTTTCCCAACCCCAGCTGATCGGGAAGATGCAAGCCAACGCGACAAGTGCGTTCCAAGGCCTAGGTAGAAAATTCAGTACGGCACTCATGATGCCACTGATGCAAATCAGACAAACGACAAGTTCAACGCACCGCCGAAAATCTCTAGGAAATATTCTACCGCTCGGCCACATGATGAGCACTGCCTCGTTCTTACTACTCTTCACACGCCCAGCTTCGCCTTCAAGAGATCATTGACCACCGCCGGGTTCGCCTTGCCGCCGGTGGCCTTCATCGTCTGGCCGACCCACCAGCCGAACATCTTCGGCTTTTCCTTCACTTCCGCGACCTTGTCGGGGTTGGCGGCGATGAGATCGTCGATGGCCTTCTCGATGGCGCCGGTGTCGGTGACCTGCTTCAGCCCATCGCGCTCGACGATGGTCGCCGCGTCGTCGCCGCTCTCCAGCATCTTGGCGAAGACGTCCTTAGCGATCTTGCCGTTGATCGTGCCGTCGGACAGGAGATCGAGCAGCCCGCCGAGCTGGCGCGCGCTGACCGGGCTTTCGCCCAGCGACTTCTCCAGCTTGTTCAGCGCGCCGAACAGTTCCTGCGTCAGCCAGTTCGCGGCGAGCTTCGCGTCACGGCCTTTCGCCACTTCCTCGAAGAAGACAGCTGACTCCATGTCGCCGGCGATGATCCCCGCGTCGTACGGCGTGAGACCATAGGCGCTGACGAAGCGCGCCTTCTTGGCGTCCGGCAGTTCCGGCATCGTCGCGCGGATTTCCTCGATCCACTTCGGATCGAGTTCCAGCGGCAGCAAGTCCGGGTCCGGGAAATAGCGATAGTCCGGCGCATCTTCCTTCGAGCGCATGGCGCGGGTCTCGCCGGTCTGCGCGTTGAAGAGGCGCGTCTCCTGACGGATCGTGCCACCATCTTCCAGCACGCCGATCTGGCGGCGCGCCTCATAGTCCACCGCCTGCGCCACGAAACGCATGGAGTTCACGTTCTTGATCTCGCAGCGCGTGCCGAACGGCGTGCCGGGTTTGCGCACAGAGACGTTCACGTCGGCGCGCATGGAGCCTTCGTCCATGTTGCCGTCGCACGTGCCGAGCGCGCGCACGATGGCGCGCAGCTTCGTCAGATACGCCGCCGCTTCCTTCGCGGAGCGGATGTCGGGCCGCGAGACGATCTCCATCAGCGCCACGCCCGCGCGGTTGAGATCGACGTATGTCTCCGTCGGCGACAGGTCGTGGATCGACTTGCCGGCGTCCTGTTCGAGGTGGATGCGCTCGATGCGGATCGTCTCGATGTGGCCGTCATCCAGCTCCACATCGATGGCGCCCTCGCCGACGATCGGGTCCTTGAATTGCGAGATCTGATAGCCCTGCGGCAGATCGGGATAGAAGTAATTCTTCCGGTCGAACCGCGACCACGTGTTGATCTGCGCGTTGAGGCCGAGCCCCGTGCGGATCGCCTGCTCCACGCACTTCCTGTTGATCACCGGCAGCATGCCGGGCATGGCGGCGTCGACGAGCGCGACGTTGGCGTTCGGCTCGGCGCCGAAGCTGGTGGAGGCGCCGGAGAAGAGCTTGGCGTTCGAGGTCACCTGCGCGTGGACTTCAAGGCCCACGATGATCTCCCAGTCGCCGGTGGCGCCGGGCACGAGCTGGTCCTTGCGGGCGGAACGGATGTCGAGTTCAGTCACTTCTGTGGTCATGGGGCCGGGAGATACGAAGGACTGCCCCTCTTGTCATCCCCACCGGCCGCGCTCCCTACGCGTTGAACAGTTCCGGGTGCGTGGCGGCCCAGGCGCCGGCGAAAGCGCAGGTCCCGATAAACACCGTGGACGCCAGAACCATCGAGGCGATGAGGTCTCTCCTCCACCTGGACGCAGGGGCGACGGTCTTGCGGGCTTGGGGGGCGATCGTGGGCATGTCGGTCTCCTGTAGGCCCGACAGATAGGTACGAATTCAATCCGCGCACGTTACGGAGGTCACCGCCCGCGCACGTTACGGAGGTCACCGCCGCGCTTAACAGCCCGGCAAGTGGTCCCTATGGTCCTGGAAACCAAGGGAGAGAGACGATGGCCGAGACAAACCGCCGCTGGCTGCTGGCCGCGCGTCCGCAGGGCATGATCAAGGACAGCGACTTCCGGCTTGTCGAGGAACCCGTTCCCGAGCCCGGCCCCGGCGAATTCCTCGTGCGCCAGACGCACCTCTCCTTCGACCCGACGCAGCGCGGCTGGATCGCCTACGACACATATCTGCCGGCGGTGAAGATCGGCGACGTGGTGCGCGCCGGCGGCGTGGGCCAGGTGGTGAAGTCCAACAACCCCGCGTTCAAGGTCGGCCAGATGGTCCAGGGTGGCTTCGGCTGGCAGGACTACATGGTGACCGCGGGCCAGACGGAATTCATGCCGGTGACGCCGCTCTTTCCAGGCATGTCGCCGGAGCAGGCGCTGGGCGTGTTCGGCATCACCGGGCTTACCGCCTGGTTCGGCCTGACCGACGTGGGCAAGCCGGTCGCGGGGGAGACGGTGCTTGTCTCGGGCGCCGCCGGCGCGACGGGCTCGGTGGTCATCCAGATCGCCAAGGCGCTCGGCTGCAAGACGATCGGCATCGCCGGCGGACCGGAGAAGTGCAAATGGGTGACAGGCGTCGCGGGCGCCGACGCGTGCATCGACTACAAGTCAGAGAACGTCGCCGCGCGGATCAAGGAGCTGGCGCCGAAGGGCGTGAACGTCGTGTTCGAGAATGTCGGCGGTGAAATCCTCGAAGCAGCGCTGATGAACCTCGCGCTGCGCGCGCGCGTCGTCCTGTGCGGCGGCATCTCGGGATACAACGAAGCCAACCCGGCGGAGTCCGCCGGCATCCGCCCCTACATGAACCTCACCGTCACCCGCTCGCGCATGGAGGGCTTCATCATCCTCGACTACGCCACGCGCTACGGCGAGGGCGTGCAGGCGCTGGCGAAACTCATCAGCGAGGGCAAGCTGAAAACCGCCGAGGACGTGCAGCACGGTTTCGAGAATATCCCCACCACGTTGCGGCGACTTTTCGAGGGCAAGAACTTCGGCAAGCAGCTGCTGAAGATCTGCGACCCGCCGCTGCCGGTGGTGTGAGGGTTAGCCCAGCGGTTTGCGCGCTGCGTGGCGGACCGTAAGGATGGTCACGACGTCATCTGTGACGTTGTAGAAAACGATGTAGGGCGTCCTGGTGACGACCAACTCGCGCGCACCGGCGACCCGGCTGATTCGTCCCTGAAAAGGCATATCGACGAGATCGTGGATTCGCTTCGCCAACCGGAGCAGAACACGGCGCGCGCCTGAAGGACTTCGGGCCGCCATTTCAGCTTCGGCGAGTTCGAGATCGCGGCGCGCCCGAGCTGAATACTCGACCTTCACTCCTTGATGCCCAGGGACTCCCATACTTCCTGCGAAGAAAACACATTGCCGGCGCGCATGTCGGCGAGACCTTGCTCGATCGCGGCGATATCCTCTTCCGTGAGTGGCGCGCGCAAATCGTCCAGCGCGATCTGTTCGAGTAGGTCCAGAGCAGCCGTCTCGCGCGAGACGCCCCGCCGCGTCGCCTCCTCAGCGAGCCACGCCGCCATTTCTTCGGGAATTTCAAGCGTCAGAGTCGTCATGCCGTCATCCTAGCACAATCGCTGACCACGACCCAACTCACGCCGCCGGCCGCTCCTCCACCAACAGCCCCATCCGCGTCTTCTGGCCATCGCGCAGGACTTCCATGTCCACGCGGCGGCCGATCTGTTCGCGCGACAATATACTGTGAATCGCGTCCACCGTCGGCGTGACCGCACCACCGACACCGAGGATCACGTCGCCCGGTTGCAGGCCCGCGCGTTCGCCAGGGCCGCCGTTCACCACCTGCACGACAAGCACGCCCGCTTCGGCCTTCAGATGCAGGCGACGCACGAGCGCCTTCGATAGACCTTGCGTCTGCCCCGCGACGCCAAGCCAGCCGCGCGCGACGCGGCCGTTGCGCATGAGTTCGGGGATGATGCGTTTGGCGGTGTTGATCGGCACCGCAAAGCAGATGCCCTGCGCGCCGCCGATGATGGCGGTGTTCACGCCGACGATGCGGCCCTTCGCGTCGCAGAGCGCGCCGCCGGAATTACCGGGATTGAGTGCGGCGTCGGTCTGGATCACGTCTTCAATCAAACGCCCGCTCTCGCCGCGCAGCGTCCGGCGCAACGCGGACACGACGCCCGCAGTCACAGTGGCCTGCAGGCCGAGCGGATTGCCGATGGCGATGGCGAGTTCGCCCACACGCAGGCCGTCTGAATCGCCGAGATCCGCGTGCGCGAGTCTGGACGCGTGCAGGCGCAGCAGCGCAAGGTCCGTGTCCGGGTCGGTCCCGACGATGTCGGCCTGCACCACCTCGCCGTCATGCAGCGAGGCCTCGATGCGATCGGCGCCGCGCACGACGTGGTTGTTGGTCAGCGCATAGCCGTCTGTCGTCACGATGACGCCCGAGCCCGCGCCGTCGAAGGCGTCCGCGCGCCCGCGCTTGCCGCGCCGCACGCCGATCACGCTTGGTCCCGCCTTGTCGACGGCATGGATCACAGCTGTGGAGAACGCGTCGCGGAGATCGCGCTGGGTTTCGGAGACGGGCTTGGAACGACGACGACCGAACATGGACGCAAAGGTAGGGAGCCGCCGCGCCGCGCGCCAGTCACCCGTTCGCAGGAACAACGGCGCCGGGAAAGCCCCAATGTGCGCAAGGTTTTTTCGCGTCGGGCGCTCCCGGGCGCAGCCCGCGCAAAGACCTCCGATCCAAATCGACCTATATGTGCCCCATGGAAAACCGCCCGCCGCCCGCCGCCCTCGCCAATGCCCCCACCGCCCACGGCCTGCGCGGGGACTACTCCGCCATGCGCGCCGACTGGACCATCGCGCAGCCGGTGGGCAGCTACACGTCCGCCGATCACGCGCTCTGGCGCACGCTCTACGAGCGCCAGACGAAACTCGTGCGCGACTACGCAGCGCCGGTGTTCGTGAAATCCCTGCGCGACATGGAATGCGCCGACGCCATCCCCGACATGGAGCGGCTCTCGACGCGCCTGCGCAAGGCGACGGGCTGGGAGGTCGTGGCGGTGCCGGGCCTGCTGCCGAACGAGGTATTCTTCGATCACCTCGCCAACCGGCGCTTTCCGTCGAGCTGGTGGATCCGCAAGCCGGAAGAGCTCGACTATCTCGTGGAGCCCGACGTTTTCCACGACCTCTTCGGCCATGTGCCGCTGCTGTTCGATCCGGTGTTCGCCGACTACATGCAGCAGTACGGCCTCGGCGGCCCGAAGGCGATCGAGCACGACGCCGTCGACATCCTCGCGCGGCTGTACTGGTACATGGTGGAGTTCGGCCTGATCATGACCGACGATGGCGTGAAGGCCTATGGCGCGGGCATGCTTTCGTCGTTTGGCGAAACGCAGTTCAGCGTCGACGATCCGGCGCCCAACCGCATCGGCTTCGATCTCGAGCGCGTCATGCGCACGCGCTACTGGATCGACCGTTACCAGAGCACCTACTTCGTGCTGCCGGATTTCGAGCGCCTGTTCCGCGACAGCATCGACACCGATTTCGGCCCGCTCTACGAGCGAATCAAGGGTCACGAGCCCTACGCCCCCGACGCAGTCGTCGACGGCGACCGCGTCATTCATCGCGGCGCGGCGGCGTAAGGATCAGCGACGATCCATGCCGGGGCGCACGTTGGGACGGAAGGAGCGCGACGTGCACGCACTGACCGGGATTTCCCGGCTGCCGCGCGGCGTCTGGAGGACGCCGGTGCTCTGACCGTTCCCGTTCTGGACAACCGTCGTATCGAGCGACGGGCCGATCTGGATGATGCACGCCGTGTTATTGTCCCCGTTCTGCTGGACGGTCGCGGTGCTGCCTTGCCCGATCTGGCGGACGATGACGGCGTTGCCACTTCCGTTCTGGGCGATGGAGACACTGCTGGGCCCGCCTTGCTGGGCGACAGACGCCGCATTCGCGGCCGCCTGCCTGCCGCCGCGCTGGCGCCCGATACCCGGGCGCACCGAAACGCCGTCGCGCTCTTCAGCGCGGTCGCCGGAGCGCGCGCTGGCGCGCTCCCATCGGCCGTGGTCATCGGCGTGTGCGACCCCTGTTGCGCCGGCGCCGATGAGCGCGAGGGCGACGAACAGGCCGCGAACTTTCATCGTCATTGCTTGTTCCTTCGCTGCCGGGGCGCAGGCGCGCCTGGAGCATCCTCCGATCGAACGGGAACAGTTCGGTCGGAGAAAGATGCTCTCCTTCAAGTGGGTAGAGCTTCGTTCACCGATCAATCCGCTTCGGATTGATCGGACGAAGCGCTAGGATCGTACATCCCGCCGGCATGTCTCGACGCCCGACCGCTTGAGCACGAGCACCGCACGCCAGCGCGCGCCGCGCTCCATCGACAGATCGGCAGATCCCAGCACCGCTTCGGCGCCAGGCGTCAACGCGAATTCGCCGCCCTGCGAAATGTCGGAAGAACCGCCGCCGCCGGACTTCGTGACGACGAAACTGTACTCGCCGTCGACGGCCGCATCCGAACGGGCGACGCCGCGCAGGGAAACGCCATGTGCTGATCGCACGACACGGACATCGCACCCTATTGCGGCCAGACGCGCTTCTGTCGCGCCCAGCGCCTGAACTGGGGCCTGAACTGGGGCCTGAACTGGCGCCTGCACTGCCGGCTGCGCGGACGACGCCGTCGCTCCGCATCCTGCGACAAGCGCCGCAAACGCCGCCGCCATCACCAACTTGTTGCGCATGATACGCTCCTCAAGGTTTGCGGGCAGGACGCGCGGGAAAGACACGAGACTTTCCCGCGCGCGCCCTTGTTCAATTATAGCCGCTCTGGACGACGACCGAGATGTTGTCATCGCCGCGCTGGCGCACCTGAACGTCCTGTCCGTTGCCGACCTGGATGATTCCGGAGGTGTTGTTGACGCCATCCTGATCGGTGACGGCGCGATTGTTCGTTCCGATCTGCGCCGTGCCCGCGACGTTGCCGCGTCCGGTCTGGATGGTGTCGGCGCGCAGGTTGCGGCCCTCCTGGCCCGTCGCTGCGAAATTGTTGTCGCCGCGCTGTGCGGTGGTCACGCGGTTGCGCGTGCCGTACTGATCCATGCGCAGGAAATTGTTGTAGCCGCTCTGGACGCCGCGCGAGTAGTGGCCTGCGCCGCGCTGCGTGATCACGACGCCGTTGGCGTCGCCTTCCTGCGCGGCAGCCGCACCGTTCGCGTAACCGCTCTGGTCCACCCGTGCGCGATTGCGCGCTTCGGCGGAGCCAACGCCGGCGCCGGCGATGAGGACGACGGCGAGCGCCGCGTGGAGGATGCGTTTCATGTTTTGGTCTCCGTGCTTCTGCCTCGCTGGGCTGCATCGCCAGCGCAGTCACACGTTCGCCCACCCGACATGACCGACCGTTGAACGATGCGTTCAGACCCGGGTCATCGCTCCGAAGGACTACGGCGCGGCATTGCCCTCACGGCGCCTTGGCCGTCGCGGCCCCGCAGGTTAGGGGTAAGACCACGCGAGCGGAAAACGAGGGAGCGCATCCATGCCGCAGGTCCGGGCGAACGGCATCCAGCTGGAATTCGAGAGCTTCGGGCGCGAGAGCGACCCGACGATCCTGCTCGTCATGGGCTTCTCGGGGCAGCTCACGATGTGGCCAGTGTCCCTGTGCGAAGGCCTTGCAGGCAAGGGCTTCCGCGTCATCCGCTATGACAACCGCGACGTCGGCAAGTCCACGCACCTTATGGATGCGGGCGTGCCGGACATCGCCGCGCTCATGGGCGCGTTGGCCACAGGCGCGCCGACAAACGCGCCCTACCTGCTCGACGACATGGCGGCGGACGCAGCGGGCCTGCTCGACGCGGTCGGCGTGGAGCGCGCGCACATCGTCGGCGCCTCGATGGGCGGGATGATCGCGCAGCTCGTCGCTGCGAACCATGCGGACAAGACCAGGAGCCTCACGTCGATCATGTCGACCACCGGCAAGCGCGACCTGCCGCCGGCGAAGCCCGAGGCGATGGCCGCGCTCATGACGCCGCCCGCAAGCACGAGCCGCGAGGACCGCATCGAGGCGGCGCTCAACACCTGGCGCACCATCGGCAGCCCGGGCTATCCCGCCACCGAGGCAGAACTGCGCGCAGGCGCGGAGCGCGACATCGACCGCGTGCCATATGAACCCACGGGCATCGCGCGCCAGATGGCGGCCATCATCGCCTCAGCCCCGCGCAATGAAAAACTTGCAGGCGTGCGTGCGCCCTCGCTCGTGATCCACGGCGCCGACGATCCGCTTGTCCCTGTCGAGGGCGGCAAGGATACGGCGGCGAGCATTCCCGGCGCCGAACTCATCATCGTGCCCGGCATGGCGCACGATTTCACAGCGGCGCTCGCGCCCGTGTATCTGAAGCACATCGGCGATTTTGTGATGAGGGTGGAGGGGCGGGCGTAAGGGCGTCGCCAAAGCACACCGTCATTCCGGGGCGGCCGGAGGCCGAACCCGGAACCCAGGTGTTCAGGCGCAGCTTGTTCCCCTGGATTCCGGATCGCGCTTTCAGCGCGTCCGGAATGACGGAGTCAGGTTCGGGTGTAAGCGTGGTTTGCGACTGATCCTTCCAGCGTGTGACCCTCCGCCGCCATGATCTCCACGCGGACAAAATCGCCTTCGCTCATCGCCTTCTTCGCCGCCTTGATCCGCACCACGCCGTCGATCTCCGGCGCGTCGGCCTTGGTGCGGCCCTTCCAGACGCGGTCCTCTGATTCCCATTCGTCGACGAGCACATCGACGCTCTTGCCGACCATCGCCTGACCGCGTGCGTCGGCAAGATCCTGCTGGACTTCCATGAAACGCTCCCAGCGCTCCTGCTTCACGTCTTCCTCGACGTGATCGCCCAGTTCGCGTGAGGGCGCGCCTTCGACGTTCTCGTATTTGAAGACGCCCGCGCGATCGATCTCCGCTTCCTCGATGAAATCGAGCAGCGTCTCGAAATCCTCTTCCGTCTCGCTGGGAAAACCGACGATGAAGGACGAGCGGATGGTGATGTCCGGGCAGATCGACCGCCACTTTTTGATGCGCTCGAGGGTCTTTTCCTGGCTCGCGGGACGCTTCATCGCCTTCAGGAGACGCGGGCTTGCGTGCTGCATCGGGATGTCGAGGTACGGGAGAATTTTGCCGTCCGCCATCAACGGGATGACGTCATCCACATGCGGATACGGATAGACGTAGTGCATCCGAACCCACACGCCGAGATCGCCGAGCTCCTTCGCGAGGTCGTAGAACTTCGCGCGGACCGTGCGGTCCTTCCACTTCGACTCCGCGTACTTCACGTCGACGCCGTAGGCTGACGTGTCCTGGCTGATGACGAGGATTTCCTTCACGCCCGCCTTCACCAGCCCTTCGGCTTCCTTCAGCACGGCGTTCGCCGGTCGCGAGACGAGATCGCCGCGGATGGACGGGATGATGCAGAAGGAGCAGCGATTGTTGCAGCCCTCGGAGATCTTCAGATACGCGTAGTGGCGCGGCGTGAAACGCAAGCCCCCTTCCGGCACCAGATCGATCTTCGGATCATGCGTGTGCGGCAGGTGTTCCTGCACCGCTGCAATCACCGATTCATACTGGTGCGGCCCCGTGATCGCGAGCACGTCCGGATGCGACGCGCGGATAAGCTCCGCTTCCTTGCCGAGGCACCCCGTGACCACGACCTTGCCGTTCTCCGCGATCGCCTCGCCGATGGCGTCGAGGCTCTCGGCCTTGGCGGTATCGAGGAAGCCGCAGGTGTTCACGATGACGAGGTCGGCCCCCGCATAGTCGCCCGACAGCGCATAGCCCTGCGACCGCAGCTTCGTGACGATGCGCTCGCTGTCCACGAGCGCCTTGGGGCAGCCGAGGCTGACGATGCCGATGGTCGGCGACTTTTGCGGGGCTTTCGCCGCCATGCGATCAATTCCTGAAGATGAAGGCGCGGGCTATAGCGCACACGGCCCCAACCCCCAAGCACGCCATCTTTAGTCCGGGCAGCGGGCCGCCCAGTCGTTGCCGTCGCGGCGCAGCGCGGCGAGCGTCACCGGTCGGCCGCTGAAGTCGGCGGTGACGCCGAAGTCGGAGGACTGGCTCGCCACGGCCGCCTCGCGGCGCGCGATGGTGAGGACGAACGGCGCCTTTCCGGGCGGCGCCACGCGATAGACGCTCGAACCTTCGCCGGCGCCGGTCTTGACGCAGCCGATCATGGCAGGCGGAACGCCGCGCACGCGCAGCGCCTGCTCAAGATTGAACGGGATCGGCTCGCCGTTCTTGAACCAGGTGAACTCCGCTCGCGGCGGCGTCGCGGCGAGGACGACGGCCACATCGCCGACACGACCCGCCGCCGACTGGCCCTTGGCCGCCCGAGGCGCCCAGCGCACGCCTGTCGCGCGCGTCTTGGCGGTGGCGTGGTCGAAGGGCGTCCCCGAAGTCGGCGCGATGGCTAGGAGCGCATCGGCCAACGGCCCGGCGGCGACGATCATCTGCCAGTTGGACTGACAGATAGAGTCCGCCTGCGCCCGCGCGCCCGGCCAGGCCGCGATCGTCTCGCGCTTGCACCGCGCCACATACGCCGCCTGATTTTCCACGCCCGGCGCGGTCTGCGCCTGCGTGACCGGGGCCTGAAGCAGGGCAATGCACGACACCGCCGCCAGACCGATGCGCCCCATGACGTTCATCGCCCGCCTCCCGTAGGACCAACTGCCGAGCTATTCGAGACCCGTAACGGGCCGACCGCAAGCGGCATCTGAGACCGCCCGCCGCCGACGGCATGCCATGGAACAGAGATCTGCGACCGATTTGCCTAGTACTTGCGAGTAACTTGCAGACGCAGTCGCGATGCGCTATCTGAGGATCATGTTCGTCTGCAATTGTAATGGCATTCGGTGCGCGGAGGTCGAAGAGGCCATCCGTACCGGCGCGCGGACCCCTCAGGCCGTTCACCGCAGGCGCGGTTGCAAGGCGCAGTGCGGGCGCTGCCTGCCCGAGATCGCCGATCGCATCCGCCAGGCCAAGGCGGCGTCCGCGTCCGTGACCGAAGCGCCCGCCGCACAAACGGCCTGACGGAGTTCAGACGACGACTGACGACTGACCCGTACACGCGTTCGCGAGGATAAATCGCGACGAGAGCGTGTGCGCGCTTGAATCGAAAAGCAAATCCGCAATGATCGCGCCGACAGGAGACCAGTTCCCATGAAGGGCGACCCCGACATCCTCAAGAAGCTGAACGCCGTGCTCACCAACGAGCTCACGAGCGTGAACCAGTATTTCCTGCACGCCCGCATCTACGAGAGCATGGGCTACGGAAAGCTCGGCAAGAAGACCTACGAGGAATCCATCGGCGAGATGAAACACGCCGACGCGATCATCAGGCGCGTCCTGCTGCTCGAAGGCCTGCCGAACCTGCAGGACCTGCACAAGCTGATGATCGGCGAATCCGTGCCGGAAATGCTGCAGGCCGATCTCGACGCCGAAGTGCGCGGACGCACGACAGTCGTCGAAACGATTGCGCTGGCGGAGAAGAAGCACGATTTTGTCTCGCGCGACCTGCTGACGAAAATCCTCGACGATACCGAAGAGCACATCGACTTCCTCGAGACGCAGATCGCCGTGCTCAACCAGGTCGGCCTGCAGAACTTCCTGCAGAGCCACTACACGCTCGAGTCCGGCGGCTGAACGCGCCAGCGGCCCCGGCGTTCACCGGGGCCGCCTTTGATGGGCTTTGTATCAGCGCTTAGTAGCGACGGGGCGGCGGCGCGCTGCGGTAACCGTCGTCGGAGCGACGATCGCCGTAGCGGCGGTCGTCAAAGCGCCGGTCGTCGTCGTGCATCTGGTAGCGGATCGCATCGCGAAGATCGAAGTACCGCATGTCCAGATCGCGACGTTCCCGCCATGACACGCCGTCCGTGCGCCAGTAGGTGCGGGCCCGCTGCCGCAGGTCGCCCAGTTGCCACGAGAGCCGACGCGCTTCGCGTTCGGTCAGGCGGCCGCTGCGGTAGCCCACGTCGATCCGCTCGCTCAGCCGGGCGAGATCGTCGCGGGAAAAACTGCGCGTTGCATTGGCGCGGTAGTCGCCGGGCTGGCGATCATGGTAACCGCCGCGCAGACCTTCGCGGGTATCGCCCCGGTAGGTTTCATGAGCGGCGGCTGGGTACTCATAGCCACGACCCGCATCGCGCGGATCGGCGTGCGCGGGGGCCGCGATGGCGAGGGCGCCAACTGCCGCCGCAGCGGCGAGAAGTGACTTCATGATCGGTCTCCATCGTGCAAGGCGTCCGCTCTGTCCGGCGGCGTGACCCGACATTCGCAAAACCCACATGACCGGCGTCTGAAGCGCGCGTTCATCTCCTGATGGATTCGCCTCCGTCGCAGCGCGATTGCACGCGCGCGTCGGCTTGGGCACTCTCGGCGCATGAAACGCACGCTCCTCGCCCTTGCCGCCTGCACGATGGCCGCCTGCACGCTCGCCGCCTGCGCCTCCGCGGCGCCGTCTATGCAAGCCGAACCCGTCGACGCCGCGGCGATCGACACTGCATCGGTCATCGAGCGCACAGAACGCGCCTTCGCCGCCGACGCGGGAATCCGCGGCTGGGTCGCGTCCTTCAAGACCTATGCGGCCGACGACGCCGTCGTGCTGTGGAGCGGCCGGCCGGACAACGCGCAGGCGGCGATCTCCTCGCTGCCGGACTCAACGATCGACACTTCGCTCAAATGGCGCCCGCTCTGGGTGGGCGCGGCGCGCTCGGGCGATTTCGGTTTCTCCACCGGCCCTGTCTTCAATGGGACCAGCCACAGCCAGTATTTCAGCATCTGGCGGAAGAACGCCGACGGCGCCTGGCGCTGGATCTATGACGGCGGCTTTTCCTCCGACGGCCCGCCCCCAGGCGCCGAGGATGCGCCTGCGACGCACGCTCCGCTCGCCGCCCGCGGCGCCGGCGCGCGCGCGATGGAAGAGGTGAAGGCCGAAGAAGAAAAGATCGCCAATGCCAGCGTGAACGACTATCGCGCGGCGCTTTCGGGCGCGCTCGCCGGCGACGGTCGCGTGCTCGGCGC
>WRPF01000125.1 GCA_009773335.1 Caulobacteraceae bacterium
CGCGTGCTGCGACGATGCCGGCGCCTCGCCGATACCGGCGCGCTCGCAGCCCGCCGCCGCCAGCAACACCGCAAGCGCAGCGCATACATTGCGCGGACTCATCGACCCTCCTCGCTCTTCCCCGCTTCCCGCTCCCGCGTGTAGCGGAGAACCCGGCATACCGTCGACCCCGTCTCGCCGGGGGCGGCGCCCTGCACGACCGCCAGCACCAGTTCCCGGCCCTCGATCAGTTCCGGCTCGTACCAGACCACGTAGCTCGCCGGCGTCGCGCCGCAGAGCCCGCCGTCCCTGTCCACCTTCTGGAGCATCGGCCTCGCCCCATCGCGCAACGCCATCAGCTCCCCCACAGGCCGGGCGCCGACGAGCGCGGCGGGATCGACCTCGCCGGAGAGATGCATGAATGCGATCACGCCCTTTTCAGCCCTGAGCATACGCGACGGGCCGAGCGCATCGATGCCGGCTTCCACCGTCAGCATGCCGGTCGTGGCCTTGGTCTCCGCGGAAGCAGGGGTGTAGGCCCACTCGGGCGACAGTACGCCTGCGGGGATCGTCTGTTCGGGCGCCGACGCAGCCTCGCGTTCCCCGCAGGCGGAAACCGCAAACGCCGCCGGCCCGATCAGAGCGAGCGCTGCACCGATTCGAGCAGGAAGCATTCGATGACGTCGCCCTGCTTGATGTCCTGGAAGTTTTCGAGGCCCACGCCGCATTCCTGCCCCGTCTGGACTTCGTTCACATCGTCCTTGAAGCGCTTCAGCGTGTTCAGCTTGCCGCCTTCGTGGATCACCACGTTGTCGCGCAGCAGGCGGACGCGGGCGCCGCGCTGCAGCTTGCCTTCGGTGATACGGCAACCGGCGACCTTGCCGATGCGCGCGATCTGGAAGATGTCGAGGATCTGCGCGTTGCCGAGGAAGGTTTCGCGGATGTCCGGCGCAAGCATGCCCGACAGGACGGCTTTGATATCGTCGATGACGTTGTAGATGATCGCGTAGTAGCGGATCTCGACGCCTTCACGCTCCGCAAGATCGCGCGCTTCCTTGGAGGCGCGGACGTTGAAGCCGATGATCGGCGCGCCGGAGGCCTTGGCCAGCGTGATGTCGGCTTCGTTGATGGCGCCGACGGTCGCCTGCAGGACGCGGGCGCGGACTTCGTCGGTATTGAGCTTTTCCAGCGAGTTCGCGATCGCTTCCGCAGATCCCTGCACGTCCGCCTTGATGACGACGGGCAGTTCGCTGGCGCCGCTTTCCTTCTTCGCCATGAGCTGTTCAAAGGACGCGCGCGTGGTGGGCGCGGACTTTTCGCGGCGGCGGCGCTGACGGAACTCCGCGACCTCGCGGGCGCGCGCCTCGTTCTCGACCACCTGCATCGTATCGCCCGGCTCCGGCACGCCTTCGAGACCCATGATCTCGACCGGGGTGGACGGGCCCGCTTCGGCCAGCGTCTGGCCGCGTTCGTTGGAGAGCGCGCGGACGCGGCCCCATGTGCCGCCGGCCACGACGATGTCGCCGCGCTTCAGCGTGCCGCTCTGCACGAGCACCGTGGCCACCGTGCCGCGACCGCGATCGAGACGGGACTCGATGACGGCGGCTTCCGCCGGGCGGTTCGGGTTGGCCTTCAGTTCAAGCACTTCCGCCTGCAGCGAAATGGCTTCGACGAGCTGTTCAAGGCCCATCTTCTTGGTGGCCGACACGTTCACCGTCTGCACGTCGCCGCCGTTCACTTCGGTGACGATATCGTATTGCAGGAGTTCGTTGATGACGCGGCCGGGATCGGCTTCGTGCTTGTCGATCTTGTTGACCGCCACGATGATCGGGACGCCTGCGGCCTTCGCGTGATTGATGGCCTCGATGGTCTGCGGCATGACGCCGTCGTCGGCGGCCACAACCAGCACGACGATGTCGGTGACCTGGGCGCCGCGCGAGCGCATCGACGAGAACGCCGCGTGGCCGGGGGTATCGAGGAACGTGACGCGCTGGCCGTCCTTCAGGCGCACCTGGTAGGCGCCGATGTGCTGCGTGATGCCGCCCGCTTCGCCGGCGACAACGTCGGTTTCGCGGAGCGCGTCGAGCAGCGAGGTCTTGCCGTGGTCGACGTGGCCCATGACGGTCACGACCGGCGCGCGCGGGGCCAGATCTTCCGGCGCGTCCTCGGCGCCGGAAAGGCCTTCCTCGACGTCCGACTCGGAGACGCGGCGCACGGTGTGGCCGTGCTCTTCGGCGATAAGCTGGGCGGTGTCGGCGTCGAGCATCGTCGCCAGCGTCACCGGCGTGCCCTGCTTGAACATGTACTTGATGATGTCGGCGGCGCGGGTGGCCATGCGCGCGGCGAGATCCTGCACCGAGATGGTCTCGGGAATGACGACGTCGCGGGAGACCTTCGCCTGCTCGCCCGGCACCGTGCGGCGCTGCTTTTCGCGTTCGCGGGCGCGGCGCACGGAGGTCAGCGAGCGCTGCTTCTCGTCGTCGCCTTCGGCCATGCGCTCGACCATGTCGAGCGTGAGCTTCATGCGCTGCTTGGGACCGGGCTCGCCGCCCTTGGGCGCTTTCGGCGCTTTCGGCGCAGGCGCAGGCGGGGCTTCACGCAGGGTGCGCGTCGAAGCGGCGGCGGGGCGAGCGGATGTGCTGGCGCCGCTTGAAGCGCCCGCGCCGTTCGACGCGGGGCGCGCGGTCGACAGCGTGCCTTCGCGGCGCGGCGCCGCGTCGCCGATGCGGACGCCGCCGCCGCCGCCGAAGCC
>WRPF01000041.1 GCA_009773335.1 Caulobacteraceae bacterium
CCCGCCGTCGGGGCGCCGAAGGCCGGTGCGCCCAAGACCGGGGTCGCCGGATTGCCCAAGGCGCCTCCGCGTCCTGCCTCGCCGGAGCCTGAGGGCCCGTCGCCTCAGAATGCGCCGCTGGCCGGTCCGCCACCCCCGCCGGGGCCCGGCGAGCGCGAAACATGAGTGCGGCAAAGCCTGCCGCCGCGAAGGCGGCGCTCGTCTCGCCGCTTGCGCCGTCCCGCTTCCCGGACCTCCCCGCCATCGCCGGGGTGAAGTCCGCCACCGGCCGCGCCGGGCTTTACAAGCACGCCCGTCCGGACCTGGCGCTCTTTGCGCTGACGCCGGAAACCCGGGCCGCAGGCGTGTTCACGACCAACGCCGTTGGTTCGGCGCCGACGGACTGGTGCAAGCTGGCGTTGAAAGGCGCAGGGGCGGCGCGCGGTCTGCTCGTCAACGCAGGATGCGCCAACAGCTTTACCGGCGCAGCGGGTGACGCGGCCGCCAAGCGCACCGCGCAGGCGGCCGGCGCTGTGATCGGCGCGTCGGGCGAATCGATCCTGCTCGCATCCACCGGCGTGATCGGCGTTGTCCTCGACGACGCGAAGGTCGCGGCGGCTCTGCCGGAGATGACGCTCGCACCGGTCGACTGGCCCGCCGCAGCGCGCGCCATCATGACCACCGACACCTTCCCGAAAGGCGCCGGCGCTACGGCGAAGATCGACGGGGTCAAGGTGTCCATCAGCGGGATTGCCAAGGGCTCCGGCATGATCGCGCCGGACATGGCCACCATGCTCGCCTTCGTGTTCACCGACGCCGCCATCAGCGCGTCGGCGCTCAAGGCTGTGCTCAAGGAAGAGACCGACGCCAGTTTCAATGCGATCACCGTCGACGGCGATCGCTCGACGAACGATTGCGTGCTGCTGTTCGCCACCGCGGCGGCGAAACACGCGCCGGTGAAGTCGGTCGCCGATCCACGCCTCGCCGATTTCCGGAAAGCGCTGAAGAAAGTGCTCGCCGATCTCGCGATCCAGATCGTGCGTGATGGCGAGGGCGCAACCAAGCTCGTCGCCGTGAAAGTGAAGGGCGCGAAATCCGATGCTTCCGCCAAGATCATCGCCCGCACGATCAGCGAGAGCCCGCTGGTGAAGACCGCCATCGCCGGCGAAGACGCCAACTGGGGGCGCATCGTCATGGCGATCGGACGCGCCGACCAGCCGGTCGTGCGCGAGAAGATCGCCGTGAAGTTCGGTCCCCACTGGGCGGCCAGGAACGGCGCCGTGTCGAAGACTTACGACGAGGGCGCCATGAGCGCGTACATGAAGCGCAGCGAACTCGAGATCACCATCGACGTCGGCGTCGGCGATGGCGAGGCCGTCATGCACACCTGCGATCTCACCAAGCGTTACATCGAGATCAACGGGGACTACCGCAGCTGATGCGGCTCCGTGGCCAGCGTTAAAGACCGTGAACCATTCCGGCGAACCAGACCTTAATGCCGATCGTAGATAACTCTCCGCGCAGGCTCCTGCTGGTGGCTGCGGCCGCGCTCGTGGACGGGCGGGGCCGCGTGCTCATTGCGCAGCGGCCGGCGGACAAATCGCTCGGCGGCCTGTGGGAATTTCCCGGCGGCAAGGTCGAGCCGGGCGAGGGGCCGGAAGCGGCGCTTGCGCGCGAGCTGGAGGAGGAGCTGGACGTGCGGGTCGAGAGAGAGGCCATGGCGCCGTTTGCGTTTGCATCGCACGGCTATCGCGATTTTCATCTCCTGATGCCGCTCTATCTGGTGCGGAACTGGGCTGGAACGCCGCGCGCCGTCGAGGCACAGGCGCTTGCCTGGGCCATGCCTGCCGACCTTTCAGATTATTCCATGCCGCCGGCGGACCTACCGCTCGTGGCGCTTCTCCAGCGTCCGGGGGCGCTCACATGATCCAGCGTTTGCTGCGCGCCCGCGACGGCGCGACCGCCATCGAGTACTCCATGATCGCGTCGCTGATCGCGATCCTGCTCGTCAGCGCGCTGACCGGCATCGGCGTGACGCTGGACTCCTTCTTCGTGGCCGTCACCGCCGGTTTCAGCGGCGCGACGCCGTGAACGCTCTCAGCAGCGTCGCGTGTCGCTGAGATCGCCGAGGCATGAACTCGCCGCAGCGCCCGCGTTCGCCGCCGCCGCAGAATAGAAGCCCACAGCCGCCAGCAATACCCGCGGGAAATTGGCGCCGAATGTCGCGATGAGCGACCGTTCCCGCTGTTGCCGCGTGAAGTCCTGCGGATTCCAGACATTGCCGCGCTGACTGAAGCCATCGCGGAAATAGATCGCCGCCTTGTCGATCTCTGCCGACGACAGCCGTGACAGGTCGATGACGACGGCCTGCCGCTCGTCGCTCCGGGTGACGACCAGATACGGGCCGTCGCCAGCGAGGCGCAGCTTGTCGCGGATGGTGACGGCGCGCGCAAAGTCATAGCGTTGCAGGCGCTGCGCACAGCGATCGCCAACCACGGTCACGCGCTCATCGACGGGCCAGTAGATCGGGCGCAGCGCGGAGATGGAGCCATCCGCTTCGCGGCGCACGCCAACGCGAATTTCCGAAATCGGCGCATCGTCGAAATGGCGCAGCAGCGATTCACATGTCGTGAGGTTGCGCACGCGCGACGCCGTCGTGTTGCGAAGCAGAACCACTGCGTGGCCGCCGTTCTGGTTCTCGCGGCGCGTCTGCCGGTTGATCTGCACCAGCACCGGTTTCACGTTGACCTGTGCGCTGCGCGGTTGCTCGGTCGTCGAGGTCCCTGGCGCAGCGGGCGGCGCCGGCTGCGACTGCGTCGATGGCGCGGGCGGTGGCGATGGCCTGCGCGGCGGCAAGACGATTCCGCGATCGCCACCGCTGCTCCCGCGGGTCTCACCTACGGTGCTGCGCGGTTCTCCCGACGGTCCGGCGGTTGCGGCGAGGCGCATGTCCGAGACGATCGCAGTCGTCCCCGGGCAGAGTTTGCCGACGACGGCAGGGCGAACTTCGGGTTGAAGCTGGCGCAGGAAAAACGTGCGGCACCGATCGGCGTCCGCTTGCGCAAATCTCGCCACGCCGCTTCTGCCTCGCAGCGACCAAGCGCGGTCAGCATCGTTCGGCGCATTGGGGGCGGCTTGCCGGACGGCATCCGCGTACAGCGCGCGGTCTTCCGCTGAAACACCGCCGACGGAACCTTGAAGATCGTAGGCGCGCGCCGGTTCGAGCGCGCAGGCCGCAAAGGCGCCCAGTGTCGCCACAGCCAAGATGAGATTGCGCAACATACCCAGTCCTCCGGTCCCCTCAGGGCCAGTACCTAAGCACAATGCCGCCAAATCTGCGGCGTTTTCAGGTGCAGGGCGCGTCTCTCAGATCGCCCAGCCGGCACCCCGCGCGCGCGGTCGGGGCAGATATGAAGCCGAGCGCGGCCACAAGACTTTCACGGAAGCGTCCGCCGAAGAAGGCGGTGAGCGATTCACGTTTCTTCGACGGATCGGCGCGGGTCGGATCCCAGATGTCGTTCTGGAACGCGAAGCCGTCGCGGAAATACTGCACCAGATCCGCGACTTCGCGGTCGGTGCGTCCCGAAAGATCGATCAGCGCAGCCATCTTCTCGTCGCTGCGCGCAACGAGGAAGTAGGGGCCTACGCCAGTGAGGCCGTATTTGTCCTTGATGGTCTTGGCGCGCACATAGTCATAGCGCGCGAGGCGGTCCGAACAGCTCGGTTCGGCGGCCGTCGTCGGCGTGCGGTTCATCCAGTAAAGCGGGCGCAACGCCTCGACCGTTCCGTCTCCCGCCTTGCGCAGGCCGACGCGCACTTCCTGCGTCGTTGCGGTGTCCATCAGGTTCCAGACGTTCAGGCAGGTGACGGTGTTGCGGTAGGTGTTCGTCGCGCCTTGCGTGAACAGGACGACCGACGAGCCGCCATTGGCGGCGTTGCGCGCCTGGTCGCGGTTGATCTCGACGATGACGGGGGTGGCGACGATGCGGAAGCTGCGGGTCTGGACCTGCCCCTCCTGGCTCGCTGCGGGCGGCGGCGCCTCGGGAGCCGCCGTTGGCGCGTCTTCTGTCGGCTCGGGCAGGGCGCCCTCTTGAGGGGCAGGCGCCGGGGCGGCGGGCGCGGTTTCAACCGGCGCCTCGGCGGCCGGCGGGGCCGGGCTCGTCGAATCCGTGGGGGCAGACTGTTCCGCCTGACAGGCAAACAGCGCCAGTGCGGAAACGATCGCTACAATGTGAGCGCGCATGAGGTCACCTGTCCCCGTTGATGGATCGGTCGCAAACCTAGACCGCTTTCAGGCCGTGTGGAATTCGGTCGGCCGCCGGGAAAGCGGTCCGGTTGCTTTAGTGGCGGCGTGTGACGCCTGCAACGCGAAAGCAGCGGGCGCTGTGCGCCTCGCCGGCAAATCACCGGCCGAAGTGCTCGCGCTCAAACGCTGAACAACCCGATCGGAAACGACATCTAGCGCGCCGGCGCGCCTGTTTCGGCGATGCGTCCGATGGCCATGAACCTCTGGCGACGCTGGCGGCGCAGCGCGTCCCCGTCCATGCCGTCGAAATCGTCGAGCGCCTTGGCGACCGCAGCCCCGACAGCGGCGACGGCCTGTTCGGGCGCCCGGTGCGCGCCGCCGACAGGCTCCTTGATGATCCCGTCGATGACCTTGAAATCCAGGCAACTGTCGGCGGTGATCTTCATGGCGAGCGCGACGTCCTTCGCGCGGCCCGCATCGCGGAAGAGGATCGAGGCGCCGGATTCCGGACTGATGACGGAATAGACTGCGTGCTCAAGCATCAACACGGTGTTGGCGGCCGCGATTGCGATGGCGCCGCCGGATCCGCCTTCGCCGACGATCACCGACACCATGGGTACGCCAAGGCTGAGGCAACGCTCCGTCGAGCGCGCGATGGCTTCCGCCCCGCCGCGTTCTTCCGCGCCGAGGCCCGGATAGGCGCCCGCGGTATCGACCAGTGAAACCACTGGCAGCCCGAAGCGGTCGGCCATGTCCATCAGACGGATGGCCTTCCTGTAGCCCTCGGGCCGGGCCATGCCGAAATTGTGCTTCAGGCGTTCGGCGGTGGTGCGGCCTTTCTCGTGGCCCATGATCACGCAAGGCCGACCAAGGAACCGTCCGAGGCCGCCGACGACCGCGGCGTCTTCCGCATATTTCCGGTCGCCGGAGAGCTCGACGAATTCGGTCACGAGCGCAGCGACGTAATCCTTGAAGTGCGGACGCTCCTGATGGCGCGCGACCTGCGTCTTCTGCCAGGGGTCGAGCTTTGAATAGATCTCGACGAGCAGGCGCTCGGCGTTCTGCTTCAGGCGCGTCAGCTGGATGCTCATCGCCGCCGCGCCCGCGGATTCGGCGTTGGCGCTGAGCTGGTCGATCTGCTCTTCGATCAGTTTGATCGGCTTCTCGAAGTCCAGATACTGGGTCAAGGGTCAAGGCTCGCGGTGATGTGGGAGACGGACAATAGCCATGGCGCTCACGGGGGCAAGCGCCGACGCGCACGCCGGTTCCCTGTGATTCGCGCGTCAGGCGATGATGTCCGGCATCAGTTGGTCCTCGATCCAGGCCATCTGATCCTTGAGCGCGAGCTTTTCTTTCTTCAGGCGCGCGATCTGCAACGCGTCGACAACCCCGCCCTCAAGCAGGGCGCGGATGTCCTCGTCCAGGGATCTGTGCTTCTCGCGCAGCTCTTCGAGCCGGCGCTTGAGCGCCCGCGTCTCTTCGCTGTCGTCAAAGCCGCTGTCGGCCCCCATAAGGCTCTGCGCTCCAATGACCGGAATCCAGCTAAGACATGCGTCTCCACGCGTGTAAAGCTGGGTGTCGATGCACAGAAATTCACCATTTCGCCTGTGCGAGGCCGACTGCAACAAGTTGTGATCGGACAATCGTCCGCTTCGGTGGTTGCATCAGCGGGCCAGCATAGGAGGCGCAATATGGCCATCGAATCGCGTTTGCGCGAGCTCGACTCCAGGCACCGGGATCTTGAGGCTCGCATCGAAGACGCCAAGAAGCATCCCTCGGTCGACTGGACCCAGATCTCCGAACTGAAGCGCGTGAAGCTGAAGCTCAAAGAAGAACTCGAAACCCTCCGACGGCGCGACCGGCGCCACTAAGTCTCTCTCCCACATAGATTTTTATCGAAGTCGTCCAGCGCGCGACGGTGCGCGCGGCGTCACGCCTCCTGCGCGGACGCCTGTCGGGAACGCAGGTTGTTTCCGTGCGGACGCACGCCGCCCTCGGGGGACCAGGCGCGCCGCCGCGCGCCGTCTCAGACGTCTTCCTGATCGCGCCGCTGATAGGTTTCCGGATCGACGGATTCCGTCGCCGGCTTGAGGCCCGGACCGTCATCGGAGCGCTTGCGCTTCATGTCGTCCTTTGCCTTCACATCAGCCGCCCTGCGGACCACGTCGTCGAGCTCGATCTGCGAGCACAGACCGAGGGACACCGGGTCGACCGGCTTGATGTTCGTCGCGTTCCAGTGCGAGCGCGTGCGGACCTGTTCGATCGTGGACTTTGTCGTGCCGATCAGCTTCACGATCTGCGCGTCGGAAACCTCCGGGTGGTTGCGCAGGAACCAGGCGATGGCGTCCGGACGGTCGCCACGACGGATCGTCGGAATGTAACGCGCGCCTTTGCGCTTGCGCTCGGGCAGATCGATCTTTTTCTGTTCCGCGGCGCGCAGGCGGTGGTTTGGGTCCGCTTCGCCCCTGGCGATCTCCTCGCGCGACAGGAATCCAGCCGCGATCGGGTCGACGCCGCGGATGCCCTTGGCGACTTCCTCGTTCGCTATGCCGGCGACTTCGAGCGGGTGCAGTTCGCAGAACGCCGCGATCTGGTCAAAGGAGAGGGCGGTCTCCTCGATGAGCCAGACGGCGGTGGCCTTCGGCATAAGGACTGTTGTGGACATGCGCGCGCGTCCTCTGAAACAAATAGAGCGCCCGGATCGCCGAGCGCTCAGAACGATTTGGCGAGGGCGAAAGTCGCTTGAAGCGCCAACCGCCATCCGTCCCGTATAGCCCCCTTCGCCCCCCCGCGCCAGTGGCCAGGCGGGGTCGGGGAGCCCGTTAATGCAGGGCGCGCCTGCGGATTCCCGTCCCGGTTGCATGATCCGCAGCTTCTCCCCTGGCTGGCGCATCCGCCCGGGCGCCGTCGCAGAAACGACGCGAAAGCGGGGTATCAGGAGGCGGGGTCAACAGGGGGCGCGGGCGCGAGAGCATCCGTAGACGATCATGCGTGTAGCAATTCTCCACGCCCAAGGCGACCAAGCGCTCGCCGAACAGGCACGCCATGAGATGGGTGTCGCGGATGTCATTGTAGCGCCGCTGTCGACGAGGGTGTCCTTCGGCGCGCAGCTTGTGCTTCTGGTCCTGTGGACCGCGCGCACTGTCGCCCAGACGAGCGATGTCGCGCGCGTGTGCGGCGCCAATGACGCCGTCGTGCTCTGGCGGCGAGACGGCGCGCCTGTTCCAGCGTCGCTTGAGGCCGTGTCGACGGTTGGGTCGGGTGCGACATGGCGCGCGATCGCGCCTGCGCTGAGGCTCGTCGAGATAGCGCGAGAGCGACCGCGGGAGGTCTCTGAGCCGCGGCGTCGACGCGGCGGAATAACCGCCGTAGCCGCAATTGCCGTCGGCGCGACGGCCGCGCTCGGCGTCGCGGGCGCTCTGGCCTTCGTCGGGGATGCAAATATCGCTCGGCTTGTGCTTGCCGCCCGAAGCGCGGTGTCGGCGCCTTAGCCTCAGGCCGGAGCGCGATTCAACCGGCCGGCGTGATGGCGATGCGGGTGATCTCAACGCCGTAATTGTAGTCGGTTTTGTCGTTGACCAGCCACAACCCCAGGCCCTTGGCGAGTGGTCCCGCCGACGCGGGAAGATCGAAGGCCATGACGCCATTTTCCGCCGGTATCGCCGCAGAGACCCAGGTCGTCGCGGCGCCGTTCTGCATGCTGACGGCGAGACTCGTAGCTGTGGTCACGTTGATCCGCTTGATGCTGACCTCGACGTGGAGCGGTCTGCCGGTGAGCGCTGCTGCATCGGCTGGATCGATCATCAGGACGGCGCCCGCACTGTTTGGGCCCGGCGCGCCGACGCCGGGCCGGACCCCCACGCGTACGGCGCGCGCGCTGACGCCCAGGTCCCGGGTGACGTGGCGCAGGTGGCCGTCCGCCGGATCAATGCCGCCCGCGAGGGCTCCAGCATTGAAAACATAGGTTGCGCCGTCGCGTTCCGCCTTTTGGGGCGCGCCGCCGCGGACGAAAGGGGCAAAGCCCAAGCTCGCTGTGATCAAAGCGGCAGCGACTGCGAGCAGCAGGGGATAGAACCACCAGTCCGTGGCGCCCTGTATCTTGAGCGCCTTGGTCCGGCGATCCCCCAGTCCGGGGACGTCGTGGACATTCAGGGGTTTCGGAACCTCGGTCATAGGTGCGCTGTAACGAATCCGGAGCGCGTGCGCCACGTCGACGCGACGGTTCGGCTGTCACAAATCGTTGGTAGCGGGTGCGCTGACAAACATCTCGCCAGAACCAGACTCAACCGTTATGGGTCGTCGTTGGGGATAAGGACAGAGGATCCGCATGCTGGACTCGGGGACGGTCAATATGCGCCCGGAAGATGTGGCGGTGCTGCTGGGCCGCGAGGCGCGTTCGCCGGACATGCGCCCGGCGCGCGATTTCGTCCGCGGACAGACGGTGCTGGTGACTGGCGCGGGCGGCAGCATTGGTTCGGAGCTGTGCCGCGAAGTGGTCGCCATGGGCTGCGGGAAGCTCGTCGCGCTCGAACACTCCGACCACGCCCTGATCGATCTGCAGGAATCGCTTGGCGCGGTTCGCACGCCGGTGATCGATGTGCTCTGCGATGTGCGCGACCCGCAGCGCCTGTCGGCGGCCTTCGAACGTACCCGCCCGGATGTCGTCATCCACGCTGCGGCGTTGAAACATGTCCATATGGGCGAGCGCCATCCCGGCGAAAGCGTCCTGACCAATCTCGTGGGCGTGCGCAATGCCGTCGAGGCGGCCTCGAAGGCCGGCGTCGGCCATTTCCTGCTCATCTCCTCGGACAAGGCCGCGGCGCCCGGCAGTGTCATGGGCGCCTCGAAGCGTCTGGCGGAACTCTACCTGCGTAGCGTCGGCGCCGAATCGAAGATGCGCACCCTGTCCGTGCGCTTCGGCAACGTGTTCGGCTCGAAGGGCTCGGTGGCGCCGCTGTTTGCGCGCCAGATCGCCAACGGCGGGCCGATCACGATCACGCACCCGGAGATGCGCCGTTACTTCATGACGGTGCAGGAAGCGGTGCAACTCATCCTCCTGGTGCTTGCGCGCGGCGGCGACGAAAGCGCTACATACCTGCTCGACATGGGCGAACCGGTGAAGATCGTGGACATCGCGCGCCGCATGATCGCGCGGGCCAACGCCATGACTGCGGTGGAAATCACGGGGCTTCGCGAAGGCGAGAAGCTCGACGAGGAGCTGTACGACGCGTTCGAGGAAATCGAGCCGGCGGCGATCGCGGGCGTTTTGCGCATCCGGCCAACGTCTGAAGACTTCGCGATCACAGCGCAGGACATAACCGAACTGGAACGTGTAGTGCGCGCCAAGAGCGACGATATCGTGCGTCATCGCGTGTTCGCACTGCTGGACCGCCGGCTTGAACAGGGCGTTTCTGAAGTCGGCTGAGGTCGCCGCAGTGCGGGCGTCTGCTTCGCAACTCGAAAATCGTTGGCGTGAACAGGCGTCAACGCGTGTGAGAACGCGCGTTCCGCTCTTCAATTGTCAGAAAACCACTCCGTGGCCGCATTGCTGGAGCCGCGCGACCATCACGAGCAACGACTGGCGCAACTATGGCCCAGGCGGAAACACGCTGGCTTCTTCTGAGGCGTGCCAGGCCCAGGCGCCTCTGACAATGTCGTCTAGCGAGCGCGTGGGCCTCCAGCCGAGATCGCGGGCGGCCTTCGCCGAGTTTGCCACAAGCGCCGCCGCGTCGCCGGGCCGACGGTCGGCTTTCACCAGCGGAATTTTGCGGTTCGAGGCGCGTTCCACCGCGGCGATGATCTCCTTCACCGAGGTGCCGTCGCCGGTGCCAAGATTGTAGGCGTCGCCGGCGGCGCCGTCGATCAGCTGGCGCGCGGCGCGCACGTGCGCGTCGGCGAGATCAAGCACGTGGACGTAGTCGCGCACCGCCGTGCCGTCGCGGGTTTCGTAGTCCTCGCCGAAGAGCGTAAAGTCCTTGCGCCGGCCGAGGAGCGAGAACATCGCCAGCGGGATGACGTGCGTTTCGGGATCGTGGTGCTCGCCGAGGCCGTGCTCGGGCGCGCAGCCAGCGGCGTTGAAGTAGCGCAGCCATGTGGAGCGCTGGCCGTAGGCGGTGCGATGGTCGGCGAACATCCGTTCCGCGGCGAGTTTCGTCCAGCCGTAGGGATTGAGCGGCCACTGCGGATGCGTCTCGTCCAGCGTTGGCGTCAGCGGCGCGCCGTAGGTTGCACAGGTGGATGAAAAGACGACAGGGGGCTGCCCGTTCACGCGCGCGGCGTTCAGCAGCGACAGCACGCCGCCAACGTTCACGTCATAAAAGGGCGCCGGATCGCGCACACTGCCCCCCGCTTCGATGAGCGCGGCGAAATGAACGATGGCGGCGGGCTTGTACCTGGCGATCACATCGCTCAACCGCGCGGTGTCGCGCACGTCGCCGATCTCCAGCGGGCCGAACTTCGCGAACGCGCGGTGGCCGTGGATCAGGCTGTCATAGACAACGACCCTGTAGCCTGCCTGCGACAGGGCAAGGCAGGTGTGTGAGCCGATGTAACCGGCGCCGCCGACGACGAGAACTGCTTCACCGGCCATGTATCTATGCCCCAACTGTCGCGCCGATGCCGAGCCGCGCGCACGCTTCCGCAGCAATTGCGAGCGACGATGTGAGGCCGGGCGATTCAATGCCGAAAAGATGGATGAGTCCTTCGAGTCCGTGATGTTCCGGCCCGTCGATGCGGAAATCCGCCGCCGGTTGTCCGGGGCCGGAAAGCTTCGGCCGCACGCCCGAATAGTCCGGCGTCAGCGCGCCGTCGGGCAGTGCAGGCCAGTAGGTGCGGATCGCAGCGTAGAAACTGTCGGCGCGACGTATGTCGACGGTGTAGTCGATCCGGTCGGGATCGTTGAAGTCGAGCCACTCCACATCCGGTCCGAAACGCATCCGGCCATTGAGGTCGAGCGTGAGGTGCACGCCGAGGCCGCCATCCACGGGCGCAGGGTAGATGAGGCGCTTGAACGCGGGTTTTCCCCCGCAGCCGTAATAGTTGCCCTTGGCGATGACGAAGGGCGGCGTGAATATTGGATCGTAGCCATCGAAATTCGCGGCGACGCGGTGGGCATAGAGGCCGGCACTGTTGATCAGGATGCGTGTGCGGATGCGCGTCGGTTCCGCGCCGCCGGTCCACACCTCGAAGCCGCCGCCGGGAAGCGCGGCGATCTTTTCCACTGGCGTCTCGAACACCACCGCGCCGCCGCTGTCCTCAAGCTCGCCCTGGTAGGCGAGCATGACGCCGTGGCTGTCCATGATCCCGGTTTGTGAAGACATCAGGGCCGCAGTGCAGGTGAGGTTCGGTTCAAGCGCGACCGCATCACGGCCGTCCATCAACCAGCATCCTTCGACCTCGTTGGCCTCGGCGGTGGCCTTCAGGTCCTCGATCTTCTTCGTCTCGGCCTCGGAGGTGGCGACGATGAGCTTTTCGGCCTTCCAGTGGCGGACGCCGCGGGCGGCCATGTAGGGGTAGAGCATCCGCCGTCCGGCTACGCACATGCGGTGACGGAGGCTGTTGGTGGGATAGTAAATGCCCGCGTGCACCACCTCGCTGTTGCGCGAGGATGTGCCGGAACCGATCAGGGCGGTGGATTCCAGAACCAGGGTGTAGAGCCCATGGCGCGACAGTGTCGCCGCGCAGGCGAGGCCCACCGCGCCGGCGCCGATCACGATGGCATCCGCGTCGAAAGAGGTCCTGTCCGATCCGTCACCCATGCCGGTTCTCTCCGCTGCGCGTCATCGTGTGTCAATTCCGTTGGTTAAGCGCCATGGCATCGGGCGATCCCGCGCGCTATGAGGCGGCGATGAGCAAGACCAGTACCGGCGTCGCCGCCGCCGCCCAGATGTCCGCCCAGGCGTCAGCGAAACGCACTATCGAAGCCGAGGCCGAGGCCTTGCATGCGCTGGCGCGCGCCATAGACGGCCCGCTCGGCGCGCCATTCGCCGAGGCGGTGACGATACTCTCCGCCGCGAAGGGCCGCGCGATCATTACCGGCATGGGCAAGAGCGGGCACATCGCCCGCAAGATCGCAGCGACCATGGCCTCGACCGGACGCTCGGCGATGTTCGTCCATCCGGCGGAGGCCAGCCACGGGGACCTCGGCATGGTCACCGAGGACGACTGCGTGCTGGCGCTGTCACGTTCAGGGGATATTCGCGAACTCGACGATCTCCTGTTTCATTGCCACCGGCTGAAGATCCCCCTGGTGGCGATCACCTTCAAGCCGGAGTCGACGCTGGCGAAAGCCGCCGACGTGCCGCTCATCCTGCCGGATTGCGGCGAGGCCAGCGAGGACGCGCCGGCGCCGACGACGTCCACCACCATGTGTCTCGCCATGGGCGATGCGCTGGCGGTGGCGATGCTGGAGGCGAAGGGCTTCACTGCCGCTCACTTTCGAGCAATCCACCCCGGTGGAAAACTCGGCGCATTGCTGAAACGCGTGAGCGATGTGATGCGTATCGCGCCCGGTCTGCCGCTCGTGGCGCCCGACACGCCGACGCCGGAGGTGCTCAAAGAGATGACGGCGGGCGGCATCGGCTGCGTCGGCGTCGTGAAGGGCGGGGCGCTCATCGGCGTGATCACGGACGGGGATCTTCGTCGGCGCCTGAATGCCGATGCATTCACGAAGACCGCCGAAGCGCTGATGACGCCTGCGCCGAAGACCATCGCACCGGACGCGCCGCTCGCCGATGCGATCACCCTGATGGCCGATACGCGCATCACCGCGCTTTTCGCGGTGGAAGCGGGGAAGCCGGTCGGCGTCGTGCACATGCACGATCTGCTGAGCGCCGGCGCGCGCTAGCCCAGCGCTTCCGCCAACGCCCAGATACCCAGCGCGAGAAAGACCAGCGCGGCGGCGGTGCGCACGTATCTGAGCGGCGCGATTTGGGTCATCTTTTCGCCGAGAAACACGGCGGGCGCGTTGGCGAGCATCATGCCTGCCGTCGTCCCCGCGGTCACGAATGCGATGTCGTGGAAGCGGGCGGCAAGCGCAGTCGTGGCGATCTGGGTCTTGTCGCCGATCTCCACCAGGAAAAACGCCACCAGCGTCGACACGAACACGCCGGCGTCGTTCGCCGCTGCCGGCGCCGCTTCTTCCTTGTCCGGCACGAGCGCCCAGGCCGCCATAGCGATGAAGCCGCACGCTACCGCGATGCGGAAGAGCTGGCCGTCGAGCAGGCCCGATATGTAGTAGCCGGCGGTCGCGGCGAGCACATGATTGGCGATTGTCGCCACGAAAATCCCCGCGAGGACCGGCCATGGGCGGGCGAAGCGCGCTGTGAGAACGATGGCGAGAAGCTGGGTCTTGTCGCCGATCTCGGCGATGGCGACGACGAGCGCCGAGATTGAAAAAGTTTCCATGAGTAAAGCTCGCCAGCCGGAAGCGGACACAACGGAACCAAGGCGCCGCCGGCCGGCCGACGCCCCGTTCCGTGGTCTCGCCAGTCCGGGACAATGTGTCCCGCCGCGCACGCCATGATCCGCAAGGAATAAGAAACCCCGGGGGAATCAAGTATGTTGACGTGCGCCCCTCAAAAGGCGCGAGGGCGGCTACTCCCCAAGGAGAGCCGGTGGGGTTAGGTCAGCAGACGGCGCGCGTCAATACGCGCTTCCGTCGTGGCGCGCTTGTGCTGTGCGGACGAAGGGGGGCAGTTGAACGCATGAAGGAACACATCGTCATTGTCGGCGCGGGCATCGCCGGATTGTGCGCAGCGATGGCGCTTGCGCGGCCGGACCGTCGCATCACTGTGCTGGATCGCGACCCGCCGCCGCCGGATTTCGATCCCGACCAGGCATTCTACGACTGGACGCGTCGCGGCGTGGCGCAGCTGCGTCACAGCCACGTCTTTCTCGGGCGTCTCGTAACCATGCTGCGTGATCGTCATCCGGCATTGTGGGAAACGCTCGTTGCGGCGGGCGCGCGGGAGTTCACATTCGGCGACTCCGCGCCGCCGGCGTTGCGTTCGTCCTACACCTTCCTGCCGGGCGACGAGAAACTCTCCTTCCTGTTCTGCCGCCGCTCGACATTGGAACTCATCATGCGGCGCTACGCGGCGTCGCTGCCGGGCGTCGATTTCGTCACCGAAATCTTCGTGAACGGCATCGATACGGATGAAAAGGATGGCGCGCTCGCGGTGACGTCGGTGCGTGGCGTGAAGGACGAGAAGGCGGTGGTCTGGTCTGCGGATGCCTATGTGGACGCGAGCGGGCGGACGTCGCAGTTTCCCGATTGGCTGCGCGCGGCGGGTGCGGAGATCAGGGAAGAAGAGAGCCCCACAGGCATTCTCTATTTCACGCGCCACTATCGGTTGCGCGACGGCGCGGCAGAACCCGATCGTGGTATCGCGCAGGGCGCAGGCGATCTTGGTTACATCAAGTACGGCGTGTTCGCCGCCGACAACAGTCACTTTTCGATTACGCTGGCGTGCCCCGAGATCGAGACGAACCTGCGCATCGCGCTGCCGCGACCGGAGGTGTTTGACCGGGTCTGCGCGCTGATGCCAGGCACTGCGCGTTGGACGGATCCCTCGCGCGCGGAGCCCGTAAGCAAGGTCTTTGCGATGGGCGCGCTCAAGAATGTCTGGCGTCATTTCGTGAAGGATAGCATGCCGGTGGCGCGGAACTTCTTTCCGATCGGCGATGCCCTCATACGCAGCAATCCCCTTTATGGACGCGGCGGTTCGATGGGCGCCATTGAGGCGTTTGTGCTCGGCGATGTGTGCAACGCCGTCTCCGACCCCGTCGCGCGGATGGTCGCGTACGATCGCGGCGTGCATGAAGAAATCCGCCCGTTCTTCGACGCGATGGCCCGGCAGGACCAGCATGCGATCCGTCGCGCCGAACGCGAACAGAGCGGCGATGGCGGATCGAGCCTGCGAGGGCGGTTGACCAAGAGCTTTGTCGAAGACGCCATCGGCCCCGCCTCGCGCGGCGATGCGCACGTCCTGCGCGAGCTGATGCGGTCGTTCCACATGCACGAGCCACCGACGGCCTGGACGAGGCGCGCCGATGTGATGGCGCGGGTTTTGGCGATGTGGGCGCGCCCGAGGAACCGCAAGGCCGATCTCTACCCGCCGCCGCTCGGCCCCGAGCGCGCGGAGATGCTCATGGCGCTCAATCTTTAGGCTGGGTCATTCGCCCGTTTTTTCGCCGGCTCTCTTTTCCTCGACGCCGAGCGCATCGGCGAGGCGCATTTTCGCGCTGCCCGGGGCCAGCGGTTTCTGCTGGCTTTCGTGCGGGCTCCAGCCGGTTGCGGTAATCACCTCGAACGTCGCGGGTGAGCGTCCGTCCACGCCAAAGCGCTCGGCGTAGACCGCCATCGCGCGGAACAGGATCGTGCGTGTGAGCGGCGGCGGAGCGTCGGCCAGCGCACTCGTTTCGCCCATCGCGCGCAGATCGCGCAGCAGATGCAGCGGATCGCCGTAGCGCACGGTGGTCGTGTCGCGGTCCGCAACAGGCAATGCGAAGCCCGCCCGTTGCAGGAGGCCGGCGAGATCAAGCGCACCGGCGAACGGCGCAACACGCAGCGCCGCGCCGCCGCGGATTTCGCTTTCCGCCGCCAGCAGGCTGTCGCGCAGTTCGTGCAGCGTTCGGCCGCCGAACAGCGCGCCGAGAAGGAGCCCGTCCGGCCGCAGCGCGCGCCGGATCTGGATCATCGCGCCGGGCAGGTCGTTCACCCAGTGCAGCGCGAGGATCGAGACGACGAGATCGAACGCGCCTTCGGCGAAGGGCAGGCGTTCGGGATCGAAGGCGACGTCTGTGCCGATGGCGCCGTCGCTCCAGTCCGCGTCGACAACCCAGCCGATCTTCGCTGCGAGCGCGGGCCGGCTTGACACCGCCGCGCGGAATTGCGTCGCGCCGCCGATCACGAGCACGCGTTCGAAGGTGCGGTTGACCGCCTCGAGACGTTCGGCAAGATCGTCCGCAACGGCTTCCCGCAAGAACGCCGCCTCGTGGGGGGATTTCGCTGCGCGCGCGCGGTGCAGGCGTACGCGGCGGGTATTGAAAGTATTCGGAGGTGTCATTGGGGCGCCGTCATCGGGGGAGTATGGCGTGGGGACGCATCCGGGTCGACGTTCAATCCTTGCGCGCGCCGCAGACATCGTGTGGCCGCCGCGCTCGCTGCTCTCGGACCGCATCGTCGATCGTCCCGGCGCGATCGAGGCGCCGCTGTGGGCGGAGCTGAGGTTCCTCGCCCGTCCGCTGTGCGCCGCGTGCGGCTTTCCGTTCGAGACCGCCGCAGAGGACGGCGCGCTCTGCGGCGCCTGTACGGCGGAAGCGCCCGGGTTCGCCACTGCGCGCGCGGCGCTCGTCTATGACGATCACGCGCGCAAGCTGGTGCTGGACCTCAAGCGCGGCGGTCGGCGCGACGGTCTGAAGGTGTTCGCCGGGTGGATGGCGCGCGCGGGCGCCGAGGCGCTGACGGAGGCCGATCTCATCGCGCCGACGCCGCTGCACTGGACGCGCCTGCTGGAGCGGCGGTTCAACCAGTCGGCATGGCTGGCGGAGGCCATATCGCGTGCTTCGGGCAAGCCGCTCGCCGTGGACCTGCTGACCCGTCGTCGTCGCCGCAAGAGCCAGGAAGGCCTGACCGCGAGCCAGCGCCGCCGCAACGTCGAGGGTGTATTCGCCATGAACCCGCCGGCTGGACGCGTGGCGGGGCGAATCGTGGTCCTGATCGATGATGTTTTCACCACTGGGGCGACCGCCGAAGCCTGCGCGAAGGCGCTGCTCCGAGCCAAGGCCGCCAAGGTGCATGTGCTGACGCTGGCCCGCGTTGTGCGTCCCGTGGACGTGTCTATATGAGTATGGACGGAGATATGAGGCATGGCCCCGGTGACAGTCTACACAACGATGTTCTGCCCCTACTGTGATCGCGCGCTTTCGCTGCTCAAGAAGAAGGGCGTCGCAGTGACCGAGATCAAGGCAGGCATGGACGCCGGGAAGAAAGCCGAAATGATCGAGCGCGCCGGCGGGAAGCGCACGTTCCCGCAGATTTTTATCGGCGGGACGCACGTGGGCGGCTGCGACGACCTGCATGCCCTTGAGGCCAGGGGCCGTCTAGATCCGCTCCTGGCCGGCGCCTGATGGTGAAAAAGCTCCGAGTGGCGGCGGTGCAGCTCCGGTCCACGCCGGATGCGGCGGCCAACCGCGCGCAGGCCGAGCCATTCATTCGCGAAGCTGCTTCTGCCGGCGCCCGGTTCGTGGCGACGCCGGAAAACACCGGGCGGCTCGATCGTGATCGCCAGCGACTGCTCGACAATTTGGCCAAGGCCGATCTCGTCGCCGAGGAGCGCGCTTGGGGCCGCATCGCCGGCGAACACGGCGTCTGGCTTCTCGTGGGCTCGGTGGCGATCCCGGCAGGGCCGGGAAAGGTCTACAACCGCAGTCTGTTCTTTGCGCCGGACGGCAAACGCGTCGCGACCTACGACAAGATTCACATGTTCGATGTCGAGCTTGGCGCGGGAGAAACCTATCGCGAATCCGCTGGCGTCGAGCCCGGCAAAACGGCTGTGATCGTCGAAGGCCCGATGGGCGCCAAATTCGGCCTGACCATCTGCTACGACCTGCGCTTCGCACATCTCTATCGGCGTCTTGCGAAGGCGGGCGCCGACGTTATCACCATTCCCGCTGCCTTCACCGTGCCCACGGGGCAGGCGCACTGGGAGACGCTGATCCGCGCCCGCGCCATCGAGACGGGCTGTTTCGTCATCGCGCCCGCGCAGGGGGGGCTGCATGAGGACGGGCGCTCGACGTGGGGTCATTCGATCATCGTCGACCCGTGGGGCGAAGTGGTCGCGGTCATCGACGGCGACGAGCCGGGGCTCATCGTCGCCGATCTCGATCTCGACAAGGTGGCCGAGGCGCGCGGGAAAGTGCCGGCCTGGAACACCGAAGCGGATTTCGCCGGCCCGTGATGCAGCCATGATCCGCTACGCGCTCACCTGCGCCAACGAGGACCAGTTCGAGGGCTGGTTCTCCTCCAGCGCCGACTATGACGACCAGGAGCGTCGCGGCCTGATCGCGTGTCCGGTCTGCGGTTCCGCTGAGGTGCGCAAGGCCCCCATGGCCCCGGCGGTGGCGCGCTCGCGCGAGGGCGACAGCCCGGCCGAGATCGCCGCGAAGGTCCGTCGGCATATCAAGGAGAAGTTCGACTACGTCGGCGATGGCTTCGCCGACGAGGCCCGCGCGATCCACGACGGCGACGCCCCGGACCGTCCGATCTGGGGAGAGGCGACCCCGGAGGAAGCCAAGTCCATGGCCGAGGAAGGACTGCCGGTGGCGCCGCTGCCCGCGCCCTTCGCGCCGGTGGTTCCCCGCAAGCTCAATTAGCAGCCAGCGCCCCAAATCCGCCGCCGCGGCGTCGCACCCACGCCCTTCGCGCAGGCGACGTGTCGACCGTCCCATGAAGGGATGGTAATGCTTGTGTGTTTCTTGCAGGACGGGGCGGATGCCAGAGCAAATCGAGACGATCGCTGAGAACATCCGGGCCCAGATTCTGGCGCTCGCGCCGGACAGCGTCCGCGCGACTGTGGAATCCCTGCCGGCCGTGGCCGTTCTCGGCGCTGTGGCGGCGGTGGCCCTTATTCTGCTGTGGGTCATCCTTGCGCTGCTCGGAGCGGTCTTCGGCGGCGGAAAAAAGAAGATGGAACCCGACGATGCGCCGGTAGAAGCGACCTTCCGGCCGGAATCGCCGCGCCGCAATCGAGATCCGTCCCGCGCGGAACCCGCCCGTTCCCTGCCGTCCGCGCCCGCATCCCCGGGCGACCTGCGCGCCCGCTTCGACGACGCCCTCGCGCGCGGCGACCGTCTCGCGCAGAGCAACGATCACGCTGGCTCCGTAAACGCCTACAAGCAGGGCCTCGATTTCGCCCGCCAGGTCGCCTTCGCCCAGCCCGAGTCCCTCGACGCGCAGCGTCTTGTCGCCAAAGCGCTGCACAAGGTTGGCGACGGCAGCGCCCGCGCCGGCGAAGGTCAGGTGGCGCGCCAGCATCATGAACAGGCGCTGGTGCTCCTGCGCCGGATGTACGGGGGCAACCAGCGCGACCCCGGCGTCGCCCGCGAACTCGCGGTGACCCTTGAACGCCTCGGCGCTGCTGCGGCCGCCGTCGGCGATCGCGCGAACGCGCGCCAAGCCTTCGAGGAAGAACTTCGCATCGCGAACTCGATGGCCTCGCAGGAAACGAGTGACCTCAGCTGGGTACGTTTCAAGGCCGTCGTGCACATCATGCTCGGCAACCTCAACGATCCTGACAGCCGCGCGCACTACGAACAGGCGCGCCAGCTGTTTGAGACACTCGAACGCTCCGGCTCGATCCAGAGCCAGGATTCCCAGACCCTGCAGCAGCTGCGCGGCGTGCTCGGCGCGGCGTAGCGGTCGCCGGAGGCTGAATTCGCTACAGTTTTTCCGAAAAACGCGCCTCTCGCGAGGCGAGCGCGCTTGACTCGTTAACCATACCGCCAATCCTTGTTTGCGACGCAATCGCGCCCGATTGCGTCTTTTTCGCCTGATGCGCGAGCGCACGCAGAAGCGCGTGTGAGAGGCCGAAAAGAACAGGCCAAAACTTAGGGGAGTGGACGGATGTCCAGATCTGTTTGGAAATTTGCGGCGGCCGCCATGGCGACTGTCCTGTTGAGCGGCGCGGCCTTCGCGCAGGAGGCGAGCACGGAAGACGAGATCGTCGTCACCGGATCGCGCATCCGCACAAGCCCGTTGCAGAACACCCAGCCGATCATCGGCCTCACGTCCGAGGACATCGCAAAGACCGGGCTCACGTCCACTGCGGATCTGCTGCAGCGCCTGCCGATCGCGGGCGGTGGTCTGAACACGCGTTTCAACAACTCCGGCAACTTCGGCAACCCGCCGGACGGCGGCGGTGTCGGCGCGGGCGCGGCGGAAATCGACTTGCGCTTTCTGGGTTCGCGCCGCGCGCTCGTGCTGGTCGACGGCCTGCGCTGGGTGAACGGCGCGTCGGCGTCGGGCGTGCCCGGCTCGATCGACCTCAACACCATTCCGTCGTCGATGATCGAACGCATCGAAGTGCTGCAGGAAGGCGCCTCGCCGATCTACGGTTCCGACGCCATCGCCGGCGTCATCAACATCATCACGAAGAAGGAACAGGACGGCTTCCAGGGCTCCGCCCAGCTCGGCGTTTTCGAGGACAGTGACGGCTTCGCGCAGGACTATGCGGGTTCGTGGGGCATCCACGACGGCGCCACGTCAGGTGTGTTCGGCGTGAACTATTCCAAGCAGGACGGCGTGTTCGCCGCCGATCGCGACATCGCGCTGTTCCCCACGCCCGGCGCCACGTCGTGCCTCGGCGGCGGCTGCAGCTCGGGCACGCCGCTCGGACGCTTCATAATCTCCGATCCGAACACGGGTAATGACCTTAACCTGACGCTCCGTGCGGCCCTCGCGCCCGGCGTGCGCCCGATCTACAATCCGGCCAACCCGAGCGACCCCGCGAGCAGCTTCAAGGATTTCGCGACGCTCGATCGGTTCAACTTCCAGCCGTTCAACTATGTCGTCACGCCGTCCGAAAAGCTCGGCCTGTTCGGTCAGCTGACGCATGACTTCAGCGCCGATCTTTCGCTGCGCGTGCGTGGTTCCTACGCGAACCGCCGTTCGGACAACCAGGCGGCGCCGTTGCCGCTGTTCGTCGGCCCGGACGCCGGCAACGGAAACCTGCTCGACACGGTGTCGGTCGATGCGACCAACCCGTTCAACCCCTTCGGCTTCACGCTGACGCAAGGCACCTACGCCTTCATCGGCCGCCGCCTCGTGGAAGGGGGCCCGCGCCACTACAAGCAGGACGTCAACACGTTCAACCTGACGGGCACGCTCCTGGGCGAGTTCAACCTGTTCGGCCGCGATCTCGCCTGGGACATCAGCGCCGTCTGGTCGCGCAACCGCGCCGAACAGACCTTCACCGGCAACGTCAACGCTCAGCGCGTGCAACAGGCCCTCGGGCCGGTGGCGGCGTGCACTGCGCCGTGCGTCCCGCTGAACATCTTCGGCGGCGCCGGCACGATCACGCCCGCGCAGTACGCCTTCATCAGCTTCGTCCAGCAGGACGTTTCCGAGCAGGAACTGCGCGACTACTCCGCCAACATCACCGGCGACCTGTTCGACCTGCCGGCGGGCGCCGTGGCGTTCGCCGCCGGATACGAACATCGCGATACGGAAGGTTTCTTCCAACCGGACGCGATCATCGTCGCGGGTCTCGGCTCGGACATTCCTGCCCAGCCCACGCGCGGCGACATCTCGGTGGATGAAGCCTACATTGAGCTGAGCGTGCCGCTGCTGAGCGGCGTGCCGTTCTTCCAGTCGCTCGACGCCTCTTTCGCAGCCCGCGTGTTCGACTATTCGACCTTCGGCTCCGACGAGACCCTCAAGGCGGGCCTCGCCTGGCGTCCCCACGACGACGTCCTCGTGCGTGCTTCCTGGGGTGAAGGGTTCCGGGCGCCGTCGATCGGCGAACTGTTCGGCACCGCATCGCGGTTCGACCAGGAAGTCGCCGACCCGTGCTCGGACTTCCTCGGCCTGAGCGGCGGCCCGGTGCAGAGCGCTGCGATCCGCAACAACTGCATCGCCCGCGGCGTGCCCGCCAACGGCAGCTACGTGCAGATCAATCCGCAGATCTCGGTCATCACCAGCGGCAACACCGCGCTGACACCCGAAACAAGCGAGAGCGTCAATGTCGGCTTCGTCTGGGAGCCGTCGTTCCTGAAGGATCTCGACTGGTCCAGCAACCTGTCCTTCGAGGTGAACTACGCCGACATCCAGCTCGATGCGGCGATCCAGGCGCAGAACGGCCAGTCGCTGCTCACGCGCTGCGCGACCAGCAATGATCCGCTGGCCTGCGCGACGATCACCCGCACCGCCTCCGGCGCAGTCGCCGGCATCGCCAACCCGCTGATCAATATCGGCGGTATCGAAACGAAGGCGGTGGACTTCACCGTTCTCTACACAACCCCGGAATGGTCCTTCGGCCAGTTCTCCGCGCGGTGGAGCACGAGCCACCTGCTCGAGTTCACCGAGATCATCCCGACGGGCGCAGGCCTTGTCGGTGTTGCCCGCGAGGGCACGGAGCGCGGCAGCCCCGACCAGGCGTATCCGGAATGGAAGTCGACGCTGTCGGTCGACTGGGCGCTGGAGAATGTCGCCGCCACCGGCACGGTGCGCTACATCTCGTCGGTCGATGAAACGGGCGCCGCCAACAAGCTCGACAGCATCTACTACTTCGATGCGCAGCTTCGCTGGACGCCCGCAATGCTCGGCGAGGACGTGATGTTCACGCTCGGCGTCAACAACCTGTTCGATCAGGATCCGCCGGGATGCTTCACCTGCGGCCTGAACAACTATGACCCGACGACCTATGACTCGCCGGGGCGGTTCGGATACCTGCGCCTGAGCCTCAAGCACTAGACCGGAAGCTCATCCGGAACGGCTGCGGCGCGAAACTCCGGTTTCGCGCCGCAGTCGGTTCCGACGGTCGCATTGCGCCCGCGCGCAAGGCCACCTAGACACGGCGCCTTCCCCAAAGAGGACAATGCGCCTTGCGCCTCGGCCGCGCCTTCACCGGACCTTCCGCGCGTCTGACGCTGCTGATGTCGAGCCTGTTCTGCTGCAACGGCGTCACCATGCCGTTTCTCGGACGGTGGCTCGAGGAAACGCACGCGCTGTCGGGCGTCGAGATCGCCGCCATCGTCGCTTCCGCGCAGCTCACGCGGGTCTTCGCCGGGCCGGTGATTGCCGCGTGGGCCGATGGCTTTGCCGACCGGCGCACGCCGCTGCGCATCCTCGCGGCGCTCTCGCTCGGGCTCTACGCGGCGTTCTTTCAGGCGCAGGGGTTCCTTGCGCTGCTGGCCACCGGCTTTCTCGCCCAGACCGCCGCCCAGGCGATCACGCCGCTGGTCGAGGGGGCGCTGCTGCGCATCTCCGGGCACGGCGGGTTGTCCTACGGGGTGGCGCGCGGGATCGGGTCGATCGCGTTCATCGCCGGCAATGTCGGCGGCGCCATGCTGGTCGGGCGGTTCGGCGTCGAAGCGGCGGCGGTGTGGGCGCTGGCGTCGCTTCTTGCAGTGGCGATGAGCGCGCTGTTCGCACTGGAGCGCGATCCGATCGACCATGGCGCGGCGGCGCACGGCTTTCGCGGCCGCTTGCGCGAGGGCTTGGCGCTCTTCCGCAATCCGGCCTTCGCGGGGCCGGTGATCGCGGCGAGCCTCATCCAGTGCGCGCACGCCTTCTACTACGGGTTCTCCACGCTGGTGTGGACCAAGCAGGGGCTCTCCGATCCGGTGATCGGTGCGCTGTGGGGCTTCGCGGTGATCATCGAGGTGGGCCTGTTGCTGACGCTTTCGCGGTTCGAGCGGCGCTTTTCCCCGGAGACGCTCATCACGTTCGGCGCAGTCGCGTCCGTGGCGCGCTGGGGGGCGATGGCGTTCCTGCCGCCCGCGATCCTGCTTTGGCCGCTGCAGGCGTTGCACGCGCTGACATTTGCGGCGGTCCATGTCGGTGCGCTCCGGCTCGTCCAGCGCGAGGCCCCGCCGGCGATCGCCGGAGTTGCGCAGACCCTCTACGCGGCGCTTGCGTCGGGCACGCTCGCCGGATTGGCGATGTTGCTCGCTGGCGCGCTCTACGACAGCATCGGTTCGTGGGGCTACGCCGCCATGAGCGCGCTCGGTGGGGCGGGTCTCGTTGTCATGCTTTGGGCGCCTCGCAGCGCCAAAGGAACCACAGCTGGCGCCTGAGGGTTCCTGTTGGGCGTTTCGCCTTCTTTTTAAAGCTTTTTCTGGGTACGAACGGGTGTCGGACGAGCGGGTCCGGCGCACCGTGACAGTGGAGATGGCCGGGCCGGATGCGGGCGACGTTCGACGTACGTGTGGAAGGGCGGGAGAAGATCCTCGCGCTGGGCGGCGACTGGACGGTGTGGACCGTTTCGGACGTCGATGCGGGACTGCGCGCGCTTTCCGGCGGGGATGGCGGCGCGTTGACGGTCGATGTCTCGCAGCTCGGGCGCATGGATGTCGCTGGCGCGTGGCTTGTCGAGCGCACCGCCCGGATGGGCGATGAACCCCTGAAGGTGCGCGGCGACCATGAGTCCGCCGGCCGTCTCTTTGCGGCGACGCATGCTTCGACGCGCAAGACACCTGAACCGCCCGCGCCTCTGCTTGGACTCGTCGCGGTGCTGGACCGCATCGGGCGCGCCATGGTGAGCTTGCGGGACGAGGCGCTGCACACGCTCGAATTTCTCGGGCTCACGCTCGTCACGCTCTGGCGCGTAATCACGCACCCGAAGAAGATCCGCTGGATGTCGATCGTCAGCGTGATGGAGTCCGCCGGATTCAACGCGATGCCGATCATCGCCATGCTCTCGTTCTTTATCGGCGTGGTGGTGGCGTTCCTCGGCTCGCGCGTCCTCGGGGACTTCGGGGCGAGCGTATTCACCGTGGAGCTGGTGGCGTTCTCGGTGCTCCGGGAGTTTGGCATCGTCATCACGGCCGTTCTGCTGGCAGGCCGCACGGACAGCTCCTTCACCGCCGAGATCGGCGCGATGAAGATGCGTCAGGAAATCGACGCGATGCGCGTGCTCGGGCTCGATCCGATGGAAGCGATCGTCGTTCCGCGTCTCATCGCCATGCTGGTGATGACGCCCGTGCTTGCCTTCGTCGCGGCGATCGCCGGGCTGCTGGGCGGGCTGATCATCTGCTGGGCTGTGCTCAATGTGAGTCCGGTAATGTTCGTCACCCGGATCCACGACAGCGTGCCTGTGCAGCACTTCTGGGTCGGCATGATCAAGGCGCCGGTGATGGCGGTGGTGCTGGCGATCGTCGGGTGCAGGCACGGCCTTGAAACGGGAGGCGATGTCACCTCCCTCGGCCGGCGGGTCACGTCTTCGGTCGTGCAGGCCATATTCCTCGTCATCGTCATTGATGCACTGTTCGCCATCTGGTTTCTGGAGATGGACTGGTGAACGCGCCGGAGGATATTGTCATCCGCGTCCGCGGCCTCGTCACGCGCTTTGGCGCGCAGACGGTGCATGACGGTCTGGATCTGGATGTGCGGCGCGGCGAAATCCTCGGCGTCGTCGGCCCCTCGGGCTGCGGCAAGTCCGTGCTGCTGCGCGAGATCGTCGGTCTGGATGTCGCGACTGCGGGCGATATCGAGGTGTTCGGCAAGAACCTCGCCACGCTCTCGCGCGAGGAGCGCGAAAGCGTGGAGATGCGCTGGGGCGTGATGTTTCAGGAGGGCGCGCTCTTTTCGGCGCTGACCGTCCGGGAAAATGTCGAGGCGCCGTTCCGCGAGCACACGGACCTGTCGCCGGAGCTGTTCGGGGAGCTCGCCTCGCTCAAACTGGTGATGGCAGGGCTTGATACGGACGCGCACTTCAAGACGCCGGCGCAGCTCTCCGGCGGGATGCGCAAGCGCGCGGCGCTGGCGCGTGCCCTCGCACTCGATCCGGAACTGCTGTTTCTCGATGAACCGACGGCGGGACTCGATCCGGTCACCGCCGGGCGCTTCGATGCGCTGCTCAAGGAATTGACGCAGGCGCTCAATCTCACGGTGTTTCTCGTCACCCACGATCTCGACACGCTGGCGGCGGTCTGTGACCGGGTCTGCGTGCTCTATGGCGGCAAGGTTGCGGCCATCGGGACGCTGGCGGAAATCAAGCAGAACGCGACCGGCTGGATCGCGGACTATTTCTCGGGGCCGCGTGGACGCGCGGCGCTCGATACGAAGGGAAGATAGGCTCATGGAAACGCGGGCGAACTATGCGCTTCTCGGCGGTGTCACGGTCGCTGCAGGCGTGCTGATCATGCTGTTTGCAATGTGGCTCGCTCGCGCGAGCTTCAACCGGGAATTCGCGACCTATGACGTGGTCTTCGACGGCGCCGCACGCGGCATCGGGGCGGGCACCGAGGTGCGCTTCAACGGCATCCGCGTCGGCGAGGTGCGCGACCTCTTCATGGATCCGAAGAACGAATCCGGCGTCGTCGCGCGCATCCGCATCGGCGCCAGCTGGCCCGTGCGCGCCGACAGCGAGGCGCAGCTCGAAGCCATCGGCCTTACGGGGTTAAATCTCATCCAGATATCCTCAGGCACCGGGACAAGCCCACGTCTCGTGCAGCGGATGGGCGACAGCGCCCCGCGCATCAAGGCCAAGGGCGCAGCGATCGACGAACTCCTAGCCTCGAGCAGCACCATCGCCCGGAACGCGACCGAAGCGCTCGCCGGCGCACGCGGCATGCTGACCGAAGAAAACGCGCGGCGCGTGGAGCGGATTCTCGTCAATCTTGAGAAGATCAGCCGCGATCTCGCCGCCGAACGCGGCGCGGTGTCGAACGTCGCCGCCGCTGCGGATGAATGGCGTATCGCCGCCCGGCAGATTTCGAGCACGGCGCGTGAGGTGGAGCAGCTCTCCTTGGAAACGCGCGGGCGCGTCGCCACGCTCGAAACCAGCGCCACCACGGCGTTCAACAACATCAACCAGGCCGCCATCGGCGTGGACGGCGCAGCGAACGCCGCCGCCAGCGGTGCGTTGCCTGATCTGTCAGGGGCCGCCAACGACATGCGCCGTCTGGCGGTCACGCTCGACCGTGTCGCGGGCAATGTCGAACGTTCGCGCACGCTGTCGGCTGTCGGCGAACAGAAACGCACCGTGAGGGTCGATCCATGAATATGAAACTGCTTGCGGCGTCACTGGCGGCGACGCTGCTTTCGGCCTGCGTGTCGATCCTTCCTGAGGCTCCTCCTGCGCCTTACATCTACACGATGCGCGTGGGCGCCGTGGAGCCATCGACTGCGCCGGCGCATCCGCTTGTGATCATCATCGGCGCGCCGTCGGCGCAGCGCATGACGGCGGGCTCCGATATCGTCTGGCGACAAGGCGCCGAGATCGCGGTGATGGACCGCGCGGCATGGGACGATGCGGCGCCGGACCTGCTGCAGACGATGCTGACGGAAACGCTCTCTCGGCGCGGCGTTTTCCGTGCGGCGGTGCGCGGCGGCGCCGGCGCGCGCGGCGACATCGATCTGCGCTGGGACGTGCTGGCGTTTGAAGTGGTCGAGGACGGTGGCCTTGAGGCGGTGTTCTCGACGACGGTGCGTCTTGTGGATGCGCGATCCCGTACGATCATCGATACCCGACGCTTCGATACGCGCGCGCCGATCGCAAACCGTTCGGCGCGCGAGGCGGTGGCCGCACTTGAGCGCGCAGCGCGCGAAGCGTGCCTGCAGATAACGGAATGGGCGGCGGAGAAGGCGCCTGCGCCTCTTCCGCCGCCCGTTGTTTCCGGAGCGCCGTCTCAGCCGAGCGCGGCGTCGATCAGGAGGTAAGCCACCAGCAGCGACTTGCCGCCGGCCTGCGTGGCGAGTTCTGGCTTGGCGCGGAACGTCGCCGCGTTCGCGCGGGCCGTCTCGCTGCCATCGAACAGGTCCTGCAGGCTCGCGACCGCTTCTGGCGCCGCCGCTGCAACCGCCTGGCGGCGTGCGGCGCCGCCCTGACGGGCGCGGTTGGCGATGAAGTCGAGATCCGGCGTTGAGAACAGGCTGGCCGCGTTTACGCCGGCTTCGACGAGAATGGCGAGCGCGTTTTCCGCGGGAGTCTTCGGCGTCGGGCGCGGGGCGGCCAAGCCGAACCGGTCGCCGATTCTGGACGAGCCCGCGTCGTTGGCGATGGGTGCGGCAGGCACAGCCTTCCAGTCATTGGCGAAGCGTGAAGACGGCGCCTCGGCGGGCGTAGCGAAGGATTTCGTGACCGGTGCGCTCTGCGCGAACGTCGAGCGCGGGACACGCGCGCCGACGCGCATGCGTTCCTCGGCGACTTCTTCCGCGACGCGGGTCTCGGTGACGACCGGCCTCTGCGCGGAAACCTGCGCGAAGTGCGCGGCGCTGGCGGTGAGTCGACGCTGGATCGCGTCCGCGTGACGGTCGGCGGCGGCCTGCGCTTCGTGTGACGCCTGGCGGGCCTCGTCGGCCGCTTCCTTCAGCTTCGAGAGCGTGGAGACAGCGCTTTCTTCCATCGCCTGCGTTTCGTGGCGGATCATCTGCGCGACGCGGCGGGCGTCGGAGACGGCGCGCCGCGTCGTGTCGCGGATGGCGCCGGCGGTGGCGCTGGCGGCCTGTGTGGCGGCGTCGGCGGACTGGCGCGCCGTGTCGGTGAGCGCGGTCGCTTGGCTGAGCGCTTCAAGCGCGGTGAGCACGGTGGAGTCGAGTCGCTGCGTCGCGGCCTGCGTGGCGGCGGCGGCGGCATCGATGGCCTGTGTGCGCTCGGCCATCAACGCGGCGGACGAAGCGAACGACGTGAAGTGATTTTGCAGCGTCTCGTCGGCGGCCGCGAATTCCTGGCGCACGATGCGCGAGGTCTCGCGCATCAGGCGGACCTGGCGACCGACGTTCTCGCCCATCATCTCGGTCTGCGCGCGCATCTCCGAAGTAAGGCCTTCAAAGGTCGCGCGTTCGTTGCGCAACGTTTCCGTCAGCGCGCCGGCGCCATCGCGGGCGTTGGATACGGCTTCGTCGAACACCATTGCGTTGCGCGAAGCCGCAGCTTCGAGTTCTGCGAAGCGGTCGAGTGCGACGTCGACCACCGACTGCAGCGCGCCGATCTCGGCGCGGACGGTGCGGCCGAGCGTGCGGGCGCGGGTTTCCGCTTCTTCGGTCGGCGACAGCGCCTGTTCGGCGAGCGCGACCAGGCGGCGTGTCTGTTCGTGCGCGCGGCGCGCTTCGCGGGCGGCGTTCGCGGCGTAGATGATGAGCAGGGCAGGCGCGATCGCGATCGCGGCGATCGCGGCGAGCACTGCGGGGTGCTGGTTCTGGATGGCGTAGGGGCCGATGAATGCGACCGGCGCGCCCACCGCTACGCCGACCCAGGCGAGCGCCCACGTGAAGCCCCAGAAGCCGGCGCCCGCCGGGCCTTCGATCTTTTCCTGTTGCGCGGTTTCCTGCGTCTCCGTCTGAAGCTGCTCCAGCATCGGTGTCAGGCCCGGCATGTCGGACGCTACAGACCCATCGTCCGCGACGACTTCCGCCGCCTGATCGTCCTGGGCCGCATCGTACTGCTCGAAGGTTTCAAAGCGGCCGCCGAACCTGATCGCGATCGCCCCGTCGCGATCGTTGGCGACCTCCGTATCGAAGTCATCGCCGAAGTCGTCTGCGAAGCCTTCGTCGAATTCATAGTCTGACGTGGTCACGTGCACGGGCTCCGACTTGGGTTCGGCGGATTGGGAAAGGAGGCGGAACTGTTCCGCCAGCTCTTCATGAGTCAGGTCGTTTTTCATCGGTCCCACGCTCCAGATGGCCCTGCACGGTCGCGGGTGCGCCTCGCCACAGGGGTTCGCGGGACAGGGGAAGCAATTCAGGCGCCAGACGAAAGACGCGCCGGAGTTCCCCTCCGGCGCGTCATTCTGGATCACGGCTGACGCCGGTTAACCTGGTGCGGTCAACTCGACGCGGCGTCGAGCAGGAGGAAGGCCCGTGTGGCGTCCGCACTCATCGAAGCGCGGCCGCGCGCCAGCAGGTCCGCGAGACGCGCGCCTTCAGCCTCTAGGAAGCGGGCGGCCTCCTGACGGGCGCGGGGATCGGCCTCAAGCAGTTCCGACAGGCGGCGCACAGCTTCCGGCGCTGCGTCGCGAACCGCGCGCCGGCGGGCCTGAGTGCCGTTGCGCGCGCGGGCGCCGATACGGTCGAGCGCGCTGAGCGTGAAGACCTCGCTGAGCCTGAGGCCCGCATCGGCGATCACGTCGCCCGAGCG
>WRPF01000042.1 GCA_009773335.1 Caulobacteraceae bacterium
CGAAAGCAGCGCGACGCGCGCCTGGTCGCGTTGCGCCAGTTCGGCGCTGGCCTCGGCTGCGGCAAGCGCTGCCTGCGCTGCCGCGATCGCCGCATCGGCCTCAGCCGCGGTGCGTGCGTCCAGAAGCGCGGGGTCGGCTGGCGCGATGGTCGCCACCACGGCGCCACGTTCAACAGCGTCGCCAGGATGGAGCGATATCCTCTGCACTTCGCCGCCAACGGGTGCGGCGATGACAAAGACGTCGTGGATGCGCGTGCGTCCCTCGTCGACGATTGTGCGTCTCACCTCGCCGCGATCGATGATCGCCGCTTCAACCAGCGCAGGCCGCGGCAGGACGAGCCATGTCAGACCGATCGCAAGCAGGACGCCCGCCGAGAGCCAGAGCCATTGCGCCATCGAGAGCTTGGGAATGGAGATGTTTTTCATGGTTCAATCCCGGGCCTTGAGTACGCCCACCATGTCGAGGCGGTCTATGCCCAGACGGACGATGAAAGAGGCGATGGCGACGCACGCAAGCGTGAAGGCGATGGCGAAGGCGTAGCCGCCTGGATTGAAGATGAAGGTGAAACTGTACATGTCGGTTTGAAAAAGCCGCATGAGCCAGATTCCCAACACCGTGCCCAGCACGCAACCGAGGGGAACCGCAAGCAAAGCCAGGACAAACAATTCACCAACGAGCACGTACGACGCCTCGCCGCGGGTGAATCCGAGAACTCGCAATGTCGCCAGGTCGCGCTCTTGCTCGGCCATCGTCACACGCGCGGCTGAGAACGCAACGCCGCCAGCCATCACCGCGGCAAACGCGATGTAGAGGTAGTTCATGACGCCCACGCCCTCGTCGAATGCACGCCGCATTGATCGTTCGGCCTGGCGGAGAAAACTGGCGCCCGCGAGCGCCGGCGTTTCCTTGAGCTGGGCGTTGAACGCTGCGTAGCGAGCAGGATCAAGCGAAAGGTGAGCGCCGGAAATCCGTCCCGGCTCACGAAACAGGCGCCCGAGATCTTCGATATTCATATAGGCGGATGAGCCGACCATCGGATCGACGATGGCTGACACGCGGATGCGCGCTTGCACACGCCGGCCTGACACCTGCTCGATTTCGATCTCGTCGCCGGGGCCGGCGTGCAGTTTCGCCGCCAGCGCGCGGGCCAAGGCAATGCCGGCGACAGGCGGCTCCACAGCTTGGCCGTCACTGCCGATGAGGCGGCTGAGCCGCGCATTGAAGGGCAGACCCAAAACGGCCTCGCGGACTTCGAGCCGCCCGTGGCGAAGCACGACATCGTCGGCGCGAAACGGCTCGGCTGAGATCACGCCGGGCAGATGCGCGACGGCATGCATGACGCCGATCTCCCGGGGCGCCACGAATGATAAGGTGACGTCTTGTCGATTGGCGACTGAGAAATGCACGCTGAGTAACTGGGTCATGACCGCGGGAAAGGCGCCGGCAACCACGAGCAGCGCGATGGCCAGCGCGATGCCAATAATGGTCGTGGCTGCGCGGCGCGGAAAGCGCTGGATTCGTCGCAGGATGATACGTGACTTTGCGTCGAGGCGCGCAGCGAACCTGGCGAGCATACCTGACGAGCGTGAGTAAACGGCCGGGCGTGGCGGGGCGAGCGCTTCGGCAGGGGCGAGACGCACCGCACGCCAAACCGAGAAGATCGCGCCGATGCTGACCGCGACGATTGCCGCCGCCCATGCGCCGGCGAATGTCAGCAATCCCGCCGAAAACGCCAGCGTCGGGAAATGGTAATAGTCTCGATAGATGTCGGCGATCGCGCGGCCCAACACCACGCCGGCTATTGAGCCGAGCGATGCGCCGATCAGGCCGAACATGAGCGCGCTTTTGGCGTAGTGCCAGGCAACCGCGAGATCGGAATAGCCGAACGCCTTGAGCAGACCGATATTGGAGCGTTCGGTGGCGATGACGCGACCGAGCGCGATGTTGACGAGAAAAGCCGCGATCACAAGAAAGAACGCGGGCAAAAAAATCGCCATGGTTGTGAGCTGCTTGATCTCCTCGGAGAGGAAGCGATCAGACATCATCCGATCGCGGCCATAGGCCCCGCTTGAGCCAAAGGCTCTCAGAACTTCATCGATGGCGCTTCTTACGCGCTGGTCGTCGGCGCCGGGAGAAAGTCGGAAGATCGCGTCGTTGAAGGCGCCGCTCATGTCGAAGGCGCGCGCAAGCGCGGTTCGTCCCATCCAGACCACGCCAAATCGCTCGGGCTGTGGAAACAGCTCACCCGGCGCAGAGACGAACACGAATTCGGGGGAATTGGCGATGCCGACGATGGTCAGAACGTGTCTCCGACCGTGAATGGTCGCCGCCAAGTTCGCGCCAATCCTGATGTCGAGCGCCGTCGCAAACGCCTCGCTGACGATGGCCTCGTCCGCCTTTGCCGGATCGGGCCATCGACCGCGCACCATGGCGAGATCGTTGATGCGCGGCCGGCCGCCCAGTGGGAGCGAGATGAGCCGGGCGGAGGCAGGCTCTACGATTTGTGGCACATCCAGCAGGGCATAGCCGGATATGCGCGTTTCGATGGCGGCGACTTCGGGGATACGCTCGAGGTCCGCTGCGACGCGATCGGGCGCACGGACGAGCGAGGCCGCCAGGTGCATCATGCGATAGTCGGCATAATAGTCCGCGCGTGTGCGCTCCAGCGACGCGCGCATGCCGACTGACATGATGTAAACAGACAAGCCGCAGCCGAGCACAAGCGCGACGGCGGCGGCATGAATGCGCATTCGCCATACGTCGCGTAGCAGCTTGCGGTCGAGCGGGCGGGCAATGAGCTTCACCACTTCAACTCCGAGGGCGGCGCGCGAACAGCGTTCGTCTCGATCGTACGAATGCGTCCGTCGGAGAAATGGATCACCCGTTCACCGAGACGCGCCACATCGGCATTATGGGTCACGATGAGTGTTGTGGAGCGGTAGCGCTTGTTGATTTCGACAAGGGCCTCAAGCACGCGCACGCCTGTCTTGAGGTCGAGCGCGCCCGTGGGTTCATCACACAGCAGGACGGCCGGCCGTTTGGCGATGGCGCGGGCCACAGCGACGCGTTGCTGCTCGCCGCCCGACAATTGCGCGGGAAAATGATCCATGCGCTCGGCGAGGCCGACCAGATCAAGCGCTTCTTCCGCGCTCAAGGGGTCTTCGGCGATTTCGCGTACGAGGTCGACATTTTCCCGGGCCGTGAGGCTGGGGATCAAATTGTAAAACTGGAAAATGAACCCGATGTGCCTGCGGCGAAAGTCCGTCAGCGCGCGCTCGCGCATCGCGTTCAGCGCCGTTTGGTGGAACCAGACTTCGCCGGAGCTCGCGCGGTCAAGTCCGCCGAGGATGTTGAGCAGCGTCGATTTGCCAGATCCAGATGGGCCCAGAAGGACGATCAGTTCGCCTTGTGCGACGTCGAGATCGACATCGCGCAGCGCATGTACTGCGGTTGGACCGTCTCCGTAGACTTTCGACAGCCTTATGGTGTGAAAGGCGGGTGACGGATCGGTCTCGGCCGCTATCGTCATCGAGGCAGCTCGGCACGCAGCGCATCGGCCAGCAGAGCCGCAAGCGTGATGACGTTGGTCGCGTGTGGAACGGCATCCGTAGACGCGATTGCGCTCACACCGGCGGCGCGCAATCGCTGTTCGACCGTGCTGTCAAAGAGTGCGTGCGTAATACAGGCGACGATTTCGCGCGCGCCAGCGGCCTTGAGCATCTGTGCCGCCTTGATCAGCGTGCCGCCGCTTGAGCAAATGTCGTCGACCAGGGCCACTGTGCGGCCGGAAAACGCGGAGGCGTCTTCAAGCGAGAGACGCACCTCATCATCGCCAAGGCGCTTCTTCGTGAAGAGGCGATAATCCGCGTTCAGCGCGGTTGCGACTTGTCTCACCCAGGGTTCGGATTCCACGTCCGGTCCGACAACAAAATCCGCATCAGGCAGCGTCTGCGTCAGCCAAGCCGCAATGGCGGGCGCGGCGGACAGATCTGTTGCTGTTGTCTGTGGAAAGACAGCGGCGATCGATGGCGTCCTGTGGAGGTGTGCATCGACAGTGATGATGTGGTCGAACCGATCGCCAAGTAGATCCCCGATCACCTGCTGACTGTTCGGCTGGCCGGGCGAGAAAACGGCGTCCTGGCGCAAATAGCAGAGATAGGGCGCCACGAGGATAAGGCGGCGTGCGCCAGCGCGCCGCCATGCATCGCAGGCCAAGAGCAAGGGGACGAGTTTGTCGTTAGGTCGCGCCAACGAGCGATAGACAATTGTTGTCGGCGCCGTCTCTGGAACCGTCGGCAGCACTTCGCCATCAGGGAAGGCGTGAACGTCGACCAGCTTGCAGTCGATCCCAAGTGCGATGGCGAGCGTACGCGCGGGCTGCGCTTCGTCGGCAAACGCATGAAGGATGACGGGCGGCGAGCTCATGAGATGTGAAATCCACACTCAGCGTCGGCGGCGCTGGCGGCATAGTCGAAGTCCGTGCATTCGACACCGTGGAGCCGATAAAGCGGCTCGCCCGCGCGGACATTGTCGCCTTTGCGCTTGAGGATATCTATCCCAGCCCCTGCATCGGTCGGCGCCCCAGCAAGGCGCGCAATGCGCGCGATGCGAAGACAGTCAATGCCTTCAATCCAGCCGTCCGCCGGGGCCGCGACCTCATGCACGAGCGCGCCGAGGGCGTTCGATATGGGCGACGGGCCTTGCGCCTCCGCGATCTGTTCCATCTTCTTCATTGCGGCGCCGCTCGTCAGGAGTTCCCTCGCGCGCGTCTCGCCCTGACCGCCTCTGACCTCCGGATCAAGTTCAAGCAGGCGCCCAGCAAGACGAATGGATTTCTCCAGCAACTCGGCGGGCGCATCTTTTGCGCCGCGCAGCACGGCCTGGACGTCCCGCATTTCGAGCGCCGGACCGATGCCGCGTCCAATCGGCTGCGAACCGTCGGTCATCACGACATCGACGTGCAAGCCCAGGCGCGAGCCGACAAACTCGAAGAGTTTGCGCAACCGAAGGGCCGCGCGCGTGTCGCGCACCTTGGCGCTCGGTCCCACGGGCACATCAATGATGAGGCTGGTCGAACCCGCGGCGATCTTCTTGGAGAGAATGGAAGCGACCATCTGATCAGGCGTGTCGATGGAGAGCGGCCGCTCAACCGAGATCAGCACATCGTCTGCGGGTGAGAGATCGACGCGTCCGCCCCACACGACGCAGCCGCCGCACCGCTCAACCACTGCCCGCATTTCGTCTTCATCGAGATCGACCCGCGCGAGCACTTCCATCGTATCGGCGGTGCCGGCAGGCGAGGTGATGGCGCGCGATGAGGTCTTCGGAAACAGGAGCCCATGAGCGGCCACGATGGGGGCGACGATAAGAGAGGTGCGATTGCCGGGAACGCCGCCGATGCAATGTTTGTCGACCACGAGGCGGTTGTTCCAGTCGAGCCGCTTGCCGGCGCGCGCCATCGCATCGGTGAGCGCGAGCGTCTCGTCCGCGGTCATGAAGCTTGCGCAGGCCACCAGAAAAGCGGCGATCTCCATGTCCGACCAACGATGATCCACGAGGTCGTGCACGACGTCGGACAGTTGTGCGGCTGTCAGCGTGTCGCCACGGATCTTGTCGAAGATCGCAGACGTCGCCAAGGGCGGCGGCGCGGGCGCGACATCGACCAGAGCGCCCGCGAGAGCGCCAAGGCGACGAAACGCCGGCTGCGTGAGACCTGCCTCGTCGGCGCTCACCAGAAGTGGGTCCTCGGCGATCACAACGCTGGCGAGGATGCGCTCGCCGCCAGCGTTGATTTCAACCTTGCGAGAACCCTTCAAGCGCTCGGGTCTCAACGCTCGGCAATCGCGCGATAGGATGAGCACGTTCTCTCTGAACGTATCGATGGCGATCGGCTTGATCTTCAGTTGCACTGGACTTGCCCGAAAAATGCTCATGAGGAGGGATGATGGCGGGCGTCGGCAGCGGCGTCCGCGCCGGAAGCGCCGGAATTTCGCATTGTGGTGCGCGCGGACTCGGCCACGCGCAACCATACGCCGCTAACTGTGGCGACAACCATGGACGCGATGAGTATGGGCACGCTGGGGGCGGCAACACGGAAGATGGAGGCTAAGGCGGGGATGGCGAATATGGCCGTCAGTAGAACCACAAGCGCGCCCGCAATCGACCAAAACACACGCCGGTGCGGCGCTAGTAGGCTGCCGTCGGTCGACATCGCATCGGCGAGGGCGAGGACGAGATTTGCCAGAACAAGCGTGATAAAGGCGCCGCCGCGCGCGACAGGCTCGGGAGCGTGCTGCAGAAGAAAGGCGTAGAGACCGAATACGCCCACGAGGACGCCCACGCCTTGAGCGAAGGCTTTCACAAGTTGGCGAGGGCCAAAGAGTGTTTCCTTCGGTGGCCGTGGCGGTCTTCGCATGGCTGCGCGTTCGCTGGGCTCGCCTTCGAACACCAATGCGCAGATGGGATCGATCGCCAGCTCCAGCAGGACGACGTGCATTGGAAACAGCATTGGCGGCATGCCGAACAGGATTGGCAATAGCGCAAGTCCCGCGATGGGGACGTGGATTGCCGTGATGTAGGTCAGCGCGCGGCGCAGGTTCGTGAAGATGCGCCGGCCCATACGTACGCCGCCGACAATCGAGGCAAAGCTGTCGTCGAGCAGGACAAGGTCAGCCGCCTCGCGCGCAACGTCGGTGCCACGCTTGCCCATCGCGATGCCGATATGCGCTGCTTCCAGGGCGGGCGCGTCATTCACGCCGTCGCCTGTCATCGCGACGACTTCGTCGTTGGCTTTAAGCGCCTGGACGATCGTCAGCTTCTGCTCCGGCGCGACGCGGGCAAACACACGGGCGTTACGAAGGCTGCTCTGCAGTTCAATCGGGGCCTGGCGCGCGACATCGGCGCCCAGCACCACGCCTGCGCTCACGTCGATGCCGGCGCTTCTCGCAATGGCGAGCGCCGTCGCCGGGTGATCGCCGGTTATCATGATGACTTTGATGCCCGCTGCACGCGCCTCCTGGATGGCTGCCGGTGCATCGACACGGAGCGGATCGCGAAAACCGATCAAGCCGCGGAACTCAAATGGAGCGCTCTCCGGCGCTTCGGGAAATGGCGCATCGTGTCGACAGGAGGCGACGCCCAGCACGCGCAGACCATCTTCCGCCAAGGCCCGCAAGACTTCCGTGAGTTTGACAACCTGCTCTTGCGGCAAGCGGCATAATTTGAAAATGGCTTCAGGCGCGCCCTTTGCGCCGGCGATCCTTTTATCGCCGCCGCTTCGCCACACTTGAACAACGGCCATCATTTCCGGGCGCAAAGGCCACGTGCGCTCGATTTGCGTGGTCGTCGACGCGGCTTGTTGTTCGAGGGGCAGCAGCGCACGAATGGCCTTGTCCATGGGATCGACAGGGCGCGGTGCGGATGCAAGCGCTGCGAATTCGAGTACCTCGCGGCTGATACCAGTGGGAAGCGCGTCGTCGTGGATCGCAAAGTCTTCCGCTTCGGTCCAAAGGCGAGCGACGCGCATGCGATTTTCGGTGAGCGTGCCAGTCTTGTCGACACACAGAACGGTGGCGCCGCCCAGCGCTTCGATGACGGCGCTGCGCCGTACAAGCACGCGATGCGACGCGAGCCGCCAGGCGCCGAGCGCCAAAAATACGGCCAAAACCATCGGAAACTCTTCGGGGATAAGTGCGATGGCGACTGTGATGCCGGCAAGCGTTCCGCCAATCCAATCCTCGCGCAACAGCCCGTAAGCGAGCGCGATGATCCCGCAAAAGGCCAAAGCGAGAAGACCGAGAAGCGTAACGAGCCGTCCTGCCGATTGCTGCAGCGGCGTGGGTTCTTGACCGATTTGCGCGAGCGACGCGCCAATCTGGCCGAGCGCGGATTTTGGCCCCGTGCGGCTGACGCAGATGACGCCTTGGCCCCTTACGCTGAGAGTCCCAGAGAAGAGGTGGGGGCTTGAGGCGGCGCCTGGGCCGGTGTCCGCCGAGAAGGCGTCGGCTTCGGTGGCGATGCACTTAGAGACAGGGGCGGACTCGCCGGTCAATGTGGATTCATCGACGCTCAGTACATCGCCGCTGATCAATAGCCCATCGGCGGGAACGCGCTCGCCCTCGCCGATAAGCAAGAGATCGTCCGGCACCAATTCGCGCGCAGGAATCCGTATGTCGGCGCCGTCGCGGATAACGCGAACGTGTGGCTGGGCGAGTTCGCGTAAGGCCGCCAGTGCGCGTTCGCTGCGGGCCTCCTGAAAGATGACGAGGCCAATCGTGGCCAGCGCGCCGGCAAGAAGAAACAGGCCTTCGCCAAGGTCGCCGAGCACCATGTAAAGTATAGCTGCGCCAAGCAGCAGCAGGAACATGGGCTCGCGCATTGTTTCGAGGGTGATCTGGAGTAAGCCCCGGCCGTGATTTTGCGGCAGTTCATTGGGGCCGATATCGCGCAATCGGCGCGCCGCTTCAGCGCTTGTGAGGCCGTTTAGAGAGGTGGTTGTCATCGGCTGTGGGCTCACGGATCAAAGGCCCTGCATGGCTCGCGGGATATGAGCCGGTAACGGCTCGCACGGGAAGCCTGCTTCTCTGCCGACGATGCGTTTCTAATGGGCGTGGACGGCCAACTTCGCCTTGATCTTGCGCAAGACTTGTCTGGCGTCGCCTGCTAGCTTGCTTCAAGCGCTGGACCGCGATGCTGGCGGTGTTGGCGCGCCCATGCGTCAGCTGCCGGCGGATCGGACGACGAGAGCGACGAGCACGTGTCGCTTCATCGCGATTCTACGGGCTTCAGCCTTCCGGTGCTTCGCCGCTACAACCAAATGAGGGAGGTCGCAATGTATCGGATCATTCATCTGGCGCTGACCCCGCATCCCATTCCATCCTCGCAGAGCGCAATCGATTATGCGTGTCGGGCGGCGCTCTATTTTGGCGCCAAGCTGACCGTCACCAGTCCTCACCTCAGCGTTCGTACGCCGCGCCATGTGATCGCGGGCGGCATGATGGCTGGGATGGCGCGCGACTTTGAGCGCGATGCCGCTGTCAAATCTGCGGAGGTGGAGCGCTATGTTCGCCAGACAGCGACAAACATGGGCATTGAGGTCGCAATTGTACCGATCGCTGAGCGATGGCCATCGTCGGCAAGCGACATGACCTGGCGTGGCCGCACAAGCGATCTATGTATCTTGGGCTTGCCGCAGTCAGGCGATGAAGGCCGCCTTGATGTGGAAGATTGGATCTTCGGCGTGGGCCGTCCGTGTCTCATCTACCCTGATGAGAGCGGGGATGCTCTGAGCTTCGACTCGGTTCTGATCAGTTGGGATTTCAGCAAGTCCGCTGCGCGCGCCGTGTGTGATGCGCTCCCAATCTTGAAGACCGCGCACAATGTGCGCGTGCTGACGGTGCGCGGTGAGAAGGACATTCCCGTGGAAGATATCAAGACGCCCATCCTGGAACTTCTCACGGCGCACGATGTGAAGGTAGAATTCCTGGAAGTCGAATTGGGCGACCATTCGATTGGACGCGTGATTTTGGACCAGGCTCTCAGCATCCGCGCCAACCTCCTTGTCATGGGCGCCTATGGCCATTCGCGCATCAAGGAGTTCGTGCTGGGTGGCGCCACAAAGGAAATCTTGAATACGACTCGCATTCCACTGTTCATGTCGCACTAGAGATGGAGAACCGATCCAGCGTGAGGAGTGTGCGATGACGACGGTCGCCGATCGGGCGTTTCTGGAATGGTCGCGCGGCTATGGTGTGATCCAGCATACGCCGGAGACATGCGATCGAATCCAGGCTCTGGTGGACCGGTTGGCGAAGACGGGTGCGCAATCGGCGGACCATTGCTACGCGATATTGTCGGCGGCGTATCGCTTGGCCAGCGCCGCGATGTGGGTTGTAGCGCATATGACCTACGCCAAGCGGGTTGATCTCAGTGGCGCCGCCCTTCCAGCAACAGCCTTCAAGGAAACGCCAGAGGGACACACCGGGGGAGCCTTGAACGTCGCGCCCGCCTATATCGGCTATTTGGCGGCGAACATCCTTACGTCGAAGACGAGAGCGTGGATCCTGGGGCAGGGGCACTGCGTCGCGGCAATCGAAGCGTCGAACGCATTAGTCGACAATCTCTCGCCAACTCAAATGGCGCGCTACGGTGCAGACGAGGCTGGGCTGTCACGGCTCTGCGCGGACTTCTACAATTATGCGATCGACCCAGTTGGGCGACCTGGTGCGCCGCTTGGCAGTCATGTGAATGCGCACACCGCTGGAGGGCTTTCGGAGGGCGGCTATCTCGGCTTTGCCGAAGTCCAGTACGTCCACATGCCGTTGCCCGGCGAGAGCCTTGTTGCGATCTTGAGCGATGGTGCTTTCGAAGAGCAGCGCGGCGGCGATTGGGCCGAACGCTGGTGGCGCGCGGAAGATTGCGGTCTGGTCGCGCCGGTCATGATCTTGAATGGACGCCGCATCGAGCAGCGTACTGAGATCGTGCAGGATGGCGGGCTTGCGTGGCTCAGTCGCTATCTTGATGTGAATGGCTTTGATCCGATCGCGATCGATGGACGCGATCCCGCCGCCTTTGTCTGGGCGATCCTCGAAGCAGAACGTCGGCTGGATGAAGCCGCGGCCGCGATACGCGACGGACGCGCGACGTATCCGGTCAAGCTGCCGTATGCAATCGCGCAAACAGAAAAGGGATTCGGTTTTCCTGGCGCAGGGACCAATCGCGCGCACAATCTTCCGCTCGACGGTTCGCCGCGGGACAACGAGGCGGCGCGCACATCGTTCAATGAAGCAGCGCAGCGATTGTTCGTGTCCGAAAGCGATCTCGCTATTGCGAGAGCGATGTTCACAGTGCACGACGCGCAGGGACGCGTGAAGGAGCGAGACAACGACCTCGCAACGCGTCGCCCTCAAGCGCCTGTATTGCCTCCGCCGCCTTCGATTGCCGTGGACGGCGTATATTCGTCAATGGCCGCGATGGATGCTTGGGTGGTCGCCTTTGCGCAGGCCAATCCCAAGCTGCGGTTTCGAGTAGGCAATCCTGATGAGTTGAAAAGCAACCAGATGGGCGGCGTCCTCGATGCCCTGAAGCATCGGGTCAATCGTCCCGAGCCAGGCGGCCCGGAATCGATTCATGGTTCGGTCATCACTGCTCTCAATGAAGAGGCCGTCATCGGCGCTGCGCTCGGCAATAAGGGCGGACTCAATCTCGCGGTGACCTACGAAGCGTTTGCGGTGAAGATGCTCGGCGCGCTGCGCCAGGATGTTATCTTTGCGCGGCAGCAAATCGAGGCCGGGCGGCCGCCGCAATGGATTGGTATGCCGCTGGTCGCGACATCACACACCTGGGAGAACGGCAAGAACCAGCAATCCCACCAGGACCCGACCATTGGCGAGGCGTTGCTGGGGGAAATGTCAGACGTGTCGCGGGTGATGTTCCCCGTCGATGCTGCGACGGCGGTCGAATGCCTCCGTCGCGTGTATTCTGATCGCGGCGTGATCGGGTGCCTGATTGCGGCCAAGCGACCCGTGCCAACGATCTTTGATGGCGCGTCGGCTTCGATGGCTCTTGATCAAGGCGCGGCGCACGTGGAGCTGGCGAGCGGACCTCAGCTTCAACTGGTGGCCGTTGGCGCCTATCAACTCATGCAGGCGCAACGAGCGGCGGCCAGATTGCGCGAGCGGGGTTTGCGGGTTCTGACAACCTGCATCCTTGAGCCAGGCCGCTTGCGTACGCCGCGCGACGAGTTCGAGGCGCGGGTCACTGTGTCGGATGAAAATATCCAGACCATGTTTCCTGCGGGTGTGCCGCGTGTGCTTGTCAGCCACACGCGGCCGGAGGTTATGATCGGTGTGCTGCGGCGCATCGACGAAGGACCCGATAAGTTGCGCGCCCACGGGTATCTCAGTCGGGGCGGTACGCTCGACGCCATGGGGATGTTGTTCGCGAACCGATGCACATGGGCGCACCTCATCGTTTCAGCAGCTGGTCTGATCGGCGTTTCGGCTTCTGATTGGTTGACGCCGCCGGAAGAGGCCGCCGTGCTCGGGCGCGGCGATCCGACGGCGCTCTGGTAGGGGAGCGAATGCATGCCCGAGTGGCTCCTCGCGCTCAATGTGGGTTCGTCCAGCGTGAAGTTCGCGGCATTCCCGCGCGCCGCCGGTTCCGAGCTTCTGCGCGGCGGGGTATCCAGCATCGACGACCAACCGCAGTTAAGACTGCGGCGAGTGGGTGAAGGGTTATCAGTAGGCTCTTGCGGCGCGCTCGTGACCGACCTGCGCACGGCAATCGAACATGCGCTTGATTCGGCCTTGTCTTGCCTGGATCGATCGAAGTTGGTCGCTGTGGGACATCGCATTGTTCACGGCGGCGCTGACTTCACGCGGCCAACGCTCCTGACCACGGAAACGGTCGAGGCGCTTTCTCAGCTTGAGCGGCTCGCGCCCCTTCATCAGCCGGCAAGCCTGGCCGCAATTGATCTGGTAGCGCGCCACGCGCCAGATGTTCCACAGTGGGGATGTTTCGACACTGCGTTTCATGCGGCGCAACCTCGCTTCAATCAAGTTTTCGCGCTGCCCGCGGAATTGGCGGCGCGCGGCGTGCGGCGCTTCGGCTTTCATGGCCTGTCATACGAACACGCAGCTCAGGTGATGAGACAGCGCTATGGCGGCGGCGGGCGCGCAATCGTTGCGCATCTTGGCGCCGGCGCCAGCCTTTGTGCGCTCAGGGATGGCGTGAGCGTGGCCACAACCATGGGCATGACGCCCTTGGGCGGCATCCCCATGGCCACGCGCCCCGGCGACCTGGACCCCGGTGCAATTCTCTATCTGCTGGAAGAGCTGGGCATGAGCATCTCAGAGGTGCGCGACGTGCTATATCGGCGATCCGGCTTGCTGGGGCTTTCGTCCGAAAGCGGGGACATGCAACGACTGCTTGCAAGCGCGCGCCCGCAAGCGGCTGAAGCTGTGTCGTTCTTCATCGAGTCGGTTCAACGTGAAATTGCTTCTCTCGCTGCCGCGCTAGGCGGAGTTGACACGCTGGTGTTCACTGCCGGCGTCGGCGAGCATGCGCCGGTCGTTCGCGCCGGCATTGGCGCCGCATGCGCTTGGCTGGGCGTGCGCATCGACAGCGCGCTGAATGAGGCGAATGCGGACGAGATTCACGTGCCTGGAAGCGCGATCCGCGTGGCGGTCGTGCGCGCTGACGAGGAAGGAATCATCGCTAAGCATTTGCGCGACATTCTACTGTCGTGACGTAGCTACGGAAGCTGGCGTAGGACTTGATCTAGACGACCGCTCCGAAGATGCGGCCAATGCCGGCAGTGATCGCCATGGCTATGGCGCCCCAGAATGTGACTCGAATGACCGCCGTCACCATGTTGGCGCCGCCTGCGCGGGCGCCAACGGCGCCGAGCAGGGCGAGAAACGCCAGCGACGCTACTGAGACCGCCGGAACGAGTGTGGCCACGGGAGCAACCAGCACGAGCACAAGCGGCAATGACGCGCCGATGGCGAACGTTGCAGCCGATGTCAGAGCCGCTTGAACGGGACGCGCGGCCGTCATGTCCGAGATGTGCAATTCATCGCGTGCGTGCGCTTTCAACGCGTCTCTTTCCGACAATTGCAAGGCCACTTGCCGCGCGAGGTCCGGCGCAAGGCCGCGCTCGACATAGATTTGGGTGAGTTCTTCGAGTTCAAAGCCGGGGTCGTCGCTTAATTCCTTGGTCTCGCGGGCGAGGTCCGCCTTTTCCGTGTCCGATTGAGAACTGACAGAGACATATTCGCCGGCGGCCATCGACATGGCCCCTGCGACCAGTCCGGCGACGCCGGTGAGGAGAATGTCGCCGCGCGTTGCGGCGGCAGCGGCGACGCCAACGATGAGACTGGCGGTTGAGACAATGCCGTCATTGGCGCCCAGCACAGCTGCGCGCAACCAGCCGATGCGATCTACGGCATGACGTTCGGTGTGAAGGCGCAGACGGCTCACGGGCGGGTCCCTTCGAGGGTGTTGAAGTCGAGGGTGAGTTCGCGACGCTGTGCGTCGGCGCTCAATGCGCCGCCGTGTGCAGTCATGATGCGCGCGACGATGGCGAGGCCGAGGCCGGCGCCCGACGGACTGGCGTGGTCTGCGCGTACGCCGCGTTTGGAGAGTTCAGCCACGCGTTCTGGTGAGAGGCCGGGTCCTTCGTCACGCACCGCCAGACGCGGGCCCGGACCGGCAATGACCGTGACTGTGCCGCCTTCGGGCGTCGCCCGCAGGGCGTTTTCAACGAGGTTGCGCAGGGCGGCGGTTACCGCTTCGCGGCGACCAAGGAATGTCGTCTCGCCGACCTCTTCGAATGCGAGGTTGCGTGAGGATTTGAGAGCGATCGGCGCCAGAGCGCTGATCAGATCGGTGGCGATGTTTTTCGGGTCGATCAATTCTCTCGGCGTTTCCGCGGCGGATTGAGCGTCAAGCCGCGCCAGTAAGAGTAATTGGTCGACCAGCCGGCTTAAGGCTGCGACATCATCCTTTAAGCCTTTCGCGACTTCGCCCGGCAATTTTTCCAGCTCAAGCGACAAGATCGTGAGGGGCGTTTTGAGTTCGTGTGCTGCATCGGCGGCAAAGGCTTCTTGTGCTTCTGCGGCGGCGTCCAGACGCGCCAGCAAGCGATTGACCGCCGCAGCGAAGGGTTGGGCCTCGGCAGGAAGGGCGTTGTGGTCGATGCGGACGCCGCGGGGCGCTGTTTGCGCGGCCCGGTCCACATCTATCGCCGCTTGCGTCAAGGGGCGCAGCCCCGATCGAATGACCATCGCGCCTGCGACGGCCACGAGGCCCAGCAGAATGATCAGCGGCGCCACGACGTGATCGGCCACTTCGTGCGCCAATTGCATCGCTGTCAGCGGCTCGTCCGAGCCGACGACATATTCAAGCGCAACCAGTCCCAGCAGCACGAAGGCGCCAAGCACAGCGACGAGGCCGAGGCCCAGGGCAAGTCTCCCGCCGAGAGAGCGGGGGCTCACGTCCGGTCCTCCAGCAAATAGCCGACGCCGCGAATTGTGTGCAAAACACCCTGGACGCCGGCTTCATCGAGATGTTTGCGCAGGCGCGAGACAATAGCCTCCACGGCGTTTGGCGTGACTTCGGAATCGAACGAATAGAGCGCCGTTTCGATAGCGTCCTTTGAGACCACTGCGCCTGCGCGGCGCAACAGCAATTCCAAGAGATCCAGTTCTCGCCGAGAGAGATCGAGCGCGGCGCCACTGACGGTCGCGCGTCGGGCCGCCACATCCAATGAGATTGGTCCAGCCGAGAGGATTGGCGCAGCGCGCGGTCCAGGGCGGCGCAGCAGCGCGCGCAAGCGCGCGGCAACTTCGTCGGCGGCAAACGGCTTGGTGAGGTAGTCATCGACGCCAGCGTCGAGGCCGGCCACGCGCTCGGTCAATGTCCCGCGCGCGGTGAGCGCGAGCACGGGCGGTAGGGACGCGCTTCGCCGCCGCTTCAGCCATTCCAAGCCGTCGCCGTCCGGCAATCCGAGATCAAGGACAATGGCGTCATAGGCTGCGGCGGCCAGCGCATCGTTCGCCGCCGATAAGGTGGGTGCGCGGTCGCTGGCGAAGCCATGCTTCGCCAGCGCTTCCGCCAGCAAGGCGGCAAGTCTCGTAGCGTCTTCGACGATCAGGATGCGCATCGGCGCGTCTTAAGATCGACGATCGGGTCGCTCGCGGCTTTCTGTCTCGCCATCGCGCTCGCCGCCTTCCGTGTTTTCGTGTTCCTGATGCAGGATCGTTCCAGCATAGGGATCAAGGATCAATTCGACGGCGCGCCCGTCAACGGTGCGAGCGCGGGTTTCGATACAGCCGCCTTCTCGCTCCCAATCGCCGATCCTCGTCAGGCCGGCGGCCGCAACCGAGCGTGTCAGGGCAGCGCGATCCAACTCAGTTTGCCCAGCGCGAGCGGCGCATATGTGCTCCCGTGCCGAAGCGGCCGGCGCGGTGAAGCCAAGCACGGTCAGGGCCAGAGCGGACGAGGCGGCGATATTCAGAATGATCTTCATAGCTGGGGTTCTTTCAGAGGGATTTGAGCCAAATCAGTCTTCGTCACGGTCGCCATCGCGGCCATGTTCTCCGCCGTCGCGTTCTCCGGCCTCGTTGGATTCCGCGGAGGCGTGCGGTGCAAAGGCCTGCGGATCGATACGTGTGGCGCCGAAGGCGGCGGCGCCCACGGCGAGGGCCGCGACAGGAACGGCCAGACTTGCCGGTGGCGCTGCGTCGTGAGCGTCAGGATAACGATCGGCGTGCTTTTTGCCCGTGACCATGGCCAGCAGAAGGTTGTCCTTGGCGAGGTGCGACATGACGAGCACCGCCGCCACGTGGACGCCTACAAGTGCAAGCAGCGCGTAGGCGATGAGTTCGTGGGCGCCTTCGCGGCCAGCTACACCGGTTACGATGGTTGCGCTGGTCAGGGCGAGCAATGCCAGAACGGCGAGCGCGCCGAGCGGATTGTGGCCTATGGACGGCGTCGCCTTGCCTGAGAGCAGGTGGCGGATATGGGGACCAATTTTCGAGGGACGAATGAAGTTGGCGAAGCGCGCGTGCTCGCCGCCGACAAATCCCCAAACCAGTCGAAACGCGATCAACAGCGCTGCGATCCATCCAATGGGGATGTGCCAGGCAGAGAAGGCGCTGTCCTCCTCGGAAGAGAGAAAAGCGAGCGCGATGGCGACGACGAGAAGCCAGTGAAACAGTCGCACGCCCGGATCCCAAACGCGGATCAGGTGCGGCTTAGGGTGTAATTCGTTAGACATGATCGCCTCCTTTCGGAATTTGGTCTAGCGGCGCTGTCTGACCGCAGCCTGACGTCCCGAAAGAAGCGTTTTGTTGAGCTTGAGCCGTGAGCTCTGGCCGATCGATTGGCTGCCACTTCAACAGCCCTGAGTTCGGCCCGCGCCGGAGGCGCACAGTTCGCCAGTGGCCAAAGACAAAGCCCTGCGTCCCGACACCTCCAGGTGGCCATCGCGCGCAGGCGGCGTCAGGGCGAAAAGCGGAGCGAGCCTTGACGCCGCCGAGCACGATGGCATTCAATTTGAGGGGTTTAGATTTGGCGCGATCATTCGTTCGGGCGGTGTCTTTGTGGTCATCCGCGAACATTCGCCGGCAAGCGGAAATGCGCGACGGAGGAAATGTCGGTGGTTTGTCTGCCTATTTTCGAAAAGGCACGAAAATACAGCGTCGTATCCTTCCGCGAAACAATCGAGTGGGAGTAAATAAGTAGCCTTCCGTCGCCATCGACGGCCGACGCTTCCTTTCGGCGGCGTGGCTGGGCCACAATCCGGCAAACGGCTTTACACCCGGAGGTTCGCAAAACGCCGGCTGCAGGCTTGATATCCTGCCACGCTGATCGAATGGGGCAGCGGTCCGCCATCGGCGTGCCGACTTTTCTGCGCCTCCTTTTCGCGCAGCCGGTGTGCGGCGTCTCTAACCGTGGATTTCATTCGTGCCTTGCGGGAACTTCCGGCGATCACTGGACGCGTCGGGGGGATTTCCGGCCAGTTGGGAGCGCGCCAACGGCCCATTGACACCGGTGGCATGAAAATGCTCTGATACCGGTGTCAAGATTGCGGACGCTTATGCGGCCCCTTTAGGAGTGGGGGCGGAGGGCGGACTGCGACGGCCAGGGGAGAAGAGATCATGAGCAATCTGCGCAAATTTGGGCTTCTGCTTGGAGCGTCCGCGGGGTGCATTCTGGGCGGCGAGGCCGCGATCGCGCAGGAGGCGGTTGCGCCGACAACGACGTCGACCTCCGACGAAATCGTCGTCACCGGGTTTCGCGGGAGCTTGCGCGCAGCGATCGACGTGAAGCGCAATTCCGCGACGATCGTGGATGCGATTTCCGCCGAGGACATTGCCGATTTTCCGGATCTGAACCTGGCTGAGTCCCTGCAGCGTGTTCCCGGCGTCCAGATCGATCGCGACGGTGGAGAGGGGCGCTCCATCAACGTGCGCGGCCTGTCGGCGGATTTCGTCCGCGTGCAGCTGAACGGCATGGAGGCGCTGGCGACGACGGGCGGCCGCGACGGACGCGCCAACCGCAACCGTCAGTTCGACTTCAACGTCTTCGCGTCGGAACTCTTCAACAGCATCAAGGTCTCGAAATCGCAGGAAGCGGCAGTGAGTGAAGGCTCGCTCGGCGCGACTGTCGGTCTTCAGACCGCGCGGCCGTTCGACTACGAAGATTTCGAAATGGCGTTCGGCGCGCAGGCGTCATACAACGACCTTTCAGAGGAAACCGATCCTCGCGCCACCTTCCTGATCAGCGATCGCTGGCTCGACGGGCGTCTTGGCGGCCTCTTCTCGGTCGCTTACTCGACTCGCAACACCTTCGAGGAAGGCTCAAGCTCGGGGCGTTTCCGCGTTCCTGCGGAAGACGGGTGCGTGACTCCGTTCGTAAACCTGACGCGCTGCTATCAGTCCGTCGGCACGGTGACAGACGCATCCGGCGCCACGCTCACAGGCGTTGCGGCGCAGACGGCCGCGGCGAACGCCGCGCATCCCAGAATCCCGCGGTATGGCCGCATCGGATACGATCGCGAACGCCTCGGCATGACGGGCTCGATCCAGTTCGAACCTGTCGACCGGCTTCAGCTCAACTTCGACAGCCTGTACGCCAAACTGAACCAGACACGCTCCGAAGAGTTTCTCGAAGTGATCAGCTTCGCGCGCGAAACCGGCGTCCAGGGATTGCGCGCGACAGATCTCGTGTCGGGTCGCGTCGATGGAAACCGCACGCTGGTTTCAGGCACGTTCAACGACGTCGATGTGCGCGCCGAACAGCGCATCGATGTTCTTGAGACGGAGTTCTTCCAGAACTCGCTCTCGGGAACATACGACGTCAGCGATCGTTTCCGCATCTCGGGTCTCTACGGCGTGTCGCGCGCCATCGGTCGCAACCCTCAGCAGACAACCATTTCGCTCGAGCGCTATGACGTCGACGGCTACAGCTACGACTATTCGGACCCGAACCTGCCGCGCTTCAACTACGGGTTCGATGTGACCAATCCGGCGAGCTGGGCGTTCTCGTCGTCCACTGCGCTCGGCGACGCGTCCATCATCCGCCTGCGGCCGAACAAGACGCTGAACACCTATGAAACCGGCCAAATCGATTTTGCCTTCGACCTTGATGACCGGTTCACGATCAAGGTCGGCGCCTCGACCAAGGAATTCGGCTTTCAGGTCGCCGAAATCCGGCGCGCCTCCGAGGGCGTTCCGGCGAGCGTGCTGACGCAGCTGGCTGCGGAAGGCGTGCCGCTCTCGGCCTATACGACGACTATCTCCGGCTTTGGGCGCAACCTTGACCTGCCTGCCGGAACGCCGACCACGTGGGTCATTCCTGATCTCAATGCGCTCAACCGGCTGATCAACTTCAGCTGCAACTGCGTCAACCAGTATGGCGACTTCCGCCTGACCCGGTTCGACGGCGAGACGCGCAGCGCGACGGAAACCTCCAACGGCGCATATGCGCAGCTGGACTGGAACCTCGAACTGGCCGGCCTGCCGGTGCGTGGCAACTTGGGTGTGCGCTACGTCGAAACCGAGCTGACCTCCACGGGCATCCTGAGCGGAACGCCGATCACGGTCACATCGACATATGAAGACACGCTGCCCTCGCTGAACGTCGCGATCGAGCCGATGGACAACTTCCTCGTGCGCTTTGCGGCGTCGAAGGTCATGGCGCGGCCGTCGCTCGATTCGCTGACGCCTGGCGGCTCTGTCGATGCAAGCCCGCCGGGTCTGTCACTCACTGCAGGCAACCCGTTCCTCGACCCCATCCGCTCGAACAACTACGATCTCAGCTTCGAGTGGTATCCCTATGACGAGGCGCTTTTCGCAGTCGCAATCTTCCGCAAGGAGATCGGCAGTTTCGTGCAACGCCTGCGCGCGACGGTGCCCTACTCGGCGACCGGTTTCCCCACGACGCTGCTGCCTTCGGGCGTGACGCCTGACGATCTTTTCGCCGTGACTTCGTTCGTCAACACGCCGGGGGGCGATCTGACCGGTTTCGAGATCACGCTGCAGTCGCCGTTCACGTTCCTGAAGGGCCCGCTTGAGGGCTTCGGCGGTCTCGTGAACTACACGGAGATCGAATCCTCCTTCAATTACATCGTCAACGCGACGACAGGCGCGACGGTGACCCAGCCGTTGGTCGGGCAGTCGCCGCGTTCCGCGAGCGCGACGCTTTATTACGAGCGCGGACCGTTCGAGGCGCGCATCTCCGGCACCTACCGTGACGAGTACCTGACGCTGGTGCCCGCCCAGAGCGGCAACGATGTGGAAGGCAAGGCCGAGCAGCTCAACGTCGATATGTCGATGTCGTACAGTCTGGAGGACAACCTCACGCTAAGCTTCGAGGGGATCAACCTGACCGACCAGTTCGACGAACGCTGGATCAACAGCCAGCGCCAGAACAGCAACAACTACGAGCACACCGGCCGCGAGTTCGTGTTCGGCGTTCGATATACCTACTGACCCGACGGCTCCGCGGTCCTGGAGCCGTCACCCTGACGCGCCGGCGCTGGATTGCAGCGCCCGGCGGCGTCTTGTCCGCTGGCGTTCGCGAACACCGGCCTCGCGGGCGCCTACAGTGGCGCTGGCGCAGGCTTGTGCAACGTGTCGGCGGCGGTGGCTGATGCGCTTGTCGCCTTCGCGCGCGGGAGACCCGCGCGGCGGCGTGGCGCTCGCCCTGGCCGCAATACGATCTCGCGCACAGAAGTCCACGTGCAGGATGACCCGCGTTCGGCGCAGCGAGAATTCTTCGCCAAGGTTCCCTACGTTCAGCCGGGAACCTTCTGAACCGGATCGCAGGATGGGGCCCGCGTGATGAATCCGGGCTGAAGTGCGCGCGCGCGCGCTCGCACGAACGGACGCAGCGGCGTGGCGAGGGTAGCCAGGCGTTTCGCGACCAGACGGGCGATTGCGCGGGCGCCGTGTTCGCTGAAGTGCGTGTCGTCACGCACGCCCTGCGGGTAGGCGGCCACGCCGTCCGCAGGCTCAAGATGCAGATAAAAACGTCTCGAGCCTTCCTCACCTTCGCTCTGGAGGAAGGCGAGACTGTCGCTTGCGAGATCGACCATCGGCGTGCGCGTCGCGGCGGCAAGCGCACGCACGGCGTCGTCATAGGCGCCGTGCGAGTCGGCGGCGCGTCCGTCGACGAAACGGCGGCGCGCGACCGGAGTCACAAGCACAGGCGAGGCTCCGCTGGCGCGAACCTCTTCGATGAAACGCTGGAGATTGTCGGTGAACGCGCCAGCCGGTTGCGTGAATCGCGTTGGATCCTCGACCTTTTCGTCGTTGTGGCCAAACTGGATGAGAACCACGTCGCCGGGCCGGGCCTGTGCGATCGCCCGGGACCAGTGACCCTCGTCGATGAAGCTCTTCGTGCTGCGTCCGCTGACAGCGCGGTTGTCCACTGTGACGCCAGCGGACAAGCCGCACGCCAGCACCATGCCCCAGCCCATGCGCGGATAGCGCTCGGGACCGTAGGCGCTGGCTGTGGAGTCGCCGACGATGATCACGCGCGGCGGCTGCGGCGCCTGGTGACTGCAGGCGCCAGCCAGTGTCGCAAGCGCAAGAATGGTGGCGATCGTTCTCACCTGCGCACATCCAGCGCGCCGTCACGGATGAGCGTTTCGATGTCGGCGGCGCTCGCAAACGATGCATCGCCCCGCTGTCCGTGTTTGGCTGCAGCTGCATAGAGCGCGAACCGGGCGGCGTCGGCGACGTCGGCGCCCCGGTGCAGGCGGAAAAGGAAGCCGCCGGCGAAGGCGTCGCCGCTGCCGATGCGATCGACGACGCCGGACAGCGTCAGAGGAGAGATCGTGACGGCAGGTGCGCCGCGCTGTTGTATGCACGCGCCGAGATCGTGTGCGTCGACGGCATGTGCGCGGCGCGTCGTGTAGGCGATTGTCTGCAGGCGCGGAAACGCAATGAAGGCGGCAGCGCAAGCGAGGTCGCCGCCGACAGGGTCGTCCGCGGCATCGAAGGATTTCTCCAGCACCAGAGCGATGTCGCGCCGGTCGATGAAGGCGATGTCAGCGAGGCCGAGGAGTTCGCGGATCGCTGCTGGCCCGTCACCGCCCCAGGCCTCCCAGAGGCGTGCGCGGTAGTTGCCGTCAAACGAGACCTTCACGCCGCGCTCGACGGCGCGTCGGGCGAGTGAGAGAGCGGCGTCACGCGCCGCTGCGGAGACGGCTGGCGTAATTCCCGAGATGTGCAGCCGGGCCGCGCCTGCAAGGCAGGCGTCGAGGTCTTCCGGCGCGGGCTCGAGCGCGAACGCCGATCCCGCGCGGTCATAGAGAACCTCCGACGGACGAATGACCGCGCCGGGCGTAAGAAAGTAGAGGCCCATGCGTCCGCGTGCGATGAAGCGCATGTGCGAGACGTCGACGCCGTGGAGCCGCATCGCATCGCGCGCCGCGTGTCCCAGCGGGTTCTCGGGAAGCGTCGTGATCATGACGGATGACGCGCCGAGACGGGCGAGGCTCGCGGCCACATTGGCCTCGGCGCCGCCTACGAACGTATCGAGCGCTGACGCCTGCTGCAGCGTTTCGCCCAGTCGTGGCGAAAGGCGGATGAGCATTTCCCCGAAGCAGACGATCCGTCCGTCCATCAGTCGTGTTCCCGGTTTCTGATCCGAACTACCTGCAGAGCCAGCCGCCGTCGACCGGCAGTATAGCGCCATGCACATAGTCCGAGGCGCCTGCGGCGAGGAAGACCGCGGCGCCGGCGAGATCGCCCGGTTCGCCCCAGCGACCTGCGGGAATGCGGCCGAGGATTTCACCGCTGCGTTGTTCGTCGGCGCGCAGGGCCGCGGTGTTATCGGTGGCCATATAGCCTGGCGCAATGGCGTTCACATTGACGCCCTTGCCCCCCCACTCGTTGGCGAGCAGCCGCGTGACGCCGGCGACGCCGCTCTTGGAGGCGGTGTAGGAGGGCACCCGAACGCCGCCCTGGAAGGAGAGCATCGAAGCTATGTTGATGATCTTGCCGCGTCCCTTGGCGATCATGTGACGGCCTGCAGCCTGGCTCATGAAGAACATCGCCTTGATGTTCACGTTCATGACGTCGTCCCAGTCCTTCTCCGAGAAATCGACGGCGTCGGCGCGGCGGATCAGGCCCGCATTGTTGACGAGGATGTCGAGGCCGCCGAGACCGGCGATCGTTTCCTCCACCACACGTCCCACAGGTTCGATCGTGATGAGATTGGCGTCGATATTGATGAAGCGGCGACCGAGGTCACGCACTTGCGCGCCCGTTTCTTCCGCCGGGACCACGCCGGCTGCTGCGATGTCGGCGCCTGCTTCCGCCAGCGCGAGGGCAATGCCGCGGCCGAGACCGGTGTTCGCGCCGGTCACGAGCGCGACGCGGCCTTCGAGACTGAATGGAGAGGTCATTGCGGTGTCCGTTCCTACTTGAGCTGGCAGATGTCGAGCACGTTCATGTCGGTATAATCAACATTCTCGCCGGCCATCGCCCAGATGAACGTGTATGCACTCGTGCCCGCGCCCATGTGGATCGACCAGGGTGGCGACATCACGGCTTCTTCGTTCTCCACCACGAGATGGCGCATGTTGTCGGGCTCACCCATGTAGTGAAGCACGCGCTCCGTTTCGCCGAGTCCGAAGTAGAAATAGACTTCGGAGCGGCGGTCATGGAGGTGCGGCGGCATCGTATTCCAGACGCTGCCGGGACGCAGCATCGTCAGGCCGAGCAGCAGCTGGCAGGACTTGCACGTGGCCGGCACGATGTACTGGTAGATCGTGCGGTGGTTCGAGCTCTCAAGCGAGCCTCGCTCAAGCGGGACGGCGTCCTTGATCGAGATCTTCACGGTCTCGTAGCGCGCATGCGCCGGCGACGAGACCAGATAGAATTTCGCCGGAGCGTTTGCGTCCCGCGAGGTGAACGACACATCCTTGCTGCCCATCGGCACGTAGAGGCCGTCGCGCGGCGCCATCTCGTAGCGCACGCCATCGACCTCGATGTCGCCCGCACCATCGCCGACGTTGACGACGCCGAGTTCGCGCCGTTCGAGAAACGGCAGGCCTGCCGATGACGCGGGCTCCGATTGCAGCGGCAAGCCGATCCTGCTTCTCACGGGCATCGCCCCACCCAGCGCAAGGCGCTCGTAGTGGGCATAGTCGAACACGAGGCTGTCGGGTGCGAACAGGCCGCTGACGAGATAGCGAGCACGCAGCTGATCGTTGCTCGCGCCCGCCATCATGTCGGGATGGGTGGCGTGATAGACTTTGCGGTACATGCGGGGCATTCCTCAACTGTCCGAGTAATGGTAACCGGTGTCATTTGCGGTAGCAAGCAGCTGTTTCATGACCCGCTTTTCAGGCCTCGTCGGCTGCGGTCGAGCCGCGAACGACAAGTTTCGGCCTGATCTCGTTCGCCGGAAGGACGTCCTGGTCGGCGTCTCGGATCTCGGCGAGCAGTTTCTCTGCGGCCTTGGCGCCCATGTCGCGGATGGGCAGGCGCACACTTGAGAGGGGTGGCCAGAGTCGGGCGGCGAGGGGGCTGTCGTCGAAGCCGACGATGGCGAGGCTTCGACCGATCGCGCGCCCCATCTCGCGTGCGGCCTGATAGAGGCCGGCGGCCATCTCGTCGTTGCCGCAGAACACTGCGGTTGGCGATGGCGATTGTGAAAGGAGTTCGCGGCCTGCGAGCAGCCCGGATTCGAAGGTGTACGCGCCCTTGATGTCGAACGAAGTGTCGTAGGCGACGCCTTCGGCCTCAAGTCCGCGACGAAATCCGGCGCGCCGTTCCTTCGCGGACCTGAACCCATCGGGGCCGGAGATATGCGCGATGCGTTTGTGGCCCAGTCGCGCGAGGTGCCGGGCGGCCTGTTCACCGCCCTCGGCATCGTGCGTGACGATGCTTGCTTCAGGCTCGTCCAGAAGCACCGACGCAATGCGAATGTAGGGACAATCCAGATCGGCGAGAAGTGCGACAAGTCTCTCGTCTTCGGAGACCGATGGCGGCAGGACGACGCCGGCGAGACGCTGGCGTTCCACAAAGTTCCCGACGGTTTCGTAGAAGCCCGGCTCGTCGCGCCGGCACGGGTGAACCAGCAGCTCAAATCCAGATCCGCGCAGGACATCGAGAATGCCCTGCTGCATGTCGATCACGTATTGCGGGTTCGGATTGTCGTAGATCAGACCGATCAGGAACGAGCGCCGGAACGCCAGCGCGCGCGCCTGCGGATCGGGACGGAAGCCCAGTTCCGAGATGATCGCATCGACCTTCTCGCGCGTTTCCTCGCGCACCAGCGGCGAGCGGTTGATGACGCGCGAAACCGTTTTCTTGGACACGCCCGCCAGGCGGGCCACATCGTTGATGGTGGGGCGCCGGCGCTGCTCGCCATGGCCCGACCGTTCGGAAGGGGCGCCGGACGTAGCGCCGCGAGCGACGGCGGTTTTTGGTGCGCTCCCTGCAACGAGACGCAAATCCGCCACCGAAGTCCTGCGCGGCGGCGCTTTTTTCTTGTCTTTCTTCTTTTGCATATGCGTGCAATCCAGCGATCCTCTGACTAACACAAGGACAAAGCGGCCGCCAGCGAGTTGACACCGGTTACCTGATTTCCCATCCTCTCACATGAAAAGGCGCGCCGGGCATGATCCGGCCGCGCCACTCGGGCGCGGGAACGGCGAGGTCCATGGGGATTGTTCGCCCTTCGGGCGTGTCTTCGGCTGTGTCTTCTGGGGTGCGCATGATCACTCGACGTCAGGCGGTTCGCGGCGCGACGCCATTGCTGCTGGGTGCGCTCGGCGGCTGTGCCGTCTCAGGCTCCGCCGTCGCACAACGCGAAACGATCGCGGCAGGGCCGTTCGAGACGATGGTCTGGGCGCGCGGGTTCGAAGGGCAGCGGCGCGCAGACCTCGGCGATGGCCGCTTTCTCAATCCGGTCTTCGCAGGCGACCATCCTGATCCCGCAATCCTGAAGGATGCAGAGGACTACTACGTCACGTTTTCGTCCTTCGACGCCTACCCAGGGCTGTTGATCTGGCGATCGCATGATCTCGTGAACTGGTCGCCCGTCGCTCCGGCGTTACATACGCCGATTGGCTCCGTCTGGGCTCCTGACCTCGTCAAGCATGACGGCCGCTACTTTCTCTACATTCCCGCGCGCACGCCGGAACGACGCTCGATCTACGTCATTCATGCCGATCGCATCGAGGGGCCGTGGAGCGAGCCGGTCGATCTCGACCTGCCGCGTCACATAGATCCCGGCCACGCGGTTGGCGAAGATGGCGAACGTTGGCTCTTCCTGAGCGGAGGAGACCGCGTGCGTCTCGCAGCCGACGGATTATCGACGGTCGGGGACGTCGAGCACGTCTACGACCCCTGGAAATATCCCGAGACATGGACCGTGGAGAGTTTTTCTCCCGAGGGTCCGAAGATCTTCCGGCGCGGCGACTATTTTTTTCTGGTGACAGCCGTCGGCGGCACGGCGGGCCCGCCAACCGGACACATGGTGATCGTCGCGAGGTCGCGCTCCATTCACGGTCCGTGGGAGGACTGCCCGCATAATCCGGTCATGCGCACGTGGTCCGCTGCGGAGAAGTGGTGGTCGCGCGGGCACGCCAGTCTCGTCGAGGGGCCGCGCGGCGACTGGTGGATGATGTGCCACGGCTACGAGAACGGATTCTGGACCCTTGGGCGACAGGCATTGCTGGCGCCGGTACGCTGGCGCGATGACGGCTGGCCGGAAGTGCGGGGCGGCGATCTTTCGCGTCCCGTCGCGAAACCGGTTTCCGGCGCGACGGCGACACACGGCATGGCGCTGTCGGACGATTTCGCGAGGAACCGCCTCGGGCAGTTGTGGACTTTCTACGATCCGGCGCCGGACGAAGCGTCGCGCTTGGTCGTCGACGCGAGCGGCCTCCACCTCGCAGCGAAGGGGACGTCCCCAACGGATTCTTCGCCGCTGTGTTTCATCGCTGGCGATCTTTCCTACGAAGTGGAAGCCGACATCACGATCGAGCCGGACTGCGAAGCGGGACTCCTGCTGTTCTATTCGCGCCGCCTCTACGCAGGGCTGGGTTTCGACCGCGCCGGTCTCGCAATGCATCGTTACGGGAGGTCGCGTCGCTCCGTGTTGGCGGCCGGATCAACCGACCGGCTTTTCATCCGCATCCGCAATGATCGCCATATCGTCACGATCCATACGAGCGTCGACGGTCAGACATGGACCAGGTTCGGCGTGCAGATGGAAGTTTCGGGATACCACCACAACACTGATGGCGATTTCCTCAGTCTGCGCCCCGCCTTGTATGCAGCCGGCCGCGGTAGCGCGCGCGTTCGACGCGTCAGTTATCGCGCGGTCTAGCGGATCGGCTCGAAGGCGTCCGGCGTCCAGGCGTCGGGATCGAACTGGCGGCGCGTGGGCGTGTATGAAGGGTAACCGCCGACTTCGTCCTGACTGTCGATTACCTTGCCGCCGCCATCGCGCGCTTCAGCAACGAGACGCGCATCGATCGGATCGCGTGCCCACGGACGTGCGCCGACGGACGCGAGCACCGCTTGGGCAACCGCCGACGCCGGTAGCCTGTTCAAGCCGTCGGGCCACACGGCCGGCACATCGAGTTCGCGAAGCGGGGCTGTTCCCGCGCCGAACCGGTCGAACACGCGCGGCGCCGACGGTCCCTCGAGCAGGTTGTCGACGGCGAACAGGTCGAGCGGCCCGTCGCCGCCGAGCGCGATGGCGGCGGACGTTGCAGGCGTTCCGGGGCCTGCACGGAAGACGTTGCCGACAACGGACATCTCTCCGGCCTGGAACGCGTGATCGCCCCACTCGCCTGCGTGGAGGTTGTAGTGGAGGAAACGGCGCCCCGGGTTGCAGATGAGGTTGTTGACCACCGCGGCGCTCGTTCCACCCTTGAGCAGCGGATTGCGTTCGCGATTGTTCGCGTAGAGGTTGCCCACGATCAGAACGTCGCGGACGTTGTCGTGGATCAGGGAGCCTTTCGAGTGCTCGCCCTTGGAATGAGTGGCGTTCGAGAGCCCCTCGGCGATGATGTTGTTGCTGAAGGTGATGCGATGCGCGGTGCCGGCGCGCCACGCCGATACATCGCCGGAAGAAGAGCCCGCGTCCGCGCCGAAACGGGGCCCGGACGCCGACAGGTTCTCGTCGGTCGCCCATGTCAGCGAGCAATGGTCGACGATGATGTTGTGTGCGTCCGGACCTTCGGCGACGATGCCGTCGGTTTCCCATCCGCTCCGCGGCGCCTGACCGGCGTTGCCAGGCCTCACCATGAGATGCCGGATGACGACGTCGTGGGTCTTCACGCGCACGCCGCCGCGAATGAGCGTGACGCCGGGATCCGGCGCTGTCTGTGCGGCGATCGTGACGTATGGATGGCGTATCGTGAGCGTGCGCCGGTTCAGGTCGATGACGCCGCCGACTTCAAACACGATGATGCGCGGACCCGGTTGATTGAGCGCCTCGTCGAGCGTGCCGGGTCCGGTTGCGTCGAGCGATGTGACGCGGATCACCGCGCCGCCGCGCCCGCCTGGCGTCATGCGCGCCCATCCTGCAGCGCCGGGAAAGGCGAGGGCCGGCGGGCTTGGCGCGAGCGGCGTCGATGCACATGCAGCGCTGACAGCGCCCGCAACCGCGACCCCAGCCAGCAGGGCGGATCGGCGCGTGAACTGCGTGGATTTCATGTGCCGCGCGCTCTGGAGCCGTTGTCGAGCGCACGCGGATCCGCAGCGGTCATCGTTGCGATATCCCAGAGCGCTGGGTCGAATGCGCGGCGCGTCGGCGTTGCAACTGGATATCCGCCCACCTCGGATTCGTTGTCGATGATGCGTCCCCGACCCTCGGCGGTATCTGCGAGAACGCGCACGTCATGTGGGTCTCGATCCCATGGGCGCGCGCCGGCGGTCGTCAGGACGTGGTGCTCAACTGTGGCTGACGGCAACGCTTCAAGCCCTTCAGGCCACAACATCGGGCGTGGTCGTTGAATGAATCGCGCCGGGCCGGCGGTATACCGACCGAACATCTCGACAGGGCGACCGAGGCGATCCTGCGCGAGGTTGTCGCGACCATGGAATTCCAGATCTCCGTCGCCGCCCAGCATTACGAATGCGACATCAGTCGGCGTGTTCGGGCCCGCGCGCATGATGTTGCCGACCACCACCATCTGTCCGTGAACCGGCGGCGTGGCGCCCCACTCATTGGCCATCAGGTTGTAATGGATCGCACGTTGCCCGGGGTTGTAGATCAGGTTGTTGACGATGACGCCCTGCACGCCGCCCTTGAAGAGGGGATTGCGCTCGTAGTTGTGCGCATAGAGGTTCCCGACAATCAGGATCTGGCTCGCGTTGTCGTGGATCAGCGAGCCCTTGGAGTGTTCGCCCTTTGCGTGGGTCGAGTTGGCGAGACTCTCGGCGATGATGTTGTTGGAGAAGGTGATGGCGTGCGAAGCGCCGGCGCGCCATTCCGCCGGCGTCGATCCCGTAAAGCGCGGGCCGGATGCAGAGAGGTTTTCATCCGTGCCCCACGTCAACGTACAGTGATCGACGATCACGTTGGCGGCGCCGATCGTGGAGATGGAATCGAAGTCGCGTCCGCTGCGCAGCGGCGCGCCCGCCGACCCGGCGCGGACGCGGATGTGCTGGACGATGACGTCGTGTGTCGCAATGTCGAACCCGCCGCGAATGAAAGTGACGCCGGGCGACGGCGCGGTCTGGCCCGCGATGGTCAGGAACGGCTCGGTAACGCGTACGGTCTGTCCGCCGAGATCGACGACGCCGCCGACCTCGAACACGATGATGCGCGGGCCCTTCGTCTCGATCGCCGCCCGGAACGAGCCGGGGCCATTGGCGTCAAGCGTAGTGACCCTGACGATCGCGCCGCCGCGTCCGCCTGGCGTGGTTCGCGCCCAGCCCAGCGCGCCGGGAAACGCCAGGACCGGC
>WRPF01000043.1 GCA_009773335.1 Caulobacteraceae bacterium
GAAGCGCCGCCCGTTGCGCCGGTCTCCGAAATCCCGCGCGATGAAGAGGGCGCCGAGGACCGCCCGCTCGGCGCAGGTGCGCTCGCCGACGTGCTGGCGTGGCTCGACGCGCCGGTGGCGACGACGCCGCCGCAAGGCCCGCCGACATCCGCCGTCGCATTCGAGAGCGAAGAAGAGACCTTCTCCGTCGGTGCAATCATTGATTGCCTCGCGCTGGATGCGCCGGTCCTTTCCATGACCCCGCGCGTCGCCAAAACGGCGCCTGTCGTCGTCGATGACGTCGAACCCACGATCGCCATCGGCGCGATCGTCGACATGTCCCGCCTCCTCGATCTCGCGCCGCCGCCGACGACATACGTCGCGCCGCCGGTGATCGATCTCGATGCCGTTGCGATCGACGATGCTCTGGCGGACGCCTGCGAGGCGCTCTACGCCGCCGCGCTCGATCCAACGGAACTCTACGCCTGGGGCGTCTCGACGCCGCCGGGCGACGATGCAAACGCCGCGCTGCTCGCGGCCTGCGAAACCGCCTTCTGGAACCTGCCGCGCACTGTGCCGTGCGCCGAAGTCTTCGCGCTCAACCCGAACCACGAGACCGCCGTGAAAATCACCCGCGCCCTCCGCGTCCGCGCCGACACGCTGCAGGCGCGCGCGTTCACCGACACCATGGGATTCGGCGCCCTGCGCACGAAAGAGGCGTTCCTGCCCTGGTTCCCGAGCGTCGAGGCGCCGGTGGAGCCCGCCTCCGACACGCTCGATGCAGACACCGAGTTCTCGTCTTGGGGACTTGAGGATGAGGCGCCGCGCATCACGGCGCCCGATCGCCCGCGCCCGATACTCAGCGAAGCGGAGCTCGACGCGCTGCTCGCCACGCCGGCCGCACACGATTCCCACGAGCTCGACGACGCGTGGCAGGAAAGCCCGGTCTGGCGCGACACCTTCTGGCATGGCGTGGACGCCTACCTGCAATCGGTCGAGGACTGCGAGTTCCGCCGGGAGGCGATCGGGGCGGAACCCGAGACACACGCACACCCGGACATCGAGATCCGCGACGAGGCCGCCGCCGAATCGGCGACGCACTTCTGGCGACCCGGCGACGAAGCGGACCTGGCGATTGCTGGCGAGGGCTTCGACCTCTTCCTGATCGGCGGCGACACGACGGGCGTCGTGCTCGTCGAGGACGGCGCCATGCACGCGATGCGCACAGGCCGCGGCACGCGCGTGGGCGAAGTTGTGGTGTCGTGGTCCGACGACCTGTGGGCCGATATCGGCGGCGCGGGCTGGACCCGCGTTGCGACATTGTCGGGCGTGTCCGATCTCCGCGTCGAGCAGTCCCTGGCGCGTGATCGGGCGGTGGTGATTTCCGGCGAACTCTCGGGCACGGCGCTGAAAGCCGACCGCGTGCGCCTCGTCGAAATGACGGAAGAAGGCCCGCTCTACTTCCCGGTGCGCCAGGTCGGCGGCTTTGCCGATGGCGCGGGAAGCGACTGGCCCTTCGCCGATGTGGCCACGCCGGCCGAAGAGGCCTGCCTCCTCATCTGAGTTTGCCGCCGGGACAAGTCCCGCAACCGCGTCTATACCCCGGAAATCAATGATTCCGGGGTGATCCCATGACCGAAAAGACCTGGCGCAAGCGTAAGCTTGGCAACCGCACCTTGAGCCCCGAAACCCTGATGATGGGCTACGGCTACGATCCGATGCTCTCGGAAGGCTCGCTCAAGCCGCCGCAATTTTCCACATCGACGTTCGTGTTCCGCTCCGCCGAGGACGGGAAGAATTTCTTCGCCACGATGCAGGGCAGGCGGAAGCTCGGCCCCGGCGAAGAACCGGGCCTCGTCTATTCGCGCTTCAACAACCCGAACCTCGAAGTGCTGGAAGATCGCCTCGCCATCTGGGACGAGGCGGAAGCCTCCCTCGCGTTCGGCTCCGGCATGGCGGCGATCTCGACGTGCATGCTCGCCTACGTGCGTCCGGGAGACGTGATCCTCCAATGCCAGCCGATCTACGGCGGCACGGAGACGCTGATCCATTCCATCCTGCCGGAGTTCGGCGTGCAGCAGGTGGGCTTTGAAGTGGAAGGCGGCACCGCCGCGATGCTCGCCGCGGCAGAAGACGCCAGGAAGCGCGGACGCGTTGCGGCCATCTTCCTTGAAACGCCGGGCAACCCGACGAGCGGCCTCGTCGACATCGCCGCCGCGCGCAAGGTGTCGGAATCGCTCAAGACCGGCGATTTCCGCCCGCCCGTCATCGTCGACAACACCATGCTCGGGCCGATCTACTCGACGCCGCTCGCGCATGGCGCCGACATCGTGGTCACCTCGCTGACGAAATACGTGGGCGGCCACTCAGACCTCATCGCCGGCGGCGCTTCGGGTTCCAAGTTGATGCTGCAACCCGTGCGGCGGATGCGTTCGACCATCGGCACCATGTGCGATCCCCACACGGCGTGGTTGCTGATGCGCTCGCTGGAAACGCTGAAGCTGCGCATGGAAGCGGGCGCGGCGGGGGCCAAGAAGGTCGCGGAGTTCCTGCGCGACCATCCGAAGATCGACAATGTGTGGTTCCTCGACTTCCTGCCGAAGGATCACGCCGATCTCGAAATCCATCATCGCCAGAACAGGAGCGCAGGCTCGACGTTCTCGTTCGAGGTGAAGGGCGGCGAGAAGGAAGCCTTCGCGCTGCTGGATAACCTGCAGGTCATCAAGCTTGCGGTCAGCCTCGGCGGCACGGAGACGCTCGCGTCGCATCCGGCGTCGATGACGCACTCGGGCATGCCGGCCGATGAGCTGAAGCGCTTCTCGATCACGCCCGCCCTGATCCGCATTTCCATCGGCGTGGAAAACCCCGACGACCTCATCGCCGATCTCGAGCAGGCGCTGCGCGCGGTCTGACATGACCCCGGCGCCCGTCCAGACGATGCACTGCCCGCCCGGGCAAGTGCTGTTTCGTCCCGAGGACGAGTGCCGGGGATTTCTGGTGGTGAGGCGCGGCGCGATCCGCGTTTCACTCACCGCCCCCAACGGCCGCGAGATCGTGCTCTACCGCGTGCGGCCGGGCGAGGTGTGCCTGCAGACCTTCTCCTGCCTCGTGGAAGGCAGCGCCTATTCGGCGGAGGGCGTCGTCGAGACCGATCTCGAGGCGGAGTTCATCCCGCAGGCCGAGTTCCATCGTCGCGTCGCAGAGGACGCCGCGTTCCGCAACACCGTGTTCGCGGCGGTCGCGCATCGCTTCGCCGATTTCGAGCATCTGGTGGAGGATCTGGCGCTCACCGGGTTCAGCGCGCGCCTTGCACGCGCGCTGCTACGGCTGGCGGGGGCCGACAACTCCCTGCAGATCACCCATGACGCGCTGGCGGGCGAGATCGGCACCGGGCGCGCCGTCGTCAGCCGCGCGCTCGGCCGGTTTGCGCGCGAGGGCCTCATCCGCCTCGCCAGAGGGCGCATCGAGCTGGCCGAGCCAGAGCGCCTGCGGCGCATCGCCGACGACCAAGCGTGACTTGGTCACCGACGCGGCCGTCGCGACCGCGCATGTTCTCCTCATCGTCGGGCTGCCCGACGCCTGATCCGGAGAACACCCATGCCTGCCAATGAAGGAACCGTCGACCGCGTGCTGCGCGTCCTCGTCGGCCTCGCCGTCCTGTCGCTCGTGTTCATCGGCCCGAAGACGCCGTGGGCGTGGTTCGGCCTCGTGCCGCTGCTGACCGGCCTTGTCGGCTACTGCCCGGTCTATGCGCTGCTCGGCATCCGCACCTGCCCGGCGAAACTCAAGGGCTGAACCCTCAATCGGGCTTGGGCGCTGACGGCGTGTGGAAATGCGCGTTGAGAAACGCGACCGTCTCGCGCCAGTCGCGCGGGCGCTGCCCGCTTTGTGCTGAATCGGCGATTCAGAGGTCGTCGAATATGGATCTGTACGCTGCGTAGTCGAACACGCGGTTACGTCCGTAGCCCGTAATTTCCCTTAGAATGCCGAGTTCGACAAACTGACCCACCAGATTGCCCGCGCCCGCCTGGGTCATTCCCAGGCGTTCTGCTGCAGTCGAAACGCGAATCAGCGGCAATAAAAACAATTGATCGAGCAGCGCAAAGGCATTCTTGCTTGCGCGCGGATAGTGTTCTGCAATCGCTGTGCGATGACGTTCGCGCAAGTCACCTATTGACGCTGCAACATTTGCAGCCTGCAGGGCCACCTTTGCGACTCCCCTGAGGAAAAACTTCAGCCAACCTTCGTAGTCGCCATTGTTCCGGGTGCCTTGAAGCGCTTCGTAGTATTCGTTTCTATGCGCTTTCAAGAAGTGAGAAAGATAGAGAACTGGCCGGTCGAGCAGCCGTTCCTTACAGAGCAGGAATGTGATCAGAAGCCGGCCTGTACGCCCGTTTCCATCGTGAAACGGGTGAACAGTCTCAAATTGCGAATGAGCCAGGCCAATGCGGATCAGAGGAGGAAACTCGCTGTCATCGTTTATGAAGCGTTCAAGGTCTGCCATTGCGTCTGGCACATGTTGCCAAGGCGGCGGAACGAAGGTCGCCTCGGTCAAGCCTGCTCCCGCAGGGCCGATATGGACCTGACCGTTGCGATACTCTCCCGGCCTTTTGTCTCCACCGCGAACGTCCTGCATCAAGCGCTCGTGAATCGAGCGCATTAACCGACCGGACACTGGGAGTTCTTCGAGAAGTTGCAGTCCGTGATTCAACGCACTTATGTAGTTCAGCACCTCACCGACGTCTGTCCGCCCCCCGTGGTCCGCAATGCGCGCCTCAGCGCGAAGGACATCGTCCAGCGAACTTTGCGTGCCCTCGATCTGACTGGAAAGCACCGCCTCCTTACGAACGTACATCGCCACAAAGAGGTCCGGATTTGGTAGCGTACGCGCCGCCCCCTTGAGTTCTGCAACAGCTCGGTCAGCATCGGAAAGAAGCCGCACAAGCTCAGGATCCATGATTAACTTTGGGTCCTTGGGAGGCAACGGCGACGGGAGAAACGCCCCGTAGCCCTGGGGCTGCTTTTCTACCTTTCCCCCACGCTCTGGATACATGGCAGGCGCTCTCTTCGGCCTCTGATTCCTGACTTGAACAAGATGCCAAACCCCCGTCCATGTCAAACTGTGGGTTTACTATGGGTTTGGGCGGGGTGCTTCCACTTGGAAATGCGTGTTGAGAAACGCGATCGTCTCGCGCCAGTCGCGCGGGCGCACGCCGTGGCCGCCGGGGCGGATGAACATGGCGATATCGCCTGAGAGGTCCGTGCGTGACGGCGTGGGTTGGGCGACGCCTTCCCGGTCAAACAGGGCGTAGACGGGGTTTGCCGCCTCCGCCGCGACGAACGCGTTGCCGGCATCGGACCAGCGGTCCATCCGCGCGCCGCCGAGCAGGATCGGACGCGGCGCGATGAGTGCGATCAGGAGGTGCTGGTCGAGCGGAAGCTCGGCGCGCGTCGCCGACTCCGCCAGCGCGGGCGAGAACCAGTAGGGGAATTGCCGGGTGATCGCGTCGATGGATTCCCCGCGCGTGGTCTGCGAGAGCGTGGCGCCGAAGGTGCCGGACTGGATGGCGATCACCGCCGCCGCGCGCTGGTCGAACGCCGCCGCCAGAAGCGCCGCCTTGCCGAAGCGCGAGTGGCCCCACAGCGCGATGCGCCGGGCGTCGAACTTCGGATCCGCGCTCGCTGCATCCATTGCGCGCGAATAGCCCCAGGCCCACGCCGCGAGCGCGCCGGCGCGCGGCTGGCTTTCGTCCATGTCCGCCGACAGCGCGATGAGCGACGCCTGCGACAGCCGCCTGTCATCCTCGACGATCTCGCCGGGAAAGAACGAGATCACCGCATAGCCCGCCTTTGCGAGCATCGCGAAGGGCGGCGCGATGATGTCGTCGCCGTGCAGCGTTTCCGCCGCCCACTGCTGGAGCGGCGTGCGGCAGCGCGCCGGCGCCCATGCGGGGCGGTCCACGGTCTTGTAGCGGCCGGCGAGCGCCGCGCGGTTGCCGCAGAAATTCGTCGCGATCACCACGGGCGCGGGACCCTTGGCGTGACGCGGCGTGACGACGAGCGCGTGGAAGCGCACCGGATCGTGCGCGAGCGGCACATCGAGCGTCCACTCCTCGATGCGCGCCAGTCCCTTGAAGGCCTTCTCGTCGATGACGCGGCGCGCGCTGACCACCGGCGCCACGGTCTTCGGCTGTTCGCCGTAAATCAGCCGCGTGAACGCGCCGCGCAGGATCGGCGCCCGACGCGCAAGCCAGTCTTCGGCAGTCGTCACCGGCGCGTCGTCGCCGAACGCGCCCAGCACGTCCGGCAGTTCCGGCGGCGCTTTCGGAGCGCCGGGCGCCGCACGCAGGCTGAACTGCACCCCCCACAGGATGATCCCGAGGGCGAGCAGGACGTAGGCGATGCGCTTGAAGTCCGGCCGCACGAGCTATCGATCCCCTTCGCGTGGCGTCACGCTACACGGGATACGTTTCCGGCCCGACAACAGTTTCCGGCTCACGTCTTCCGCATCGGCCGGATCAGCCCTTCCTGCGCGACGCTGGCCACCAGCGTGCCGTCTTCGAGGTAGATCGCGCCGCGGTTGAAGCCGCGGGCGCCCGAGGCGCTGGGCGAATCCTGATCGTAGAGATGCCACTGGTGCGCGCGCGAGGGGCGGTGGAACCAGATGATGTGGTCGAGGCTCGCCATCTGCACGCCCGTGAGCCAGCTCACGCCGTGCGGGCGCGCGCAGGTGTCGAGCAGCGACATATCCGTGGCATAGGCCATCATGCACTGGTTGAGCGCGACCGACTCCCCCACATCCGCCACCGCGCGGAACCAGACCTGCTGATGCGGCGGTTTCTTTTCCGGCTTGAGCGGATTGTTGGGATCGACGCGCCGCACTTCGATCGCGCGGTCGCGCGCCATGGATTCCGCGAAGGCGGCCGGCATCGTCGCCACGTACGGCGCGAAGCGCTCCTGGTCGGTCTGCGCGGTTTCCGGCGCGGGCGCCTCCGGCATGGGCGCGGCGTGCTCGTAGCCCTCCTCATGAACATGGAACGAGGCCGCGAGATTGAAGATCTGCTCGCCGTGCTGGATCGCGATCACCCGCCGGGTGGCGAAGGAGCGCCCGTCCCGCGAGCGCTCGACCTGGTAGAGCACCGGCGCCTTGGGATCGCCCGGACGGATGAAGTAGCACTGCAGCGAATGGCACGCGCGGCCTTCGATGGTGCGGTAGGCGGCCATCAGCGCCTGGGCGATGACCTGCCCGCCGAAGATCCGGTCGCGCTCGCGCTCGTCGGCGGGGGTCTGGCCCCGGAAGAGGTTCACTTCGATGGGTTCGAGGGAAAGCGTGTCGATGAGGGTCTGGATGGCGGTCATGGCGCGGGATTAGGGCCTTGTGTGCGGTGCGGCAAGAATGGATCCAGCGAGAACCGTCCTTCCCCGAGAGGGGAAGGTGGCGTTCGCAAAGCGAACGACGGATGGGGCGGCGGCTCCCTCCTGAGCGCCAGCTTACCGCCCCATCAGTCACGCCTTCGGCGCGACAGCTTCCCCTCGCGGGGAAGCACGGCGCGACCGCTGAAGATGTGCCCTGCGCGCCGAACACCTCTACACAGCTGACCGATGAGTCTCCTCCCCGCCGACCCCGCCGCAGAAGCGGCCCGCGCTGCCCTCGAGGCCCGCGACCCCGTGGTGCTGCTCACCGGCCGCGCCGGCACGGGCAAGAGCCACTTCATCCGCACCCTCATCGCCGAGGACAATCACCGCCCGCAGGTGGTGCTGGCGCCCACGGGCCTGGCGGCGATGAACATCGGCGGCCAGACGGTGCATTCCTTCTTCGGCTTCCCGCCGCGCCTGCTGATCGGGTTCAAGGAAAAGCCGAACTGGTTCTTCACGCAGAATGTGCGCCGCCTCTCGCGCATCGTCGTCGATGAAATCTCGATGCTGCGCGCCGACACGCTCGATGCGATGGACAGCCACCTGCGCGCGGCGCGCAAAAGCGTGAAGCCGTTCGGCGGCGTGCAGATGCTTCTTGTGGGCGATTTCTACCAGCTGCCGCCCGTGGTGCGCGGCGACGAGGGGCGGCTGATGGAAGAGGCGGGCTACGCCTCGCCCTTCGCCTTCTCCGCGCATGCGCTGAAAGACGCGGAGGTGTCCGCCTTCGAGCTCACCGCCATGCGCCGCCAGACAGACGCGCACTTCATCGACCTGCTGCAATCCATCCGCGACCGTTCCAACGTGCGCGAGGCGCTGGAGGAACTGAACGGCGCGTGCTGCGACGCGCCGCCGTTGCCGGTGCGTCCCGTGCTGCTGTGCGCGACGAACGCGGTGGCGGACGCCTACAACCTGCGCGGACTCAATGCATTGCCGGGCGATCCGAAGGTGTTCGAGGGCGGCTTCAAGGGCGATCTGCCGAAGAACGGCATCCCCAATGATCGTCTCCCGGCGCCGATGACATTGGCGCTGAAGCGCGGCGCGCGCGTGATCTTCACGCAGAACGATCCCGGCGGGCGCTGGGTGAACGGCACGCTCGGACAGGTGATCGACATCGAGGAAGACGTGGTGCGCGTGGCGATTGATGCGGGCGATGAAGTCGACGTGCCGCGCTCCACCTGGCCGCAGACGCGCTGGCAGTGGGATGAAAAGGCGCAGGACATGAGCGTGAAGGAGGAATGGCGTTACGTGCAGTTTCCTCTCGCCGCCGCATGGGCCATCACGATCCACAAGGCGCAGGGCATGACGCTGGATGCGGTGGAAGTGGACCTCGGACGCGGCGCGTTCGCGGCGGGGCAGACGTATGTGGCGCTGTCACGCGCGCGCAGCATGGCGGGGTTGCGGCTGACGCGGCCGCTGCAGGTGCGCGACGTCCAGGTGGACGAGGCGATTGCGGAGGGACTGGCGCGGTTTGTGGGGTGATTCGGGGTCCTTCACTTGGCAAACATGCCGTAGAGTTCAGTTTGGTGAGCCCTTTGGAATCGGGTCAATTCCCAAGCGCCGCTCCCATCCATGAACCACTCCCCAAGGAATTTCCTCATCGTCAGAAAAATCCGAAAGCGATACGAACGCCCCGTTCTCTGGGTTGAAAAGATAAGATATTTTTCTCGGAGAGCCGCCTTCATCGACGAGGAGGCCCGGCAGTTCCCGAAGCTCACACCCCATCATGACGAAGATCGTCTTGAGTTCGCCAACTGTCTTCCGCGGAGGCGGTATCTTCACGTTACCCTTTAGGCGTGGGCTTCACTCAGCGCGAAGCGAATATCCAAGCCCCTAACAGGGAGTCGTGCGGTTGTCTCGTCATCAACGGGAACAACCTTGGTACGAGCTAGTCTGAACATTTCCCGAAACCGTTCGGGAGCTGGCTTTATGCTCTCTAGCCCCTGCTTTCCGAGATGTTCGGCGATACACATCGATTCAACCACAGCACGGACGAACGCCTCCGGCACGTCAGCCGGGTCCCAAGCGTGCGCACAGATGTCGTGTTCGATACCTTGGATGATCCAAGCATCGCCCTCTTTGAAAGCGATGGCGCTCAGCAAGGCCTCGACTTTCATGTTTGACTGCTCCAATCCACAACGAATCATTTGCGTAGGCGCATGCTCAAAGTCAACGCTCTAACGGCTTGACGGGCTGTGAATTCAGCACGCTTTGGCCTAACGAATCCGTAGAATCGGGGACTCATCGTGCCCGTCTTTAGCGGAATACTGGGAAACTTTTCCCTTTTTCTGACTCTCTCGCCCCCAAAACCACGCGCGTTCTCGAACCTGAGGAATATCAAGCCGGGCTCTGCACCCCACGCACAGTCTTCAGGAGCCACGCCTGCAGGATGAACTTCACCAGGCCCACCTACATCACGTTGTGCTCGCCCTTTCCCTTCTCCCCCCGCGAGGGGGAGAAGGTGGCCGGAGGCCGGATGAGGGGGCGTCGGGCAAATCGAGTTTGATGTCGGCGCCGCGCTTCATCCTGCGCACCGCCCCTCACCCTCGCTGCGCTCGACCTCTCCCCCTCGCGGGGGCGAGGTGTTGAGCCGGACGCCGCGAAATTGGGGGACAGATTCCCCGCGTCACCGCAACTTTCGGCGCTCCGGCCCTTGGCCGCCAACAAACGCACATGAATCTATCCGACCGGACTCCCGGCCGATCTAAACTCCTTTCATCGCATCCGCATGGAGGGCAGCCGGTACATCTGTTCAACGGCGCGGATGCCACGTGATCGAGCGTGGGATAGCTCGCGGTCCGGGACGTACGTCCCGGAACAAGCTGCGGGGGTCCGGGGACCGGCGATGAACAGCGCCGGCCCGCACGTCGCAGGCCCACTGGCCCAAGGGTGTGAGGAACCACCCCGTGGCCATGCTTGCGGAAAACGATTGCGGGGACGCGGGCGAGGCTCGCAACTCTATCGCACTGCGCAAGCGGTGCATTTCAAGCGGGCCGCGCCCGCGTCCCCCGCCCTCCGTCGAGGAGGGCGGAAACGAGGAAGCCCTCCACTTGCGAGGGCGACTGAGCGAAGCTGCAGGAACCGATGTTCCGTGCGGACGCGGACGCACGCGAGTGGGACCGCCGGCGCCCTCGCCGGCATCGGTGTTCCAGCGAGCGACAGTCCTTCAGGACGATCCACTTTGCCGGCGAGGGCGCCGGCGGTCCTCATCGCCGACACCGTCAACACGCATCAACAAAGGAGACACGCCATGGAAAACGAAATGCTCGACCTCGTGATGAAATCCAACTTCGCCGCGTGCAACGCGATCCGCGCCGGCAAGCTCGCCGAGGCGGAACGCTGGTCGCGCGTCGCACAGCGCTATGTGGACATCCTCACCAAGCTGAAACGCTGGCGCGCGAAACCTAGCCCTTGATCTCCTCGAGGCACGCGACGGTGGCGGCTTCGATGTCGGCCGGCGTCTTGTCCTTCCAGGCTTCGTCGGCGCTCGCGCGGGCGGTCTTGAAGGCGTCCCTGTCGGCGAGCTCGAGCTCCATGCCGCGCAGGCCGAGCAGCGGCGCGCGTTCGCCGTAGTCGGCGATGGTCATGGCGCCGGGCGGCTTGGTCGTGCCGAGGCCCTTGAAGGCTTCGAGCGCAGACGTGCAGAGCGCCGCGCGCTCCAGGCCCATCGGCGCAAAGCGCGCTTCAGGCATGGGCACGGGTTCGGTGACTTCGGTCGCATCGGGCGCGTCGGTCTTCGGCTGGCCGCAGGCCGCGAGGCCGAACGCGGCGACGGTGGCGAAGGCGATGACTAATGCGCGCATGATGGTTCTCCCGCTGGTCCCGCCACGCCATGCCACGCCGCCGCGCGACGGGGAAGCGCCATTACGAGGGCGACGGCCCGCCGATGCTCGCGAACGCAACGCCGCCGTCGACGGCGATGGTCTCGCCGACCACGTAGTCGCCCGCGCGCGAGGCGAGGTAGATCGCGGCGGCCGCCATGTCTTCCGGCGCGCCGATGCGCCTGGTCGGGATAGCTTTCGCCACCGCCTCGCCATGGTCGCGCGCGGTGCGGTTCATCTCCGACGCGAAGGCGCCGGGCGCGATGGCGTTGACGAGGATGCCGTCCTCGACAAGCGTCGCGGCGATGCGGCGCGTGAGGTAGATGAGGCCGGACTTGGAGGCGTGATACGAATACGTCTCCCACGGATTGAGACGGATGCCGTCGATGGAGGCGATGTTGATCACCTTCGCATGGCGATCCTTTGCGCCGGCTTTCAGCGCGCCGTGCAGCGCTTTCGTGAGAAAGAACGGCGACTTGAGATTGAGGTCCATGACCTTGTCCCAGCCGCTTTCGGGAAATTCGTCGAACGGCGCCGACCATGCAGCGCCGGCGTTGTTCACGAGGATGTCGAGCTTCGGTTCGAGGCGCGCGAACTTCGCCGCCAGTTCATCGCAGCCTGCCACGGTGGACACGTCTTGCGGCAGCGAAAGGCACTGCCCATATGCCGAAAGCTCCGCCGCCGTCTCGTCGCACGCCGCCGCCTTTCTCGACGAGACGTAGACCTTCGCGCCGCTTTTCACGAAGCCTTCCGCGATCATCCTGCCGATGCCGCGCGAGCCTCCCGTGACCAGCGCCACGCGGCCCTCAAGCGAAAACAGGTTCTGGATGTTCATAAGTTTCCTCCGTTAGCCCCGACGTTAGCCAGGCGGGCGCGGAAGGAAAGACTACTCGTCGAGGTCGCCCTCAAGGATGGTCATCGTGAAGTGCCAGCAGAGCTCGCCGTCCTCGTCGTCGCGCGAGAGGACGCCGGCGAACTCCTCGCCGATATAGACCTCGGCGGAATCCTTCTTCTGCGGCCGGGCGCGGATCGACAGCTTCTGCGTCCCGAACCGTGATTTCATGTAGGCCTCGACGCGGGCGCGTTCCTGCGGATCCAAGCTCAGCTCCTGATTTGTGCGGAACGGATCGTAGTGTCCCGGCCGCGCCGGGGGAAGCCCGGGAGCAGCGCCGAGCGGTCAGGCGGCTGCGTTGTACTCGTGGACGTCGGCGGGCTCGGTGATCATGACCGTCAGGCGCTCGCCGTCGATGACGATCTCGCCGCGGGCGATGGGGTGGTTGTTGGCAAGAATCCAGACCTGCTCGTTTTCCCCGGTCCCGAGGGGAATGATTGCGCCCCGGCCCATCTTCAGGAGCTGGTGCATCGGCAGCTGGCAGCGGCCCAGAATGACCGTCAGCTCGATACCAACATTGTGGACCTGACTTTTAACGTACACGGACGCCTCTTATCTGCAGGGGGCAGTTGAACGCCCCAAATCACCAAGGAAGGGTTGAAGCCCGTGACAGTCGCGCCGATCGGATGGGCCATTTCGCCCAGGCCGGTGGATTACCCGGTCGCCGTGGCCGCCATGGAGGCCCGGGCGGCGGCCATCGCTGCGGGGCAGGCGCGCGAGATCGTCTGGCTGCTGGAGCACCCCGCGCTCTACACGGCGGGCGTGAGCGCCAAGGCCGAGGACCTGCTCCAGCCCGCCCGTTTTCCCGTGCACCGCACGGCCCGCGGCGGCCAGTACACCTACCACGGCCCCGGCCAGCGGGTGGCCTATGTGATGCTCGACCTGACGAAGCGCGGTCGCGACGTCCGGGGATACGTCCGCGACCTGGAGGGCTGGATCATCGCCGCGCTCGACCGCTTCAACGTCGCCGGCGAGGTCCGCGACGGGCGGGTCGGCGTCTGGGTGCAGCGCCGCACGCCGGGGCATGTCCAGGAGGACAAGATCGCCGCCATCGGGGTGAAAGTCCGCCGCTGGGCGAGTTTCCACGGCATTTCGCTCAACGTGGAACCGGATCTTTCCCATTTCGAGGGAATAGTGCCGTGCGGTATTCGCGCCCACGGTGTCACCAGTCTCGTCGATCTCGGGCTTCCGGTGACAATGGCGGACGCGGACCGGGCCCTGCAGGACGCCTTCGTGGAGGTGTTCGGCCCGGTGGAGCCGGCGGACCCGCTGGCTTGATATCCACAATCCGGGGCGCCTTTGCCGCGGCGATGTCCAATTCTGGACACCGGACAGGATCGAACTGACGCCATGACAGACCCGAAGTCCCCGAAAGTCACGATCGCCCCGAAGCCGGAAGCGCCCGTGAAGCGCGCCCGCAAGCCGCTGCCCAAGAGTTCCGCCGACGCCCATGGCGACTTCTTCTACGACGAGCTGATGACCGCCCAGCCCGACGCGACGCAGGATTTCTTCCGCCGTCAGCTGATGAAACACGTCGCCAAGAAGCCCGACGAAGAACCGAAGTAGGCGCGCACTTCGGGAGGCTCGCGCACGCAGATCACGTCGCGTTGCAGGTCCGCGCGTTGCTCCGGCATCAGCGCCCCTTCCGCGATGCGCATGGCGGCGATGAGATTGCGCGTGCGTTCGCCGCCGAGCGGCTGGCCAGCCGCACGCGTGAGATATTCCGGCAGAGAATACTGCGCGCCGCGTATGGCGTTGCGCGTGTAGAGCCCGCTCGCGCTCGCAGCCGCGCGTTCTTCCGGGCAGCCCGTGCCGACGCCCAGCACCGCGCCGCCGAAAGGACCGTCGCTGACAAGATTGCGGTGATGCAGCGCCCAGTCCGCATCGGTCCGGCCCTACGCCAGCTCAATCAAGACTTCGTCGGCCGCGACGCTGGCGCCGGCGGCGACATTCACCTTCGCCACCACGCCATCGCGTTCGGCGCGGATGATGTTCTGCATCTTCATCGCCTCGACGATGGCCACGCCCTCGCCGGATTTGACTTCCTGACCGGCGACCACATCGACGCCAACGACGAGCCCTGGCATCGGCGAGACGATCATCTTCGACGTATCGGCCGGCTGTTTCGGCGGGATGAGCTTGTGCAGTGCGGCGGCGCGCGGGCTGGTAACGATGAGCGTGGCGGTGACGCCGCGCAGGCGCAGCCGGAAACCTTCCGGACGCGGCGCGATCTTCACCGCGAACGGCTCCTTGCCGAAGCGGCCTTCCATCACCGGCTGGCCGGGACGCCACGTCGTCTGCAGACGCGCCTCGCGACCGCCGTTGAGCGCGATGTTGGCGCCGTCTTCCGTCAGCGTGACCGTGACCGGCACAGTCTCCTCGCCGAAGATCACGACGCGCTCTGCGGTCGCGTCGACCTTGTGGCCGCTGATCTGTCCTGAAATCTGGTGTTCGCGCGCCGTCATGAGCGCCTGCGCGAACGCGGCGCACGAGGCGAGCAACGCGCGCTGGTCAGGCGTCGGCGCTGTGCCGTTGAAGCCCTCGGGGAACTGCTGCTTGATGTAGGCGGTGGTGAACGTGCCGGAACGAAAGGTCTTTTCGTCCATCACCGCGCCGAGGAACGGCACGTTATCCTGGATGCCTTCGATGAGGAAGCCGTCGAGCGCGCGCGCCTGCGCGTCGATGGCTTCAAGCCGCGTCGGCGCGTGGGTGACGAGCTTCGCGATCATCGGATCGTAGAACATCGAGATCTCGTCGCCTTCGCGCACGCCCGCGTCATTGCGCACGGTGACGGTTCCGAACTTGCCCTCAACCGGAGGGCGGTAGCGCTTGAGGCGCCCGATCGACGGCAGGAAGTTGCGGTACGGATCTTCCGCGTAGATGCGGCTCTCGATGGCCCAGCCGCCGATCTTGAGATCCTTCTGCGCGAAGGAAAGCTTCTCCCCCGCCGCCACGCGGAACATCTGCTCGACGAGATCGAGGCCGGTGATCGCTTCCGTCACCGGGTGTTCGACCTGAAGCCGCGTGTTCATCTCGAGGAAGTAGAAGCTCTTGTCGGCGCCGGACGCGACAAACTCCACTGTGCCGGCGCTGTCGTAGTTCACGGCCTTGGCGAGGGCGACAGCCTGCGCGCCCATTTCCGCGCGCGTCTTCGCGTCGAGCAGCGGCGACGGCGCTTCCTCGATGACCTTCTGGTTGCGCCGCTGGATGGAGCATTCGCGCTCGAAGAGATGCACGACATTGCCGTGCTTGTCGCCGAGCACCTGGATCTCGATGTGGCGCGGCGCGAGGATGAACTTCTCGATGAACACGCGGTCGTCGCCGAAGGCGCCTTTCGCTTCCGCGACGACGGCGGGAAAGCCCTCTTCGACTTCCTTCCTGTTTTCCGCGATGCGGATGCCTTTGCCGCCGCCGCCGGCCGACGCCTTGATCATCACCGGATAGCCGATCTCCTCGGCGATCTGCACGGCGTGCTTCACGCCTTCGATCTCGCCGATGAAGCCGGGCACGGTGGAGACATTGGCCGCGCCTGCGGTGCGCTTGGATTCAATCTTGTCGCCCATCGCGAAGATCGCGCGCGGATTGGGGCCGATGAAGACGATCTTCTCGCTCGCGAGCCGTTCGGCGAACTCGACCTTCTCCGAAAGAAAGCCGAAGCCCGGATGCACCGCTTCGGCGCCCGTCTGGCGCACGGCGTCGATGATCTTGTCGATCACGAGATAGGATTGCGCGGCGGGCGGCGGCCCGATGAAGACCTTCTCGTCGGCCATCTCCACGGCCATCGAGTCCCGGTCGGCCTCGGAGTAGACGACCACTGTCTTGATGCCCATGCGGCGGGCGGTCTTGATGATGCGGACGGCGACTTCGCCCCGGTTGGCGATCAGAATTTTCCCGAACATCGGTGTTTTTCAGCTCATGGACGCAAGATTGATGCGCTGGGATAGCGGCGACCGGCCCGCCCGGCAATGCCAAGCGCCCTGCGACGCGAACGCCTTCCCTATCGTCACGCCGGCCTAGTAATCGAACAGCTTCCGGTCGCGCTCCACGCGCTTCTGGGCCTGGGCGATGATGTGATCGACGAGCGCCGGTTTCGGCAGGCCCGTGGCGGCGCCGGCGGGATCGAGATTGTGTTCGCTGACGAGGTGTTCGAGCGCGGGCCTGGTGAATTTCGTCAGCGCGACCTTGAGCGCGTCAGCGCCTTCGCGGGTGAAGAAGGCGACGGGGTTGAGGTCCGGGGAGCGCGGGCCTTCTGGCCCGCCCTTCACGCTTTCCACCTGCGCGCCTGAAGGCGCGCGCTCCCCTTCATCGATAGACGCCGCGCGTTCCGCTTCGACCGCCTCCTCCGGCACATCGCGCGCGCTCTCGTGCACGCGGAAGATCGCGTCGAGGCGGTCGGCGAAATCGGGATTGCGCTTGGCTTCGCGGCGAATTTCGTCGAACAGGCGATTGAGGGACTTGTTCAGGCTCATAGCGCCGGCGCCAGCGCCACTTTGGCCAGGAACTCGTCGCCGAGCGCGCGGATGATGCCTGCGCCCTCGCCGTACTTCTGCTCGAAGGTGCGCGGCGTGTCGGACCATTCGGCCGCGCGCGCGATGTCCTGGATCTGCGGGATGCGCACGTCGAACATCGCGGAGCCCAGATTTTCCTTCAAAAGCGCCGCTTCCGAGCGGTGCAGCGCCATGTCGTCCTCGTACTTTGTCGCGAGGACCATCAAGAGCGATTGACCGCCGCGCTTCTCGTTGATCATGCGCAGCGCCCGCTTCCTGAAGGTGATGAGACCGAGGCGCGAGACGTAGTCGGGGATCGACGGCACGACGATCGCATCCGCTGCAATGAGCGCCGCTTCCGCGAACAGCGAAATGCCCGGCGGACAATCCACGAGGATGTAGTCGAAGTCCTTCAGCACGGTGCGGAAGCCCTGCGCGAAGCGCTCACATATCCATTTCTGGATCGCGTCGATGTGGAACTGGCGCTTCACGAACGCTTCGATCATGTCGCGTTCGACGGTGCGGAACTCGGGCGCGGACGCCACGAGCGCGATGTCGGGGCGGCCCTTGAGGTCGGAGACCTTGGTCTCCACGAGGCTCTTGAAGGGCTTCGGCTTCATCTGCAGGGCATAAGCCTCGAAGTAGAAGTCGAGGGTGCGCTCGTCCTCGCGCAGCTGGTTCCACTTGTCGGGGCCCGCCAGCATGATCGAGGCGTTGGTCTGGGGATCGAGGTCGATGACCAGCACGCGGGCCTTGTGATGCACCGCAAGGGTTTCAGCGAGGCCGATGGTGGTCGTGGACTTGCCCACGCCCCCCTTCATGTTGATGACCGAGATGAGACGGGCGCTCATGGGAGTGTCCTGCGAGGCGGCTTCTGCCGGAACGAACGAAGCGGCCAGACTGGCAAGACAACCCTAGCTATTTGGTTAATCCTTGGAAACCGGCCACAGCACCACCGGACTCACAACCGATAGTCCGTCGCCGTCGTCGGCGAGAAGCGCTGGATCGCGGCGAGGGCTTCCGCCGGATCACCTTCAAGCTCGTCCACATTGACCATGACTGCGCCGTAGACCGCGTTGTTGAGTGGCGCGAGGAGTGCGTAAAACCCCTTCAGACCGAAACGGCGATAGTCGTCGATCCTGATCGCCATGAACGGCGCCTGACGCCGGGTCTCCAGAAACTTCACCACGCGTATTGCAGCCCATGGGATTGGAAGCGTGGTCTGTTTCGGGACGGCGATGCCAAACCTGTCGATCCGCACCTGCACCGAACGATCCCGTTGGGTCCTGCGCATCGCAAGCCACATGAGCGCCCAGTTCGCCGCCGCCGCGCCGACAGCCCAGCATGCAGCTTGTAAGGGAGCCGCCGTGCCGCCACCTAGAAGGAAGCCAATCGCCGCCGCCGCCAGCGAGAGCCAGGCGGCGAAGCCGAAGATTTCGCCAGCCTTCTTGACGCACAGCCGGAACTCCACTGAATCCGCTTGCTCTGTCACGATCGTTCCCTTTCGTTGTGCCTGCGAACGGTCAGGCGCGAACGATGGGGAAAACGGGTCACGCCGCCGGCCGATCCCGCACCCATTGGGAGAGGAGCCATTTCTCACCACGCGTCGGCGCAAGGCCGGCGTGATAGGTGCGCGGGTCGGGGGTGAGCGTGCGGTCCACGTTGTCGAAAACAAGTGCGTCCCCGGGCGCGCCCCTGTACCGCCAGCCAAGCCTCGGAAAATCCGTCTCACCGCCGTCATAGCCATCGTTGAGATAGACGAGTGCGGTGGCGACCCGCTGTCCGCGACGCGCGAGATCAACGGCCTGCCCGGGCATCGCCGGGTCGAGATAGTCGAAGTGCGGCGCGAACTGCTGGCCAACGGCGTAGTGCAGCACGCTCGCTTGCTCGAGGTGGTGGCTGGGGGCGCCGATGGAGTGCGCGATGCGCGTGCGTAGAAAGATGAGCATGACGTCGAGATGTGCGAGACCGAACGCCGCCTCGCTATTTGACCGTTCGTCGATGACGACAGCGCCCGCCATCGCGTTGTCGTAGACGGCCGCCGGCGCGAGACGGCTCTGCGCGCGCGAGATCAGCCAGCGGCACTCGGGCGCCGAAAACAGCGCGGGAACGATGCGGATGCGGGGCGCCGATTTCGCTGTCTGTGCAGGGCGCGGCCGCACCAGCTCGCGAATATCGATGCGGCTACGCAGCGCCGCCGGCGCGGCGCCCGGCTCCGCGTCGCCCGCCATGAGGCGCAGCTCCGTCAGCGCCGGCGCGTACCCGAGTTCCGCCGCACGTTGCAGCAGATCGACACTGCGATCCCAGTCGGGCCGCTGATGCACGCCCGCCGCAAGCAGACCCGCCTGCCGCGCCACCGCTTCCCCGCAGCCCAGCGCGGCGGCGTGTTCCAGCTGCGCAATGGCTTCGAGCAACGATGCGTCCGATGACCCATCGAGGGCGCGGCGTGCATTCGCCATGATGTCGTCGCGCGATGCATCCATGTCCCCGACCATACGTGACCGCTCGCCTCAGGCCTTCAGCCGCCACCCGGACTTGATCAGCGCCCAGCAGGCCGTCGACAGGATCGCGGCGAGCGCCACGCTCACCGCCGCCGCCCAGACGATCGGCCCGTCGGCATGGCCGATGAAGCCGTACCGGAAACCGTCGATCAGCAGGAACACCGGGTTGTAGTGCGCCACATCGCGGATGGGCTCCGGCAGGCGGTTGATCGAGTAGAATGTGCCGGAGAGAAACGTCAGCGGCGTGATGATGAAGTTGGTGACCGCCGCGAGGTGGTCGAACTTGTCGGCCCAGACACCGCCGAGAAGGCCGATGGCGCCGAAGATCACGGACGCCGCGGCGATGAACAGCAGCACCGCCCACCAGTGGTCGGGCGCGAGGTCGGCGAACGGTGCGATGGCGACAAGCGAGGCGAGGCCGACGATGATCCCCCGCGCCGCCGCGCCGCCGATGAAGGCGATGGTCAGCTCAAGAGCCGAGAGCGGCGGCATCAGGAAGTCCACCGAGTTGCCCTGGATCTTGGCGATGATCAGCGACGAGGACGCGTTCTGGAAGGCGTTGTTGATGACCCCCATCATGATCAGGCCGGGGGCGAGGAAATCGATGTAGGCGACCCCGCCGATGGGCGCGCCCCGCCCGCCGAGGGCCAGCGCGAAGACCGAGATGTAGAGGATGGTGGTGATCAGCGGGGCGATCAGGGTCTGTGCCGAGACCTTCAGGAATCGCCGGATCTCGCGCTCGAAAAGCGTCCGTAGACCCACCCAGTTCATGCCCGAGTAGCGCCTGGCCCGGAGCGGGGCGATGAGGGAAGCGGCGGAATCTGCCATTAATCGTCCGTTTACCAATTAATCGATCATTAACCATCTTGGCGGTGAATAACCGCGCGCCCGCCTTGAGGGCCAAGGCTTCTAGCCGGGCGCGCGGCCTGTGAACAGGGATTGAATGATTCGCGCTATGGGTAGAATAACTTTGAGTGGCGACATACTATCCCTTGTATCCTCTCGCCGATTGGGTACCATCACGTTGCGATCTCGCTTGGCTGGCGATTTCGCAATCTCCCCGCACGATGGGCGGGTCAACATAAAGGGCTGACCAGATGGGCTGGACCGATGAACGGGTGGAAACACTCAAGAAATTGTGGATCGAGGGCTTGTCCGCAAGCCAGATCGCCAAACAGCTGACGGGCGTGACCCGTAACGCGGTGATCGGCAAGGTGCACCGCCTCGGCCTCGCAGGCCGCGCGACCCCCTCGCGACCGGCCAAGCGCCCGCGCCCGGTTTCGCGCCCGCGCATCGCCTCCTCTTCCTCCTCGACCGCGGTGGCGCGCCCCCGCATGGCGCCGGCGCCCTATCTCGCGCTTGTCCCGCATCTCGAGCCGCTCAAGGCCGAGGACGGCAGCGTGACGACTGTCCTCACCCTCTCCGAGGACGTCTGCAAGTGGCCGATCGGCGATCCCTCGGACGCGGGCTTTGCGTTCTGCGGCCGCAGCTCGGGCTCGGGCCCCTACTGCCAGGACCACGCGTCGCTGGCGTTCCAGCCGCAGCAGCCGCGCAAGCGCCGGGCCTACGGCGAGCCGGACGAACTGCGCCGCATGATGCGCCTCTCGGCCATGTAGCGCCCGTCGTCGCCGGCCGCCGGCGATGCCAGGACACGATAAAATGAAAAGGGGCGGTCCCATGCGGGGCCGCCCCTCTTTGTTTTGGCGTCGATCAGTACCGGGCGATCAGCCGAGCGGGGTTTGCGCGCGCTGGGCGGCGTCCTGCTGCGCCTGGAAGCGGTACATCGCGCGCTGGATGATCTTCGGCCACTGCAGCAGCGAGATCATGTGCGCGTAGATCGGCCCGAGCATGCCGTTTTCCTTCAGTTTCAGGAACTGGTCGTTCGGCAGGTTGGTGATCTTGTCTTCGTCGATGGCGAAGTATTCGGCCACCGTCTGCTGCTCTTCCGTGCCGTCGGGCTTGCGGTTGGTCAGCGACACCGTCTTCGTCTCGAAGAGGTTCATCTCGGTGAGCGTCTTGATGAAGTTGTCGGTCGTCCGGCGATGGCGCTCGAATTCCTTGCAGAACTCCATGGCCTCCTGCGTGTACTGCGAGGGCTGGTCGCCGTTGAACAGCGGCACTTCAGGGTTCTCGCCGATCATCGGCGCCGCGCGGTCGATGCACAGCACCAGGCGGTCGCCGCCTGAGTCATTGGCGAACACGAACGGATAGCGACGCACGAACGCCGGCAGGTACACTTCCGGGTCCACGTCGCCGACGGGCGACATGAAGACGTTCTCGCCGGAGCGCGCGCCCATGACCGCCAGCGGGGTCTTTTCCGCGCCGGCGAAGATCACCGGATAGGAACCGGCGGCGACGCCGAACTCGTTGACCGTGATCGGCACGACGTGCGCCTGGGCCAGGAACGCGAAGGGACGGTCCACCCGCTTGGCGCCCAGGTTCCGGTGCTTCTCGATCGTCAGCGGTTCCGGCTGACGGTAGAACATCACTTGCCCGGACAGGGCGTTATCGGCGCTCATCGTTTTCCCTCGCACGAACTGATTCGACGCGCGGGGTGAACCACGAAAGTCGCGCCGGGGCAACTGCTGCGGGCTTCGCGCGAAGACGAAGTCCGCAATCGCCCCCGACCCGACCCGTCGCGGGTTCCGAAACGGACTTCTCGCGAAACCCCTCCAGCCCATGCTAGGACGCCCAGGAGACTAAGGGAGGGTCGACCATGCCCATCGACTACGAAAAGGCCATCAAGCTCCGCGCCGAGGGACAGGAGTTCAGCTACGGCGACCGCGAGACCATGCTGTACGCGCTCGGCATCGGCCTGGGCGGCGATCCGATGAACCAGAAGGAGCTGCCGTTCGTCTACGAGAACGGCCTGCGCGCCATGCCCACCCTGGCGACGGTGATCGCATGGGGCGCCGGCAGGACAGGCGAAATCGGCATCAACTACATGATGGTGGTCCACGGCGAGCAGAAGCTGGTCGTCCACAAGCCCCTGCCCGACAGCGCTGCGATCCTCGCCGACTGGGCGGTGACCCATATTCTGGACAAGGGCCCGGGCAAGGGCGCGGTGATCTATTCGGACACCGTGATCCGCGACAAGAAGACGGGCGAGAAGCTGGTGACGCTCACTGGCTCGACCTTCGCGCGCGCCGACGGCGGCTTCGGCGGCCCCTCCTCGGGCGGCCCCGCGCCGCATGATGTGCCGACCCGCGCGCCGGACGCGGAACTCGCGCTCGCGACAATGCCGAACCAGGCGCTGATCTACCGGCTCTCGGGAGACCGCAATCCGCTGCACGCCGATCCCGCGCTCGCCAAGGCCGCGGGCTTCGACCGCCCGATCCTGCACGGCCTGTGCACCTACGGGATCACCTGCCGCGCGGTGCTGCAGACCTATTGCGACTACGACCCGACCAAGATCGTCGGTCATGACGTGCGCTTCTCGTCGCCGGTCTTCCCCGGCGAGACGATCGTCACGCGGATGTGGAAGGACGGAAACGTCGTGTCGTTCGAGGCGTCCGTGAAGGAACGCCCGGGCGTGACGGTGATCAAGAACGGCAAGACGACGCTCGCGTCCTGATCGGCGCGATTTCTCCGGGGAGACCTTCATGTTCAAGCGTATGGGCGTCGCGGTTGCGATGCTGCTCGTGCTCGGCGTCGCCGGTTGCGACAACAAGGTTGCGACCGAAAAGGCGCGCGTCGAGGCGTCGGCCAAACTGGAGACGCTGCTCTCCGAAACCGCGACCGCCTTCCTGAAGGAATCGCCCGAAGGCGCGACGTCGCTCGGCGTGAGCGAGGATATCGCCGGCGGAAAATACGCCAACCGCCTTTCGGATGCGTCCCCTGAGGGCCTCGCCCGCCAGGCTGCGCTCGCGAAGTCCCTCGCCGCCCGCTTCGACGCCATCGACCGCAAGGCGCTCGCCGGACAGGACGCGACCTCCTTCGAGGTGGTGCGCGGCGCCCTGCGCTACACCATCGCCGGCAACGCCTTCGGCTACGGCAATTTCGGCGTCAACGGCGCGCCGACGCCATACGTCGTCAGCCAGCTCACCGGCTCCTACCAGTTCGTGCCGGATTTCCTCGACAGTCAGCACGCGCTGAAATCCGCTGCCGACGCCGAAGACTACATCGCCCGTCTCGACGCCTTCGCCGTCACGCTCGACCACGAGACGGCCCGCGTGAAGGCCGACGCCCAGCGCGGCGTCATTGCGCCGACCTACATCATCGAACGCACGCTCAGCCAGCTGCGCGCACTTGCCGGCGCGCCCGCGCCGGCGACGACGCTCGTGCGCTCGCTACAACGCCGGGTGGGCCGCGCCGAAGGCGTGACGCCGGTGCAGGCCGCCGACTTCACCCGCCGCGCGATCACCTCCGTGCGCGACAAGGTGCAACCGGCGTTGCGCCGCCAGATCGAGACGATCGCGGCGCTGCAACCGCGCGCCAAACCCGATGCGTCGGTATCGCGGCTGCCCGACGGCGCAAACTACTACAAGGCCGCGCTCGCGGCGTGGACGACATCCGACATGTCGCCCGACGAGATCCACCAGACCGGTCTCGACCTGATCGCCGACCTGACCAGGCAGATGGACGACCTGCTCAAGGCGCAAGGCTACACGGAAGGCACGGTGCTGGAGCGCATCAACGCGATCTCCGCCGATCCGCGCCAGCTCTATCCGAACACCGAAGCCGGCAAGACGCAGCTTCTTGCGGACCTGAACCGGCAGGTGGAGGTCATCACCGCCCGCCTGCCCGAACAGTTCATCACGCTTCCCAGAGCACGCCTTGAAATCAAGCGCGTGCCGGTGGAGATTGAGGAAGGCGCGCCGGGCGGCTACTACCAGACGGGCGCGCTCGATGGTTCGCGCGCCGGCGCCTACTACATCAACCTGCGCAACACCGCCGAATGGCCGCGCTTCACGCTGCCGACGCTGACCTACCACGAAGGCATTCCGGGCCATCACCTGCAGGGCTCGATCGCGCAGGAAGCCAACTGCACGGACACGCGCACCACAAACTGCATTCCGCTGATCCGCTCCTCGCTGCTGTGGTTCTCCGGCTACGGCGAAGGCTGGGCGCTCTATTCCGAGCAGATCGCCGACGAGATGGGCCTCTACAAGGACGACCCCATCGGGCGTCTCGGCTATCTGCAGTCGATGGCGTTCCGCGCGGCGCGGCTCGTGGTCGACACGGGCCTGCACGCGAAAGGCTGGAGCCGCGAGAAGGCGATCGACTACATGGTGTCGGTGACCGGCAACACGCCGTCCTCCATCGCCACCGAGGTCGAGCGCTACATCGTGTGGCCGGGCCAGGCGTGCGCCTACATGGTTGGCCGCCAGACCATCAATCGCGCGCGCGACAAGGCGAAGGCCGCGCTTGGCGCGACCTTCGATGCGCGCGCCTTCCATGACCGCATCCTGCTCGACGGCGCCGTGCCGCTGTCTGTGCTGGAAACGAACGTGGACGCGTGGATCGCGGCGCAGAAACAGAAGTAGCGACGCATTGAGAGTGTGGGACCGCGCGTCTTCAGACGCGTGGTCCCACTCTGCCACACTTGATGCTAGACGGTTGCATATGACTCGCGCCCTGCTCCTGACCATCGCCCTCATGCTCGCCGCCTGCTCGCCCAAGGCGGAAAAACCCATGTCCGCATTCGACGGCTTCGTCGCCGATGCGACCGGCGAGATCGTGCGCGACAGCCCCGAGCTTGCGACACGCGCCGGACTGCCCGTCGAGGTCGCCGGCGCCAACTTCAGGACGCGTCTCGACGACCGCAGCGCGATCGCGCTCGACCGCCGCCGCACGATGGCGCTGCGCCTCGACGCCCAGCTGCGCGGCTTCGACCGCGCCGCGCTCGACGACGACGACCAGGTCACCTTCGACGTGCTCGGCGCGCAGTTCTCCGCGGCCGCCGCCGGCGCCAGATTCACGTTCGGGCGTTTCAGCAAGGACGGCTTTTCGCCCTACGTCCTGAACCAGCTCGACAGCGCGTTCCTGACGCTGCCGGACTTCATGGACACCCGCCACGAGGTGAAGACGCTGCTGGACGCACGCGACTACGTCGCCCGTCTCGGCCATGTCGCGCTCGCCATCGACGCCGAGACCGAGCGCGCGCGCCTCGACGCCGCCGCCGGAATCACACCGCCGGACTTCGTCATCGACCGCACGCTGGCGGCGCTGGACGCGCAGACCGCGACCCCGCCGGCAGCCCTCACCTACGTCACCGCATTGAAGCGCAAGCTCGAAGCCGTCGTCGGCCCGCTCTCGCCCCTTCCGCCCGGCGCGGAGGCGCCGAAGCAGAACGTCGTCGATGTCGTGCGCGCGCGCGATCTGCTCGCGCAGGCCGAAACCATCGTCGCGACGAAGATCCAGCCAGCGCACATCCGCGCCGCAGGTTTCCTGCGCTCGATCCGCCCCGGAGCCGCGCACGACGCCGGCGTCGGACACCTGCGCGACGGCGGCGCTTACTACGCCGCAGCGCTCGCGCAGCAGACGACGACGAGCCTCACGCCCGAGGAAGTCCACGCCATCGGCCTCAAGCAGGTGCAGAAACTTCTCGGCGAACTCGACGGCGCGCTGCGCGTGCAGGGTCTTACTGAAGGTCCGCCCGGACAGCGCCTCGCGCAGTTCTCCGCCGATCCGCGCTTCCAGTATCCGCCCACCGACGAAGGCCGCGCGCAGCTCATCGCCGACGTGAACGGGCGCGTGCAGGCGATCATGGCGCGCGCGCCGCAATGGTTCGGGACGCTGCCGAAGGCGAAGCTCGAAGTGCGCCGCGTGCCGCTGCTGCTGGAGGCCTCGCAGAGCGGCGCCTACTACGAAGCGCCGAGCCTCGATGGCGCGCAGCCCGGCGTCTACTACATCAATCTCCGCGACCTCGCGCAGATGACGAAGATCGACCTGCCGACGCAGGACTATCACGAGGCCGCGCCCGGTCATCACTTCCAGATCGCGCTGGCGCAGGAACAGGAACGGCTGCCGCTGATCCGCCGCATCGCCGGTTTCAACGCCTTCGCCGAAGGCTGGGGCCTCTATGCGGAACAACTCGTCGACGAGGCGGGTCTCTACGAGAGCGATCCCGTCGGGCGGATCGGCTTCCTGCGCTGGCGGCTATGGCGCGCGGCGCGGCTTGTGGTCGACACCGGCATCCACGCCTACGGCTGGAACCGCGAGCAGGCGATCGCCTACCTCATCGGCGTGACCGGCGACAATCCCGCCGTCGTCACCAGCGAGGTGGAGCGCTACGCGGTCTGGCCGGGACAGGCCTGCGGCTACGAGATCGGCCGCATCGAGATCGAGCGCCTGCGCGAGAAGGCGCAACGCGGCCTCGGCCCGAAGTTCGACCTGAAGACATTCCACGACGTCGTGCTGCTGAACGGCTCGGTCCCGCTGACGGTGCTGGAGGCGCAGATCGATCGCTGGATCACGCGCGCGAAGTAATCGCGGAGAAAACGACACATCACGACTTGAAAAGCGCCGCGCCTTCATTCCGCCGCGCTTTGGGCCCCGCGCCGCCGGAAAAGCAGCGGACGCTCCCGGCATAAAGTCAGGGGAGTTCACGATGATCAGCGGTTTCCGCCCGCTCGCAGCGTTCACGCTGGCGGCGGCGTTACTTGTCGCGTGCGCGTCGCCGGCGACGCAGGAAGAACCCGTCGCGCCGCCCCCGCCGCCGGTCTTCACCGAAGTTCCGGTTACAGCGCCGCCAAGCCCGAAGCCGGAGCAATCGCAGGCGCTGCTGCAGAATGCGCCGACAGGCGTGATCAGCCGTCGCATGGCCGCCGGCGCGATGGCCGACGGGCGCGCGATGCCCGTGCGGCCGCCGTACGATCCGGAAGCGGAAAACCGAGAGAATTATCGCGAAACCGCGCCGAACCCGGTGAAATCTGTCGCTGCCGATCCGGTCTCCACCTTCTCCATCGACGTCGACACCGCGAGCTATTCGAATGTCCGGCGCATTCTCAATCGCGGCGATCTCCCGCCGCGTGATGCGGTGCGTGTGGAAGAGCTGATCAACTATTTCGACTACGACTATCCTCTCCCCGCCGCGCGCACGCAGCCCTTCTCCTCCACCGTCTCGCTGGTTCAGAGCCCGTGGGCGAACGGCAAGACGCTGCTGCACATCGGCCTGCAGGGCTATGACATCGCGCCGGCGCAGCGCCCGCCGCTCAATCTCGTGCTGCTGATCGATACCTCGGGTTCGATGAACGGCCCGAATCGTCTGCCGCTCGCCAAGCAGGCGTTTCGCATGCTGATCGACGATCTCGGTCCGCGCGACAAGGTTTCCATCGTCGTCTACGCGGGCTCCGCGGGCGCCGTGCTCGAACCCACGTCCGGCGCGGAAAAGGCAAAAATCCTCGCCGCGCTGGATCAATTGTCGGCAGGCGGATCGACGGCCGGTGGTCAGGGCCTCGCCCTTGCCTACACGCTCGCGGAACGCAACTTCAACCGCAACGCCGTCAACCGCATCATGATCGCCACCGACGGCGACTTCAACGTCGGCATCACCAATCCGTCTGAACTCGAAGGCTTCGTTTCGCGCAAGCGCGAGACCGGCATCTATCTCTCCGTGCTCGGCTTCGGCGGCGGCAATTACAACGACGCGCTGATGCAGCGCCTCGCGCAAAAGGGAAACGGCACGGCCGCCTACATCGACACGCTCGCGGAAGCCCGCAAGGTGCTGCACGACCAGGCGCAATCAGCGCTCCTGCCGATCGCCGACGACGTGAAGATCCAGGTGGAGTTCAATCCGGGCCGCATCGCCGAGTATCGCCTCATCGGCTACGAGACGCGCATGTTGAACCGCGAGGATTTCAACAACGACCGCGTGGATGCCGGCGAAATCGGCGCCGGCGCGAACGTCACCGCGATCTACGAACTGACGCCCGTGGGCGGACGCACGCTCAACGATCCGCTGCGTTACCAGTCGCCACGTCCGGCCGCCGCGCCGTCAGGCGAGATCGGCTTCCTGCGCATCCGCTGGAAACCGCCGGGCGCGACGCAATCGCAACTTATCGAGCGCCCGATCACCGACCGCGACGCGGCCCCTTCGCTGGCGCGCGCGCCGGAAGCCACGCGCTTCGCCACGGCGGTCGCGGGCTACGGTCAACTGCTTCGCGGCGATCCCTACCTCGATCGCGGGTACGGCTTCGACCAAGTGATCGAACTGGCGCAGGGCGCGCGCGGGGAAGATCCGTTCGGCTGGCGCGCGGAGTTCGTGCAACTCGCCCGTGCCGCGAAGACCGCACGCGCCGCGCCCGACGCGCCGCAGCCGGTGCGCCCCGAGCCCGTGCCCATGCCGACGCCGCGACCGCCGCGCTAGCTGCGTCGCGCGGCGCGCATCGCTGCGGCTTCATCGAGCGAGGCCATCTCGCGCGCGTTCTCGGCGAGGCGTTCGCGCTCGGCCTGCGTGGCCATGAGGTGCTCGATCTTCTTCAGTTCGATGTAGGCGGCCGACAGCCGCTCGCGGATGGCGTCCTCTTCGCCCGCAAGCCGTGCATCGGTCGCGGCCATGGCACGCTTTTCCTGTACGACGCGGGGCGCGTAGCTCCCGTAGGCGGCACGTGCGTCCTCGTGCGTCGCCGCCATGCGCTGCTCGTCGGCGATCTCGGCTTCGAGGCTGATCTGGCGCGCCGCGATCGACGCACGCGCCGAGACCACCTCGGCAAGCGCAGCCTTGGCCTCGTCGATCTGGGCGCGTTGCAGACGCGCGAGTGTGTTCAGCGCCTTGCTCATGATTGGGCCTTGCTCATGACTGCAGCGCTCCTTCGAGCATCACGAACGCGTCGCCGATGCTGCTCTGTTCATCGCGGCCCTGCGACAGCACCGCCTCGATGGCCGGGCGCTGGGCGATCGCCTTGTCGAGTGTTGCGTCCGCGCCCGCGCGATAGGCGCCGATGCGGATGAGTTCTTCCATGTCCGTGTAGGCCGACAGCAGCTTCTTCGCTTCACCCACCAGCATGTTCTCGTGCGGCGAATGGCACATCGGCATGAGGCGCGAGATGGATTTCAGCACGTTGATCGCCGGATAGCGGCCGCGCTCGGCGATCGCGCGCTCCATGACGATGTGGCCGTCGAGAATGCCGCGCACGGCGTCGGCGACGGGTTCGTTGTGGTCGTCGCCATCGACGAGCACGGTGAAGAGACCGGTGATGGAGCCTTTGGCGCCGACAGGCCCGGGCCCCGCGCGCTCCAGCAGGCGCGGCAGATCAGCGAACACAGACGGCGTGTAGCCTTTCGTCGTTGGCGGCTCGCCCGCGGCGAGGCCGATCTCGCGGCCGGCCATGGCGTAGCGCGTCACGCTGTCGAGCAGCAGCAGCACGTCCTTGCCTTCGTCGCGAAAGTGTTCGGCCACGGCGCAGGCCTGCTCGGCGGCGAGCCTGCGGCGCGCGGCCGGCTCATCCGATGTGGCGACGACGACGACGGCGCGGCGACGACCCTCTTCGCCCAGCGTGTCCTCGATGAACTCGCGGACTTCACGGCCGCGTTCGCCGATCAGGCCGATGACGATGACGTCCGCTTCCGCGCCGCGCGACAGCATGGAGAGCAGCACCGACTTGCCGACGCCGGAGCCCGCGAAGATGCCCATCCGCTGCCCACGGCAGACGGCGGCGAAAATGTTGAGTGCGCGCACGCCGAGATCGAGCCGTGCGCCGACGCGGCCGCGACCGT